>NZ_FNJQ01000012.1 GCF_900104055.1 Pseudoselenomonas ruminantium
CTAGAAACTGCGTACTTCTGCTGGCGGGTCATTTAGTGAAGTGGCGAAGAAGTATCCCCACCTCCGCCTCACAAATCTGTAACCAATTGCGTTTAAGCACGCAACTACAAACTGCAACTTGTTCACAGCGGCTTTTTTTATGTTACAATGGGGGTATATTCTTGAAGAAAGCTGTGATGGATATGAATAAAGATGTACAGGAATTATTGGACTTTATCAAGGCGGCGCCCACGCCCTATCATACGGTGCAGGCGGCGGCCGAGAAATTGTCTGGAGCCGGGTTTGCCGAACTTTCGCTGACGGAGAAATGGCAGCTGCAGGCTGGCGGGCGGTATTTTGTCAAAGCCTTTGATTCCACCTTGCTCGCTTTTGTCATCGGGCAGGGTGATGGTCCCTTGCGTTTGGCCGCAGCCCATACGGATTTCCCCTGTTTTCGCCTGAAGCCGCAGGCGGGTATGGTCAAAGAGGGCTATGGCGTGCTCAATGTGGAAAAATACGGCGGCATGATGCTGCGTACCTGGCTGGACCGGCCTTTGGCGCTGGCGGGCAAGGTGGCCTTGCGCGGCGCAGATCCCTTTGCACCGGAAGTGCGGCTGGTCAATTTCAACCGCCCCTTGCTGACGATTCCGAGCCTGGCCATCCATATGGACCGGGAGGTCAATGAAAAAGGCAAACTCAATGCCCAGACGGATATGCTGCCGTTGGCAACAATGGGTGGGGAAGAACTAAAGTCAGAGTTCTTTCTGGAATGGCTGGCTGGAGAAATGGAAGTTGACCAGTCAGAAATCCTATCCTATGAACTTTCGGTCTATCCTTATGAGGAAGGTTCTGTCTGCGGCTTGCAGGAAGAATTTGTTTCCTCACCGCGTTTGGACAATCTGACTTCTGTAGTGGCTTGTCTGGAAGGGATCATGGCCACAGAGAGTCAATGTGCCGGCCTGCGCATGGCGGCGCTGTTCGATAATGAGGAAGTGGGCAGCCGCACCAAGCAGGGGGCTGGTTCAGCCGTGCTCCTGCAGGTGCTCGAGCGCATCTATCTGGCTTTGGGCAGGACGAAGGAAGAGATGCTCACCGATATTGCGGGCGGTTTCATGCTTTCGGTGGATGTGGCCCATGCCCTGCATCCCAATTACATGGAGAAATGCGATCCGAGCCATAGGCCGGTGCTGGGCGGCGGCGTGGTGCTCAAGCAGGCCGCCAGCCAGAGCTATGCCGGCGATACGGAAGCCGTCGCCATCGTGCGCGGACTTTGCGAGGCCAATGATATAAAATGGCAGCATTTCGTCAACCGCAGCGATAGCCGTGGCGGCTCAACCCTGGGCTCCATCGCCTCCGCCCTCGTGCCCATGCGCACCATGGATATCGGCGTGCCAATGCTGGCCATGCATTCGGCAAGAGAGACGATGCATGGAGATGATCAGGGAGAATTGAACCGTTTGTTAGTGGCGTTCATGCGCTAGATAGTGATAAAAAAATAAACCGCCCCTAGCGACCAAACTACGGCGGTTTACTTTATTAAATTATAAATCGTACGAGGGCGACCGCTGGGCGACGCCATCCTTAGGTTAATTTTAGCATTTGCCATAGCGATTGGCAAGTGCTATTTTTGTTAGGCGTGAATCTAGGTGGAAGATAAGAAGATACAAATCTGTGGAACTTTTTCTTCTACCATTCTTCTATAATTTATGGTAGAATGGTAGAAAGATGGTAGAACGGAGGAAGAATAATGGAATTCAAGGAAAGTGTGACACTGGAACTGAAGCAGATGGTTGTTCCTGATTTAAAGAAAGAAGTCATTGCCTTTGCCAATACCAATGGTGGCGTGATATATGTAGGTATAGCTGATGATGGTACGGTCATTGGTATAGAAGATACGGATCAGGCAATGTTGCAAGTAACCAGTATGATACACGATGCAATCAAGCCTGACTTGACGATGTTTGTGGAATTAGACATCATTGAACTGGAGCAAAAATCAGTTTTGAAGCTAACCGTGCAGAAGGGAACCCATGCGCCTTATTACTTGCAGGGGAAAGGGATTCGGCCGGAAGGCGTATTTATTCGGCATGGTGCTGCAACGATTCCAGCCTCAGAGGATGCCATTCGTGCCATGATTGTGGCTAGTGATGGGGAGCGGTATGAAAATCGCCGTTCCCTGCGGCAAGAACTTACGTTTACGGCATTGCAGGCATTTTTTGCGAAGAAGGAAATTCCGTTGGGAGAACAGCAGTTTATGACTTTAGGGCTGAAAAACCGTGATGGCATCTATACGAATTTAGCATTGCTGTTATCGGAGGAATGTCCTCATGAACTGAAAATAGCAGTGTTTGCGGGGACGGCCAAAACAGCACCGTTTCAGAATCGGCGCGAATTCAGTGGCTCGCTCATAACGCAAATGCAGGATGCCTATGCCATGCTGGAACAGTATAATCAGCTGGGGGCAAAGTTTGAGGGGCTTTTGCGGGTGGACCAGACGGATTATCCTGATGTGGCGCTGAGAGAGGCTTTGCTCAATACATTGATACATAGGGAATATTCATATAGTGGAAGCACAATCATCAATATTTTCCATGATCGGGTGGAGTTTGTTTCTCTTGGTGGACTGGTGCAGGGACTAAATATGGATGACTTGCGCTTAGGTGTATCTGAATGCCGCAATGAGAAGATGGCGGCGATTTTCTATCGTCTGCGTTTGATTGAGGCTTATGGGACGGGCATACCAAAGATTTTTGAAAGCTACACGGACTCCGGGATGGTACCGAAATTAGAGGCAAGTGACCATGCGTTCCGGATTACTTTACCGAATCGGAACTTTAACCAACAGACAAGTGGTGCAGTAGTATCTGAAGGAAAGGATGATTGGCTTACGCTTTTGCAAGAGAAAAAGAACTTTACCCGGCAGGATGTTGAACGTGTTGCAGGAGTGTCTCGCAGCAAGGCGAACCAATTGATAAAGAATATGGTGGATATAGGGAAAGCAACAGCACAGGGGAATGGGAAAAATCGCTTTTACACGATGGGACAGAACATTTAGGGAGCATGAAGCTTTTTAAATAGATTTATAAAAAGTCATGTAAATATTTATAAAAATATTTACATGACTTTTTGCATATGTTATCATAAAAAAGGACATGTGACCTAGATATATAGAGATTTATGGACAAATAATAAAAAAACATACGAAAAACTATTGACTTGATTTAGGGATAAGATTATAATGATACACATAAATCTGAAAAATATATAAATAAATGGCCAAATATTTATATAGTGAATTTGACAGTAACAGGGGAGGTAAACGATAATGAAAAAGTCAGGAATATTACATGCCCAGTTATCGGCCTGTGTGGCCGCACTTGGCCATAAGGACCTGTTTATGGTTGGGGACGCGGGAATGCCGATTCCGCCGGGAGTCACGGTGATTGATTTAGCTGTGACCAAGGGGGTACCCACGTTCCAGCAGGTTATGGATGCGCTGCTCACGGAAGCTGCCGTGGAAGGCTGCTATCTGGCTGAGGAGATCGAGGAGCACAATCCGAAGCTTCATGGTTACATCAAGGAGAAACTGGGGGATGTAGAATATGAGTATATGCCCCATGATGACTTGAAGAAATTATCCGCCAAGGCCCGGTTCGCCATCCGCACCGGTGAGTTCACGCCTTATCCGAATGTCATCCTGCGGGCGGGGGTTGTCTTTTAACAGGAGTGAATGCGCGTGAAGGTCAATATCAAGAAGATCAGTGAATTATCCGGTTTTTCGCCGGCGACGGTGTCCAATGCCCTCAACAACAAGAAGGGCGTCAACCATGATACGGCCATGCAGATCCTGGCCATTGCCAAGGAATGCGGCTATATCACGGAAAACAAGATCAAGAGCATCAAGCTGGTGATTTACCATGATTCGGGGAAAATCCTCTCGGATGCGCCCTTTTTCAACAATCTTCTCGAAAGCGTCACGAATGCCTGCCGGGAAAATGGCATGGAGGCCAAGCTGGTGAACCTCTACCGCCATGATGCAGACTATGCCCAGCAGGTGGAGCTCCTGCTCGAAGATCCGTCAGCGGCCCTGCTGCTGGTGGGGACGGAGCTCAATGAAAAGGACGCGCTGGCCTTTGCGGCAACGGATATTCCTTTGGTGCTGCTGGATTGCAATTTTGATGATCTGCCGTTCCACAGCGTGCTGATGGAAAACAGCAAGTCGGTGGAGCGGGCGGTTTCCTATCTGGTGTCCCTGGGGCATAAGAAAATCGGCTACCTGCAGGGCGATGTGGCTTCTCCTAATGGCGGGGAACGCTATCAGGGCTATGAGCAGGGGCTGGCAAAGCACGATCTGGTATTGGATAAAAAATGCGTATTCAGTTTACCGGTATCCATTACCGGAGCTTATGAATACTTTGACCAGCTGCTGGAAAAAGGCGCAGAGCTGCCCACGGCCTTTGTGGCCTATAATGATATGGTGGCTTTGGGCGTAATGCAGGCCTTGCAGAAACATCAGCTGCGCGTGCCTGAAGATGTGTCGGTGATCGGCTTTGATGATATCGAGTTCAGCCGTGTCTGCGCGCCGGGGCTCACGACCATCAAGGTACATACGAAAGAACTGGGGGAACTGGCTGTGCAGAAACTGCTGCAGCTGGCGAAAAATCCCCGCAGCATCCATACGAAAACCCAGATGTACACGGATTTTGTCGTCCGTGGCAGTACGGCGGCACCTGCCGTGAAATGAACGAGATTTTAGGAGGTATACCAAATGCTGTTTGGTAAGCGTAACGATATTGAACAATACGACAATGGTTATATCAGTAAGATTCCGGTGTTCCAGTTTATCCTGCTGTCCTGCCTCGTGCCCCTTTGGGCGGCAGCAGCCAGCCTTAATGATGTGCTGATCACGCAGTTCAAGAGCGTGTTCGCGCTGAGTGACTTTGCTTCTGCTTTGGTGCAGAGTGCATTCTACAGCGGTTATTTCTTGATTTCCATTCCGGCGTCCATGGTCATCCGCAATACGACCTATAAGACGGCCATCCTCTGCGGCCTGGGCTTCTATATCGCGGGCTGCAGTCTGTTCTTCCCGGCTTCCCATATGGCAACGTATACCATGTTCCTCGTGGCCATCTTTGCCATTGCCATCGGTCTGGGCTTCCTGGAAACGTCGGTGAACACCTATAGCACGATGCTTGGCCCCCAGGAAACGGCAACCCTGCGCCTGAACATCAGTCAGACCTTCCAGCCGCTGGGCTCCATTGCTGGTATCCTTCTGGGCAAGTATCTGATCTTCCAGGAAGGCGAGTCCATGGCCAGCCAGCTGGCCAGCATGGATGCCGTGCAGGCTGCCGCTTATAAGATGGAAATGCTTCAGCATACGTTGGAACCCTACCATATCATGATCTATATCCTGCTCGGTATCTTTGCCTTGTTCGCCGTGACGGCCTATCCGAAATGCAAGGTCAAGAGTGCCAGCACCGAAGGCGTGCCCAGCATTGGCAAGACGCTTTCCTATCTGGCTGGCAATGGCCGCTTCAAGCGCGGTATCGTGGCCCAGTTCCTCTATGTGGGCATGCAGGTGGCTGTCTGGTCCTTCACCATTCGCCTGGCCCTGCATCTCGATCCGACCATCAACGAACGTGCCGCTGCCAACTACATGGTCGTAAGCTTTATCTTCTTCTTTGTGGGTAAATTCATCGCCAACTTCCTGATGACCAAGTTCTCGGCCAACAAAGTGCTGGCTCTCTATGCCGCCATCGGCGTGCTGGATATCTTCGTCGTGGCTTTCGCACCGGGCATGGCTGCTATCTATGGCGCTATCTTCGCCAGCTTCCTCTTTGGCCCCTGCTGGGCAACGATTTACGCCCGCACGCTGGATGCCGTGGAAAAGAAGTACACGGAAACGGCTGGTGCCATCATCGTCATGTCGATTATCGGCGGGGCTTTCGTGCCGGCTATCCAGGGCTATGTCTCCGACATCACCGGCTCCATGCAGCTCTCCTTCGTGATCAATGTGGTGTGCTTTGCTTTCATCGCCTGGTACTTCCATAAGGAAGCTCAGCTTGAAGAAGGCGAGGAGCTGGAACTGGCCCATCAGAACTAATGAATACGGATTCAATGCAGGAACAGTGAGGGATTTTTATGGATAAGGTATTGGTTGTCGGCAGTCTGAATATGGATTTTGCGGTGTATATGGATCGCCGCCCGCAGGCCGGGGAAACGGTCATGGCTCGGAGCATGAAGCTCGTGCCCGGCGGCAAAGGAGCCAATCAGGCCTATGCGCTGGGAAAACTCGGGGCGAAAACTTCCATGATTGGCGCTGTGGGCACCGATACCTTTGGGGAACAGATGCTGGCTAATCTGGAAAAGGTAGCTGTGGCGACAAAGGGCATCCAAAAAATTGCCGGTACGGAAACCGGCAAGGCTTTCATCGAGATCGAGAACAGCGGTCAGAACAGCATCAGCGTGATTGCCGGTGCCAATGCTGCCGTCGATGAAGGACTGGTGCTGGCGCAGGAGGAACTGTTTGCGCAGGCCGATGCCGTGGTCATGCAACTGGAAATCCCCGTGCCATCGGTGGTCGCTGCCGCAAGACTGGCCAAAAAACATGGCAAGACTGTGGTGCTCGATCCGGCACCGGCCAGAGCTGATCTGCCCGATGAACTCTGGGCCCAGGTGGATATCACCAAGCCAAACGAAACGGAACTGGCCCTGCTGACCGGCCTGCCTACGGGCACGGAGGCAGAAGTGGTGGCCGCGGCCAAAGCCCTGATTGCCAAAGGCGTGAAAAACGTGCTGGTGACCTTGGGCGGCGATGGCACGATGCTGGTGACGGAAGACAAGGTGGAAAAGTTCCCGGCGTATAAGGTAAAAGCCGTGGACACCACGGCCGCCGGTGATTGCTTCCTGGCCGCGTTTATAAGTCAGTTTACAGGGAGCAACTTCGCAGAAGCGATTGACTTCGGTGCGAAGGCCTCGGCCATCGCCGTTACCCGTCAGGGGGCGCAGACATCCATTCCTACGGTGGAAGAAGTGGAAAATTTTCATTAAAAATGGATTAAATTTCCCAAAAAGCATTTAATTTTTAGGCCATTTTGTTCGATAGAATCTATGCAGGAGATTTTTCCTGACGCTGGGAGAAAGGAGGATCTTATGAGCATCAATACGATTGCGGCAACCAGCAGTCTCAATTACTGGCAGCAACAGGCGCAGGAAGTCAGGCCGGACTATAACGTCCATGCCAAAAAGAGCGCATTTGAAGAACTTTTGGCCAGTCTTACTGCTCTGAAGGCAACGGATTCGGATGTGGAGAAGGGAATTTCCGCAGTTACTCTGACCAAGCTGCTTTCAGATGGTTCGTTGCTCATTCAGCGGGTGGAAGGAAGCAAAGTGATTTCGGAAACCAAGCTCGAAGGCGGTAATGTTTTGCAGCAGCCGCATCTTATGGGACTGAATGGGCTGGCAACAGCCTATGCCGGAACAGCTGCGACGGGGACTGTCGGAACAGATTCGGCGTTTAGTGCATCGGTCTGATTCGGGGATGGATCAGGCGAAGGGATTAGAGGAAGGTCTTGTCATGAAGGAAATGGCAGGAAAGGGAATTATATGATAAGGGAATATCGTAAGCGAGGCTCAAAGGCAGGTGTTACCTTTGAGCCTCTTATTTTTGTAGAAATTTATTTTCTTGGTTGCTGTGGCAACCTCAGATTTTTCTGAACAATGATATAATGGTGGCAGAATTGAGAGGAGGGGAGCGGAAGTGGAAGTCAAAGAGTTTTTTTCGAAGCATACTTTAGGCTGTCTGGCGGGCGGATTTGCCATCGGCCTCCTGGTGTGCGGTATCGGCGCCGGGATGATGTCCTTTTCCGGATCGCCGGCTTTTTGCGGTTCCTGCCATGCCATGAAGAGCGAGGCGGCGACCTTTGCCAAGTCCACGCATCAAAAGCAGGACTGTGTGGAATGCCATCTGCCTCACGACAATATGGCCATCTACATGATCGAAAAGGGACGCACGGGTATGGTGGACACCTATCATGCGGTGCTCAGGGACTATCCGGCGCATATCAAGCTGTCCGCGGATGGGAAGAAGACGGTGAACAGCAACTGCCTGCGCTGTCATGAGAACACCATGGCCAATGTCCATGCGGCCATCGGCGTGGATCTGGACACCGGTGCGGACTGCATGAAGTGCCATAGCCGGATTGCTCACGGCTCGAATCATCTCGAAGGGGGGATAAAAGTTGAGTAAGCTACAGAAAATCTTAGCAGGGATTGTTGCCATCTGCGTGCTGTTCTTCGGCTTTGTGGTGGTTCGTCTGGGGGCAGCGCCCAACGACAACAGCGTCAAGCTGAAGGAAATATCCCATGAAAATTACGCCCATCTGGGCAAAGAGGCCTATAAGGATGCTTATCCATTGGAATACAAATCCTTCATGAAAAACAATATGGGTGGTGAGTCGCCTACCGGCTACGGCGGCAGCGATCCGGGCAAATCCTACATTGAAATGCAGCCGGAAATCAAGGAAAATTTCAAAGGTTACAAATTCTCTGTGCAGTATGATGTGGCCCGCGGTCATACCTGGGCTGGCGTAGACCAGATCAATTCCCAGCGCATCGGCCCGCAGAAGGGCAACTGCATCGTCTGCAAGAGCTCCTGGATGTATGACAAATGGTACAAGGAAAGCGGCTGGGATTTTGCCTCCAAACCCTTTGCCGAGGCAACGCCGCCTTATACCAACAAGGACACCGTGGAAGGTACTGACCTCTACTTCGGCTGCTCCTCCTGCCATGATCCCGATACCATGGAACTGCGCGTTTACCAGCAGGGCTTCGTGGAATCCATGGCCATGAAGGGCATTGATATCAGCAAGGCCAGCCATAATGAAATGCGCGGCTATGTCTGTGGCCAGTGCCATAACGAATACTACTTCATGAAAGAAGACGGCAGAGTACGCCATCCGTTCATCGGCGGCTACGAGCCGGAAGAACAGTTCCAGTGGTATCAGAGCGGTGCAGCCGGCGGATTCACGGAAGACTGGATTCATCCTGACTCCAAGACGCCGATGCTCAAGGCGCAGCATCCGGACTTCGAGATCTGGACCACGAGCGTTCATGCCGATGCCGGTGTGACCTGCGTGGACTGCCATATGCCTTATATGCGTGAGGATGGCCAGAAGTACACCTCGCATTGGATGACGAGCCCACTCAAGACGGCTGAGGAATCCTGCCTCAAGTGCCATGATGAGAGCAAGGAAACCCTGATCGCCCGCGTCAAGACCATCCATGACAATAACTTCAAGCTCCAGCGCGTAGCAGGTCAGACGGTAGCCAAGGCACATCTGGCCGTCAAGGCTGCCATGGATGCCGGTGCAACCGACAACCAGCTGGCAGGCGCCCGTCTGAAACTCCGTGAAGCACAGTGGTACTGGGATTGGGTAGCCGCTGAAAACGGCAATGGCTTCCATAACCCCGACAAGTGCATGCGCGTCAGCGGCGAAGCCATTGACCTGGCTCATCAGGTAATCGAAGAGGCCAATGCTCTGGTAAAGGGCAGTTTATAAGATTTTTATGATTGCTTTTCCCTAATCAAATCAGACCGGTCATTTTTGACCGGTCTGATTTTTTGCGTATCAGCGTATAAATTCGCCGCTCTTGCCGCCGCTCTTGCGGTCGAGATGGATCTCGCTGATCTCCATGCGCTTGTCGATGGCCTTGCACATATCGTAGATGGTCAGAAGCGCTGTGCTCACTGCATGCAGAGCTTCCATCTCCACACCAGTGAGTCCCGTAACCTTCACGGTGGCAATGGCCTTTACGGCGCAGGCACTTTCGAGCATTTCAAAATCCACGCTGCACTTGGCCAGCGGCAGCGGATGGCATAGTGGGATGACCGAACTGGTATTCTTCGCCGCCATGATGCCCGCAATCCGCGCAACCCCTAGCACATCCCCCTTGGCCGCCGTGCCCTGTTTTATGGCTTCGAATGCCGGCTGGCTGACCTTGATCAGCCCGGAAGCCACTGCCGTGCGGTGCGTTTCGCTCTTGCCGCTGACATCCACCATGATGGCCTGCCCCTGTTCGTCAAAATGGGTGAGTCCGTTGTCCATATAAGTATCGCTCCTTTTTCTGTCGATACATTCATTGTAGCAAGTTGCAGGGGAAAGCTAAAGGATATTTTTCACAAAGGGGCGAAATAAATTTAAGATTTCGGTTAGTCTGTACGATATAAGATATGAGCGATAAGGATAAGGTTTGTACGTTGCACTTCAAGGAGGAAGTATCATGTCCATGGTTATCAAAAACAATATGTCGGCCCAAAGGGCGTTGAACGAGTTGAATAAGAATACCAAAACATTGTCCAAGCAGCTGAAAAAGGTTGGTTCTGGCATGAAGATCAACAGCGCTGAAGATGATGCTTCCGGCTATGCGATTTCCGAGCGCATGCGCGTACAGATTCGTGGCCTCGGGCAGGACATCGACAACACCCAGAACGCCATCAGCATGCTGCGCACGGCCGAAGGTGCAGCCAGCTCTACGGTGGAAATCCTGAAGACGCTGAAGGAAAAGGCCATCAATGCGGCCAATGACACTAACACCGATGCTGACCGGGCCACGATTCAGAAGGAAGTGGATCAGTCAATCGACCAGATTGATGATAACGCGAATGTCACCTTCAACGGCAAGACATTGTTTGACGGTTCGGCAGATGTGGCCGACGATGTCAAGCAGACCATCATCAAGGCGCTGAATTCGGAATGGATCGCCCGCAGCCTGGAGATGGTAAAGAATGCTTACGGCATGTCGTTTCAGGAAGATGGTGCTTCTGTAACAGTGATGGATGTGCAGTTCAAGAATGAAGGTGGCAATAAGCTGGCGTATGTATCATCTGAGTCAATCGGTGGTGTAACCAGTAAACTGACGTTGACTATAAATATGGATTTCTACGATCAGCTCAATCAGAATGATGTGAATGGTTCTACGGACAGCGCGGGAGCTACATATCTTGACCGTACGATTGCGCATGAACTGACGCATGCAGTCATGCGCGCCAATATCACAGATATGTCCAGCTTGCCCAAGTATATCCGTGAAGGTTCTGCAGAATTCATTCATGGTATTGATGATGAACGGAAATATTCGTTATCAATGCTAAATATTAGTGATATTACGGATACATTTGACGGCGTGCATGATGATCCAGATGATGATACGGATTTTCCTTATACGGTTGGGTATGTATTCTTGCACTATATCAATAAAGTGGGCGGCCATGAAGATGCCATGCAGCGCTTTATGTCAGTCCTCGATGAGAAGGGCGGCACGGCCTATGATGAGGCCATCAGCGCAGCGACCAAAGGGCGGCTCAACTCGCGCACGGAAGCAGAAACGGCTTTGAAAAATGACTTTGACTCCTATTTGGCCAGTGGTCATACGGTCAATGAATTCTATAAGGCCTATTGCGATATTGATCTGGATAATACTCGCGATACCGGTTCGGTCAAAGGCTCCAAAGCCTGGGGCGGCGATGAAGAAGATGCCGAGAATGTCGTGCTCGAAGGTAAGTCCACGCGTTTCTGGTACTATCCCAGTGGGAATTCCAGTACGATTGAAGGCCTGACGGTCAAATGGGGCGATTTCTCCCGTCCCGATACTGGCTTTCGCTTTCAGGTGGGCACCAAGGCCAATCAACAGATCAAGGCGGCCTTCTCCGATATCCATGCCCAGGCT
Organism: Pseudoselenomonas ruminantium; assembly: GCF_900104055.1. Classification (GTDB taxonomy): domain Bacteria; phylum Bacillota; class Negativicutes; order Selenomonadales; family Selenomonadaceae; genus Selenomonas_A; species Selenomonas_A ruminantium_C. Next base: position 11,707 of record NZ_FNJQ01000012.1, read on the forward strand.
CTCGGACTGCTCTCGGATGAAGGGGAAACCGTACAGCTGACCACGCGGGCAAATGCCAAACGGGCACTGACGATTTTTGACAATGCCCTGCAAAAGGTACTCGACCAGCAGACCACGATTGGTGCGATTCAGAGCCGCCTCAACTATACGGCGCAGAACCTCACTACGGCACAGGAAAACGTGACCAGTTCCGAATCCACCATCCGGGATGCCGATATGGCCAAGGAGATGACTGAATACACCAAGGCCAACGTTCTGACGCAGGCCGCACAGAGCATGCTGGCGCAGGCCAATCAATCCAGCAGCGGTGTCCTGAGTTTGTTACAGTAAGAATTGTTCGTCTACAGGGAAGTGATGGATGATGAAGATTATGAACAATAGCAGTGCCATGTTGGCACTGGGGGAAACAAAGAAAAATCAGAAGTCACTGGATAAGCAGCTGAAGAAATTAGCCAGTGGCATGAAAATTAACGGGGCTGATGATGGTGCTGCAGAATATTCCATTTCAGAGAGAATGCGGGTGCGTATCCGTGCTTTGGGGCAGAATGAGCAGAATGTGAAAACTGGCTATAACCTTTTAAGGGTGGCAGAAGGCGGTGTGCAGAGTCAGTTGGACATCATGCGCACCATCAAGCAAAAGGTCATAGATGCCTGCAATGACACGAACACAGACCTGGATCGGGAGACCATCCAAAAGGAAATCGACCACGGCTACCAGCAGATAGACGACATCGCTTATGACACCAACTATAACGGCAAAGTCCTGCTCTGCGGCGGCGATTATGTCAAGGAAAGCGTATACGCCTGGGAAATAAAGCCTGATGGCGAGCTGGTGGAGGGCAGCGACAGGCTGAACGTGATTCCTGACAATTACGATACCTTAGACGAATTGACCGGCCCCTTCGACATCTTCAGCAGATGGAAGCAGACAAACAACTGGACTACTTCTGCCCCCATTGAGTTAAGTACCAGGAACTCCACCGACGGCACCCCGGACACTATAAAAGGCACATTCGATTACACCAATGTAAACGAGATGGACGACAAAGGCATCATATTGCGCACATATGATGCAAACGGTATTGTCAGCTATTCTGCATTCGTCTTCAGCAGGGATGCCTCTGATAGCTACGAACAATACCAAAACTACGGGATTCCCAACAAGGTGGATATCAGCAGCTGCACGACCGTAGAACAAGCAGTGCAAGCCATGGCAACAGCCATCAACAGCAAGAATCTGACCAATGCCTCAGCCAGCGGAAAGACCTTGATTCTGGAGTCCAAGAACCACAGCACTGTGGGCAACGACTCCTTTCTATCCTCCTACACCATGTATGAGCGTGTCCCCCGTGCCAGCGCTGCGGCTACGGGCTTGATTACCTCTGCCAATTTCAGCGGTGGTGTCAATAGGCGCGGCATCCCAGGTGACCCTGACTCCGGATACGAAGACGGGACTCCTGCCACCTACACCATCAGTAATGTCGGTGCCGCAACCAACGGCTCCGGCTTTGTTATACACGGCGACAGGGACATTTATATCCGTCTGGTGGAAGGCAGTGGTCTGCAAGCCGAGGGCAGCCGCCCTGCTCGCAATATGGATGCCGACAGCGACCTGGAAACAGACAATGTATTCCTGCTTGGCAAGGATTCAAACATCAGCTCCTTTTACCTCAGCGACAGCAGAGGTTACGGTTCCCGCATAACTCTTTCCATGTCAAACGGCACCATCACCTTGACCGCCAGCGGGATCAGCCCCACCGGCTATGCTTCCGGCAATAACTATACCGTAACGGATGGTTTCGATGCAGACAACTTGTCTTACACGGGAGTAAAAGGTGCAGCCATCACCAACCTCTCCAACACCCCTTACAGCGGGGATCCAGCCAAGGCAGTGCTTGATGCTTCCGCCTATAATATTTCCAGCACCACCAAACCTGATGATATAGGGGAACAGCTGGAAAACTTCATCGCCGGGCTGGCAGGTACAACGGACAAGATGCTCTATTACGGGCGCTACAGTACATTCTTTGAATTTGTAGACTCCGGCTCCCAGAACGGCATGGCGGGACTGACTAAAGCATACGCCTACTCATCGATAAAAACAATCGACCTGAACAGCATGCGCAGTGCGGTGCTGAACGAGGGCAAAACCATCTCTGAGGCATTCGCCAATTTGATGCAGACATCTACCCAGCCATACAATTACTACCTAACCTCCTATCTGGAAAAGGACGACAGCGGTGCAGTCACTGGCATCAGCTTTTCGGACAACATGTACACCGACTCCAACATCGGTAATCTCATGACCAAATCCGAAGCCACCTTGGGCTATTATGAGCTGGACTTCTCCGGGGTGGACTGCTCCGACCCGGCCAATCTCCACGAGACAGGCTTCCGCTTCTACTGTGCCACTGATAAGCTGCAGTGGTACAATATCATGCTTTATAATGGCGTCGAGGATATTCCTGAGGAGCGTCCGAAAAGCGGCACGGAAACTGAGGACATCACCACCATCCGCGTGGACATTGCCGGCGATGTTTCCAATGTGACCAATCCTTCTGAACTGGTGGATGTCATTTACAATAAGGCTGACGCAGACCTTAAAGAACTGAACCATTATTACCGCCTGGCAAGAATGCCGGATAGCACCCATCTGGTTCTCTATGACCCCCGTCGCACAGATGTCCTCACCAATACAAGCGATTACCCCTTCCACAACGAGAAGGGGGCCAAGATCGCCGACGGTGCCTACGATAATGTCATCCTGTCCCGCCGGAACGTAATGGAAAACCGTTTCGTCATCCAAGACACGGACAAGAGTAGCATGCACACCATCATTCACCTGCCCCGGACCACCATCGACCATGTTCTGGGCTATAAAGTAGGCAGCGGCAGTCCCGAGGACTATACCGTGACAGATGCAGAGATGCGCCAGCATATGCTGGGCACCTACACCAAGGGCGTATGTGACCGCGCCATCGATTATCTTCTGGATGCCCAAACGCTTTTGGGAGCGCAAGCGCAACGCTTAGAAGCCACTCGCGGCAATATTATCATCGCTGCCGAAAACGAGCAGGCCAGTGAATCTGTTATCCGTGATGCGGATATGGCGAAGGAAATGACCGGCTATGCCAAGGCCAACATCCTGAGCCAGACGGCGCAAAGCATGCTGGCTCAGGCTAACCAGACCAGTTCCAGCGTATTGGGACTTTTGCAGTAGCAGAATCTGTAGAAAAAAGCTTTCTTACCCATATGGAGTGTCAATTAGGAATTGCGGGATGAAGCAGGCAAAACCACAAATAAAAGCTATTGTTCTTTTATGCTTTATGTGGTACAATGAACTCATCAAAAGAGTTGAATACAGTCAAGACGCTGTAACACAAAACAGAAAGGCCCCCGAACAGGCGTAGGAACCTGCCGGGGGTCTTCTGCTTTGCCATAACCTAGTAGGAGTCGGCTATAGCTGGGTTAACGGTTGCCGCGACGGAAGAACCGCTCGTAAATGTAGTTCGCCAGCAAGCCAGCTAGTACACTTACCATAAAAGAGTTAAATACGTCTATCAAAACGGGTAACACCTCCCTCCCCGTCTGATTGCCGGTTCAGGGCGCGACAGCTGTTATTATATCATATAGCTGCAAAATCGAGCAAAAAATATTTAAGTAAATAAAAAATCTACCGATAACATTATTAGGAAGGATGGCAAATCTGCATCGGGGAAGGTGCAGGCTTGCGTTTTATAAGGATATAGATTTTGGGGTTATAAACAAGGAGGTTGGCCATCATGGCTTTAGTAGTGAAGAACAATATGCAGGCAAAGAATACGCTGAACCAGCTTAATCGCAATGAAAAGGCCATGAGCAAGGGGCTGAAGAAGTTGGCTTCGGGTATGAAGATCAACAGCGCCGCTGATGACGCCTCAGGTCTGTCCATCGCGGAGAGAATGGATGTGCGCCTGCGCAGTCTGGAACAGGACAATGCCAATGTGCAGAACGGCGGCAGCATGTTGAAGGTAGCCGAGGGCGCAATGTCCAGCACGGTTGATATCCTCAAGACCATGAAGGAAAAGGTTATCAATGCTGCCAACGATACCAATAGCGATGCTGACCGGGCAATCATTCAGAAGGAAATCGATCAGGCCATTGACCAGATCGATGATAATGCCAATGCAACTTATAATGGCAAGTTGATGCTGGATGGTTCGTGTAATGATTTGGTTAAGCCAGGAGAAGACGGAAAGGGAACCTACACCCATTTGACTAATCAATCTTTTGTAGAAGGTACCACGGACAGGACTAGATTAACTAATCTTAAATCTGGTGTTGGTGAATCGTTAGGAATATTAGTCGGTGATACGATCACGGTTTCTTATGTAAAAGATGGTGAAACTCAGATAAAATCGTTTGAAGTTACAAAAAATATGCGCTTTGGTGATGTATTTGATTGGACACCGTGTAGTGAAGATATGACCATACAGGATTTTCCGGATGATCGTTCTAAGATAGGTGTGGACCAATTTGGCAATGATGTCTTTACGGCGGATCGAAAAGAAGCTATTACCTTTAGAGCAAAAAATGGTGGTGTAGATGGCCAAATTAGCGGACTGACGATATGTGTTTCTGATAATAAAGGGAATTTACGTAAGTCGGCGAATGCGGTGCTGGATAACTTCAATGAGACGATTCGTGCCCAAAATCCATCTCCGGATAATGCCTTAGTATTCCAAAGCGGGACGAAGGCTAATGATGCTATCAAGGTTGGCTTTTCGGATATGCGCTCGGTAGCGTTAGGATTGAAAACGCCTGACGGAAAGACTTTGAATATCTCTACGCAGGCTAATGCTAATGCGGCTATCAATGTAGTAGATACGGCACTGCAGAAGGTTTTGGATCTGCAGACCAAGATCGGTTCGGTAGAGAGCCGTTTGGATTATACTTCCAGTAATATCGTGGTATCTGCTGAGAATACGCAATCTTCCATGTCGGTAGTTCGGGATGCGGATATGGCCAAAGAAATGACCGCTTACACGAAGGATAATGTACTGTTGCAAGCATCCCAGTCCATGCTGGCACAGGCTAATCAGAACAGCAGCTCCGTATTGAGCTTGTTACAGTGATTGATTTATAGTATAATAGACGAGCCCTGTGCTTACGGAAGGGATGAACTTCTGTAAGCACAGGGCGTTTGTAGTAATTAGGATATTATAAATATTGAATTATTTAATTAAATTATTTCATACAATAGAATATATTAGTAGAAGATGTAAAGGATTGAAACTGCATTTTAATTTTTATGAATGGGGTGCTTTAAAATGCGCAGGGATAAGGAAATGAAACAAATTGCATTGCGTGTCAGCATTGCGCTGTCGGCAGGTGTGTTCAGCATGATGCCGGCAGTATCGGCGGCTCCGGTGTTGAATAAAGTAGTGAGTGGCGATGCGAAAGTGGATCAGGTTACCACTCCACAGGTAACGGATATCACGAGTGAAAAACTCAATAATGTCATTGACTGGAAGGATTTTTCTGTCTCTCAAGGGGAGACCGTACGTTTTGATGAGGGCAAAAAAGAGCATAATTATCTTAACATCGTATCGGGGGCAAATACTTCACAGATTGATGGTTCTATTCAAGGCGGTAAGGATGTTTATATCGTCAATCCGCATGGCGTGATTTTTGGCAATACGGCGTCTGTAGATGTGGGAAGTCTGCAGGTTTCTACGCGTCCAATTTCAGAGGCGGATTATACGAATATCAATGATAAGGCGGATATGCAGCCTTTGAAAAATACTGCATCTTCACTGGCTGGAGATGTGGTCAATATGGGCACGGTACAGGCGGAGACTGTTTTTATAGAAGGCAAGAACGTCAAATTTATGGACGTGTCCGAAATCCGGAAAAAGACGGAAAATGGCAGCGTAGTGAATAATGATGTTACGATCAATGCAGAAAATATCCGTCTGGGACAGCGTCCGAATACCAGTGGACTGCTTAAATCTGCGGCAAAATCAGCTGGTTCAGGTTCTTATACGTTGAATAGCAGTGCGAATATCAGCAGTTTTACATCTATTCATAATCAAACTGAACTAGCATCAATAAATAATAAACTTAATGGAGATTACGAATTAGCTAATAGTTTTAGTGTTTCAAACTATGTACCTATAGGTGGAAATAGTTATGGTGCTTTTACTGGAAAGTTTAATGGAAATTACTATACGATTTCTGGAATCTCAACTACGGGGCGTACTTATGCTGGATTGTTTGGCCGGACCAACGGTGCAACCATAACTAATGTTGGTGTAAAGAGCGGTAATGTTAGTGCAATGTATGCAGGTGGTATTGCTGGATATGCCGAAAATACAACTTTTAAGGATGTTTACAACGAAGGTGTATCAGTAAGCTTTGTATATGATGACAATGACAATGGAGCAGGTGGAGGCATTGTTGGTTATGCTTCAGGGAGTTCAATAACTTCTGCTTATAATACTGGAAACGTTATTTCGGATAGTTCTGCTGGTGGAATTTTAGGGTATTCCCATAAAACGACAATAGCTCAAACCTATAATACTGGATCAACAGAAAATGGGATAGTGGGGAGTTCATCGTCTACAGCAGGATCGTCGATTTCAAATTCTTATATAACTGGGAGTAAAGTTGCTAGTAGTTATTATAAAGGTGCAGGGGCTAAAGATGTTGTTAAGAATAGTAGTAATAAAGCATCAGATTATACAGGCCTTTCTGGTTTAGGTGATGGAGATGGCAAGGATACAGTTTGGCGTATTTATGAAGGATATACAAAGCCATTATTGGTCAATTTTTTGAAAGCTCATGGTACAGTAAATGTAAATTATGATTATGAGCAAGGTAACAATACGGGGAATAATGGTGGTGATGATCTTACTGTTATCTACAATCATAATAATATCAATATCAGCAATGTTACGTATACCGGTGCAGACAATATCAATAAAAACCTGATAACACAAGTGAGCACATCTGTTAATGGTAATGTGAAACTTGATTCGTCTAATAAGCCGTTAAAGCAGACAATTTTTTATACTGGCCAGCAGGGCTATTATCTGGTGGGCAATCATCTGACAATTAATCAGCGTACAGTTGATATCAGCTCTGATTTGGGCGATACCCATCATATCACCAAGGTATACGATGGCACGGCAGATGCCAGTAAAGCGGCAGGTTCGTTGTTCGAAAGCGTGGATTCTACCGGTATTATTCCCGGCGATGATACGGTTACGATTGATACCAGTGGCATAACGGCAAATTTCCTGGATTCCAAGACTGGTGAAAATGATGCCGCTGATGCAGGGGCGAATAAGGATGTAAAGATCAGCGGAACGCTCAATCTTAATAATAAGTCAGGATACTATAATTACAAGCTTTCCAATACGACAGTAACGCTGAAAGAGCAAACTATTCATGGCAACAGTATCACACAGAAGCCTATTGTCGTAAGTTTGAAAAACAGCACGGGAATCGACAAAGATTATGATGGCAAGACTACCGTGACGGGGGCAAGCTATATTCCTAGCGCTACGCAGATTATCTGGGGGGCAGGTGTGTCGACGACAACGGATAATTCTAATGCGCAGACTTTGACTTTAAGTTATGACAAAGATGCCAATTATGTCGATGCTAAGGATAAAGCTACCAAGATGGCCGGTACTTATACCAATCAGGTTAAGTACGGCGGAATCAAGATCAGCGGTGTCTCTAATAATGGCAAGAGCAAGAATTATAAGCTCGTTGATGCATCCGGCAAAACAATTTACAGTGAAGCAGTAGATGGTCTGACGGGGACGGGCGTCAATCAAAGTACCGGTGGTGCGCTTTATGGAAGTGGCAAGATTTCGCCGAAAAATATTGCCTCCACAGGCTTCTATTGGTACAAAGATGGTGAGAAGCAGACTGCTACCCGTGAGTATGACGGGAAGACCAGCTATACAGCACCCAAGACTTATACCGTCAGCAATGCCGGTTCAGATACGGGGATGATTGCCGGGGATAGTCTGACCTTTACGGTGCAGGGGGCAGATTTCGTTACGTCAGATACCGGCACATTGAATGCGAACAAAGAGCGTACGGCTGCGACCACCAAGAATGTGAAGGATGCCAAGGGCGTTCTTTACACGGTAAAAATTGCGGGTGAATCAGCCAGCAACTATACGTTGGATGGTGCGACTATCGATACCAATGGCACCAATACGGTGATCGGGCCGGGGACGATTACGCCACGCACGCTGAATGTGATAGCCAATTCCAGCAGTTATGTGGAAAAGATCTACGACGGTACAGATGTGGTGAAGGACAGCAAGGGGAATACCACGTTCAGTTTCCCTGGCTATCTGCAATATGCAGATCCTACGGATACGGCTCATCATTTGTTAGGCGATACGGATAAGTCGACGATCAGCATCACAGGGGTATACGTCAAGACTGGCAATGATGCGTCGGGCAAGGATGTCAACTACACTCAGTCCACTACGTCTGATGCCAATGCGGGTGAGACCGTGGTAAGTTACAGCCCGGCAGACAAGAACATCACCTACACGGCGAAAGTGCTGGAGAATGGGCAGGTGTCGGAGAACTATATCTTCAGCACCAGCAAAGACACCACTGCAACTTTTGCAGGCAAGGGGAGAATCAAGCCGGCCACGATTACGGGGGTTACTTTTGCGAAGGCGACCAAGACTTATGATGGCACGAAAGATGTGACGAATACAGTCAATACGTCGGCCCCATTGCTCACCAATGACCGCATCACAATCAATTCCGTTACTGGCAGCGTAAATAATGAAGCAATCAACACGATCTTTGATGTGGATTCCAGCGGTCAACTGGCGGAAGGTTCCCAGATATTGACGGGCAAGTATGGTACGCTTAGTGGCGGTGTATTCGAGGAGAATGAAAATGTACAGAGACCAGGGGGGAGCGTTGTCGATAACAAAGTTGCCTATACCGGTTTGGGGAATCTGCTGAAAACCCGCAACTATATCTTGGCTGATAGTATCAATACTGTGGTATATGGTGATGGCCGCATCAATCCGTTGGAAATCACAGATTCCAGCTGGATCAAATTAGACCGTAATGACAAAGCGATTACCAAGGTTTACGATGGCAACAACAATGTGGCCTATGGTACGGTGAAAGCAACGGACTATCTTACGGATAAGAAGGCCTATATCCAGCCGGATGATTCCGATAATAAAATAGATATAACGCTGGATGTGGCCGGTGCGACATATAAAACGCAGCATAGCGATAATTCGCAGGCACAGGATGTAACGTATAAGCTTTCCGTGTCGGAAACAGGCAACTATACGATTGCGAATTCGTTGAAACCTGATGGTTATGTATTGAAGACCATAACCAATGGTGGCAAGATTACTCCAAAGGCGATTACCATCACGGATGCTTTATTGGTGGATAACAATACGGACAGCACAGATGGCCAGATCACGAAGGTCTATGATGCTACGCCGAATATCAGTGAAAAAGGGGAAAGTCTGATTACCATCAATAATCAGCTGCTTACGGATATGGATTCCACGTATAAACCCACCAATGGGATTACGGCAGAATTCAACGATAAAGATGCTGGTTCCAAGACGGTGAATTATACGCTGAAACTGACCGGCGATAGCCATAATGACTACTATTTCCGTAATGCGGATAAGGATGCTGCCATTGATAAATGGACGAGTACTGGTACAATCCAAAAACGCACATTGAGCCTGAGCACGGCTGTTATTCCGCCAAAGATTTATGATACAAAATCAGATGTAAAAGCAGCAGAGATGCCGAAAAGAACGACGATTGATTTTGGCAAAGATTCCACGGATAACAAGGATAATAATGCGGTTGTCGCGCTTGATGGTTTTGTGGATTCCAGCTTGAAAGGTACCTATGGTTATGGCAGTAATGACACAGATTTTCAGGAAAATGGCGATGTTTACCGTGTGAATGGGACACCGTCGAACAAGGATGTGAAGTATAGTGGCGTTCTCGCTGCTTTGGGAGATAATGCGAAGAATTATGAAGTAGCAGATACTTTCTACGGCAAGGGAATCATCAAGCCGAGCACTATAACCCAAAATGATTTTGTCTTTGAGTTATACGATAACATTACGCAGGTTTATAGTGGCAGCAATATTGTCGGTGAATATGGCATGGATAAAGATGAGCGCGATAAATTCCAGCGGAAATGGATTGATAATACGAAGACTGGCATTAACACGCCGTCTGGCTTTGTCAATAATAGCAATACAAATTCACCGGCGTTTAAGTTCGAGATTAAATCTGCTGAGTTTGATACGGCTGATGTCGGGCCAGACAAGACCGTTACTTACACTATAGAAGTGAAGGATTCTGACTTGGGTAATTATGAATATACTGGCCCAGCTACCTTCTCGCTTAGTGACACCATTACCAGCGGCAGTATAACAGCCCGTCCAGTCACGGCCACGGTCGTCCATGATACCTTGACGAAGTATTATGATGGCGGTACTGACCTTTACAATGGCGATAACAAGGCTTTTTCCACGGATACGGCTACGGGGACGGTTTTGTCGAAAGGCGATATCATCAATCTCGACGGCCTGATCAAGGATAAGAATGGCAACGTTATCGGCGCAAATGCCAGCAAGGGCGAGTATGTTACGGCTGATGTTGGTGTGGGGAACAAGAGTATCGAGTACACGCCAGCCATCAGTGGGGCCGGCAATAACTACAAGATTGTCGATAGTAAAGGCCATGAACTGACGGATGGCAAGATCATTACCACGGAAAATACCATCAAGCCCTTCGGCGTATTGCTTACGGTCAGCTCCACTCCGGTTACCAAGGAATACGATGGCACGACGTCTGTAGCGGCGGATAAGGCCAGAGAAGCCCTGCAGCTGGGGACGAATTATGACGGCCTCACGAATGCAGATCTTAGCGGTATTACGGATGAAACGGGCGTCTACTACAATGCTGCGAACACCGAGGAAGACAGCAATGTGAATCCGGATGACGATCATAAGCCGGGCACGCATGTGGTGCGCTATACTGGTCTGGGCATCAGCAATAACAATTATTACCTGTCGGACGAAAACGGCAAGAAAATTACCGCTATCAATGGTACAGGGATTATCAAGCCGTATAAGCTGCAGGGAGATTATAAATTTGAGATTGGCGATATAACCAAGGAATATGACAAGAATACGAAGCTTGCTTATACCGGAGGTGACTACTATCGTGATTATTCCGAGGAGGCGGTCAAGAACTATCTGACTGCACCTAAGGTCGAGGCCAATGGCAAGGAAGTGCCGCTGGTTTTCTCGTTGGATTTGAATAAGACCAAGTATCAGGGCGATGGGGCCATTGGTTCCTATACCGCAGATCTTCGCCTGGGGATCAGCAATGAAAACTATAACTACAGCTTTGAAGATATTACCATCAATGAACAGTCGGCTGACGGTGGTCTGGAAAATAGTTCCTATTATTTCAATCTCACCAAGGACAATGCGACGATTACTCCGCGCAGAGTTTATGTGGCACTGGCTGATGAGCCGGTCATCACGAAAGTTTATGACGGCAATGATAAGGTCATAAATGATACGGTGGCGAAGGTTATCGTGCCGGATGCGGCATCTGATTTCCTGCAGGGGGATGATGTCTCTTTGGACAAGGATAAGATCAGTGCTGTATATGCCGATAAGAATGCAGGCATGAATAAAGATGTTACCTATTCTGTAGCTTTGCAAGGTGCAGATAAGGGCAATTATGTCCTGTACCTGAAAAATGATGGAACCGAACTGACAGCGGCCAATCCGCTGATGGGCAAGGGGGATATCACCAAGGCAAAACTGACGTTTGCTCCAGAAACCCTCGATAAGACCTATGACGGCAATGCAAATATTACTTTTACGGCGGATGACCTGCATTTGACGGGTATCACATACAAGGATGATAATGGTCAGACCGTGACGGAAAAAGTAGTTCTGACGGCAGATGCTTTTGCCAAGGTCAAAGGTGAATACGGCACAGGCAATAGCGCCAGCGATTTTACCGCAGATGGTAATGTCAAACGCAATGGGGATGCAGTAGTCAGCAAGGATATCCTTTATACCGGCTTGCAGGAAGCGTTGGCAGTCATGGCTGATGATGAAATTGCGAAGAACTACGAAATCGACAGTGATGAAGCGTTCTTTGCGTCTAAGGGTACTATCAAGCCGATCTTGTTAGATACGCTGAAAGCAAAGTGGCAGGCTGATACGGACAAAACCTATGATGCTACGCCGGATGTCCTGGAATCGGCAGGTTCCATGCAGCTGTTCACGACGGCAACACTTACCAATACGCCCATTGAAGTCAGCTACAAGGGCACAGATAGTGGTGTCTATGTGGACGATGCAGGAAATGCCATCAAGGATGTGGGCAACCATGGCCTCAAGTACACCGTGACGGAAGTGACGAAGAATCTGGGGAACTATCAGCTCACTGATGCAGCGGCAAAAAGTGCTGTACGTGACTGGCTCAGCACCACGGCAAGAGATAATATCGACGGCTTGGCGGTGACGGGTGAAATCACACCGTTGACGCTGAATGTGGTGGCGAAGGACGGTTTCCATAAGATTTATGATGGGACGACGGATATCGCTGACAGTGAGGTTACTGCAAGGATTGACCTTGACGAAACTGGCAAGGCTGTACTGCAGAAGGATAGTGACGATGTCAGCTATGAGGTTGCAGCTGCGTATGATACCAGTGATGCCAATGTGGCACCGGGCGTGATCAAGAATCTCAAGGATATCAACTACAGTCTGACGCTGAAGGGCAATACCAAGGGAAACTATATTCTGCAGGGCGCAGTCAACGATGCTGTAACGGGCAATGATGTCTATGCGAATACGGCCAAGCTCGGTGATATTGAACAGCGCAAGGTATATGTGGATGTAGTGGATGTGGATGGTATTGACAAAACTTATGATACCACCAGGGCGATGCCGAAAGATTATACCAGCGAAGGGCGATTTGCACTGCGTGCGACTGATGAGACAACTGGCATAGTCGATAACGAAGATGCGAAACTGGACTTTGCAGCCATTCAGGGTGAATACACAAGCGAGCATGTCCAGCTGGATGCAGATGGAAAACCTGCCGCGCAGCAGATTACATTCAATAATTTCCAGCTGACCGGTTCAGCCAATCTGGGTAATTATGTGGTGGAGACTGCTGAACTTACAGGCAGCGGTACCATCAGTCCGGCTCCTTTGACGGTGGCAATCAAGGCTGCTCCGACCAAGGTATACGATGGCGAATCTTCTTTTGTGGATTTGGATAATGTGGTTGGTGATACTTATACCGCCAACAAGAATCTGGAAGTGAACGGCTGGTTGCAGGATTCTGACAAGACCAGTGCCAACGTTCTGCTTTCCGACATCGGCTATGACGATGCAGAGGCTGGTATTAACAAGGGCTATGGCTATAAGGTCAGCCAGAGCAATACGGATTATGTGCTGACACAGGGTGAGAAGATGCCGTCTATCGAAGTCACGGATCACGGTCAAACTGGTACAGTTACAGCAAATGATGGCACCATCACTCCGCGGACTTTGACGATTGACAACATTTCGTCCATGACCAAGGAATATGATGGTACAGAAGCTGGCACAGCCAATGCTGAGGCGAACATCACTTTGGGCAACTATATCAATAAGGACAAGGATAATCTTGGCCTTACGGCAACTGCAGTTTATCATGGAGCCAATGCAGGAATTTCCGAGGACTCTGACGAACTAGAGAATCATAAAGTGACTTACACATTAAGCCTTAGCAATAAGAATTATCAGTTGGAAGACAGTGTCGTCGATGGTACAGGAACGATTTCTCGGAAGGGGCTGACTGTGGTAGCAACGCCGGTTACGGTCAACAATGGCGAGGCAATGCCGGAATTCAGCGGTACGGTGGAAGGTCTGGTGGACAAGGATAGCAGCCTTGCAGATCTCTATACCTTTGCCCCGCTGGCGACGACCACGACCAATATTCCGGGCAGCTTTAAGGTTTATGGCTGGTACAATGACCGCATAAGTGGGAATTTGGGTCTGAACTACACCTTCGTGCAGGATGCCGGCAATGAAACGGCGTTTACCGTCAATTATGTCAATACGAACAATGGCAATCCGGATACCAAGATCACGCCGAGCAGCGATGTCTACAATCAGATTTCCAAAGACATGAGCAGCGGCTTTGGTGACAATGGGGCTGCAGCGATTGAGTACCGTGACAAGAGCGGCAATGTGATTGCCACGGAAACAATCGATAGCGGTGAAATCCATGATAGCGGCACCATGAGCGATGCTAATGGCGATCTGACGAATCAGGACACGAAGCTGGCTAATATCGGCATAGTGGGCGGCGATATCGTCAATACCGAGGGCGCAGATGCCGCCAGCACGGCGGATATTCAGGTCAGCGGTGACGGTACGGTCATCAATCTGGAAGTCGTATCCGTGCAGAAGGAAGAAAATGAGGACAAAATCGAGGCTCAGGACAAGGAAAGTGAAATTGCCATTGAAAGTTCCGACAAGAAGGATGAGGATGAAATTGAGTTGAAAATAGAAGGCGAAGGAGTCAACGTAGCCTGAGTTTTCCCTATTGAAGGGGAGGCAGAGAAAGGGAGACAGCATGAAGAACCCCAGTAAAATACAAATTGCAGCAGGACTCATAGCCGCTGTTGTAACTTTCGGGGGAGGCGCGCAGGCCGCGCCTTCCCTCTCCCAGCCGGGGCAGGAGGTGAAACAGAACCTTCCCCGTCCTGAAGCGGAGGTGAAGGATATAACTCCGGAGAAACCGGCACCTGCCCCGCAGGTGGAATTCACCATCCAAAACTTCCGCCTTGAGGCCCCGGAACTGTATCTGGATAAGCAGGAACTCACGAAAATCCTGCAGGATGGCATGGGTGAGAATAAGACCATGACGCAGCTCAATGCTACGCTTTCGGCGCTCACCCGTTACTGCCGTCAGCATGGATATCCTGCGGCCGCAGCTTATGTTCCCGCGCAGGAAAGCCATGATGGAACAATCCTCATCAAGGTCATTCCCGGCCGTTATGGCGAGATCAAGATCGATAACCGCAGCCGGCTGAAAGATCGGGTGGCGAAGGGCTTTGTCAACAGTCTCAAGTCCGGGGATATCATCCGTACGGGCCGCTTGGAGACGACGCTTTATTCCATTTCGGATGTCAGCGGGACCAAGGCGGTAGGTGTGCTGAGTCCGGGCAAGGATTTTGGTACCAGCGACCTGACCGTGCGCATCGAGCGCGGCAAAGGAAGCAATACGGTGCTCTATGTGGAAAATTATGGCAGTCAGGATACCGGGCGTTATCGCTATGGCCTGCAGCACAATATCTATGATGTCAGCGGGAATGGCGATAAGATCTCTGTGGGCGGCTTGTTATCCAACCGTCATATGCACAATTACTATGCCAATTATGAGACTATTATTGGGCGTGGCGGTGCTACTTTAGGCTTTGGCTACAGCCGGATGGATTATGATACTGGTATCGGCAGCAATGGCATCTATGGGGTGGCGGAAACCGCCAGCCTGTTCGGCCATCGTTCGCTGTATCATCTGACCAACAGCGGCATGACAGTCCGTTATGGTTTTGATTACCGCAGGTTGAAGGATAAGAGCACGCAATTTTCCATTATGGATACGCGGAAACATTCGCAGGCCGGCTATCTGGCCTTGGAAGGGTTTGAACGCCGTAAAGGTTCGCTGATCAATTACAGCGCCAAGGTTACGACAGGTACATTGGCGATGGATTCTGAATGGGCGAAGACCATGGCCCAGCGTAATGGGACTGAGGGGCGCTACACCAAAGGTGAACTCAATATAACGGCAGTGGAACGTCTGGGGAACAGGGCCGATGTCCTCATCAAGGGCAGTGGTCAGATCACCAGCCGCAACCTTGATGGTTCCGAGCGCATGTATCTGGGCGGTGCCAATGGTGTAAGAGCTTATCCGCAGGGAGAAGGCGCTGGCGATGAAGGCGTGATGGGCACGGTGGAGACCAGATTCTATACCAAGGTTCCCGGTCTGGTGTTCAGCACTTATTTTGATATTGGTCATGTCTGGTATCATAATGATGGTTCGACTGATTGGCGGCGCAGTCTGGTCAATGGAAAAGTCGGGATTCCTTCTTCAGGAATGACACTGGCCGGTTATGGGGCAGCTTTGTCCTACACGAAGCCCAATGACTGGTTCGCAAGGCTCGACTATGCCCGCCGTATCGGTGGCGATTCCAATCTCAGCGAAAAAGCGCAGGCCAAAGGCCGGGCGTGGTTCATGTTAGGAAAAATTTGGTAAGGGTGGCAGGAGATTCCTCCTGCCGTCACGAATAAACGAATTAATCGAAAATATACACGCCCAAGGAGTGAGGAGAATATGGCTGGAAAAATCAAGAACTGTCCTGTATGCGGGAAACTTTTCAGTGACACAGGGCATGGGTGCTGCATGGATTGTTATGATAAGATCCTGGAGAAGGAACGGGAAGTGGTGAACTATGTCCGCGACCATCGGGGGGCGAAGATTCCCGAGATTTGCGAAGCCACCGGCGCTCCTTCCGGTATGGTCAAGAAGATGATCCGCGAGGGACGCTTCGAACAGATTGGGGTAAAGATGACGTACCCTTGCGAGAAATGTGGTGCGCCGATTTTTTCGGGCAAGATCTGCCAGTCCTGTGAGGAAGCTGCCAGAGCTGAACTGCAGAAGCAGGCGGCGCTGCAGACAGCCGCACGGCAAATGGCCAAGACGGATCAGAACAGAGGACAGGGCTTCCGGTCCAAGGATCGTTAATAATTTCTTAATAAATAAGAAGGTTTCAGTATTTATACATGATAATGGGCGAAAAAAGCCGATTTATGGAGTAAAATGACTGTAATCCTAAATAATGACCGAAAAGCAGGAATTAAGTTTCCTGCTTTTTTTGTCGATAGTTCAAACAGAAGATACAGTGTAACTTCAATAGATGTAAGGAAAATAATGGATTACAGGTGGTGAAAACGATGATTATCAATGGTAATGTACAGGCCGTGGCCGGAGCTTACAGCGTAAGTTCGGCGGGCGGCGTGAAACGGACTGGCAATGTGCGGGATGTTGCAAAGAGCGACGAAGTTGTCCTGTCCCATGAAGGACAGAGCTTCAGCAGTATGCTGCAGAAGCTCCAGAATATGGACGAAGTTCGCGGGGAAAAAGTTCAGAACCTCAGCGAGAAATTCGCCAACGGCAGTTACAATGTGCCCAGCGAAAATATTGCAGCCAGCCTTTTAGGCATCCGGTTCTAAGATCAAGCAGGTGGGAGGAATTATGGCATGTGGCAGGAGTTTGCAAATACACTGAATGAGCTCAACAAGGATTATCAAGCACTGATTGAAATAGGCAAAAAGAAACGCACGGCCTTAGTTCTGGTGGATATGAAAACCGTGGAAGCCCTGCTGCCGGAAGAGGAAAAACTCACCGGTCATATTGCCCAATTGGAAAAGCGGCGGCAGGCTGTGCTGCTGAAACTGGCTGTCACCAGTGAAAAACTGGGGCCGGATTCCAGGATGGATGATATCATGGGGCTTATCCCCGCAGGGAAGCTGCGTATGGTGGTGCAGAATCTATACAGCATGCTGCAGGCCACCGTAAAGGAAGCAAAGGAACTCAGCGAGGGCAATGCCCTGCTGATCCGCGCCGCGATGGAAGCAGCCGCGTTTCATCTGAACCGCTTAGGCGGAGCCACGGTGGAACCGGCCTATGGCAAGGGCGGCGAAGTTGTTTCCCATCGCAAGAATCTTGATTTTAATGCATAAAAGCTTTCTTCTTGAGGAGAAGGCAGCAGCCATAAGGCTGACGGATGAGGTGGATTCTATGGACGAAGCAGTACGTTTGCTGAGGGCTCAGGTGTTGCTCAGCAATCAATGTTTGGAAAAAATCAAAGCACTGAAAAACAACTTGCAAGCAGAAGATAAAGGCGCCAATATCGTTGCTGCGGTACAGTCTCTGGAACCTGCCTTGCTGGAATTGGGGAAACTGGAAAAGGAAAAAAGGGATTTTTTACATAAGCAAAGCGCAAGGGATATGCGGACGTTTATTAGTCGGATGCCTCCGTCAGAGGAATGGGAAATCCTCGTGCATCTCTTTCACCGCACGCAGGAATTTGAACAATCTATGCGTGGGGAAATTTCTGCTGCGAAGTTACTATTGGAACGGGGAAAGAAATACGTGGATTATAACGTCAATGTCATGACCCGGACCGTAGCGAACAATACCTATAATCAGGAGGCAGCAGAAAGCGGAAGCCAGCGCGGGATCAAGATGTTTGATTCCAGCGTCTAAGCAGCAATCAGTTTTTGCCAGGATGTGGCAGAGGAAAGAATGGGTGATGAATATGCGTTCCACATTTTCCGGACTGAATACAATGGTTCGCGGCGTTTTTGCAAATCAGTTATCATTGGATACGGTTGGTCATAATATAACCAACGCTTCGACAGAGGGCTATTCCCGTCAGGCTGTGAATCAGGCAGCTACCAGGGCGCAGGAAGTATCGTCATTATACGGCGGAGCTATGGTAGGTACGGGCGTTGATACCATGTCAATCCTGCGCGCACGCAATGTCTATGCCGATAAGCAGTTCTGGTCGGAGACAGCTACCCATGAATATTACAAGAACCAGCAGGTGAACTACGATAAGTTAGAGGTTATCTTTGACGATTCCGATAAGACCGGCCTGCTTAATTCCATAGAACAGTTCTATAAAGCCTGGAATGACCTGTCGGCCAATGCCTCTACGAACAGTAACCGGGTTACGGTGCTCGAACAGGCCAATATCTTTATTGACCGGATGAAGACGGCGGCTTCTCAGTTGCAGGAGCAGATCAATGCCCAATATGATGATATGAAGATTCATATCAATACGATCAATGATATCAATTCACAGATCGTGGAACTGAACAAGAATATCATGAGTTCGGAAGCTGTGGGAGCGCAGGCCAACGATTTGCGTGACCAGCGTGACCTTTTGGTGGACGAGCTGTCCAAATATATGAACCTCAATGTCTATGAGGACGAAAAGGGTATGTATACCGTGGTGTCGAACGGCCTTTCCATGATTAACGGCATCAACAAGCTGACATTGGAGATGTCAGATCCTTATAATAATAAGACGTATGGCATCAATGATTACAACATCATGATCAAGGAATCCGGTGTGAGCTATGTACCGCTGAATGGCAGCCTGAAAGCTCAGCTGGATACCGTGGCTGAGAATAAGGGATACATCAATAAGCTGGCGGATATGGCTGGCTTTATGATGACAACCTTCAATGAAATGCATCAGCAGGGGGCCGGTATCGATGGTACCGATAAGGACTTCGGCAGCTTCACGAATAGCAGCAACTACACGGGCCCTTCCTATGGACGCAATTTCTTCGGTGATGATAATACGGTGTATTCGTGGGATAATACGACACACAAGGTCGTGGCTACGGAATTCACCTATGATAGTATCACACGTTCCTTTGAGCCGGATACTACTTATGATGATAATGGGACGACTATCCGCCCGGTCAAAGTGAAGATTGAAGGGGATCTCAATGAGATTGAATATCTGGATGGCATCAATATCATCAATGCCATGCAGGTCAATTCCAAGCTTACAGAATCCGGCGGCACAACATTGATTGCTGCCCGCAAGCTGGTTGTGGAAAAAGAAGTTAATGAAGGGACGTATACAGGCAACTATGTGGTCAATGTAAATGGCTCCGGCGACGGCACAAATGCCGTAAACCTCAGCAGCTTGTTCAATCTCGATGCTTCCAATGTAACGAATACCGCTAATATTTCTGTGCGATATACAGAGGATGGCGGTGCTACTTATACCAGCGTTGACCTTAGTGAAACGATACGCGCCGATACCAATGCTGTGGGCAAGATTTCCTTGAATGCCTATTATAATTCCGCCATGTCCCAGCTGGGCACGGATGCCAAATCTACGGATACCAAGGAAAGTGCACAGGAAGATCTGATCACGCAGATTGTCAACTGGCGTTCCTCCACCTCCGGCGTTGACTGGAACGAGGAACTGACCAATATGATCAAATTCCAAAAAGGCTATAGTGCCTGCTCCCGCTGTCTCACCACCATGGATGAGATGCTCGACCGCTTGATCAACAGCACCGGCACTGTCGGAAGATAAATGAGGTGAAATAAATGTCTATTCGTGTCAGCAGTAATCAAATGGTCTATGGCTATCAGAAGCAATTGAATGATGCAAATACCAGACAGACAACGTTGCTCGAGCAGGGGGATGGCAGCAAGTTGCACCGCCCGTCTGATGCGCCCGTAGACTATTCCAAGTTTATCCGTTATGATGCGAGTCTCAATGAGAACGAGCAATATACGAATAACGTAGACAATGCGATTTCCTGGATGAAGACCTCGGATTCGGCGCTGGTCAACATGACCGCCATCCAGACCACGTTCAAGGAAAAGACCATTGCGGCAGCCAATGATACCAACAATACCGTAGACATGGCCGCTATTGGCAAAGAAATGATGGCCGAGATTCAGGAACTTATTTCCTTGGGCAATACCATGCAGGGAGATCGCTATGTATTCGGCGGCCAGCGCGACCTGACCAAGCCTTTTGAACTGTCCGAGGATAAGATAGATCGCGGACTGGCCAAGACGCTCGATGTCAATCAGGAGGCGTTTTTCTCTGGCGACTTAGGTATCAATACCAATGGTTCCTTGCGTCAGATGCTCACGCTGGAGGGCGAGACCCGTGATGGCAATGTGGTGAAATATTATCTGAATACGAAAAACGGCAAGTTCTATTCGGAAGATTTTGTCGAAAACGGTTATAAGGACATTGTCGCCCAGGATGCCAAGGCTACTGTCAAGGCTGGACAGGAGGCAGGGACTGTTTCCGGTTGGGGCGGCAGTACGGATGTGGGCAAATATTTTTATAATACCGGACAAATAAAGGCTGATGGCGAAACGTTTCATGTAGATGTTACGTTGAATGGTGAGCCCGTAACGCTGAAATTTAAGACTGTCCGTCAGCAGCTGGCCTCTTATACCGGGGATAACAATCAAATCTCCATGGTCAAGAAAAATGGCACGACAGAGCCAACGGCTGATGCTGTGAATGTCACAGGGCCCCAGATCTTTGGCTGTGATATCTTCGACGATCCGGATTCCGGCAATGCCTATTCTGGCACGGCTATGCTCAATGAGATGCTGACTGTGCATACCAAGGTGGTCTCGGATGACCACAGATGGCTGGTGACCGATGGCCAGACTGTTTCCGACACGGCGCATGCGGTAACGGTAGAGACGGAAACCTTCCTGGGCGCGCGTCAGCAGCTCTACACTTCCGCCAAGACCATGCTGGGCAATCAGAATGAGACCATAACCAGCGATATCACGGATGTAGGTTCTACGGATGTGGCCAAACTGGCCGTGCGGCTGATGCAGGAACAGACTATCTACAATATGAGCCTGTCCCTGGGCGCCCGAATCCTCCCGCAGAGCTTAGCTGATTATCTGTAATATGATAAGCCTTCCCCTTGAGGGGAAGGGGGACCGCGAAGTAGTGGATGAGGTGTGATTTTAAATATTTTTCAAGATATTTTAAGAAAAACATGGTAAAATAGGAGTAAGTAAAAGGATTTAGCAGGAATTTCCCATGGAGAGGGTGAAGTAATCTATGCTAAGGCTTAATATGCGGTTTACCCAGCCGATGATCAGCATTCATACACAGCTGGGAAAACTGGAAGCTCACTCGACACCCGCCGAGCTGCATACGAACGGACGGCAGGCTCGCTCCAACCGACATTGGACACAGCCGTCCGTGGAGATAGACCAATATCCGAGCCGTCATGCGTACGGCAACGATAATCATACCGACTTTGCCAAAAAATATGGGCAGCAGGGCTTTGCAGACCTGTCGAAAACCACTTCCCGCTGGACACAGGAAGCCTGGGACAATGTGGAGAATAGTGGCAAGAAAGGGCGCAACCCGGTGAAACAGCGGTATGACAGCAAACTGCAGCAGGAGATAATGAAACAACGGCATATCGTTACGGAACTTATTCCGGATCCTGTCATCAAATTCCATCCGCCAGAGGCGGTGGGGGATATTGATGTGGGCGATGTGACCGTAGATATCACGGCTGATTACAAAGCTCAGACGAACTTTACTCCTGGCAAGGTCGACATCTATCTGCAGCAAAAAGCAGATGTACGGCGGTGGCTAACTGAGGACAGGTACGATATTTACGCATGATAAAAAATTCACGCGGAAGTGGAGGCAGAGCAGATGAGAAAAGTCAACACATTAAGATTCGGTGAAGTGGAAGTAGCAGAGGAAAAAGTAGTACATTTTGCTGATGGGATTCCCGCTTTTGAAGATGAACATGAGTTTGTGATTGTTCCTTATGATGAAGAAAGCCCGTATGTGTTCTTGCAATCGCTGGCAACGCCGGATTTGGCGTTCCTGATGACGATGCCCTTTGTATTCTTCCCCAATTATGAGTTTGAAATCGATGATGAGAATCAGGATAAGCTTTCCCTGACCAATCAGGATGATATGCTCATTTATACGCTGATCACGGTGAATAATGGCAAAGTGCAGGATATGACGGCCAACCTGATGGCGCCGGTTGTCCTGAACACGGCCAATATGCAAGCCCGTCAGCTCGTACTTGATAAGAGCGGCTATACGACCAAGCATAGATTGTTTCCGGAAAATAAGGAGGAACAATAATGCTCGTACTTACTCGCAAACCGCGTCAACAGATTATGATTGGGGATGATATCGTCATCAATGTGGTAGAAGTTCAGGGGGACAACGTCCGCATTGCCATCGATGCACCCCGCGAAATAAAAATCTATCGTGGCGAGATCTATCGCGCGATACAGGAAGAGAATCAGCAAGCGGCCGCTCCAGTGCCCATGGATTTGGACTTAAGCGCTGGCCTGCCGAAAGAATAATTAAATTTTTAGTTAGGGAAACTGGTGTGAATCTACGGAGGGATCGACATGGTAGGAAAAATTCAGGACATAGTATCGGCCTCGATTGTGGCCGGTGCTGCGGAGCGGGTTGGCAGCAGTGATACGGCGACCAAGGTCGTGGCCAGTGAAAGCCAGGAACCAAAGGTGCAGCGTCTCGAAGATACCCGCGACGCACAAAAGTACAATCAGGCGGAAGAAAAAGAAGATCAAAGCAAGGCCGGCGAAGAACGCGAGCCTATGGATGAGAAATCCGTGAGCTTCATGACCAAGGAATTAAACGAGATCATGAGCCGGATCAACTGTAACCTTGTGTTCCAGTATCACAAGGATGTGGACAGAATGTCCGTGAAGATGCTGGACAAGAAAACACAGGAAGTAATCAAGGAAGTGCCGCCGGAAGAAATGCTGGAGCAGATTGCCAAGGCCAGAGAGTGGTTGGGCGCCTTCCTCGATAAGAATGCCTGAGGAGGTGTGAATCATGAGTGGTATGGGTATTTACGGCCTCTCCGGTTCCGGCATAGATGTCGATTCGATGGTTCGCATGGGCATGATGACCAAGCAGAATGAATACGACAAGATGTATAAGCAGGAAGTTAAGAATGAATGGATCAAGGAAGCTTATGCAGACATGTATAACAGCCTGAACACATTCAATTCTTCAACCCTGTATGACTACAAACTGTCGTCCACTACCAGTCCCATGTCGGCCACCAGTTCCCAATCGACTGTGGCAACGGCTGTAGCCAATGCTGATGCAGCTTCCATGTCGCACACGGTCAATGTGGAGCGTACGGCATCAAATGCTTATCTCTTGTCAGCAGATAAGATCAAGCGCAATAACACGAATCTGTCCGAAAGTATTTATCTGAAGGATGTCCTGTTCACCAAGGAAGAACAGGATACTTTGAATGGTGAGATATCCGGAGATACAGAAGAAGCTAAGAAAAAAGCAGATTCAGCACTTTTGTCTTTTGATATCGCAGATGGTACAGAATCGGATTCTAAGAAAAAGACTATTTCTTTCACCTATGAGGAAATACTGAAAAATAATCTGACGCTGAATGATTTGTCTTCTCGGATCAATCAGTCGGGCGTTAATATCAAGGCTGGATATGACAGTGCTAACGATGCTTTCTCGCTATATCAGAAGGATGGTGGCGTTGACAATAAGATATTGCTGACGGTGAAATCTGGAGATGCTTATGCGAATGGAAGCAAGCTGTTGAACAATCTCCAGTTGGCTTCTGTTACGCAGGATTTAGATGGAAATAATCAGCTGACCAGCAAACTGTCCGATGTGATGACGGTTGAGACCACTACGGGCACAAGCTCCATTGGTGGTGCTAAAAACACCTATACCAGTTCCATCACGGTGGGTAATGATACAACGTTGGATTCGTTGTTTAGCGGAGTTAAGGTGGGGAATGACACACCAATAACTTTTACGTTGTATAATGGCAATACTACTGGCGAGATGAAGGAGACGTTCAATTTAGGCGGCGGGCTTACCATAGGTGGTTTGATATCGCAAATCAATCATGATGGCGGCCTTTTTACGGCTAGTCTGGATGATGGTCACCTTACAATCAAGGCAAAAGGGAGCGATGAGACGGTCAGCTTCCAGGTGGATAATACCGATACCAGTGAAAAGGCGGAAAATGGCCGGTATCTCATCAATGCGTTGAAGTTCGACGGTATTACAGAAGAACTTTCCGTTGATGTCACAGGTCTGGCTACGGCCGTTATGGGAGATAAACTGGATGCAGACGGTAATGTAGTCATGGAAAATGGCAAAGCAGTCCAAGAAGTAAAAGGATATAAGCAGGGGGCGGAAGGTGTCAGCGCTAAGGTTAATATCGATGGTCGTGAGTATACTTCCGATACATCCAAGATTACCGTGGGCAATGTCACCTACACATTGGCTTCCAAAGGTTCGACTACCGTTACCGTCAATCAGGATACGGACAAGCTGGTCGAGAATGTCAAGAAGTTCGTCGAAGACTATAACAAGATGATCGATGAACTTAATGAGAAGTATTATGAGGAAAAATACAGTGACTATGGTGTGCTGACGCAGACGCAGGAAAAGGGCATGACCAAGGAGCAAATTGACAAGTGGAATGAGAAGGCCAAGTCTGGTCTTATGAATCATGACCAGAACATCGGCAAGATCATTAGCGAAATGCGTCAGGCCATCTATACGCCAGTGGAATCGGCCACAGGTAAGTATAATACCATGATGTCCATCGGTATATCTTCCGCAAATGACCGCGGTCATCTGAAACTCGATGAAGACAAGCTCAAGAAGGCTTTGGCTGAAGAGCCGGATGCCGTACGGGAAATCTTCAATTCCAGCGGTGACTACACCGATCAGAATGGCAAGGTGCAGACCGACTACGACAAACAGGGGGTTATCGGTCGTATCTCCGATTCCCTGTACAAGAATCTAAAAACCATGAAATCCTATGCCGGCACTTCTACGGAGGCGGCGGACGGCAGCTCACTGGGTGACCTTATCCGGGAACTGCAGACCAAGATGTCAAATTTCAAGACCATGATGAAATCCTACGAAAATATGCTTTACAAGAAGTATGATGCCATGGAGCTGGCCATCCAGCGCATGAGCGTCTCTATGGGGTATATCACCGGCGGCCAGTAAGGCGCAAAGATCTAGGGAGGCAGAGGAATGGTAAATAACGCAGCAGAAGCTTACAAGAGACAGCAGATCATGACGGCTACACCTGAAGCACTGACCTTGATGCTTTACAACGGCTGTTTGAAGTTTATGGGCGAGGGCAAGGATGCAATCGAGGCCAAGCAGTATGAGCAGGCCAATACATCCTTGCAGAAAGCCCAGCAGATCATTTCCGAATTTCGCATTACCCTGAATATGGACTATGATATTTCCCATCAGCTGATGCCTTTGTACAACTATTGCTATGACCGTCTGGTGGAAGGCAATATGAAAAGCGATACAGCGCTGGTGCAGGAAGCTATTGATATCATCAAGGAGCTGCGGGATGCCTGGGTACTGGCCATGAAGAAGGCACGTCAGGATGGCGGAACGAAGAATGTGCAGGGTGATAGCTATGTCGGCTGACCTCACGAAAGCAAAAGCCAATTGGCAGATGTATTACACCCTGACGCAGGAAATGCTCAAATTCATCAATCAGGATGATGTGGATCAATTCCTGGATTTGGAACGCCAGCGCAGTGAACTGGTGGAACGCATGAAAGCACTGCCGGAAACGGAGGATTACCGCAAGACATCTGAATGTCAGGAACTGGTGCAGAAAATCAAGCCCCTGGACATGCAGGTGGTTTATAAAGCCAAAGCCTGGCTCAACCGTTCCCGTCAGCAAAATGCCACAGTTCATGCCTATGATATTCAGGGCGTAAACAAATTGGGTAATATCTTCAACAAAAAATATTGAGAAAAACCTCTCCGACAAGGAGAGGTTTTTTTTTATCATTGCCGAAAATATAAGTCAAAGGGGGGAGACTCGTGGAGGAGCGGAATGTAAAGATATCGGTTTGTTATATTGTGAGGAATGAAGAGCAGACCTTGCCCCTTTCCTTAAAATCTGTTCAGCAGGCTGCCGATGAAATTGTTGTGGTGGATACTGGCTCAACGGATAGGACGAAGAAAGTGGCACTGGAATTTGGTGCTCAAATATATGATTATGTCTGGCAGGATGACTTTGCTGCTGCCCGCAATTTTGCCTTGGATAAGCTTAATAGCGATTGGGTGATATTTTTGGATGCCGATGAATGTTTTAGCAGGAAAAAGGCAAAAATTCTGCGTTCCTTGATTGCAGATCAGGCCCCATCTGTGAATTTGATCCTTGTCCAACGGCAGGATGTGGATGAAGAGGGAAAGGTGATGCTGTCTCTTTATGTGCCACGGATTTTTCGCTTGCGTAAGGACTTGCGCTATGTGGGGGCTATACATGAAGAATTAAGGCAGAATGGCGGAATGGTAAAAGGAATTGTCACAGTATCTCCAGAACAATTGCGGCTTATTCATACAGGATATGCTGGTAGTTTGGGGAAGGCAAAGGCTCAGCGCAATCTGGATATTCTGCGGAAAGAGCTGGCGAAAGCGTCAGATCCGGGGCATTTATATGGTTATCTGGCCGAGGCTTATGATGGTATTGATGATCAGGAAAATGCCATGAAGTATGCTTATCTGGATATCGCAAGGGGGCGGCAGGCGGAAACATATGCCAGCCGTTCTTATCGATTGTTGTTGGGAAAATTATCCCGACAGAAATGGGACTACCAGGAGCGGCAGCGGGTGGCCAAGCTGGCGGTACAGGACTTCCCGGAAGTGCCAGAATTCCATGCCGAATATGGGGAAAGCCTGGCAGCAGGCTGGCAATATCGGCAAGCAGCCGGGGAAATGAAAAGGGCTTGTGAATTGGGACAGGATTATGCAGGCTTGGAGCCATCCTTGTTTACGGCTGAGGTAATGAAGACCTGCCAGAGGCGGGAAGACTTATTTACAAAACTGGCTGCAAAGGCGGAGCGATTAAATATCACGGCCTGTGTGATTGCTAAGAATGAAGCCAAGAATATTGTCCGCTGGCTGGAAAATGCCAAAGTTTATGCCAATCAATGCCTGCTTTTGGATACTGGTTCAACGGATAATACCTGTGAATTGGCGGCTGGTGCAGAGATCTATCATTATGAGTGGAAGGATGATTTTGCTGCGGCTCGAAATGAAGCTTTGCAGTATGTTAAGGGCGATTGGGTGGCGTTTCTGGATGCCGATGAATTTTTTGCCCATCCGGAGCAGGTGCGGGGCGTTTTGGCGGAATGTGAAATCCAGCATCCGGATGTTGAAGCGGTGCGTCTGACTATCTGCAATGTGGATGAGGATGATGGTGGACGGGAAATATCCCGCTTCTGTAATGTACGATTGTTCCGCAACCAGCCGGAATTGCGTTATGCAGGGCGGGTACATGAAAATTTGTTGAATGTAAGGGGCAATGCTTTGGAAGTTTGGGAAGAACCCTGCGTGGAAGTTATCCATACCGGATATTCCAGTAGTGTGCTCCTGGCGAAGACCCAGCGAAATTTAGCCCTACTGAAACAGGATATAGCGGCAAAGGGGGAGCAGCCACAGCATTATCGCTATCTGGCCGATTGCTATCATGGGCTGGGGGATTACCAGCAAGCACAGCTTTACGCATTGCGGGCGATAGATGCACCCCTTAAAGGGCAGGGAACCCATGGTGATATGTACTATATGGTATTGTTGTGTATGCGGGCCTTATCGGAACCAGAAGCGGATCAGCTGGCTTTTGCTCAGGCCGCCGCCCGTAAGTTCCCTGCGCTGCCGGATTTCCCGGCAGTGATGGGGATACTTTATCAGGAAAATGGGCAGTATGAGCAGGGGGAAAAATACCTGACGCGGGCATTAAGGCTGGCTCGTCAAAGTGATGGACGGGAGTCATCGTCATTTAGTGATATAGAGGCTTTGGTATATGCGAAATTGGCTGATTGTGAGCAGCATTTGGGGAAAAGTCAGGCAGCCTTGCAACATAGCAGTCAGGCAATGGAATGCAGTCCTTATGAGGAAGAGGTTTTGACTGGATTCTGTATGGTAAGGCAGGAGAATAGAGAAAAGCTGATTATAGAAATGGAACGGTATTTTGCCGATACAGAGCAGAATTGTGCCTTTTTGTGCCGCTTTTGCGAGCGCAATGGTTTTGGTGACTTGTATGAGTATTATGGCAATCACTGGCAAGAACGTTATGGAAAAGAACTGCCGCGGAGGCAGTATTATGAACTTTTGAGGCAGGGCGATTGGCAATCGCTGGTGGATAAATTGCAGCAGGGGTTGGTGGCTAATTTTGAGCTGTCGATTGATTTGTTGCTGAGACTTGATCGTCAGCAGGGAAAAAACTTTAGGGATGTTGAACGTCAACTGGTGGCTTTGCTGCCTGCTGAGGTACAGGCCATCTGGGCAAAAATTTCCCAGGGGGAAGCGCCTGCTGATTGGCAGAACTATAAAATTATATGGTCCCATATATTAACCTATGGTGATGATGAACAATTGGAGAAGTACGGAGAACTGGCGTTACGTCAGCAAGAAATCTGGCAGGATATTGTGAAAGACTTAATGGAACAGGAAAAATGGCGGGCGGCCTTTAACTTGCTGGCCAAAGTGCCCCAGGAGGAGGCTGATGGCGAATTTTGGCAAAACTTGGGACGATGTCTGTATCATTTGGGGGAATATGAAGCGGCCAGGGAAGCATTGGAACGGGCCCGTCAGCAGGGGCTGGATACCATGCTGATGAAATCCTACGAGAAATGGCTGGAAAATGTCAGCTTAAGCCGGAGGAATACGCTATGAAGGAAATAAAACTATCGGTATGTTATATGGTTAAAAATGAGGCACATAATCTTCCTTCGTCGCTGGCATCTATTCAGGAGGCAGCTGATGAGATCATCGTGGTGGATACAGGCTCGACTGATGATACGAAATCTATTGCCCGGTCCTATGGTGCCCAGGTCTTTGGTTTTCCCTGGCAGGATGATTTTGCTGCACCCCGGAATTATGCCATAGAGCAGGCAAAGGGGGATTGGATATTATTTTTGGATGCGGATGAAGCGTTTCCGAGGCCGTTGAATAGGGGGGCGTTGTTGGATTATCTGTCCAGAATGGCAGCGCAAGATGTCATTCTGCTTAGGCGCTATAATGTGGAGACATTGACAGACCGGAAATGTTTCAATATGGATTGGAGCCCGCGCTTATTTCAACGGCGGTCGGATCTGCGTTATCGGGGGCGCATTCATGAACATATCAGTAAGTCGGTGGGGGATCTTCAGGTAGCTTATGCGCCGTTGGAGTTTTATATATTGCATACTGGTTATGCGAAGATGATTAGTGAGGATAAATGTCGGCGGGATCTACAGATCTTGCAGCAGGTAATTGCGTCAGGCGATTGGGAACCTGTCTATGATTTTTTCCTGACAGATTGTTATTATGGGATAAGGGATTATGAGAAGGCCTTGCAGCACGCTGTTGCTTTTACGGAAAGTGGCACAGTTATTCATGGTGGCAACGGTCATGTATATCACATGATCTTGGAATGTATGCGAGCATTGGGCCGGCCGGATGCGGATATGCTTCCGTGGGCTGAAGCGGCAGGCAGGTTATATCCAGATCTGCCGGATTTTTATGCGGAGCAGGGTATGGTGCTTTGCGGACTGGGAAGATTGTCTGAGGCACAGCTACTATTGACAGAAGCTTTGCGGCGCTATGATGAAGGCAGCGCAGATATTTGCCATGCTACATATTTTTCTCCTGTGGTGGCAGCTAAGGTGGCGGCTCGGTTGGGAGAAATCCATGAACTTTGGGGAGAGCAGAACTTGGCAGCCCAATGTTTTATTCGGGCTTTGGATTATTGTTCAGAAGATGAGGCCGTGCTGAATAAGGCAAAGCGCTTTTTGACAACACAGGATGGGGTGAAATAAAGTCAAAGAAAAAAAGTAAAAAAAATTTAAAATTCCGCTTAAGGAATCAGCAAAAACGTCGATATAGTTAGTGTAAAGGTAATCAGTGAACCAAAACAAGGAGACAAACAGCCAGCTAGCAGCTGCTTGTGCAGGTGGCGGTTCGCTAATTATAGCTAACGACAGTCAGGGATGGCTGTTACAAATATTATTTTTCTACATTCAAGGAGGAAAAACATCATGGCAATGGTAGTAAAGAACAACATGTCGGCAATCTCGACTCTGAACACTCTGAACAAGAACTCCAGCGCACTCTCTAAGAGCCTGGAAAAAGTTTCTTCCGGTATGAAGATCAACGGCGCAGCCGATGACGCTTCCGGTTACGCTATATCTGAGCGTATGCGTGTTCAGATCCGTGGTTTGGATCAGTCAAATGCCAACACCCAGAACGGCAATGCAATGATGAAAGTTGCTGAAGGTGCTGTAAGTTCCACCGTTGATATCCTGAAGACTCTGAAAGAGAAAGTCATCAACGCAGCGAACGATACCAACACGGACAGCGACCGTCAGACCATCCAGAAAGAATTGGATCAGTCCATCGACCAGATCGATGACAATGCCAACATCACCTACAACGGCAAGTATCTTGTTGATGGTTCCCACAACAACAAGACTACCAATACGACTACGGCACTGACCAATGAGTCCATGGATTCAGCTACGACGAAGGAAACGGCGCTGACTGCTCTGAAGAACCGTAATGGTGAAAGCCTGAACATTCATAGCACGGATAATGTGACCATTTCTTACGTGCATGAGGGCAAAACCTATAGCACGACGTTCAAGGTTGGTAGTGAATCTTTGGCAACCGCTGTTGCAAAAACGGCTTACAACGGTGATAAGTCGTTAGCTGGTGCATTGAGCTTCAATGAAAGCACGGCGACTTCCAAGATTGGTCTGGATGGTTCCGGCAATACGGTTTACACGGCTGATAAGGGTTGCGCTTTGACGCTGACGGCTAAGACCACTGGCGTTGCTGGTCAGATTTCCGGCTTTACCATCAGCATTACCACGAACAAGGGTGCTATCAACAAGTCCGCTAATGCTGTGCTGGATAACTTCACTGAGTCCATCCGTGCACAGAATGAGTCTGAAGACAACGCTATGGTATTCCAGGTTGGCACGAAGGCTAATCAGGCTATCAAAGTAGGTCTGACGGATATGCGTTCCACGGCTCTGGGTCTTAAAGGTGCTGACGGTGAAACCCTGAGTGTATCCACCCAGGTTAAGGCTAATGCTGCTATCAACGTTCTGGACAATGCTATCCAGAAAGCTCTCGACCAGCAGACCACCATTGGTTCCGTTGAGTCCCGCCTGAGCTACACCAGCAGCAACTTGACCACTGCTTCCGAAAACGTTCAGAGCTCCGAATCCACGATTCGCGATGCTGACATGGCGAAAGAAATGACGAACTACACGAAGAACAACGTTCTTCTGCAGGCCGCTCAGTCCATGCTGGCTCAGGCCAACCAGAGCAGCAGCTCGGTTCTCAGCCTCCTCCAGTAATCGGCAGTCTTTCGTTAATACAAACTACCAAAACCGCCCTTCGGGGCGGTTTTTTTTGCAGGTAATTTGCCTGCTTTGCCGAAATTATTATACAAGGATAATTTGCAGCGTTAATATCCGTTTTGCTAAGAGGTGAAGCGTATGCCATATATATCTGCCTGTGTGATTGTCCGCAATGAAGAAAAAAATCTGCCTCGCTGGTTGGCTTGTATGTCAGAATTGGCAGATGAGATGGTGGTAGTGGATACCGGTTCTACGGACAATACCATGGAAATTGCAGAGCAGGCTGGAGCAAGGTTGTTTTCCTTTCCATGGATCAATGACTTTGCCGCTGCCAAAAATTATGCCCTGGAGCAGGCTAAGGGGGATTGGATAATTTTTTTGGATGCCGATGAATATATAAAGCCTCAGGATCATGCCTGTGTCAGAGAACTTATCAGACAGAACGATCAGAGAAAAGACATCCTTGGCTTTGTAAATCCATTGATCAATGTGGATCAGGATAAGGACAATGCCTATATCAGCACCATATATCAGATCCGGGTATTCAGGAATCTGTCGGATTTGCGTTATGTGGGGGCTATTCATGAAATCCTGCAGTATCGTGGTCAGGCTGAGAAGAATATGCCATTGATTGAATATTATGCTATTTATCATACGGGCTATTCTGCCCGGCTGATGCCGGATAAATATCAACGAAATCTGCAGATGCTGGAACTATCTGTGAAAAAATATGGCTGGCGTCTTCTTGATGATTTTTATTTTGCAGATTGTTATTATGGGTTGCAACAATATGAGCGGGCTATAAAGCATGCCAAATCCTATCTTACTGCCAAGGAACGAGTACTGGGGGAGGAAAGCCGTCCCTATGGCATATTATTGCAATCGATGATTTTTTTGTCCTATCCTTTGTCCGAAATATTAGCTTGGGGACAAAAGGCTCTGGAAGAATTTCCCTATGGGGCAGAGTTCAAGATATTGGAAGGGTATGCACGGGAAGCCACTGGTGACGAACAGGGAGCTCTTCGTTGCTTTGACGAAGCTGATAGGCTATACAGTGAGGCAGGAAAAAATGGCGCTGGAAAGATGCTCTCCGATGAGGCCGGCGGCGTCATGTCTGCCATGCATGCCAGACGTGAAGCGCTGCAGAAGCGTATGCAGCAACGAAAGCAGGAACGAAAGCAGGAACGGCAAACAGGGGGAGTGAAAGATATGGTCTATACATCTGCCTGTGTGATTGTTCGTAACGAAGAAAAAAATCTGCCCCGCTGGCTGGCCTGTATGTCGGAGCTGGCGGATGAGATGGTGGTGGTGGATACCGGCTCGACGGATAACACGGTGGAACTTGCAAAGCAGGCTGGGGCAAGATTGTTTTCATTTCCATGGATTAATGATTTTGCGGCGGCTAAAAACTACGCGCTGGAGCAGGCACGGGGGCAGTGGATATTTTTCTTGGATGCCGATGAATATTGGACGGAAAAGGATTTTGCTATTATCCATAAAAATTTGCGTCAATATGATCAGCAAAAAAATGTGATCGGTTTTGTCTGCCGACTGGTAAATATTGATGTGGACAACGATAATCGGATCCTCAATGAAAACATGCATATCCGTATTTTCCGCAATCTTTCTCAATTGCGTTATACCGGGGCTATTCATGAACAGCTGGTCTATTCGGGGACGGGCCAAAAGGAAATGAAACTTTTGCCCAAGGCGGTGATTTATCATACGGGTTATTCAGCTAGTACGGATCTTTACAAGGCAAAACGCAACCTGCAGATTTTGCTGGAATTGCAAGAGAATGGCAAGGGACAGGAAAGTGACATTTGCTATATAACGGATTGTTATTACAGTCTAAAGGATTATGCCAAGGCGGCGGAAGCGGCCCAGGAAGCCATTCGGCGCCAGGTAGTCCTGCCAGGCAGGGAAACGAGAATGTACTGTACTCTTATCCAGTCGTTGCATTTATTGGGACATAAATGGCAGGAAATTCTGCCTTGGGTGGAACAGGGGGAAAGAGACTTTCCACATGTTCCGGATTTTCGTGCCTTGCTGGGATTTGCGGCTTGGCATGATGGTGCGAAAACAGAAGCAAGGCAATTTTTCCAACAAAGCAAGGCATTATATCAGGAGTTTTTGGCGCATCGTCAGGATGTGACGGCTGCTTTTGCTGATGAGATGCAGGGATTTTTGCCGAAGATGGAGGCTTATCTGGCAGAGGATAATAATTCTGGCGCAATAAAAATATCGGCGGCGGTGATTGTCAAGAATGAGGAGGAGAATCTGCCACAGTGGCTGTCCTGCATGCAGGCTTTAGCAGGGGAAATCATTGTGGTGGATACTGGTTCTACGGATAATACCGTAGCAATAGCCCGTCAGGCTGGAGCCAGAGTGGTGCACTTCGAGTGGGTGGATGATTTTGCTGCAGCCAAGAACTTTGCTATTAATCAGACTAATGGTGATTGGGTGCTGCTGTTGGATGCGGATGAATACATACCAAAGGAAGATTATGGTGGGCTGCAGGCTGCTATTGCCCGTGTCCACGCTGACAGCAATGTTATTGGTCTGGCCAGTGAATGGATTAACGTGGATAAGACGAAGAACAATGCCTATATTAACAAGGGCTATCAAATCCGGGTGTTTCGCAAAATGCCGGAACTGCGTTATGTCCATATGATTCATGAGCGGCTTCAATACAATGGGAACGAGAAAAAAAGCATGCCTGTTACGAATGATTTCAGGATCTATCATACTGGTTATTCAACGGGACAAATGGCTGCAAAGTATAAGCGCAATCTGCGCTTATTACAGCTGTCTGCGGAAAAATATGGCAAGCGGCCGGAAGATGAGGCATATATGGCGGATTGTTACTTCGGTATGCAGGAGTATGAGCAGGCTATGGCCCATGCACAGGCATATTTGGAGTCGACGGGGCGTACGGATGGTGCTGAAAATCGTCCTTATGGTGTTTGGATACAGTCTTTGATTTTCTTGCAACGTCCTTTGGAAGAAATTGCAGCGGTTGTAAATAAGGCACTAACGGAATTTCCTTATTCGGCTGAATTCAAGATTATGGAAGGGGGAACTCGAGAGGATAAGGGGGATTTTTCAGGAGCAGAAATTTGCTACCGTGAGGCGGCCAGGCTCTATGCTTATGCAAAGCAACATGATATATGGCGGCAGAATTTACTGTCAGATGAGGCTGGTACGGCCATGCCCGAGGTTTATGCCCGGCTTTGCCGCCTGCTTATGTGGCAGGGAAATGGAGAAGAGGCTTGGGAATATTTGCAGAAATCATTAGCTATGGATAAATATATTCCGCTGGCTTGTCGCTTGTTAGGCAGATTTTTAGCGGAGCGTGATGATGTAGATTGGATTGAAGTCTTTAACCAACTTTATGATAAGCAGCGGGATGCAGCCTTTATTTTGGAACATCTTCCGCATACAGGGCGTGATAAGGTGCGGTTGTATTATCAGCGTCAATTGGGGATGTCAGAGCAATCTGCTTATATTATGGCGGGAAGGCTGGAGGCAGCAGGAGCCGCACTGGCAGAAGATACAGCTGCGTTGCTGCAATTGGGCATTCGTGGTTTTGCACATGATGTGGGGACGATGGATAAAATAGGCGTGCTGCTATCGCAAAATTATCGAATGGTGGCTACAGGCCAGGCAAAAACAGCGGCCGAACGGAGCCTGGCCCGTAAAACCGCACGGATACAGGGTTGGCTGGCTAAGCAGGATGGTTTGGCAGAATAGGGAATACGATGAATATTTACGACAATATATATGATAGCCTGGGAAAGCGGGATTATGCTGCTGCTTTGGTATATATACGTGCCTTGGAAAAATACGATATGAAAGAAGCGGCCCGGCTTTGCGTGAGTATGTACATTGAGCAGGGAGACAGTCAGTCGGCTATGGCAGCTTGGCAGAAGCTGAATAAGATTTTGCCGGGAGATTTTTATACGAGTTTTTTGCATGCGCGTATTTTGTTCATGGAAAGGCGTTATGTCAGTGCATATAGAGAATTGTTGGTAATTGACGTCCCGTTGAATAAGCGA
The DNA here is from genome assembly GCF_900104055.1 of Pseudoselenomonas ruminantium. Lineage (GTDB taxonomy): Bacteria > Bacillota > Negativicutes > Selenomonadales > Selenomonadaceae > Selenomonas_A > Selenomonas_A ruminantium_C. The sequence continues at coordinate 47,856 of NZ_FNJQ01000012.1, forward strand.
AAAGGGTATGGGGAAAAAATAGCGAATCTTTTGGGGCAGTGCTGCCGCATTTTAGGGAGAACACAGGAGGCGGCAGCGGCATATAAAGAGGCTGCCGTATGGGCTGATACGCCTGAGCTGCAGGCTATGGAGTATAGCAATTATCTATTTAACCTCCATTACAGTGGCCGGCATAGCGCTGAATTCTTAAGGCAGCAGGCAGCGAAATTTGGTAAGTTCCTGGAAAAAAGCAAGCCATTCCATCACCATAGAGGGCGGGAAAAACATTTCTTGCGTGTAGGGTATATTTCAGCGGATTTCCGCCGGCATGTATGTCTTTGTTTTTTTTACGATTTATTGACATCTTATGATAGAAAAAAGTTTGCGGTATATGTCTATATGTTAGGACCGGAAGATACCATCAGTGAAAAATTGCGCAAGCAGGTGACAGGCTGGCGTAATCTGCGAGGTCTGTCACCGCAGGAAAGCGCCAAGGCTATTTATGAAGATGAAATCGATATTCTGGTGGATCTGGCAGGACACACCAAGGGAAATGGGCTGCCCATACTGGTCTATAAACCAGCACCAATACAGGTTTCGGGGATTGGTTATTTTGCTTCCACAGGTCTAAGTTCGGTAGATTATTTTTTAGGTGATGTGTATCTGGATGGAGAAGACGGACAGACAGGGCAGCGGGAATTTACGGAAGAATTAGTTGTTTTGCCACATAGTCATTTTTGTTATCGCCCTTTGCAGGCAGTGCCATTACCTGTTGATACTGCTTTTAGCCGCAAGGGCTATGTAACCTTTGGCAGCTTCAATAACTTTGCCAAGGTGACTGATGAAGTATTGATGGTATGGGGAAAGATATTGAATCGGCTGCCGACTGCTCATTTATTGTTGAAAGCGGCTGTATTTGACAGTGAAGAGGCAGCAATTTACATAAGGCAGCGTATGGAAAAAGCCGGTTTGCCCATGGCGCGAGTGGAGTGCAGAGGCATAAGTGAGGTTTATTTGCCTGAGTATGGTGATATAGATATTGCACTGGATACCTTTCCTTATCCTGGCGGCGGGACCAGTTGTGATGCTCTTTATATGGGCAGACCCCTGATAACGTTGGCTGGCAAACGTCATGGCGAACGGTTTGGCTATAGCCTGCTAATGAATCTTGACTTGGGGGAATTGGTGGCTTTTTCGATAGAGGAATATATCGAGAGGGCAGTAATGCTGGCAGAAAATCCGGAACTGCTGACAGGGTTGCAGACAAATTTGCGGCATATCATGGAAAACTCGCCGCTGATGGATCGGCAGGGGTATGTGCGGATGGTGGAAAGTGTTTATGCTGATATGTGGGAAAAATACGAAAAGGGTTGCAGAAATTATGGAGGAGAAAATCATGGGAAAAGCGAGTAAACGTGTAAAACGTAATATGCACAAAAAAAATAATGAAGCCCAAATGAAACAATGTCAGACGCAGGAAAGGGAGCTGGAACAAGCCTTTGATCAGGAAAAATATGCTGATGTATTGAATATATTGGCTGAGCTGATAACAGCAAATGATGTAAAACCGGATTTCCTTTACAAAGGAGCTTACAGCTATTTCATGCTGGGTGATTATGAGCGGGCGGCGCAATGGGTGAATAATACCCTGAATTTCGATCCGCAAAATGTGGAAGCGCGTATTCTCCTGGCAAGATTGTGTTTTATCCAGAATCGTCAGGAAGATGGACTGTCAATATACGATTTTTTGGCAGCGAATTATCAGAACTCTATGACAAAGGAACAAAAAGAGCAGATAACCGATAGTTCCGCATATTATGTGCGCAGGGAAGGGGATAAATTGCGGCAGAAGTATCCGCACTTGGCCGAGTTCCTGCAGTTGAAGGAGAATGCAGCAGAAAAAACTGAACCGGCACGTACTGCTGATACAGGCAGCAGTGCATTGTCAGCTTTGCAACGTCTTAAGGCTAAACTGGAGGAAGTACAGGCGAAAAATAATAAGCAGGCAGAGTCTGAGACCCATGTTGATGGAATACCTAAGCAGGAAGAAACGGTTACAGATAAATTGGCAGATGTTTCCATTGAACAGCAGATCGTGAATATTCAAAACCGTACATGCTCTTTACGGGAGAAGGTACAGATCCTCAATAAATTTGCTGCGGCTGCGTATATGGCCGCAGATTATGCAGGAGCAATGTCGTATCTGCAGGCAGCACTGCAGTTGGACGATGGTGACAGCCAGACCATTCGCAATATGGCGATGGCACAGGCTGCTTTTGGGGAGGCAGATAAGGCGCAGGCTATAGCGGCTAAACTGCCGGAGGTGGATTTTGTCCTTTTATATCTGCTGAAAGAACAGGGAAGATAATGAGGAAGAGGTTATATGCTCGCAACGAATCGTCATGGGCGCAGGAATGCTTCCAATCCTATAGATGCAGTCGCAATCCGGCCGTGCAGGAAATAGCGCCGGCTATTCTGCTGCCACCGGATTATTGGCAGGAAAAGACGGGGGAATTCAGTGGCGGTGTTTGTGATGCGCAGTTTAATTTTATTGCAGGACTGCAAAGATGCAAGCCTCCTGGTGCTGGCTGGTATGGAGTAGGAAAGGCTTACAAAGTATCATGTGAAAATCTCGTATATGAAGACAAGGAAGTTATTTTTGGCGGCATATTGATTCATCATTTTGGACATTTTATTTTGGAATGTCTGGGACGTATGTGGTACATACTGGAAAATAGGGAGCTTACTCAGCCGATAGTTTTTCTAACGGTGGGAGAAATCTGTTCCTGGTATGATGATTTTTTTGCCTTGTTGGATATACCCAGAGAGAGAATTTTGCTGATTGAAAAACCAGTGCAGTTTAGCCGGGTAATTGTGCCGGAAGAAGCGGTACATAGCTGGTATTATTACACGGATAAGCATTTAGTACCATATAAATATCTGCAGGCAAGTGCAGCGGAAGTCTATAAGGGAGATACACCAGCTAAAATTTTTTTGGTGCGAGGCAGAGAGGCAGAAACAGCTACAGATTGCATAAATGAAGAGTATTTCGTTGCTTTTTTTCAGGAAAAGGGATATGTGCCCGTGACATTGGAAAAACTGCCTTTGGCGCAACAGATATATACGGTATCTCATGCAGAAGAAATCGTGGCCATCATGGGTTCACTTACTCATTGGGCCTTGTTTTGCAAACCAGGTACGAAATTTTTCATGCTGACGAGAACCAGCAGTGATACGCTGCTAGCGCAGTGTTTGGTAAATGAGGCATCCGCCGTAGACTGGTATATTGTGGATGTTTCCATGAATTTCCTGCATGTTTCCCGTTCCTATGGCGTTTGCTTGTTGGGACCTACTGTTTATTGGCAAAAATTTGTGGCCGAGCGCTATAGGGAAAAAGCTCCGCCTATGAATGGACAGGCTTATCATGATTATCTTTTAGCCTGGAGTGATTACTATCTGTTGCCGATGAATGAGTCCTTTCGCAAAAGTCAGGATTTTGCTGCTGTATTGCGGGCAATGAACAGGGAACTGCATCTTAATGATATGGCGCTAAGACCACAAGGGCATAGGGATAACTTTATTTCTATTTACAGCTATGCTTTGGAGTTATATCGGCAAAATAAGTTATTGCAGGCATGGGATGAAATCAATAATTATGAAAGCCAAAGTGGCAAACGTCCTTTGCTGGGGATGCTGTTAAAGAGCTATATTCTGCGTGCACAGAAGAAATACGTTTCTGAGGTTGAGTGCTTAGAAAAACTGTTGCAGGAATACGCGGACAGTGATGATGACGAACGACTGGCTGACGCCTATAGCCTGTTGGGAGCAGGACTGCGCATGTTAGGGAACACCAGGTCAGCTATAGAGGCTTTCTTGCATTCGGCCGAGCGGGAACCTGATGTGCAGAAAAAGCTGACAGAGCTAAGCAATGCGATTTTTACAGCAAATACACTGTATGATGTCCAGCCACAGGAAATGAAAAAGATGTATAGTTTGTATCGACAGGAATTGCTGGCATTGTCAATCAAAAGTTACCCTGAACCTGAATGGAAGCATGAGAAAATACGGGTAGGATATTTATCTGCTGACTGGCGGGATCATCCTGTGGGGCATTTGACACATCCTTTGCTGTTTGCCTGCGATGAGAAAAATTTTGTCATTTTTGTATATCAGCTTAATGCCAATAGTGACAGTGTAACCGAAAAACTACGGGCAAGCAGGACTGTCTGGAGGGAAATGGCAGGAAAAAGTCATGCAGAAATTGCTGCTCAGATTCGTGCAGATGAAATCGATGTTTTGGTAGATTTAGGAGGGCATACGGCTAATAATGCTCTGCCAGTGTTGGCTTATAAACCGGCCAAAAAACAAATATCCGGGATAGGGTATTTTAATAGTACAGGAATGGAAGAATGCGATGGTTTTTTGACGGATAGATATTGTTCTCCGACTGAGTTTTCGCCATATTTTACTGAAAAAATGTTACAGATGCCGCATTGTCATTTTTGCTATCAACCTTTGATAAATATGCCAGAAATAAGTGCGCCGCCATGTCTGAAAAATGGATATATTACGTTTGGTTCATTTAATAATTTTGCCAAGGTGAACGACAAAGTGCTGGCCGTATGGCAGCAAATAATGGAGCTTGTTCCCAATGCTCGCTTATTATTAAAACACGGTTTGCTAGGCTGTGCAGAAGGGCGCGCTTTTACACAGCAACGCTTGTCCCGCATGGGCATACCCTTGGCACGTGTCGAAATGAGAGGATTTTCTGATGATTATTTATCGCAATATGGCGATATAGATATTGCACTGGATACATTTCCCTACACTGGGGGGGTTACCACTTGTGAAGCACTCTATATGGGGGTGCCTGTCATGGCATTAAAAGGGAACCGTCATGGAGCAAATTTTGGTTATAGTTTTTTGGCTAATATTGGTTTGTCGGAATTGGCTGCTGCAACAGAGAAAGAATATGTAGAGCTGGCGGTAAACCTTAGCTATGATATGCAGCTCCTGCATGATTTGCGTAAAACTTTACGTCATCAGATGGAAGGATCAGCACTGATGAATGCTGGTGATTATATGCGAAATTTGGAGGCAATTTACAGACATATCTTACAGGATTGAAACTATTAGTTGGTGGGAGGGATTGGTATGCGAAGTTTGCAGGAGTGGATGACAGAGTTTGTACGGAGGGAACGGGAGTATGATTTTCCTGGAATGGCAGAATGTCTGGCAGAGGCTCGTAATGAGTTGTATCGGGAACAGGAACGGTCGGCACCAGGAAAATTGTTTTTGGATAAATTTCTGAATGTGTTTGTATTGTCAGCTTTTGTTGCCTTGGAGGCGGGAAATGGGCAGCAGGCATTAGTATATCTGGAAATGGCAGAGGAAGTACTGAAGAAAATTTATGATAAGCAGCTTCTGATTATGAAAGCGTACAAAGGCTATGCCCTGCAGGCTATGGGAGATTTTGACAAGGCAGAAAAGTTGTATTTGGAATATCTGGCCTATGAGCCGCGGGATGAAACGATATTCCTGCGGTTAGGGAATATGGCGGTACAACAGAAGCAGTGGGACAAGGGATTGGAGGCATATGGGCATGCCTTGCAGATCAAGAAAAACTATCGGGAGGCTATGATCAATATTGGTGTTGTAGCCAGAATGATGGGAGATGAGGATACAGCAGCGTCTATGGCTCAGACTGAGGAAATGCGGCAGCGTATCTTTGGGGAGGGGAGTCTGGAAGAGAATCCCTGCCGATACGCTTTGGAAATAGATGATGATGATTTCCGCAACATTCCGATTTTTATCAATGCCAGGGACAGGCTGACATGTTTGCGGCAGCAAATCGATTGGTTGTGGCAGGCAGATTATCATAATATTTACATATTAGACAATGCCTCCACATATCCACCGTTATTGGCCTACTATGATGAAATAAAAGAACGGATAAAGGTACTTTACCTGAAACAGAATCTGGGATACAAGGCGTTGTGGAAAAGTGGTGTGCTCAATGTACTGAACATCCAAACGCCATATGTATATACAGATCCGGATATTGTTCCTGTGGAAGAATGTCCTTATGATGTTTTGAAGAAAATGTTGCAGGTACTGCGTAAGCATCCCTACATAAAAAAAGTTGGCTTTGGTCTTAGAACAGATGATATCACCTTTGCGGGCAAGGCGGCAGTTTTGGCCAGTGAAGGGGAGCGTATGATGACAGAGTTGGCACCGGATGTATATTTTGGCGTGATTGATACGACCTTTGCCCTGTATCGGAACTTGCGTCATTATAATGCGTATGCCACTTTGAGGTTGGCAGGAAAGTATATGGCAAGACATTTGCCTTGGTATATGGACTATCAGAAGTTGTCAGCAGATGAGGATTATTATGCCAAACATGCAACAGAAGATTATTCGACTCTGAAGGTGTTGAAGGATAATGGGATGGTGAAGGAGCAGACGCTAACCAGTATTATTATTTTGAGTTACAATGCGCTGGATTATACTAAGCTCTGCTTGGAAAGCATTCGAAAAAATACGGAGAAAGGAACCTATGAAATCATTGTGGTGGATAATGGTTCTAAGGATGGCTCAGCTCAATGGTTGGCAACTCAGACGGATATCTGCTGCATATTCAATAAGAAAAATATGGGGTTTCCCAAGGGCTGTAATCAGGGCATGGAGATTGCTCAAGGAACAGAACTGCTGTTGTTGAACAATGATACCGTTGTGACACCGGGTTGGCTGGACAATATGCGTAAAGCTCTGTATAGCGGTCAGAATATAGGGGCCGTAGGCTGTATGACAAATCACTGCTCCAATGAACAGGCCATCAGGCTGCCTTATCAGTCGATTGAGGAACTTATGGCGGTGGCAGGTAATTTTAATCGATCAGATGCGCAGAAATGGTATCCTTGGATGGTGTTGGTAGGATTTTGTCTGCTCATGAAACGGGAGGTCTATATGCGTCTGGGCAATTTGGATGAATCATTCAGCCCAGGTAACTTTGAGGATGATGATTACTGTCTGCGCATGCGAAAGGCTGGTTATGAATTACTGTTGTGCGGTGATACCTACATCCATCATTTCGGCAGTGTGGCCTTTGCAGGAAAAAATGATGCAGCTCGGGAAAAGGATAAGAAAGAGCGTTATAACAAACTTATTGAAAAAAATCGGGCATACTTCATGAAAAAGTGGAGCATCAAGGGAACCTATCGCAGCCACTATGAAATGACGGATCTGCTATATAAGGAACTGTCCCCTGGACAGGATGTTCTTCTGGTCAATTGTGATATGGGATACGAGCTCTTTTGGCTGAAACGTAGAATTCCTGAGGCCACGATATACGGCTTGACTTCGGATAAATTAGGTGTAGAGTTGGCCGGAAAAACTTTCCCGCTGTATGTCTGCCATGATTTTCTTGACGGATTGGACAAGCATTATCAACAGAAAAAATTTGCCCGGATTGCCTTGCTGGGAAATTATCATGAAAGACGACAGGGGGACAAACTGATACAAACATTGCGTCAGCACCTGACGGAGGATGGCTTGTTGTTTTTTGGTGATCAGGATCGGGTTTATCGCATGCCGTTTAGAGATTGATGCTGGAGGTATTATATGCTCAAGTATGTAGATTTTTGTAATTTCCAGCCGAAGACCCGCAAACTGCAATTGGATAAAGCAAGGGATTTTACAAGCGTAACTTTGGGAGCAGGTTCCTATATAGTCAATGCTGAAATGGGGATAAGTGATGATGAGGAAGCACATTTATTGGTAGGGAAATATTCATCATTGGCCCATGACTTGCATCTGTATATCGGAATTAATCATGATTATCGGCGAGTGTCGACATATCCCTTTGATAGCAATATTTTGACCGAATGGTGGGGGGAGAATACAAGTTTGCCACCACCAGCGGGAAAACATAATCACAAACAGATCATCATTGGTAATGATGTCTGGATCGGTGCGAATGTCACCATTATGGGGGGCGTGCATATTGGGAATGGAGCAGTAGTGGCAGCTAGTTCAGTGGTTACAAAGGATGTTCCACCCTATGCAATCGTTGGGGGAAATCCAGCAGTGGTCATAAAGTATCGTTTTAAACCAGAGATTATTGAAGGCTTACAACGGTTGAGGTGGTGGGATTGGTCAAAGGAGAAGATAAAGGCTGCTTTGCCGGAAATGGCGGATGTCGAAAAATTTTTGCAAAACTATGCGGGGCCTGAACCTGAATTATCAGAAAGCAATTTGCAAAGAGATATATCACAGTTGCATCAGGAGCGGCAAATTTATCATTTTCGTCCGGATATTCATAGTGATGAGGGAATTTGGCGTGTTTTTATTGCTCGTTTTATGGCTAGGCAGACAATAAAGGATAATCTGGTACTGCTGTTGTGGTTGGATAATTCTCCAGAATCCGAATTTTGTACAGCAGAGTTGAAGGAGATGCTGGAAAAACGAGGTGAAGATGCACCACTTATCGTAACATATCAAGGGGATAGGTCAGTGATGGCTGATATCATTAATGATGTAGATGTGATTGTGACCACAAAAGAAGAAGAATCCATTGAAATAATAGATTGCGTGGTTTCAGAAAAAGTGCGGATCATGTACGCGTATGATTACTAGGTGGCGATAATTTAATTATCAAAAAAGGAGTGGCCTTGGCGGTCACTCCCTTTTGGTGATTGTTTTGTTTTAGGCACTGGCCTGTTCTTTGACTTCTCCCGGAATATCCCGGATGGCATCGTCACCGCGCTGGCCGGTGCGGATGCGGACGGCATCTTTGAGTTCCGAGACGAAGATCTTGCCGTCACCAAATTTGCCGGTGCGCAGGACGCGTTCACAGGTGTCGAGGACCTTGGATACGGGGATTTCGGAAACCACGGTTTCCACTTTGATCTTGGGGACGAGTTTGACATCGTATTTCTTGCCGCGGTAGACTTCCTGATGGCCTTTGGAGAGGCCGCAGCCGAATACCTGGCTTACGGTGATGCCTAGGACTCCAATCTTGTTGAGGGCCCGCAGCAGGTCATCGAGTTTCGTGGAACGGGTGATGATTTCGATTTTTGTCAGCATGGCGCTCATCCTTTCTCTGCCATATTCATCTGCATTACGGTGTTGGCCAGCATTTCGCTGGAGGTTTCAAAGGAACCGAGGAGCGGGCTGGAGGTCAGCACGCCGCGGGTATAGCCGCGTTCGCCATGTTCGATGATATCGAGGCCCGTGAGTTCTTCGGCTTCATCAGCACGGGTATCCATGAAGGAGTGCACGAGCTGATAGAGGACGAAGGAACCGGCTACAGCCAGAGCGTAGGCCACGACAATGGAGATCAGCTGCGCGATGAAAAGATGGGTGTCGCCATAGAAGAGGCCGTTGGCACCATCGGGATTGACTTCCGTGGTAGCCCAGAGGCCGGTGGCGATAGCACCCCAGGTGCCGCCGATGCCATGGACACCGAAAGCGTCAAGGGAATCATCATAGCCGAGTTTTTCTTTGAGAACAGCGACAGCGAAGTAGCAGACCACGCCGCCAATCAGACCAATCAGTACAGCGGGCATCGGAGCGACAAAACCGGCAGCCGGGGTGATGGCGACAAGGCCAGCCACGCAGCCAGATACAGCACCTAAGATGGTCGGTTTGCCGTTGAATCTCCATTCGGTCAGTACCCAGGAAACCGCAGCAGCAGCGGCAGCGGCCTGCGTGGTGACGAAAGCGTTGGCAGCCAGGGCGTTAGCGCCGAGCGCGCTGCCGGCGTTGAAGCCGAACCATCCGAACCAGAGAAGGGTGGCACCGAGAACGGTCATGGGGAGATTATGCGGCAGCATGGCCGTATGCTGATAGCCATGACGCTTGCCCAGGAGCAGGCAGATGGTCAGGCCGGAAACACCGGAGAGGATATGGATGACGAGGCCGCCGGCAAAGTCCAGGGCACCGAGTTCGGCGAGGAAGCCGCCGCCCCATACCCAGTGGGCCATGGGGTTATAGATGAAGATTGCCCAGAGCAGGATGAAGACCGCAAAGGCGGCAAATTTCATGCGTTCGGCAAAGGCGCCGGTGATCAGCGCCGGAGTGATGGCGGCAAACATGCACTGGAAGGCTACGAAAGCCAATTCCGGAATCGTGCTGCCTTCGAGCACTTTCATGCCGATGCCGGCAAGACCTAATTTGTCGAGGCTGCCGATAAAGCCGTTGACATCGGGGCCAAAGGCTATGGTATAACCAAGGACGATGAATTCGACGGAAACCATCGCGAGGATAAAGAAACTCTGCATGATGGTGGTCAGCACGTTCTTGCTGCGCACCATGCCTCCGTAGAAGAAGGCCAGACCGGGAGTCATGATGAAGACCAGGGCGGCACTAATGAGTACCCAGGCCGTATCGCCAGTATCAATCATAATAAACATCCTTTCCCTATGAGCTTGCATTTTACATTCGAATCTGGATAAGTCCTGCAAACAGCAAAGCGTCCATAGCGCAGGGAGAGAGTTCTGCACTATGGACGCCATTGTCCGAAAAACATAAAAGTCCCAAAGTATCCGGTACCTGATACTTTGGGACTGCGTTGTCCTGTTTGCTTATGAGCACATTATAGAGCCCTCCGCCTGTCTTGTCAATAGGTTGATTTATGTATACATGGTTTGGATGCAGGAAAGCAGATTTTTGAATATTTGCTGGCAAAATAGAGGAATTTTCCATTGTTATGATGAATAAGCACGATGTATGGATAAATGTATGCAGCATTATTTAAGGAGGCGCAGAACCTTGGACAAGAGACAAGCAGAAGCTGACGCGGTAAAGAAGGCGGAGGAAGCCTTTGACCGCAGACGGCGAACGATTGGTTTGTTTGGGGCGCCCATCCTGGCCCTGCTGGTGTTCATGACACCGATTGCGGGACTGACGGTGGCGGCGCATAAGTTATTGGCCATTATGGTATTGGTGGCGCTGTGGTGGATCACAGAGCCGGTGCCGATTCCGGTTACATCGCTGATTGGGCCGACGCTGGCGGTCATCACTGGCGTGGTGCCTGTGGGGACGGCCTTTGCGGCCTTTGCTAACTCCATGATCTTCCTGTTCATGGGTGGATTTATCTTAGCGAAAGCCATGATGACGCATGGCCTGGATAAGCGTTTTGCCTACTGGCTGCTGTCGCGCAGCTGGGTAGGTTCCAATCCGAAGCGGATTTTCCTCGCGGTCGGTTTAGCGGCTGCCCTTTGCTCCGGCTGGGTAAGCAACACTGCTACGGCAGCGATGATGTTTCCCATCTGCCTGGGCCTGCTGACTTCCATCAAGGAGATGTTTGCGGCCAATGGCCGGGAAATTCATCTGCACGAGTATAAATATGCCACGGGCTTGATGCTGATGACGGCTTATTCCTGCTCCATCGGCGGTGTCCTGACGCCAATCGGCACTCCGCCGAACCTCATCATGCTGGGCTTTTTGGATACCATGTGCGATATCCATGTATCCTTCTTCCAGTGGATGACCTGGGGCCTGATTGCGATGGTCGTTTATTTTGGCATCGCCTATGTCGTGCTTTCGCATATGTTCCCCGCAGATGTGGACCGCATTGAAGGCGCGGATATCTTTATCAAGACGAGACGCGATGAGCTAGGCGGCTGGACGCGTGCCCAGAAGAACACCCTGCTGGCCTTTATCGTAGCAGTCACGCTCTGGGTATTGCCGGGCTTTATGTCCATTGCCTTTGGCAGCACCGATCCCACGTTGAAGATGTATAACAAGCTGTTCCCGGAAGCCATCGCGGCGATGGCTGGTGCACTCCTGCTCTTCCTGCTGCCGGTCAATTTCAAGGAACGCGAGTTCACGCTGAAATGGTCGGAAGCCATGCAGGGCATCGAATGGGGCACGCTGATCCTCTTCGGCGGCGGCCTGGCCATGGGCGGTATGATGTATAAGACGGGGCTTTCGCAGTGGGTGGGCGACCTCATTGTCAGCTCCATGGGCGGTGCCCCCTCGGAAGTGGCTATGGTGGCCATCTTCTCGGTAATGGCACTGCTGCTTTCGGAACTCACGAGCCATACAGCGGCTACCAATATGATTGGGCCGCTAGCGATCACGGCGGCCATCTCGGCTGGTATCAGCCCGGTGCCGGTATCGGTGGGCATTGCGCTCTCGGCATCTTTGGGCTTCATGCTGCCAGTTTCCACGCCGCCGAATGCTATCGTCTATGCTTCGGGGTATATTCCCATCACCAAGATGATCCGTACCGGTGTATATATTGACTTTATCGGCATTGCCTGCGTTACGATCCCGTTGGCCATCTATTTCGTCAACTGGATTGTAGGCTAGAGGAGGAGAGGTTATGCAAAAAAAGAATTTGCTCGAAAGCCTGGCGGCCTTCGATCCGGAGATATATGGCATGATGCAGGAGGAGGTGCAGAAGCAGCGTTTCACGCTTTCCCTGCTGCCGACGTCCAATGCGGTATCGCCGTTCAGTGCGTTCCTGAAGGGCAGCATCTTCGGCAATGGTTATCTGGACCATCATGCGGTGCAGAGCCATATCCGGCTGGAAAAGATTGCCGAGGAGCGGGCGGCGAAATTGTTTGGGGCGGAGCATGCTATCGTGCGCATCTCCGATATCGCGGCGGCCTCTCGCGTGGTGTTCCATGCCCTGTGCCGGGATGGGGACACGGTGCTGTCCTTCAACCGGCGCAAGTCCGAGCACTGCAGCGGCGAGCATCTGCATTTTGAATTCATTTCCTTCAGCATTGAACCGGATACGGAGCTCATTGACCTGAAGCGGGTGCGGCAACTGGCTGAAGCTCGGAAGCCGCGGCTCATCATCTATTCGCCGGTCAATTATCCCCGCCATATAGACTACAAGGAACTGCAGTCTATCGCCGAGAGCGTCGGGGCCTATCTTTGGGTGGACATCGGTCAGAATGCCGGCAGTGTGGCGGCGGGCTGTTCGCCGAGTCCCGTGCCCTATGCCGATGTGGTGACCTTCCCCACGGGCGATTCCCTGCGCGGGCCGCAGAGTGCGGTGATCCTGACGAAGGCGAAGCTGGCAGAGCTCATGGACAAGACGGTGCTGGATACCGGCCATTCCATGGTCAAGAAAAACGTATTGGCGGCTTTGGGCACGACTTTTCTGGAGGCGGGCAGCGAGGCCTTCAAGGCTTATTGCCAGCAGGTAATGCGCAATGCGCAGGCTTTTGAGAAGGGGCTGCGGGAGGCCGGCGTGCAAACGCTTTGCGGGGATACCGAGACACATCTGATCCTGGCGCGGCTGCCCGAAGGCATGGATGCGCATGTCATGGCGGAAAAATTAGACGAAGCCGGTTTCCTGGTCAAGAGCGATCTGATGCTGACAGCCGATGAGGGCTGTACCTTCCCGATCCTGCGCCTGTCGGTGCTGGACCCCACCACCAGAGCGCTGAAGGAGACGGCCCTGCAGACCGTGGGCCGGGTTATCGGCGAGCTGATGCTCTCGGCCGGGGAAGATGCGGCCCTGCAGAAAGCCCGCACCCAGGTCCGGGCTTTGCTGCTGGATAAACCGCTCTTCTCCGATGAATGGCTGCCGGCCAACATTCATCTGACGCCGGGGTACGGCCAGAAAGATCTCAATATCACGCAGGAGCTGGAGGCAGAGAAGAAGAGGTCGCAGGCTGAGCGCATGTTGAGTTTCTGGGATAGCTGAGAATTTTTAATCAAAATATAATCTTTTTCTAATGATATTTACAGATTGCTGTTGTATATTAAGCGCATAAGTTGAGAATTGCAAAGGGGTAGATAGAATGTTTATGGGAAAGCGTAAAAAGATTGTGGCGATGGCTCTGGCTGGTATGATGAGCTTTGGTATTGCTGGTACGGCTATGCATGTTTCGACGGCTGAGGCTGCCATCAAACCGGCGTATGAGGATGGTACGCACAATCAGTACAGCCATCGTCTGAAAGAGGAAGACCGTGTGCATACGCAGAATGTCCGCGCGCTGAAATATCAGAAGAAAAAGGGTGAGATTTCCGAGAAGGAATTCAACAAGGAGATGAAGCGCGAACAGAAACGTCATGACCGTGTGGTCAAAGAAGTGAAGGGCGATTACGAGAAGCATGAGCGCCGTCATCACTAATCTATGATTTTACAGGCAAGCCGCCCGTCAGGGGCGGCTTTTTGCTATGAAATTTTTGCGAGTCAAGCCGATAGGCGCAGAATCGCTTAGATTTCGTGTAAGGGCGTAGTGCCAAACTTTGTTTGGCACGGAGTTTCTGTTGCATGTTGGGGATTAAAACGCTATAATTTAAGTTAGCAAAGTGTGAATAAAATCCTAGGCGAAGCGGGTGATGAATATGCCATTGAAAGTTGATAGCCGTACCACCCAGGAGACGACCTTTACGCGCGTAATCGAGCGTGATGACCGGGTGGAAGGCGGGGATACCGAGTTCAGTCGTGAGCTTTTGGAACAGGAGGACAGCCTTTCGACAGAACAGCTGGACAAGCTCCTGAAGCAGATCGATGAACAGGGAGCGCGGCTTTCCCGGACTCCCACCTATGATGAGCTGAAGTCGTACCGTACCCTGATCAAGAACTTTGTCGGGGAGGCGGTGAATCGCATGTATGAGCTGCATTCCCAGGCGGGGTGGGACCGTATGGGACGGCAGAAGGTGTATACCACGGTGCGCAGGATTGACAAGAAGCTGGAGGAAATGGCCGAGAAGATTCGTTTGGGCCAGGCTGACCAGCTGGCAATCGTTGCCAGCCATGATGCCATCCGGGGCATGCTGGTGGATTTGTATATGTAATGGTGAGTGAATTTGGAAGTTAGCTGGGAGGCCTTGGCAGGCCATGCAAATGAAGTACGGGAACTGAAGACGCTCCTTGCTGAGGGGCGCCTTCCCCATGCCCTGCTTTTTACGGGCAGGGATGGCATTGGCAAGAAACTGGCCGGGCAGATCCTGGCGGCGGCCATCCTCTGCGGCCACGACAATGCCCCCTGCGGTGTCTGTGATAACTGCCGGGCCATGCGGCTGGGCAGTCATCCGGATTATTATGAGCTTTTGCCGGAGGTGCGCGGCAAATCCACGCGCATCATCCGCATCGAAGCTATCCGGGAGATGCAGACCGCCGTTTCCCGTTCGGCCGTGCAGGCCGGTAGGCGCGTGGTACTCATCGATGATGCAGATACCATGAATGAGCCGGCGGCCAACAGCCTGCTCAAGACGTTGGAGGAGCCGGACGGGCAGGTCACGTTCATCCTGATTGCCCGGGATCGCAGCAGCCTGCTCGATACCATCGTGTCCCGCTGCATGCCGCTGGCTTTTGGCGCACTTTCCCCAGCAGAATTGCTGCAGGAACTCGGGAAACGGCAGCTGGATCCCGAGGCCGCCGGTAAACTTGCCCTGTTGGCCGATGGCAGCCTGGGACAGGCTTTGAAGCTCAGTCAGCATGGCGGGCTGGACCTCCGGGATGATGCCCTGCAGTTCCTGCTGGCCCTGCCGCAGTTGAACATGGGCAGGATCTGGGAAGAAGCGGCGGTCAAAGGTGAGATGGAGCGCGAACGCCTTGCCGAATGGGTGATGTATTTCAATATGTTCCTGCGGGACATGCTGCTGCTCTATGATGATGGGGCAAGCCAGCTGATCTACAATGCGGATGTCCGGGAGAAGCTGGTGCAGATCCTGCCCATGTTTTCCCCGGGGACATTGTTCGCCATGGTGCAGCAGACGCGTGAGCTGCAGCACCGGCTGCAGGCCAATGTGAATCTGCGCCTGCAGTTGGAAGGTTTTTTTATTCGCTTGAAGGACTGCCATCAGGGGCAGATTAATAGATATTAGGAGATTTTTATGCAGACGATTATCGGTGTCCGCTTCAAGAAGGCGGGCAAGATTTATTATTTTGCGCCGGGCAATCTGGATATCAAGCTGGGCGACAAGGTCATCGTGGAGACAGCCCGGGGCATGGAGTGCGGGGAAACCGTCATCGGCCCGCGGGAGGAGAAGGAAGAGAATATCACCGCACCGCTGAAGGTGGTGCATCGTATTGCCAATGATTCCGATATCCGCCGCATTGCGGAGAACAAGGCGAAAGAAAAAGAGGCTTACGGCATCTGCGAGGAGAAGATTGCAGCCCATGGCCTGCCCATGAAGCTCGTGGAGGTGGAATACACCTTCGATATGAACAAGATTATCTTCTACTTCACCGCTGACGGGCGCATCGACTTCCGCGAACTGGTCAAGGATCTGGCGGCTGTGTTTCGCACCCGTATTGAACTGCGGCAGATTGGCGTACGCGATGAAGCCAAGTTCATGGGCGGTATTGGCTGCTGCGGCCGGCCCCTTTGCTGTGCTTCCTTCCTGGGGGATTTCGAGCCGGTGTCCATCCGCATGGCCAAGGATCAGAACCTCTCGCTGAATCCCACGAAGATTTCCGGTATCTGCGGCCGCCTCATGTGCTGCCTCAAATACGAGAATGACTGCTACTGCGGCGGTGACTGCCCGCATCAGCAGAAGAAGGTCGTGCCGCCTTCCCAGGGCAGCAGAGTCGTGTCCGTGGAAGGGGAAGGCAAGGTCATTTCCCTGAACCAGCAGCGTCGTTCGGCGACCATCCTCCTCGATTCCGGCCGTACGATCGTGGCTTCCTGGGAAGATGTCATCGAGAAGGATGAGGAAGAGACCAGCCTGGCAGCTACCCTGACGGCAGCTTATGAGGAACAGGAGAAAGTTGCGGCCGATATCATCGCCGAGGACTTCGGTGAGGGAAAAACTTCCCGTGAAGGCGGTCATGAGCGGCGGGAGCGCCGCAACCGCGATAACCATCGTTCCCATCGGGGCAATCGCGATAAGAGGGAAGGCAAGGAAAAGCGCCATAATAAAAGCCATGACAACCGCAGCAAGGGCGGCAAGCGTCGCAACCGGGAAAATCGGGAGCGCCACGAAAAATGAGAGAAGTCGTATTAGGCGCAAATGAGCGGCTGGACGACTTGATGAAGAGCGGGCGGCATATCATCCAGAACACGCAGGAATTCTGCTTTTCTCTGGATGCCGTGCTGCTGGCTCATTTTTTGTCTTTGAAGTCCCGCCAGAAAGTATTGGAACTCGGCACTGGTACGGGGGTGATTCCCCTGATCATCGCCGATGAAGTGGCACGGGTGGATGCCGTGGAGCTGAATCCCGTAATGGCGGAGCTGGCTGCCCGCAATGTCTGGCTCAATGAGCTGGAGGAGAAGATCTTTGTGCAGGAGGGGGACTACCGCGCCATCCGCGACCTGTACAAGGCAGAATCCTTCGATATCGTGCTGGCCAATCCCCCCTATCGCCCGGTGGGTGAGGGGCAGGCCAATAAGCTCTCGGGCGTAGCCCGGGCACGGCATGAGTTCACGGCTACGTTGAAGGATGTGGTCAGGGCCGCACGTTTTGCCCTGCGCTTCGGCGGCCATTTCGGTATGGTGCACCTGCCGGAACGGTTGGGCGAGATCATCGTTGCCCTGCATGAACAGCAGATGGAGGTCAAGCGCCTGCAGATGGTGCAGCCCAAGGCGGGCAAGGCTCCCAATATGATGCTCATAGAAGCCGTAGTTGGAGCCAGCCCCGGCGGCCTCAAGGTGCTGCCGCCACTCATCGTGCATGAGGAAGATAATTCCTATACGGATGAGATCTTGCAGATATATGGAATGTGATAGGATAAAGAAGCCTTCCCCTTGAGGGGAAGGTGACAGCCGTAAGGCTGACGGATGAGGTGTATATGAACGAAAATAATATTCCCACCCTCTATCTCTGTGCCACGCCCATAGGCAACTTAGAGGATATGACCTACCGTGCCGTGCGCATGTTAGGCGAGGTCGAACTGAT
Organism: Pseudoselenomonas ruminantium; assembly: GCF_900104055.1. GTDB lineage: Bacteria > Bacillota > Negativicutes > Selenomonadales > Selenomonadaceae > Selenomonas_A > Selenomonas_A ruminantium_C. The sequence continues at coordinate 65,649 of NZ_FNJQ01000012.1, forward strand.
TGCCGCCGAGGATACCCGGCATACCCGGCAGCTCTTGACGCATTTTGACATCCATACGAAGCTCACTAGCTACCATGAGCACAACAAGCTCACCAAGGGACCGGAGCTGATCGAATATATGCGGGAAGGGCATGATTTGGTCTGCGTCAGTGATGCTGGTCTGCCTGGTATCTGCGATCCCGGCAGCCATCTGGCAGGTTTGGCCATCGAAGCCGGCTTCCGGGTAACGCCGCTGCCGGGGGCCAATGCGGGCCTGTCGGCACTGATCTGTTCGGGGCTGGATACCACCCGCTTTACCTTTATCGGTTTCCTGCCCAAGACCGGCAGGAAGCAGCAGGAAGTGCTGGAATCTGTCCGGCACTATCCCGATACGCTGATCTTCTATGAGGCACCCCATCACCTGAAAGCCACATTGAAGGCCATGCATGGCGTCTTAGGTGACCGCAGGGTGGCCTTAGGCCGGGAACTGACCAAGAAATTCGAGGAATTCCAGCGTGGGACATTGACGGAGATCCTGGCGCATTACGAGGAGAATGCGCCGCGGGGTGAGTATGTGATCATCGTCGAAGGCTTCACCGGTGAAGTGACGGCCTGCGAGAATGAACTGCCGCAGGAACCAAGGGCTTGCTGCGAGTATTTCATGGCTCAGGGATTGGACAAGAAAGAAGCCATGCGAAAAGCGGCCAAGGCCTTAGGCCTCAGCCGCCGCGATATCTATCAGGCCATGCTGACGGATGAATAAACTATTGTGGCATAAAAACTGCTGCACGTTGTTGAGCGTGCAGCAGTTTTTTATTTCGCACTTACTACCGGCACCTGCAGATAGCTGTCGTATTTGAAGATATGCCTGCCTTTTTACAGGTTCCAGCCATGGTGCAAGGGGCCGGAGCCCTTGCCCAGATTGAGATTGGCCTTGAGGGCGCCTGTGATATAGGCTTTGGCCTGCTCGACGGCGCGGGGAAGTGTCTCACCTTTGGCCAACTGGCTGGCAATGGCGGAAGACAGGGTGCAGCCAGTGCCGTGCGTGTTGGGATTGTCGATATGCTCCGCTTTCAGCCAGTGCGCACCTTCGGCGGTATAGAGCAGGTCATCTGCGTCCTGGAGGCGGTGACCGCCTTTGCAGAGGACATTGCAGCCGTATCGGTCATAGAGCTTTTGGGCCGCCTGCACCATATCCTCGTGGCTATGGATTTTTCTATCGGCCAGCACTTCGGCCTCCAGCAGATTAGGCGTGATCAATGTGGCCAGGGGCAGGAGCTTTTCCTGCAGGGCGGAAATGGCATTCTCATTCAATAGTCGTGCGCCGCTGGTGGCGACCATCACCGGATCGACGACGATATTTTTGGCTTGGTAGTGCGTGAGCTTGTCGGCGATGACTGCAATCAGGTCGCTGTCAAAGACCATGCCGGTCTTTACTGCATCCGGGAAGATATCGGTGAACACGCTGTCCAATTGGGCGGCGAGGATTTCCGGTGCGGTTTTGGCCACGGCTGCTACACCTGTGGTATTCTGGGCGGTCAGGGCGGTGATGGCGCTCATGCCATAGACGCCGTTGGCCAGCATGGTCTTGAGGTCAGCCTGAATCCCTGCCCCCCCGCTGGAATCACTGCCCGCAATGGTCAGGACAGCTGGCAGCCTTCCCTCTGAGGGGGAGGTGGAAAGAAGTTGACGCAGCTCTGCGGCAGCTTTTTGACTATCTTCCTGGGCAAAGATGGCTGATACCACCGCTGCTCCGGCGATGCCAGTGCCTTTTAACTGGCGGATGTTTTCAGCATTGATACCGCCAATGGCCACCACAGGGATGGGCACAGCGGTGGTGATGGCCTTTAGCATGGCGGTGGTGACTTCCACCGCATCATCTTTCGTGCCTGTGGGGAATACTGCTCCTACGCCTAAATAATCGGCGCCTGCCTTATAGGCGGCTGTTGCCTGCTCCACAGTTTGGGCGGATACGCCGAGAATCTTATCCGGTCCCAGCAGCTCCCGCGCCTTGGCGGCGGGCATATCCTTTTGGCCGATATGGAGGCCGTCGGCTTCACAGGCCAGGGCGATGTCCAGATTATCATCTACGATAAAGGGAACGTGATACTGCTGGCAAATTCTTTTCAGTTCCTTGGCGGTGGCGAGAAACTCTGCGTAAGGTAAATCTTTTTCCCGCAGCTGGACGCAGGTGACGCCGCCCTGCAGGGCTTTTTCAACGGCGCTGGCAAGGCTCGCTCCCTTTAGCCAGCGGCGGTCTGTTACGGCGTAGAGCCGTAAATCCTTGGCGGTGATATTAGCGGATTTCATACTTGGCCCCCTTTGTCAAATCCTCAGCGGTCAGCTGACAGATAATATCAATTATACGATTGCGGTAAGTGGCATTGCCTTCGCAGTCCTGTAAATGCTCGTAGGCGATTTCTCCCGCCAGCCCCATGGCCATCACGGCTGTGGCGGCAGCTTCCAATGGCTGTTTGGGATTCGCAGCAATGCAGGCGGCAGTGATGGCGGAACACTGGCAGCCTGTGCCGGTAATGCGGCTCATTTCTGGCCGGCCGTTGCGGATAACGTAACAGGTCTTTTCATTTGCCACCAAATCAATGGCCCCGGTGATGGCCATAATGGTGTTCAAGGTGACAGCGGCCTGTTTGGCAAAAGCGCAGGAGGCTGCAAGGTTTTCTTCTGTCACGCTATCCACTGCGGCGGCATCCACCCCCTGGGTACTTCCCGTGCCGTTGACTAAGGTCTTGATTTCCGAGATATTACCCCGGACACAGGTGATGGGGGCAGTGGCGAGTATTTCCTGTGCGGTTCGGGTGCGCAGGGCGGTGGCACCAGCGCCCACCGGATCAAGGACAATGGGGTGATGGAGTTCACTGGCCTTGTGGGCGGCGGAGAGCATGGCGGGAATGGTGCGCTGGTTCAAGGTGCCGATGTTGAGGCACAGACCAGCCGCGAGCGTTGTGATTTCCGCTGCTTCCTCCACATCATCCGCCATCACGGGGCTGGCCCCACAGGCCAAAGTGATATTGGCCACATCGTTCACCGTCACATAGTTGGTGATGTGGTGAATCAGTGGCGCGGTTTGGCGGATATTTTCCCAGGTAGTAAACATATGCAAAATAATTCCTCCTTCAGCTGGAGGGAAATGGGCAAACGAAAAGGACTATCCAATTTTGGATAGTCCATAATGACGTTATTCCTACTTCCCTACGTTGGCATTATCCAAATCAGGTATGGAACTGTGTACAGTTCCTACGGTCGAAGTGCACAACTTCCTCTCAGCCCGTCTGCGAGCTCCCGTGTATGCGATTATGTCCTTAGTTTAGCGGTAAGGTGTGATTTTGTCAAATATACAACACTTTTTTACTATAATGTTTCTGCTTGTTGTGGAGGTATTTTATTGTTACAATAATTAGCAGAAACTTATACATGGGGATTGTCAATGTTAGCAGGAGGAATAATGATCAGGATAAAGGATGTAGCCAGGGAAGCTGGCGTGGCACCGAGTACGGTGTCACTGGTGATGAATAAAAAAGGCTATGTATCAGAGCCAACCCGCCGCAAGGTGGAAGCGGCCATGGAAAAATTGCACTATGTGCCTAGCGGTGTGGCCCGCAGTCTGTCATTGAACCGAACCAATACCATCGGAGTTATCATGCCATCGGCAGCACATCCCTTTTTTGGCGAGCTGATTGGTGAGATGGAAACGGCATTATATAATGCCGGCTATAAGATGATACTTTGTTGTACGCATGCCAAAGACAATGCCGAACGGAATTTTGTGGAAATGTTGAAACGGCGCAATATGGATGGGATTATTATGGGCGCACATTCTTTGGATGAAGGGCTTTATGATAATCTGGAACGGCCTGTGGTAGCCTTTGATCGTTATCTGAATGACTGTATCCCCATTGTGCATTGTGATCATTGTCAGGGGGGGAAGATGGCGGCGGAGGTTTTTTTACATCATAGTTGTCGGCATGTAGTGGAAATCGTAGGCAGCGGCATTATGAAAATACCGGCGGATGATTATCACCGGGTGGCAGCGGAAATACTGACCGGTCAAGGTGTGAAGGTTGATCGGATTGAAAGACCGTGGAATGAACCGTCCTATGCAAGTTTTATGCAGGTAGCCCGGCAGCTGTTTGCTGCATATCCAGATGTGGATGGAATCCTGGGGGCAGACCTTTCCGTATCAGCCTGTCTTTATGTGGCGCAGGAACGAGGACTGCGGGTACCAGAGGAGGTAAAACTGCTGGCCTATGATGGTACGCTGATCACGCAGATGGGAACACAACCCCTTACGGCCATTCGGCAGCCGATAAAAGAGCTGGCAGAACTGACCGTGTGTAAGCTCATTGCCATGATCAAAGGCGAGCAGGATTCAAAGCCGTGGATGATTGCCCCTTCGTTCCAGCCAGGGGATACTTGTTGATGTCATTACTTTGGGGCAAAAATCTTGACAAAAAAACAGGGAATGCTATAATAATATTTATCGAACCGGTTCGATAAATTAGAACTGGTTTTTCCTGACAGCTTCATCTTTTACAGGTCAGAAGCTTGAATCCCCCATGAAATAAGTGCTGATTGTAAATAGTTTTAGCGACAACCGGTTATCCCCATTCCGGATACAGCTTCCCCAGCTGAAAAATAAAACATCTAAATCTATTACTTGGTAACAAGAAGGGCTTTATTTCAATGTAAAACAGGCTGGCTATAAGTGATTGCTTATAGCCAGCCTGTTTTTTATATTAGAAGAATAATATCAGCGTCACGGCAATGTTGACTGCTGTGGCAAAGGACACGGGGATAAAGGTGCGTTTGGCCAGCTCCATAGGGGAGAGACCGGCGGCACCTGCCACGACAATCATGACGGCAGCGATTGGCGACAGGGAACGCGCCAGATTGGACACGAAATTCATAGGCAGTACCAGCAGTACCGGGGCAATGCCGGAAAGTGCGGCGACTTTCGGTGCCAATGGTACGAAGGCGAAGAAGGTGGCATTGCCACTGCCGGTGATGAGGGTAGCGGCAATGATGATCGCTACGAACACGAACATCATGCCGATACCGCCAAAGCCGGCGTTCTGCGCGCCCTGAATCAGGGTGTCGATGGCACCGAGGGACATCAAGCCTTTGGAGAAGGTTTCGGCAGCGACTACAAGGGTGACAACGGCAGCCATCTGCAGCCCCATGCCGTTCCAGAAGGCGCCGATATCCTTGCAGGCTTTTAGGCCATCGCGATGGCGGATGAATTCAATCAGCATGGTCAGGAAGATGCTGACAAGCGTTGCGAGGCTGATATCCATGTTGATGCCCGTGTTTTCATTGAGGCCGAAGAAGAGCACCAGCAGCAATGGCAGGGTGGGCAGCAGGGCATAGAAGGAAGGCACAGCCGGCGTTTCCTGAGCCTTGGCCTGTTCCTCGGTCACGGCAGCGGATACATCCTTGCCGGCCATTTCGTCCGGGTTCTTGGCATCGAGATGGCGCTGGACGAAGAAGTGGGTGATGGCCAGCGCCGCGATGGTGCAAAGGCCGACAGGCACCTGATACTGCATGAAGTAAGGCACGATGTCCATGCCGATGAGTTCGGCGGCAAAGATGTTGTCAGCACCGGCAGGGCCCCAGCCCGGCGCGGAAGTGGTGGCAATCACGGCGCAGGCCGCAATCCGGCTTACGCCCAGACGAACCAGCACCGGATACATCGTGACCATGAGCAACAGGCCAAAGCCCGAAGCGGAACTGATGAACATGGCTAGGAAGTTGCCCAGCACAGAGGTTAGGGCCAGCACCAGATAGGGATGGCCGAGCTTCTTCAGCGGTTTGATGGCAATGCGTACCAGCGAAGTGCTGGCGCCGATGCAGTCCATATACTTGGAAAAACCGCCAATCAGCATGATGATCATGCCGAGTTTGGCTGCGCGACTGCTGAAAGCGAGGCTGATGGACTGGATGATATCCAGCCAAGGGGAGCCAGTGGACTGTTTGGCCGGCAGGATTTCACCCAGGCCAAAGATGAGCGCCAGCAGCATCATCACGATGCCGGCGGTAAAGAGTACAGGCTGCGCCGGATACTTCTTGAGCACGAAGCGGGCAACCCAGACCACCACGATGGTGGCGATAAGAAGACCTAACATATGATACCTCCAAAATTTCTTCCGGGATGATTACAATGTTACAATTTTATATTGCGGTTTCGTTTGCCCCGGATGTAATATTGTATTATTATAATTTATATAAAAATAAAATTTAATAATACATAACTATAATACAATAACCTCTTGCAGGTGGCAAGGAAGTTTTTGCTGACAGTCATAAATTTATCTTGCAAATAATTATCAATTGCATTATAATAGCCTTGTGATGCAAACGATAAAAGTTATCATTTGTGAGGTGATGCTAATTGGGGAAAGCGGGCTTTGAACACTTGCTGGGCTTTCATGCAGCTCCCATGCTGATGGGACTCAAGACGGCCAGCCTGCTCTCGTTTCAGAAGAGCCGGTTCGATGATTTTGAGGCCATGCTGGCTGACTATCTGCCGTGTTTCAACTGCAAGGGTATATCGGTTTTCCGTCTGTCAGAAGGGGAAGAATATGTGCTCCTGCTCTTTTATCGGAAGAAGTCCCTGTTGAAGGATTTGGCTCAGCCGGCGGCGAAGAAGATACTGAAGCAGCTGGGATATCGTCATGACGATACCCTGATGGGGATGCTTGAGTATCTGAAAATGCGGATGCAGCTCAAAAAATCCTTTCCCCATGAGGTGGGCCTGTTTCTGGGGTATCCCCCGGAGGATGTAGCCGGTTTCATCCAGCACAAAGGGCAGGATTTTGCCTACAGTGGTTATTGGAAGGTGTACGTCAACGAACGGGAAACAAGGGCGCTCTTTGATCTGTATGCTGACTGTACCCAGGATTTTTGTTTGCGGCTGGAGGGGGGCGCCAGTCTCCCCGATTTAGTCAAGGCCGTATGAAAATAAGGAGGTTTGGTTTATCGATGAGTAAAGTTGCGATTGTTTATTGGTCTGGCACGGGCAATACCGAGGCCATGGCCAAGGCTATTGAAGAAGGTGCCAAAGGGGCTGGCGGGGATGTGAGCCTCTTTGAAGTGGAATCCTTCAAGGCCTCCAGCGTGCCTGACTATGATGGGCTGATCTTTGGCTGCCCGGCCATGGGGGATGAAGTGCTCGAAGAAGGTTCCTTTGAACCGCTCTTCACGGATGCAGAAAAAAGCCTCTCCGGCAAGCCTGTGGCGCTCTTTGGCTCCTACGGCTGGGGCGGCGGCGCCTGGATGGAAAGCTGGGCCGAGCGCACCCGCGGGGATGGTGCCAAATTGTTCTCCGACGGCCTGATCGTCGAAAATGCTCCCGGGGATGCGGAACTTGCCGATTGCCGCCAGCTGGGGGAAGACTTCGTAAAGTCCTTGTGATTTGAAAATACCAATTTTGTAAGCCATAGTATACCTTGAAAAAACAAGCGAAAATATCGCTTGTTTTTTCTTATTTTTGCGTGTATAATGAGCGTAGAAAGAAAAGAAATCGTTTACTATGAACATTTAGCGAACACAAACCAAAGGCGCAGTGAGAGCTTAGTGTTCGTGTAAGGGCGTGTGGACACCGTTAGGTGTCCAGTAAGCTTACTATATAGATTTTAGGGAGGAAATACCATGTCTGAATCCAGATTTTCTCTGGCCCAATTGGCCAATCCTGAGTTTTTCCAAGAGAATCGCCTGCCTGCACATAGCGATCATCATTTTTATGCCGATATGGCAGAACTGAATCGCGGAGAATCATCCTTCGTGCGCAGTTTGGACGGACTCTGGCATTTCCACTATGCGAAGAATCCGCAGCTTGCGCCGCAGGGCTTTGAGCAGCCGGACTTTGACTGCCGTGATTGGGATACGATAAGAGTGCCGGCGCATTTCCAGCTCGAGGGCTATGGCGTGCCGCAGTATACGAACCAGACCTATCCCTGGGATGGACATGAAGCCGTGCTTCCCGGTCAGGTGCCGGAGCATTTCAATCCCACGGGTTCCTATGTGAAGTATTTCCGCCTGCCTGCTGGCTGGCAGAATCTCTATCTGTCATTGGCCGGCGTGGAGTCAGCGGTGGCAGTTTACCTCAACGGCCATTATGTAGGCTACAGCGAGGACAGCTTTACCCCGGCGGATTTTGATCTGACGCCGTATCTCACGGAGGGCGAGAACAAGCTGGCACTGCGCGTCTATCGCTTCTCTTCGGGCAGCTGGATCGAAGACCAGGACTTCTGGCGCTTTGGCGGGATTTTCCGTGAGGTGCTTCTCTATACCAAGCCGCGTATCCATGTGGAGGATTTGAAGCTTACGGCTCTTCCGGTAAACGATTACCATGACGGCGAGCTGACAGGCGAAATCCGCTGGTCAGGGGCACATGCCAAGAAAATCAAGGTCAGCCTGTTTACGCCGGAAGGTGAGCTTCTTGCTGAGGAGGATATCAGCGGGGCCGCAGGGCAGGATGAATTTATCCTGTCGGTGAAAGGCGCGAAACTTTGGAGTGCCGAGCATCCGCATCTGTATAAACTCCTTTTGGCTGTCTATGATGATGCGGACAATTTGCAGGAGGTCATTCCCTATAATGTGGGCTTCCGTGAGTTCAAACTCGAAGATGGCCTGATGAAAATCAATGGCCAGCGCATCGTATTCAAGGGCGTGAACCGCCATGAGTTCGACTGCTATCGCGGGCGGGCCATGGACCCGGCGGCCTTTGAGCAGGATATCATCACGATGAAGCGGCATAACATCAATGCCCTGCGCTGCTCGCATTATCCCAACAGCTCGTATATCTATGAGCTCTGTGACCGGTACGGCCTCTATGTGATTGACGAGACGAATCTTGAAACCCATGGCACATGGCAGAAGAACGGCGTGCTCTCCCGCGATGAAAATACCCTGCCCAATGACCATGATGAATGGCAGGCAATCATCCTCGACCGCGCCCAATCCATGCTGGAACGGGACAAGAATCATGCGTCCATCATCATCTGGTCCTGCGGCAATGAGTCCTGTGGCGGCAAGGATATCTTTGCCATGAGCGAGTATTTCCGCAAGACGGATCCCACGCGCCTCGTGCACTATGAAAGCATTTTCTGGGATAGAAGATACAATGCCACCAGTGATATGGAAAGCCAGATGTATACGAAGGTGGCCGATATCGAAAAATTCCTGGCTGAGCACAGGGATAAGCCCTTTATCTGCTGCGAGTACACCCATAGCATGGGCAACAGCAACGGCGGCATGCACAAGTACACGGAACTCACGGAGCGGGAGCCTCTGTATCAGGGCGGCTTTATCTGGGATTTCGTCGATCAGGCGCTGGCGAAAAAAGACCGCTATGGCAAGGACTTCCTGGCCTATGGCGGCGATTTCGGCGACCGCTCCAGCGACTATAATTTCAGCGGGGATGGCATTCTCTATGCGGACCGCAAGCTTACGGCCAAATTGCAGGATGTGAAGTTCAACTATCAGGATTTCCATCTGCGGGTGGAAGCCGACGGCGTAACCATTGAAAATATCAGCTTGTTCACGGATGCAGCGGAATATGACCTGCATTATGAATTGCTGCTGGATGGCAAGAAGGTCTGGGAAAAGACCGAGGCAGCACCGAGCGTCAAGCCCGGCGAAAGCCTGCGGCTGGAATTGGCAGATTTGCCGGTAACCGATGCCGGGGAAGAATGTCTGACGGCAGCGCTGGTCTTGAAAGAGGATACGGCCTGGGCCAAGAAAGGTCATGAAATGGCCTTCGGTCAGGGCGTATGGCAGGTCGAGGAAGTCGAAGTGGCAAGTCCCGCTGAAGCTGTGGCCGATGGCGAAGTCAGCGGACCGGCGCATTATACTGCGAATCTGCCCTTGACGGAGCGCAGTGAGGAACCCCTGCATGTGGTACGGGGCGATATCAATCTCGGCGTGCAGTTCGCTGGCGGGGAAATCCTGTTCTCCAGTGCTCAGGGCAATATCGTTTCCTATAAATACGATGGTGTGGAACTCTTGGAGGAAATGCCGAAACCTTCCTTCTGGCGTGCCCCTGTCGACAACGATTACGGCTGCCGCCGGGACTTTGCCGTGGCGCAGTGGAAACTGGCCAGCCTTTACCGGCGCTGTGTGAAGAAGGAAATGCTGCTGGAAGGCGCTTGGCAGGAGTTCAACTGGTTCGGCCAGCTGGGCATCCAGGAATATGATGCCCACAATGTCAGCGTGCGTTTCACCTATGAACTGGCGACACAGCCCTTATCTTCCTGTCAGCTGACCTATACGGTCTGCGCCGATGGCAGCCTGAAGACGGAGCTGGATTATGAGCAGGCAGCCGGCCTGCCGGAGATTCCGGATTTTGCCATGCTCTTCACCCTGCCGGCAGACTACAGTGAACTGCGCTATTATGGCTTCGGCCCGCAGGCCAACTATATTGACCGTCAGGAAGGGGCCAAACTGGGCATCTTCAATTCTACGGTCGCAGGAGAAATGGAAGCATATCTGCTGCCGCAGGAATGTGGCAATCATAACGGCGTGCGCTGGCTGGAAGTCACCGACAAGCGGGGCAGAGGCGTGCGCATCAGCGGCGATATTCCCCTGTCCGCTTCGGCGCTGCCCTACAGCGCCCATGAACTGGAAAATGCCCGCCATAGCTATGACCTGCCGCAGGTGCACCATACTTATCTGCGGGCTTCGTCCGGCCAGTGCGGCGTCGGCGGCGATGATACCTGGGGCGCACCGGTACTCCCGGAATATCGCCTGCAGAATGAAACGAAACATCTGGAATTTTTCTTTAAAGGGATCTAAGTATAAGGAGGCCAATCATGATTGATTTTGACCAGTCAACCGGAATTTTCCATCTGCATAATGACCATGTCAGCTATGTGCTGCAGGTGGTGCGGGAGCGTTATCTCCTGCACCGCTATTGGGGCCGCCCCCTGAAGAAGTTCCGGGACAGCTCGCCTTTGCAGTCCATTGACCGGGCGTTTTCGCCCCAGCCGGCAGCATATCCCAATGAACGCACGTTCTCCCTGGATGTGGTGCCGCAGGAATATCCGGCCTATGGCCATGGGGATTACCGCCTGCCTGCCTATGAAGTGCGGCTCGGCAATGGCACGACGGTGACAGAACTCTTCTACGATGGCTATAAGATTACCAAGGGCAAGCCAAAACTTGCCGGCCTGCCTGCCGTCTATGCTCAGGAAAGCGAAGCCGAAACCTTGCATATCTACCTGTTGGATAGTCAGGGCAAATTAGCGGTGGAACTGCTCTATACCCTGATGGCCGATTCGGCGCTGCTCACCCGCAGTGCAAGGTTGACCAACTGCGGCTGTGAGGCCCTGGATCTCACCAATGCTGCCAGCTTTGCGCTGGATTTTGCGGACCATGACTTTGACCGCCTGAGCCTCTACGGCGGCCATGCGGCAGAGCGCAGCTTAGAGCGCGTGCCGCTGATGCGCGGCGTGCAGGAAACGGGCAGCCGCAGAGGGGCAAGCTCCCATCAGCAGTCGCCGTTTTTGGCGCTGGCCCGCAGGGATGCCGGCGAAACCAGCGGCGAGGTCTATGGCTTCAGCCTGATCTGGAGCGGCGAGGCTTCCTTTACGACGGAGGTGGAGCAGTTTGGCACCACCCGCGTCATCGGCGGTATCAATCCCTTTGAATTCAAATGGCATCTGGCTCCGCGGGAAAACTTCCAGACGCCGGAAGCCATGCTGGTTTACAGCGATAAAGGCCTTAATGGCATGAGCCAGGTTTTCCATCAGACCGTGCGGGAGCATATCGTGCGGGGCAAATACCAGCATGAACTGCGCCCGATTCTCGTCAATAACTGGGAGGCTACCTATTTTGACTTTGACGAGGAAAAGATTGACCGTCTGGCCGAGTCGGCGGCCGATTTGGGGCTGGAACTCTTAGTGCTCGATGACGGCTGGTTCGGCAAGCGCAATGACGACAACAGCAGTCTGGGCGACTGGTTTGTCAACACCGATAAGCTCAAGCAGGGCCTCAAGGGCGTGGCCGCTTCGGCCCATAAACGCGGGCTGAAATTCGGCCTCTGGTTCGAGCCCGAGATGATTTCCGAGGATTCGGAGCTTTTCCGTGCCCATCCGGACTGGATCCTGCATGTGCCGGATTACAAGAACAGCTTTGGCCGCCATCAGCTGGTGCTGGATCTGTCGCGGGCGGAAGTCTGTGATTATATCGTCAAGGCCGTGGGCGATGTGCTGGCGTCGGCCGAAATCGATTATGTCAAATGGGATTTCAACCGCCATCTGACCGAAGCTTTCTCGGGGGCGCTGCCTGCTGAGCATCAGGGCGAGACCAAGACGCGCTTCGTGTTAGGGCTCTATGATGTGCTGGAACGCCTGACGGCGAAGTTCCCTCATATCCTTTGGGAGAGCTGCTCGGGCGGCGGTGGCCGCTTTGATGCGGGCATGCTTTACTATATGCCGCAGACCTGGACCAGCGACAACACCGATGCCATCTGCCGTCTGTCCATTCAGAGCGGCACCAGCCTCGTGTTCCCGCCACTGACCATGGGCGCTCATGTATCGGTGACGCCGAACCATCAGGTCGGTCGCGTGACCAGCTTGCAGACGCGGACTCTCTGCGCCTTTGGCGGAGATTTTGGTTATGAATTGGATATCACCCGCATGAGCGAGGCGGAAAAAGAGCAGGTCAGACAGCATGTGGCGCTCTATAAGAAGCTTCGTCCCACTTTGCAGTTAGGCAAGTTCTACCGTCTGCTGACGCCCTTTGCCGGCACGAAGAACGAAACGGCTTGGCAGTTTGTCAGCCAGGATGGCAAGGAAGTAGTCGTACTCTACTTCAAGACATTGGCTGAACCGGCGACACCCATCCGTACCCTGCAGTTGACGGCGTTGGCTGCGGACGCAGAATATGAACTGGTGGACTACCTGCCCGCCCAGCGTACCAGCATGGACTTTGGCGGGGAGAAGTCCATGAGTCCGGTGGGACAGCTTTTCTATGGCGATGAACTCATGTATAACGGTCTGGGCGTGGAGAAGATCGACACGGACTTTGCCGGCTATATGTGGGTATTTGAGAAAAAATAATAATTGGTGGCTGTTCAATATCCCCTACAACCAAAAGCTCGCTGACATTTTCGTCAGCGGGCTTTTGCGCTAAAATTGCAGTTTGTGGGTACGTGCTTAAACGCAATTGGTTACAGATTTGTGGGGCAGAGGCGGGGATACTTCTTCGCCACTTCACTAAATGACCCGCCAGCAGAAGTACGCAGTTTCTAGCGACCTGCGCCGGGCAGGCCGGCGGCGCGTATGTTCAGCTCAGTTTCCAGCAACGTTTGTTTGCGGGCCAGCCTTCACTTCGTTCAGGCAGTCGTTCCGTCGGCGAATAAGCATCCCCGCCTCCACCCAAAGGTATATCTGTGTCAAAATAGCTAAGTCTCGGCTGTAAGCTGCAAACACATCGATGTTCTTGTTACGGGAGCAACGGTTCGTGCCGATTGCTGATTCCGTATCTTGGGGCTCACGGGGGAGTGCTTTTGCTGTGGGAGCGACAGTCTGAGCGCCAG
>NZ_FNJQ01000001.1 GCF_900104055.1 Pseudoselenomonas ruminantium
GAGCGACAGTCTGAGCGTAAGCGAAGACCGGCCCGACGCAGGTAGTAACTAGAAAGCACGCTGAAAGACGCGCCGCTGGCCTGCCCGGCGCATCCAGCTAAACAGCTCTAACTTGACAGGGAGGGACGTTTAGCGGAAACAGCAAAAGCACTCCCCCGTGAACCCCTGACAACGTATGAACGGGATACCTTCAGCACGAACTGCCCAACAAACTGCAATTTGAAAAAGTCCGTTGACACGTTGTGAATGAACTGCTCCCCCTATGAGTACAGTTTTATGTTTCTCTGTATCTCATAGGGGGAGCATATCCTTCTGGCAACGAACTTTTCTAATTAAGGAACTATTTCACAGCCCTTTAGTATTCTCTTTTACAGCTTTGCAATCTCATGCAAGGTTTCCACAATCAGATCTACCTGCGGTTTGACCGTTTCTAAGAGCAGGCGTTCTTTCGGGCTGTGGATATCCATAGTGGTCACACCGATAGACACCATATCAAGCTGCGGATTCTTGCGGAAGTGCCAGCCGCATTCGAGGCCGGCATGGATGGTTTCAACCTTCATGTCCTTGCCGTTCTGCTTCTTGAAAGTATCCGCCATGATCTTGGCCAGCTTGCTGTCCTTGTTTTCTTTCCAGCCCGGGGACTGCGTGCCGATATGGGCCGTGAAGCCCGTCAGTGCGCCCCATTCTTCGGCCATGAAGCGGAATTCGTCGAGCTTCTGGTCCACAGCGGAACGCGGGAAGTACTGGATCTTGACTTCCGTGTCCGTGATCTCAACCACGCCCAAATTGGCAGAAGTCTCCACGAGCCCCGGAATCACCGTAGACATGGCAAACGTACCCGTATGCAGGATGGTCAGCAAACGAATCAGACGGGTTTTATCCCCGGCCGTCATGACCTGTTCCGGTGCAGTTACACTCGTCAGCACAAACTGTGCATGCGGATCTACACTGCCATACATCTTGTTAAAACGCTCTTCCTGATCTTTGAGTACCTTTTCAATCACAGCCTTATCCAAATCCGTCACGATAACCATGCGGGCATCGTCAGGAATCGCATTGCGGGCCTTGCCGCCATTGAAGGCTGCCAGTTCCACTTCGCCCTCCCCGGACAAAGCTGCCAGCGTCATAGCCAGCGTGCGGATGGCATTGCCCCGGCCATCGCCGATGCGCTCGCCGGAGTGGCCGCCTAAGAGGCCCTTGACCTCGATCTGCCAGGCAGCGGAAAGTTCCGGCTTCACCCATTTTACTTCCCGAGAAAAGTCAAGGTTGACACTGCCGGCACTGCCCACCGTCAATTCATCGTAGTTTTCCGAATCGCAGTTGATCAGGAATTTGGCATCCTGCAGGTGTTTGGCATCGAGATGGATGGCACCGGTCATGCCCTGCTCTTCATCCACGGTCACGATCATGCGCAGCGGACCATGGTCCTTGGCATTCTTCAGGATATAGATGGCTTCCGCCACGCCGATGCCGTCATCGGCGCCGAGACTCGTGCCATCAGCACGCAGGAATTTCTCGTCGCGTACGAGCTTGATCGCATCCTTGAGCGGATCGAAAGCCACGCCTTCTGCAGCTACGCAGACCATATCCATATGCCCCTGCAGAATGGTCAGCGGAGCATTTTCAAAGCCCGGGCAGGCAGGCTTGTCGGCGATGATATTATTTTTCTCGTCCTGCGTTACCTTCAAGCCCATTTCCTGCAGATAATTTTTCAGGAAATCGCTGACGGCCTGTTCATGGCCGGACTTGCGGGGAATCGCAGCAAGTTTAGCAAATTCAGCTAATACGCCTTCTAAAATTTCGTTGTTCTGTTCCATAATATCTCCACCTTTATACATAGAAATAGACCAGACAATCCCCGCAGGACTGCCTGGTCTAACTAAAGCTAAATTATCAACGGGCAGTTATCAATCCGTCAATGCCATCGTCATGGCTTCTGTCACATCCACCCCATTGGGCACATAAAGCATAATCTGATTGGAAACGCGCTTAGCTGAGCCATCCAGAACATAGCATACACCGTTTACGAAATCACAGATACGGCGCTGTTCTGCAGCCTCAATCTGCTCGTAATTCACCACGCAAGCTTTGCCAGCTTTGAGATCATCCGCAATCGCCGTCACCTGGTCAAAGTTCTTCGGTGCAAAGATCTGCATCTTGAGCTGCGGCTGCTTCGTGGTATGCACGGTCAGCTGCGGCTGCTGCTTCTTCTGCCGGAACACCGGTTCCTGAGTATAGCTGGAACGTTCCATGCGAATGGGTTCACCATTGGCTACCTTGTATTCCTCTGCATAGCTGGTGCTGGCTGCCGCACTGCGACGGCTGGCCTTTGCTGACTTCTGCTGCTGTTTGGCTGCCTTTGCCTCTTCCTCTGCTTCTTCAGTGTAATCAATCTCATCCTCTTCAGGAATAGGCATAATGAGATCTGCCAATCCCATCAACTTGTCCGTAATCTTTGACACTGCCCCCATTTTCGATCGTCCTTCCAGTAATTTAGTAGTTTATATTGCCTGTAGTCAAATACATCAACAAATAATTCCATTTAACATATCTTATAATAGCATAGTTCTTTTCAAAATGCAAAATTCCTGCTGAAAAAATATTTTTTCAGCAGGAATTATTTTACTTATTTATCATTATCAGCCTTTGCGGGCATTCTTGGCTGCACGGCCACGAACCGTACGGTCAAGGATGGACTTGCGCAGACGGATGTGTTCCGGCGTTACTTCGACCATTTCATCATTGTTGATGTATTCGATAGCCTGTTCCAAGGAGAGGATTCTCGGCGGCGTCAGGCGGATTGCTTCATCGGAGGAAGACGTACGCATGTTGGATACGTTCTTCTTCTTGCAAGGGTTGATGTCGATATCGTTATCGCGGGAGTTTTCACCAACAATCATACCTTCATAAACCTGTTCGCCCGGCTCGATGAACATCACGCCGCGATCCTGCAGGGAGAAGATACCATAACCGGTGGTCTCGCCCTGTTCGAAGGCAACGAGGGAACCGCGCGTACGGCCCGGGATGTCACCCTTGTACGGAGCATAGCCATGGAACACGTGGTTCATGATGCCGTTACCCTTCGTGCTCGTGAGCAGTTCGGAACGGAAACCAATCAGGCCGCGGGCCGGAATGGTGAATTCGAGGCGCATGTAACCAGCCGTCTCCGTCATGTTCGTGAGCTCAGCCTTACGCGTGCCAAGACCTTCCATAACAGCGCCCATGTATTCCTGCGGCACTTCAACCGTCAGGTTCTCGATCGGTTCGCAGAGCTGGCCATTGATGGTCTTGTAAACAACTTCCGGTTTGCCGACCTGCAGTTCATAGCCTTCACGGCGCATAGTTTCGATCAGGATGGAGAGATGCAGTTCGCCACGGCCGGAAACCTTGAACACATCAGCAGAATCCGTTTCCTCAACCTTCATAGCCACGTTGGTCTCGATTTCCTTGAACAGGCGGTCACGCAGGTGACGGGACGTTACGAACTGACCTTCACGGCCGGCAAAGGGGCTCGTGTTGACACCGAAAGTCATGGACAGCGTCGGCTCGTCGATGTTGATGGTCGGCAGAGCTTCCGGATTTTCAGCATCGGCAACCGTGTAACCGATGGATACATCGCCGAGGCCGGTCAGGGCAACGATCTCACCCATGCTGGCAGATTCGCTCTCTACGCGCTGCAGGCCCTGATACGTGAATACCTTGCCAATCTTGGCCTTGGTTTCCTGGTCGCCATTGATGATGCAGACATTCTGGTTCGGCTTAGCCGTACCGCGGATGATACGGCCGATGGCCACGCGGCCTACAAAAGCATCGGATTCGAGCGTCGTAATCATCATCTGCAGCGGAGCATCCGGATCACCATGCGGAGCCGGGATTTCCTTGACGATGGTTTCCATCAGCGGTTCGAGGTTGTCGTTGTCGTCATCCATGCTGTACTTGGCAATACCGTCACGGGCCGTAGCATAGATAACCGGGAAGTCGAGCTGTTCATCATCGGCATCGAGTTCCATGAAGAGTTCGAGAACTTCATCATAAACATCGTCTACACGCTGATTCGGCTTATCGATCTTGTTGATGACCACGATCGGCTTGAGCTTCTGCTCAAGAGCCTTGCGCAGCACGTACTTCGTCTGAGGCATCGGGCCTTCAAAGGCATCTACGAGCAGGACAACGCCGTCAACCATGTTGAGAACACGTTCAACTTCACCGCCGAAGTCAGCATGGCCCGGGGTGTCCACGATGTTGATCTTTACGCCGTTGTACATAACAGCCGTGTTCTTGGACAGGATCGTAATGCCGCGCTCACGCTCGATATCGCCGGAGTCCATGACGCGTTCCGCAACCTGCTCGTTGGAACGGAACACATGGCTCTGCTTCAGCATGCCATCAACCAGGGTGGTCTTACCATGGTCAACGTGGGCGATAATGGCAATGTTTCTCAGATTTTCATTGGTCGTCATACTCATTTTAGTGTAATCTGCCTCCTAATATAAAACAAGAAAGGATACAAAATTGTATCCTCACTTCAACTCAACATAACGTATAAATTTTATCCTAAGGAACCGTACCTGTCAA
Organism: Pseudoselenomonas ruminantium; assembly: GCF_900104055.1. Lineage (GTDB taxonomy): Bacteria > Bacillota > Negativicutes > Selenomonadales > Selenomonadaceae > Selenomonas_A > Selenomonas_A ruminantium_C. The sequence continues at coordinate 4,576 of NZ_FNJQ01000001.1, forward strand.
GGATTTTCTAACATTATTCCAACTCCAGGCCAACAGGACAATGATCGCTGCCAAAAATCTCATTGTGGATGGTGGCATCCTTGATTCTTTCCTGTAACCGCTTGGACGTCACAAAATAGTCAATCCGCCATCCGGCGTTGTTGTCCCGGGCTTTGCGCAGGTAAGACCACCAGGTATAGATGCCCGTGCGCTCCGGATACAGGGTGCGGAAGGTGTCGATAAAGCCGGCATCCAGAAGCTCGCCAAACTTGCCGCGCTCTTCATCAGTGAAGCCGGCATTGTGATGGTTCGTCTTCGGATTCTTGAGGTCAATCTCCTGATGGGCCACATTGAGGTCCCCGCAGATGACCACGGGTTTCGTTTCATCCAGCTTCATTAAATAGGCCCGGAAGGCATCCTCCCATTCCATGCGGTAGGAAAGCCTCTCCAGTTCCCGCTTGGAGTTCGGCGTATAGACCGTAACCAGAAACATTTCGGGAAATTCCAGCGTGATCACACGGCCTTCATGGTCGTGCTCCTCAATGCCGAGGCCATAGGTGACACGCATCGGCTCGATGCGGGAAAACACCGCCGTACCAGAGTAACCTTTCTTTTCAGCACTGTTCCAATACTGCTTATAGCCCGGCAGATCGAGGATGGCCTGATCCGGCTGCATCTTCGTTTCCTGCAGGCAGAACACATCGGCGTCCAGCTTGCAGAATGACTCCATAAATCCCTTTTTCAGGCAGGCCCGCAGGCCATTGACATTCCAGGAAATAAACTTCATCGTCTACGCCTCCCCTGTTACGGCAGTGTCTTGAACTGCCCAATCGGCCAGAACACCAGCATGGCCTTGCCCTTGATGAGATCTAAAGGAACAAAGCCAACATCGGCAAAGCGGCTGTCCTCGGAATTGTTGCGGTTATCCCCCATCACGAAGATGGTGCCTTTCGGAACTGTGGATTTCGGATATTCGCTGCGGGTGGGTTCGAGGATATAATCCTCATTCAGGAGCTGGTCATTGACAAAGACCTTGCCCGCCTTGATTTCCACCGTATCACCGGCCGTCGCGATCACGCGCTTGATGAAATCGCGGCTGCGGTCGCGGGGATATTCAAATACGAGGATCTCGTTCTTCTGCGGCTCGCGGAAGTTATAGATGAACTTATTGACCACCAGCCGCTCCTGCGATTGCAGTGTCGGCCGCATGGACGGGCCATCCACGATGTATAATTCCACGATAAACTCGCGGATAAAGAAGGCCAGCACCACCGCAATGACGATGGATATCAGCCAATCCTTTGCTTCTTCGCCTAATGAACTCATAGGGGTTCCTCCTCTTGTTGTATTTGCTCATCTTACGCAAAAATAGGGACTGCTCGGAAGCAGTCCCTACCGTTACGCAGATTAGCGTTTTTCTTTGATACGAGCAGCTTTACCCGTAAGGTTGCGCAGATAATAAAGTTTTGCACGACGGACAACACCGCGGCTGACAACTTCAATCTTAGCAATACGCGGAGAATGAACCGGGAACAGACGTTCTACGCCGATGCCGTAGGAAATACGACGAACGGTGAAAGTCTCACGAACGCCAACGCCCTGACGAGCGATTACGCGGCCTTCGAATACCTGAATACGCTCACGGTTGCCTTCGACGATCTTTGCATGTACGCGAACCTTGTCGCCAGGTGCAAAAACGGGAATGTCGCTGCGGAGCTGTTCTTTCTCCAGAGTCTCGATGATGTTCATTTTTATTTTCCTCCTTAATCAGACGTTCGTGGCAAGCTCATGCCTGCTCAGAGGACCGCCCACATACCTAAGTAGTTTATCATAAATACAGGAACGCTTCAATACCTAAAAAAAATATTTTTACATTTTCTCTGCCAGTATATCGGCGGCGGCCAGAAGCCCCGCAATCATCGCGCTCGGGCGCGGTGGGCAGCCCGGGATGTAGATATCCACAGGCACGACCTGGTCTGCGGCACCGACGATGGCATAGCTGGCGCCATAGGTTTCGCCGCCTGCGGCACAGGCACCGCAGGCCATCACGAGACGCGGTTCCGGCATGGCTTCATAGGACATCCTAAGTGCCTGTTCCAAATTCCGCGTGACCACGCCCGTGACCATCAACAAATCTGCATGGCGCGGGCTGGCATCAACATGGACACCATAGCGGTGCAGGTCGTAGATGGGATTGGACATGGCACCCATCTCGAAGTCACAGGCATTGCAGGAACCGGCGTCGAGATGACGCACATGGAGGCTGCGGCCCAATTTCTGCCGAATCACTTCTGCCGTAACTTCAGCGGCCTCCTCAGTGATGACCGGCATGGCCTCTTCCCGGCTATGCTGCAGGCTGCCCATGGCCCGCTCCACACATTTGCCGCAGAAGATGCATTTTTTATAGTCAACGGCATATCCCTGCCCATTGTCTGAAGCGGCAAAGGCGCCCACCGGGCAGGCTTTGGCACAGGCTTCGCGCATGGCTATACTGCAGCTGCCCGTGATTTTCCCGCGGAAGCGTTCACTGCCGGTGAGGGAAATCTTTTCGGTGGCGATCTTATCGCCCAATAATCGTTCTATTACCTTAAACATATTCGCTCCTCACTTAACGGTCAATGCAGGCATAGCAAAGCTCGAAACTCTTATTGATCAGCGGGAAATCGGGAATGATATCCCCCTGCACCGCAATGGTCACGGCCGGCCAGTTCGGATAGGACGCACTGCGAACAAAGATACGGTCAATCTTGCCCTCCTGCATGGCCACGAACTGGAAGTTGCTGCCCCGGGCCGATTCGCTGAGGCCCCAGTCATCGCCGCTTACTTTTGACCAATCAATCTGACAAGTCAGATTGACGGCGTCATTTGACTTGTCATTCTGGAGCATGCCTATGAGCTGGCGCACAAGCTTAAAGGATTCCGTAAGTTCGGCAATGCGCACAGCAAGTCTTGCTGCCACATCACCAGTTTTTTCTGTGACCATATTGAAGTCCAGTTCCGGATACAGGCCGTAGGCAAAGTCCTTGCGGCTGTCATGGGCAAAGCCCGAAGCGCGGGCGCCCACGCCCACCATGGCCAGATCCACGGCCGTTTCCTTGCGCACAATACCGGTCGTGCGCACACGGTTCTGGAAGTTGGCCTGCTGGGCAAACATTTCCGTCAGGTCATTTACGCTGACCTCTGTCTTATCCATGATATCGGCAATATCCTTGCAGAGTGCACTACTGATATCCTGGCGCACGCCACCCGGAACGATCACGCCGCGCAGGAAACGGTTGCCCGCAATGCGTTCCTGCAGGCGCATCAGCATTTCCTTCGTGCGGCCACCGAGGCTGATGGCGGGATTGAAGCCCACACCGGCGGGGATATTGCCCAGGTCACCCACATGGTTGGTGATGCGCTCGATTTCCATGAGCAGGGTGCGGATGATTTCCGCCCGCCGGGAAATCTTTACGCCCGCAATCTTTTCCACAGCCTGACAGAAACTCCAGGTATTAGCAATGGAGCAGGCACCACAGATACGCTCCACGATGGGCAGCGCCTCCTCCGGCGTCTTACCTTCCATGACTTTTTCGAGGCCGCGATGGGTATAGAACAGGCGCGCATCCAACTGCAGCATGGATTCGCCGGCCTGACTGAAGCGGAAATGCCCCGGCTCGATGATGCCCGCATGGATGGGCCCCACCGGCACTTCATAAACGCCCTCACCGCGGGCCACGCTCATATCCATGCGGCGGCTGCCATGCACATCGGCGTCTTTCTCCACGGACTTGCGCAGGGGATAGAAACCTTCGGGGAAAGTGTCATGAAGCACCAGCGGACGCGGATCGGGATGGCCCTGCGGCACGATGCCGAACATATCCTGAATCTCCCGCTCGTACCAGGCAGCAGCCGGGATGAGGGGCGTCAGGGACTCATAGCAAAGGGACTCCCCTTCGCCGAACACTGCCTTGACCGCTTCGAGCTTATGCTCGCCCAGGTTCTCAAACACCGCATAGATGGCATAACCCTTGACTGCCGGATTTTCCGTTTCATCCCGGCCAAACATAGCCGTCAACGGATTCTTGCCGCCGTTGGACAAGATATTAGCCGTGCCGCGGAAATTTTCGGGTTTGACGATTTTCAAAGACCAATCTGCCATCAGCATACACCTCCCAGTACTATCTTCGCTGCTGCCTTCAGCATGGTGCCCACAAAGGGAATCTCATAGGCAAAGGCACTCACCAAGCCGCTGGCCGCCAGCATCAAAAACAGCACGGCGCTGTCCAGACGCCCCATCAGCTCACCAGCCGCCTTGCGGGTGGGCTTGCCACCCAGCATGCGCATGGCATGATAGAGGATACCAATCAGCATACCGGCAAGCAGAACCAAAGCCAGGATACCCAGATACGGATGCTCCGCCTGGAAGAAACTGGCAATGATATAGAACTTGCTGAAGAACACGCCCATGGGCGGCATGCCCAGAATGCCCACGATGCCCAGCAGCCAGAACATTGCCGTCTTGGGGGCCTGCTGCATCATGCCATGGATGCGCATCATATTTTTCGTGGCGTAGGTTTCCATGATGGTACCCGCCGTATAGAACAGCATGTATTTGACCAGAGCATGGTTAAACATATGCAGGAGTGATGCCTCTGCGGCCATCGGCATGAACAGGCCGAAACCTGCTGCCAGAAGGCCGAAGTTTTCCATGGAGGAATAGGCCAGCATGCGCTTCACGTCACGCTGCACCACCACAAAGGGCACGGCCAGCGCAATGGTCAGCAGACCAAAGCCCACATACATGGAACTGATGAAATCCAGCCCGACCACGGGCATCACAATGGCCGTAGCGCGCAGGAGCACATAGAGCGCACAGATGCAAAGTGCGCCCGAGAGCAGGCCACTCGTAAGTGCCGGCGCTTCCGAATGGGCATCGGGCAGCCAGGCATGCATGGGCGCCAGGCCAATCTTCGTGCCATAGCCTACGAACAGGAAGGCAAAGGCGAGCTTTGCCACTTCTGGATCGAGCATCTGGGCATGAATAGCCATAAACTCCCAGTTCAGAGGCAAAACATCTCCCATGGACTGCAGCTGGCCGTAGTAGAGGATAATCGTACCCAAAAGTGCCAGACAGATGCCCACGGTGCAGACCATGACATATTTCCAGGCCGCTTCGAGGGAGGTACGGGTGAATTTGAAGGCCACCAGCAGGGCCGAAACCAAGGTCGTGGCTTCAATAGTCACCCACATCAGACCGAGGCTGTCCACCGTCACCACGAGCATCATGGTCCAGACGAAGATATGGGACAGCGCATAGAAACGGCCTTCGAGATGCGTGAAGCGCCGCAGATAGCCATAGCGGATATTCGTATCGCGCTCCAGATAAGCCTTGCTCGTCCAGGCAAAGGCCAGATAAAGTGCCCCCACGATCAGGAGCATCCAGATGCTCAGGGCATCCACATAGAAAAATCCCATCCGGATTGGCGTATCCGGATGCAAGGAGAAGTTCATCCCCAGATCCAGGATCAGGCCGAAAACCACCGTGGCCGTCAGCCGGTCGGCAACGTGCAGGAGCTTCAGTCCCAGCACATTAGAGGCTGCCACCACTGCAAAGAGCAGCGGCAGTCCCAGTATATAATAAAGTTCCATAAACTACCTCAGCCCTTCAACTTTCTCATTACCGTCGTATCCGTGGTCATAAAGGAAAGACTCATGCGATTGGTCAGGATCACCAATACCACCACGGCAATCAATACATCCAGGAACACGCCCAGCTCCACCACGAGCGGCAGACCTTCCGTGATGATCAACCCCAGCAGATAAATGCCGTTTTCCAGCGTGATCAGGCCGCATATCTGCAGGATGGCGCGCTTGCGCATGACCATCAAAGCCAGCCCTGTCATGATCATCATGATGGTGGCCGCAAAGATATCCTGCTCCATCGGATTGAGCATAAAGCGGTTGCCCAGCACATAGCCGAAGACCAGGAAAGCCGCCGCAGCCACCGTCGAATAGTTTACATTGATATCGGAAAAGATTTCCCGGTCATCGGTAATGCGTTTGATGAGCTTCAGCATCGCCATGGGAATAAAGATGACCTTTACCCCCAGCGTCAAAGCAAAGGGAATCAGCGCATGCATCAGCCCATGATTGAGACCGGCCAAGAGACAGGCACAAGCTACGATCACCGACTGGGCCATCAGCGCCAGCACCGAGCGGCGCAGCTCCATCACGCGTGTCTGTACAAAGACCACGAAGAGGAGCAAAACTACCAAATATTCCATTTTCTCCTCCTTACTGCGCAATGATGGCTACGGCCAGCATGATGACCGCCGCCGACAGATAAACACGGACTTTGAACAGGCGCATCTTATTGTTGAGGATTTCCACCAGACCAATCAGAAGCGCACTCAGGAGAACCTTGACCGCAATGGGCAGCGGCAAGGGCAGATAAAGCGTGCCGAACAGCACCAGGAACGAAAGCATCTTGAGCATGCTGCCCAGATGGATATAGCTCAGGAGACGTCCGGAATATTCCAGCGTCATGCACTCGTGGATCATCGTGAGCTCCAGATGCGTATCGGGGTTATCCACCGGCAGGCGGCTGTTTTCCGCCAGCATCACGAGGAAGAAGGCCACGCCGCCCAGTACGGCCGGAACCGTGAAATAGAAGGCATTGTAGTCAATGACCATCTGCGAGAGCATCGTCGAACCATAGCGGGAGGCATTCAGGAGGATGGCCAGCATCACCGCCGGTTCCACTAGTACGGAAATGTAGATTTCACGGGAGCCGCCCATGCCGCCAAAGGCCGTGGCCGAATCCATCGAGGCCAGTGTCATGAAGAAGCGACCGAGCGCCAGCACATAGACGAACACAAAGGCATCACCGAAACGGATATTGCCCGTAAGCAGCCCCGGCAGCATCATCGCCGCCATGATGCTGGTCACCAGATAGACGATTGGTGCAGCCAGGAATACCCAGCTCGTATACTTCGTCACAATGACGGGTTTGCGCCACCATTTCCAGAGGTCGAAATACTCCTGGAAGATGCTGGCCCCCTGCCGCTTCTGCAAAAATGCCTTCGTCTTGTTGACAATTCCGGCAATCAGGGGAGCACAGGCCAGTAAAATCAGGGCCTGCAGCGCCGCATTATAGAAACTCAAGGCCATCTTTTACATTCCTCCCCAAATAAGCACAATGACCATGGCAATCATGGTATAACCGATATAGAGCCGCACACTGCCCTGCTGCACAATGCGCAGGGTGTCGGCCACTTTTACCATGATGTGTTCCACCGGATGGTAGAGACGATCCGTGAACTGGTCGGGAATCATCAGATTATAATGTAGCTTGCGTCCAAAATAAGCATGATCCCGCTGCAAGAATACGCGCTCGCGGCGGGGCTTCAGGATAAAGTCAAACGCCCGGCGCAGCGGCTTAGAAAAGCCCGTGGCCGTATACTGCTGGCGGCGGGTTGGTTCCGTACCGCAGTTCCAGGTCACATCCTGATGGACGATGACCTTATTACCGCCCAGCGTCAACGCCAGCAGCGCAAACAGCAGGAGCCCTGCAATCATGATCAGCCAGGGATTGAAGACCGCTTCCGACTGGCCGCCATTCCACCAGAGGCCGATAAAGTCACCGGCCGGAATGGCCAGCGGGCTGTCAATAAGAACCTGACGCATCAGGTTGACAACCGGTGCCGGCATGATGCCCATCGCAAGGATGGCCACGGCTTCAAGTCCCATGCCACAAAGCATCGTAAACGGCATCTCATGGGCTTTGAGCACGAGATTGGAACGGCGGCGCCCTAAGAAAGCCACGCCATAGAGCCGCACGAAGCAGCCCAGCGCCAGAGCACCGGTCAGCCCCAGCAGAATAAAGGCAAAGATGACGAGCAGGCGCAGTTCCGGCCGGCCTGCTTCATAGGCCAGGGACATCATGCCCTGCAAGGTCAGCCACTCGCCCACCAGACCTGCCGTAAAGGGCAGCGAAGCCAAAGACATGGAGCCCACCAGTGTAAAGGCCGCCGTCCAGGGCATCTTCTTCAATAGCCCCCCCAACAGTTCCACATTGCGGGTCCCCGTGGCATGCATGACCGCACCTGCGCTCATGAAGAGCAGGCATTTCATCAGGCTGTGGGCCACAGAGTGCACCAGCACCGCCGTAAAGGCCACCACCGAAAGATACGGCTTATCCATGGCCATCAGGAGCATGCCGCAGCCAAAGGCCGCAAAGATGATGCCCATATTCTCCACCGAGGAATAGGCCAGGATGCGCTTCATATCCTTTTCCATGGAAGCATAGAGCACACCCAGGAAGGCCGAAATCAGGCCAATCACCATCACGATCAGGCCGTAAGCAAAAATATCTGCCCCGATAAATTCAAACACGAAGCGGCCAAAACCATAGACCGCCACCTTCAGCATCACGCCGCTCATGAGTGCCGACACATGGGACGGTGCCGCCGGATGAGCATTGGGCAGCCAGACATGCAGCGGCATCAGACCGGACTTCAGGGCAAAGCCAGCAAAGGCACAGCCAAAGGCGATATGCTTCATGACCGGCGAAAGTTCGCTATGCGCTAAATCCACAAAGGCAAAGCTCTCCGCCCCGCTGCCAAGGATGTAGAAGGCCACGAGGATGGCCGCCGTGCCCAGGTGCGTCATGACCATATACTGATAGGCCGCACCCACCACATGCTTCTTCCCGCTCTCGTGGTTGACCAGCAGGAAAGATACCAAAGCCATGACTTCCCAAGCCAGGATAAAGGTAAAGGCGTCACCAGCCAGTACCACCAGCACCATGGAGCCTAAGAACAGGTTCCAAAGGCCGGCCAGCTGCCGGATGCGCTCACCTAAATACCCCCGGCCATAGCCCAGGCCATAGATGCTAACCGCCGTGCCTGACAAGCCGATGATCAGCAGGAAAGCTGCGGCCCAGCCGTCCACCACCATTGAATAACGGCCCAGCTGCCACAGGCCGCCAGTGCCCAGCCCCATGATTTCCAGCAGGGCCAGACCAAATACCATGAAGCTTGCCACCGAGGCCAGCCCCATGGATACATAATGGGCAGCCAGTTCCAGCCGTTTGGGCCAGACTAACGCCAAAGTGCCAAGGCCATAAAGCCCCAGCGCCCCCATAAATGATTCCATACGTTCCTCCCTAATATAATAGCTTATGATAAATTATAGTAACCTTGACATTATAACGCAAAGAAAGTTTGCTGAAAAGGCCTGCTATAAAAAAAGTGATTGACCAGTCAATTGACCGGTCAATCACCCTTATTCTGCCTCATTCTGCATTGCTTCAATTCCCTGCTGGAACTCTTCCAGACTCAAGGTGAAGTACGGAAGTTCCTGCAGGATTCCATAGACTTCCTGCTGGCTCTTCGCTTCATCCAAACGTGCTTCCAGTGATTCTTCCGTCAGCGCATGGAACAGCATATGCTTGATCTCTTCGATATCCATCATACAGCCGCCTTTTTCTTCACATCATCATCTTCGGTCAGACGGGCCGCATATTCCGGCTGGTCTTCAAAGATAATCGTCGGTGCCAGATAGAAACCATTGAAGCGCGTGGCGCTGACGCTCGTATAGGAACCCATTTCCGTCACGAGCACCTTGTCCCCGATCTTGAGCTCCGGCGCCATGAAATCGCGATAGAGCACATCAATGCCATCGCAGCTCGGACCGCCAAAAGTCGAAGGCTTCTTCGCCCCCTTGCCGAAGCAATGCAGGGGATAAGTCCAATGGTCATACATGATGCCGGAGAAGCAGCCGTAGATGCCTTCATCCAGGATATACCAAGGTTTCTCACCGCGCGTTTTCGTGCCAATAACCGACGTGACGAGATTCACAGCCGTACCGCACATATAGCGCCCCGGCTCCGTCCAGACGGCCGTATCCGGGAACAGGCGGTCAATCTGCTTGTTGATGGCTTCCATCATCGCCGCGAGGTCCACATTGAGACCTTTGGCATCAGGAACCGGGAAACCGCCGCCGATATCGAGGTCCGTCAGGTGCATGCCCATCTCCTCAGCTTCATCAAATAGCCGGCGGGCCACGAGCAGAGCTTCCTCATAAGCCGCCGTGGACAGGGACTGACTGCCCACATGGAAGCAGATGCCCATGGCATGCAGGCCGGCATCCTGTGCAGCCTTCAAGAGTTCAAGCGCCTCTTCCACGGGTGCACCGAACTTCGTATTGAGATCGACCAGGGCCTTGTTGTTGCGCACGGCAATGCGCACCAGCACATCAGCCCCGGGTACTGCCTTGGCCATCTTGTCAATTTCCGACGGATCATCAAAGGTAAACCGGCGTACATTATAGTCAGCCGCAGCCTTGAGGCCGCGCGCATCCTTTACCGGATTGGCATATATCATCTGCGAACCATCTACGCCCAATTCATGGAGCATCTCCATCTCACCAGCCGAAGCCACATCAAAGTGGGAACCAAGACCGGCCAGCAGAGATAAGATCTCCGGCGTAGGATTCGCCTTCATCGCATAGAACACTCCCGCCCGCGGCAAATGACGGCGCATAAACTGGTAGTTTTCCTCAACCTTGTCCAGTGAAGCCACCAAAAAGGGCGTCGGGATACGCTTGGCAAGCGTTTTTACCTCTTTTTCGCTAAGTCTGAAATTTTTCATAACACAACCCATTCCAATAATAGATTTAAGATGAATTGACAACTGTTCATCTCATAGGTTACATTGTAATATAAATGATACAAATTAACAATATAAAATAAAAATAAAAACTCCATTTGCCCAAAACTGCGCAAGAACTACAATACGCAAAAATTTTTTCAAGGGTGTCAAGTAAAAATACTTGCACCCCCCCGCTTTTTGTGCTAAAATACCATTATTGTGTGTTAGGAGCAGTAGGCTCCCACAGGTTTAAGGAGGTGTAACACATGGCAAGTGTTTGCGAAATCTGCGCTAAAGGCGAACTGTCTGGCAACAATGTCAGCCATTCCCATCTGAAGACGAGACGCACTTGGAAGCCGAACATCCAGCGTGTACGCGCTGTTGTTGAAGGCGAAGTTAAGCGTGTCAATGTCTGCACGCGTTGCCTGCGTTCTGGTAAGGTTCAGCGTGCCCTTTAATTTGCGCATAATATCACCAAAAGCTGATATATCATAAAATAACCCTATCGCGATTGCGGTAGGGTTATTTTATTTCTAATGAAATTAGTGTAAGATAGGAATATATTCTTTATGAAAGCAGGTTCGCCATGAAAGTCAAAGATAATTTTATGCTGATAAAAAATGCCCGCATTGAAAACAACGAACGCCTCTCCCTGAAGGCCAAGCGGCGCCTGGAAAAATCCAAGGCCGACAACACGCTCAAGGCCTATGCCTGCGACTGGAGCGATTTTTCCGACTGGTGTGAGCACCACGGCGTGTCAGACCTGCCCGCCACGCCGGAAACCATCGTCAACTACATCAATGACCTGGCCGACGATGCCAAGGCCAATACCGTTTCCCGCCGGGTCACGGCCATTTCCGAGAACCATATCGCCGCCGGCTTCAGTGGGCGCCATAACCCCGCCAAAGACGGCATCGTACGGGCTGCCATGTCCGCCATCCGCCGCGAAAAAGGCACCTTCCAGCGAGGCAAGTCTCCGATTCTGATGGAAACTCTCTACCTGCTGGCTGACCTGTTCGATGAGGAAAAACTCTCCGGCCTGCGGGACAAGGCCCTGATCTTCCTGGGCTTTGCCGGCGCTTTCCGCCGTTCAGAACTCGTGCGCATCCAATATGAGGACTTATCATTCACCCCGCAGGGTTTGATCATCTTCGTCGCCCATTCCAAAGGGGACCAGCTCGGCCACGGCGAACAGATTGCCATCCCCTACGCCCCCCAGGCGGAAATCTGCGCAGTACGAGCGCTAAAAAAATGGCTGGATACCGCGCAGATCCATCAGGGCCCGATCTTCCGCCCTGTCACCAAAGTGCAAAGTCTGCGCAATACCCAGCTCTCGGATAAATCCGTAGCCTTGATTGTCAAGAAATATGTACGCCTGGCCGGCCTCGACGAGCACCTCTTCGCCGGCCACAGCCTACGCCGCGGCTTTGCCACCAGCGCCGCCCAGCACGATATCGATGCCCTGACCATCATGCGCCAGACACGGCACAAATCCGAAAAGATGGTCCACCGCTATATCGAGCAAGGCAATATCTTCAAGGATAACGCCCTTAGCCGTATGTACAACAAATAATATATTCCAAAAACGGGAACCCTCAAATAAAGGGCTCCCGTTTTACTTACTTGAATTCCACAAACTCATCGATCCGGGCTCCGCCCTTGATCATGGGCTCCACAAAGCTGCGCCATACGTTGAGGACAATGATCCGCGGATGGTCTTTATCTTCCAAGGCACGTTTCAGCGCCTCGGCAAATTCCTCCTGCGTGGATACCGTTTCAGCCTTGATGCCGAAACTGCCTGCATAGGCGGCATAATCCATCTGATAGTCAAATTCGCAGGCGATATAGCGTTCCTGATACATAACCTTTTGCAGCTGGCGGATCATGCCCAGGCTGGTGTTGTTGACAATAAGGGAAATCACCGGCAGGTTCAGCCGGGCGATGGTATAGAACTCGTTGCCCGTCATCTTGATGCCGCCATCGCCAGCCACGTGGATGACGCGTCGGCTGTCGCCGTAGTACATCTGCGCGCCCATGGCGGCCGGCAGTCCAAAGCCCATCGTGCCAAGGCCGCCGGAGGTCAGCCATGTACGCGGTTCTTCAATGCGCAGATGCAAGGCCGCCCACATCTGATGCTGGCCTACATCCGTAGCAAAGGCATAGGGCTTGCCCTTGGTATTCTGCGCCACCTGATGCAAAGCCCAGGGAACCGTCAGACGGTTGACATGATAGTCATAGTCATAGGTCTCTTTCCAGGATTGGATCTGTGACCACCATTCATCGATATTGCCCGTGGCTTCCTGCTTCATCAAGAGGCCAAGGATTACCTTCATATCGCCGGCTAACCCCAGGCTGTTGCCGATATTCTTGTCGATTTCTGCCGGATCGATGTCGATATGGATGAACTTGGTGTCCTGCGTGTATTTCTTGACGTTGCCCGTCTGGCGGTCACCGAAGCGGCTGCCAATGGCAATGATCAGGTCAGCGGCCGCAATGGCATGGTTCGCGGCCTTCTCCCCGTGCATGCCCGCAAAGCCCAGGGACTGCGGATGTTCCCGCGGGATTGCCCCAAGCCCCATCAAGGTATGGGCTACGGGCAGATTATACTTTTCCACAAAGGCCATGACTTCAGCCGTGGCCCCTGCCGAAATCACACCGCCGCCCACAATGACCACGGGCTTTTGCGCCTTGACGATTTCCCGAGCCGCTTCGGCCACACAAATCAGAAAATCCGCATCGGGCTTGCCTGCTTTCTTCGTGCAGGCCGGTGCATCCTCCCAAGCCACTTCCTTGAAGAACAGATCTCTGGGCACGTCCACCAGCACAGGGCCCGGACGCCCCTTTTTCGCCAAGGTGAAGGCTTCACGGATCGTGCTGATCAACAGGCGGGCATCCTTGATCTTGTAGTTATGTTTGGTTATGGGCATGGTCACATCGAGGATATCCGTCTCCTGGAAGGCATCCCGCCCCAGAAGCGCCGTATCCACCTGACCGGTGATGGCCACTACGGGGATGGAATCCATAAAGGCCGTGGCCAGCCCCGTCACAAGGTTCGTGGCTCCCGGACCGGAGGTAGCGATGCAGACACCCACTTTTCCCGAAGCACGGGCATAGCCGTCAGCGGCGTGCGCGGCGTTCTGCTCGTGAGTCACGAGAACCTGCTTTATCTCCTTGCTATCATATAAAGCGTCGTATAAAGGCAGAATCATCCCCCCGGGATAGCCAAACACCGTATCGACGCCCTGTTCTTTTAAACATGCAACGACTGCCTGTGCTCCGTTCATAATTACACCCTCTCGCTGATGATTTTGGTGATTTCGCTGGTATTTACCTTCGTAAAGCCTTCCTTCCAGAGATCCGGCGTGCGATACCCCTCGGCCAAGGCCGTATCCACGGCTGCCTCAATGGCATCGGCCGCCTTCTCTTCGTGCAGGGAATATCTGAGCAGCATAGCCGCCGACAAGATCGTGCCAATCGGATTGGCGATGCCCTGTCCGGCAATATCCGGTGCACTGCCATGGATGGGTTCATAGAGGCTCGTGCATTCGCCGATGGATGCGGACGGCAGCATGCCGATGGAACCACCGACCACGGCTGCCTCGTCCGAAAGGATATCGCCAAAGAGGTTGCCCGTCACGATGACGTCAAACTGCGTCGGCTTTACGGCAATCTGCATGGCGCAGTTGTCCACATAGAGATTGTTGCACTCCACTTCCGGATATGCTTTCGCTACTTCTGTCACCGTACGGCGCCAGAGGCGGGAAGTGGCCAGCACATTGGACTTGTCTACAGAAGTAACCTTGCCACGGCGCAGTTTGGCCGTTTCAAAGGCCAGCTTGGCAATGCGCTCAACTTCGGGCACGGAGTAGTTCTCCAAATCCCAGGCGCGCTCTGCACCATTATGTTGCTCAGACTCGCATTTCTCGCCAAAGTAGATACCGCCAATAAGTTCACGCACGATAACCAAATCTGCACCGCGCACCAGTTCCGGCTTCAGTGGCGAGTATTCGATCAGGGCATCGGCGACCTTGACCGGACGCAGGTTGGCATAGAGCCCGAGTTCCTTGCGCAAGCCTAAGATAGCTTTTTCCGGACGCTTGGCCGGTTCCACCTTATCCCATTTATCGCCGCCCACGGCACCAAACAGCACGCCATCGGCAGCCTTGCAGGCATCGATGGTTTCCTGCGGCAGCGGCGTGCCGAATTTATCGTAGGCCGTACCGCCCGCATCATGGTAAACAAATTCCAGCCCCAAGCCGAATTTTTTATCCGCAACTTTTAATACTTCGACAGCAGAATCCGTGATTTCCTTGCCAATACCATCACCAGGAATAACCGCAATCTTATATGCCATAGATATCACACTTATCCTTTCTGTTTGATATACTCAATCAAGCCGCCGGCCTCGGCAATCTCCTGCACGAAACCCGGCAGGGGATGCGCATGGAACACGTCACCTGTGGTGAGGTTCTTGATTTCGCCGGTGGTCACATCCACCTGCAGTTTGTCGTCGGCATGGATCTTTTCCACATCATCGCCGATCTCGAGCAGGGGCAGGCCGATATTGATGCCATTGCGGTAGAAAATCCGTGCAAAGCTCGCAGCAATCACCACGGGAATGCCGCTGGCCTTGATGGCTACCGGCGCATGCTCGCGGGAAGAACCGCAGCCGAAGTTGCGGCCGCCCACCATGATATCGCCTTCCTGAACATTGCCTGCAAAACTTTCGTCAATATCCACCATGCAGTGACTGGCCAGTTCTTTCGGATCAAAGGTATTGAGATATCTTGCGGGGATAATCACATCGGTATCAATATTATCCCCATAGCGCCAAACTTTTCCTTCTAATTTCATCACTGTACCTCCTCTGCCGTGGCAATCCGGCCCAGGATTGCACTTGCCGCCGCCACATGAGGGCCAGCTAAGTAAACTTCACTATCCACATGGCCCATACGGCCACGGAAATTGCGATTGGTCGTGGAAACGCATTTTTCCCCGGCCGCCATGATGCCCATATAACCGCCCAGGCACGGACCGCAGGTCGGCGTGGAAACAGCACAGTCCGCATCGATAAAGGTATCGATATAACCGCGCTTCATGGCTTCCTTATAGACTGTCGGGCTGCCCGGAATCACGATGCAGCGCACGCCATCGGCCACCTTATGGCCTTTGAAGATTTCCGCCGCAATCTGCAGGTCTTCCAAACGGCCATTGGTGCAGGAACCGATGATGACCTGCTGGATAGCGATAGGCTCCTTGATATCCTCCACTGCTTTCGTATTACCTGGCAGATGCGGGAAGGCCACTACAGGTTTCAGCGTTGACAAGTTAATCTCGACTACCTGGCAGTATGCCGCGTCATCGTCAGCAGCTACCGGTTCAAAGGGCTTCTTGACTCTGTCTTTGACATATTCTGCCGTGATTTCATCATAGGGGAAGATACCGGCCTTGCCGCCCGCTTCAATGGCCATATTGGAAATGGTCAGACGGTCGGTCATGGTCAGGCTCTTGACGCCTTCACCGGCAAATTCCAGCGACTTATAGAGGGCACCATCGACGCCAATCTGACCAATCAATGTCAAAATGACATCCTTGCCGCTGATGCCGGCAGGTTTTTGACCGGTCAATTCGACTTTGATGGCCTGCGGCACCTTGAACCAGGCTTCGCCCGTAGCCATTGCCGCGCCCAAATCCGTGGAGCCTACGCCCGTGGCAAAACCGTTGACCGCACCATAGGTGCAGGTATGGGAATCCGCGCCGATAGTCAGCATGCCCGGTGCCACAATGCCCTGTTCGGGCAGGATGACATGCTCGATGCCCACGCGTCCCTGCTCAAAGTAATGGACAATCTTATGTTTGACCGCAAAGTCCCGGACAATCTTGGCCAGTTCTGCGGATTTGATATCCTTGGCAGGCTGGAAATGGTCCGGTACCAGCGCAATCTTCTCGTTATCAAAGACCGGACGGCCAATGCTCTCAAAGATTTTGATGGAAGGCGGGGCCGTGATATCGTTGGCCAGCACCATATCCAGTTTACAGGTCACCAGCTGGCCCGCTTCCACGCGTTCCAGGCCGGCATGTTTCGCGAGAATCTTCTCGCTCATCGTCATACCCATGCTCTCACTCTCCCGTTATCTACAAGAAAAGCCTTCCCGATAGGTGGAAGGGGAAGGCTTCTCACTACTGTTCAATTTAAAACATTCGACTTAAATGGATATATTCCTGCTTTTCAGGCGTTTCATACTTAGTCTTTGGCCAGATCATCTGCACCTCTGAGCCACGGCATCATGTTGCGGAGCTCCTTGCCGACCTTCTCAATCTGATGTTCGGAATGGAGACGGCGCTGAGCATTGAAGTTTGCACGGCCGGCAGCACGGTTTTCGAGCAGCCAGTTGCGGGCGAAGGTACCATCCTGGATTTCTTTCAGGACTTTCTTCATTTCCTTCTTGGTCTCTTCCGTGATGATGCGCGGGCCTACCATGTAGTCGCCATATTCAGCCGTATCGGAGATGGATTTGCGCATCTTCGTGAAGCCGCCTTCATAGCAGAGGTCAACGATGAGCTTCATCTCATGGAAGCATTCGAAGTATGCCATTTCAGGCGGATAACCTGCTTCTACGAGGACTTCGAAGCCGGTCTGCATCAGCTGGCAGACACCGCCGCAGAGGACAGCCTGCTCACCGAAGAGGTCTTCTTCCGTCTCATCGCGGAAGGTAGTCTGCAGAACGCCGGAACGCGTAGCACCGAGGCCTTTGGCATAGGCCAGGGCAATGTCAAAGCACTTGCCGGAAGCATCCTGATGCACAGCGAACACAGCGGGAACGCCAGAACCTTCCGTATACGTACGGCGCACGAGGTGGCCAGGGCCCTTCGGCGCAACCATGAACACATCGACATTAGCGGGAGGAACGATCTGCTGGTAATGGATGTTGAAACCATGGGCAAAAGCGAGAGCACTGCCGTCCTTCAGGTTCGGGGCAATCTCATTCTTGTAGACGTCAGACTGCTTCTCGTCCGGAATCAGGACCATCGTGATGTCTGCTTCTTTGACAGCATCGGCGACGTTCTTGACCGTCAGGCCGTGTTCCTCGGCAACTTTCTTGGACTTGGAACCTTCATAGAGGCCGACGACCACATCAACGCCGCTCTCCTTGAGGTTCAGGGCATGTGCATGGCCCTGGCTGCCGTAACCAATGATGGCAACCTTCTTGCCGTTCAGAACTTCCCAGTTAACATCCTGATCATAATAAGTTTTTGCCATAGTACTCTCTCTCCTCACAATGTTCATAAATAGTATGCTCACCGCGTTCCAACGCAATCAGGCCTGTACGAATGACCTCGGCGATGCCATAAGGCTTGACGAGATTCAAAAATGCCGTCACCTTATCATCGCTGCCCGTCAGCTCGAAGATCAGCGTGGAGGAATCCACATCCACCACATGAGCCCGAAAAAGTTCGGCCATCTTCAAGATATCCAGGCGGCTCGTGTCACTAGCCTTGACCTTTATCAGCGTAAGTCCCCGGCAGACTGCATTCTTCTCATCCAAACGCTGTACGGCCTGCACCACCGGCATCTTCTCAAGCTGCTTGATGATCTGCTCGATGAGATCCTCATCGCCGTGAATCACCACCGTGATGCGCGAATACCCCTCTTTCTCCGTCACGCCAACCGCGAGACTGTCGATATTGAATTCGCGTCTGGAAAACATACTTACAACACGGACCAGCACACCAGTCTGATTTTCCACAAACACAGACAAGACATGTTTCATCCTGCAATCCCCCTCTGGAATCGTACATCACACGCAAACATCATAACACAAACTCCGTGCACATTCAACATGTAACGTTGTAAATATGTATACATTATTGCGCGAATAAACATTTTTGTCAACAGTATTTTGTAACTTTTCTTGAGTTATTTACGGATTTTTTGTATATTATTCCACCCTTAACATACATACCCCCTTGTATTCCGTGTATCGGTTGCACTTTTGTCCATTTCAGCGAATTAAAAAGTTTTTCTTGTTACTTTTTTGCGAAAATTATCGCGAATTGTATAATCTTGCGATAGCCTCACTGAATATGATACAATTTACCTTCACTATAAATTCTCATCCAGATAATTGGATTTTGCTTTAGAAAGGATTATATCTTGCGAAAAACGATCAATCTTCCCCATACAGAACTGATTCCTGATCTGCTGGCTATCCTGCCTGACTGGTACCGTGGACAGGCAGACGCCCGGGAACTTCCCTGGCGCAGCGCCCCTACGCCCTATCATACCTGGCTGTCGGAAATCATGCTGCAGCAGACACGAGCCAGTGCCGTGATTCCCTATTATGAACGCTTCCTGTCCGCTTTGCCCGACATCGAAGCACTAGCAGCCTGTGATGATGACCGGCTCATGAAACTTTGGCAGGGCCTTGGCTATTATTCCCGGGCCCGCAATCTCAAGAAAGCCGCCATTGTCATCTGTCAGGAATACGGAGGGAAGCTGCCACAGGATTTCACAGCTCTGCTAAAACTTCCCGGCATCGGCCGCTATACTGCCAGCGCCATCGGCTCCATTGTCTTTGGCCAGCCCTGCCCCGCCGTTGACGGCAACGTACTGCGGGTTCTATCCCGGGTACTTGCCTCAACCGCCGACATCGCTGCCCCTGCCACGAAAAAAGCCATGGAAGATACGCTTGCTCCTCATTATCCCAGTGGCAGCACTGCTGGTGAGCTCAATCAGGCCTTCATGGACCTGGGTGCCACCATCTGCCTGCCGCATGGCATGCCTCATTGCGCTTGCTGTCCTCTCGCCAGGATTTGTCTGGCGCATGCCGAGGGCCTGGAACTGGAGCTTCCTCAAAAGAGCTCCGCCCGCCAACGCCGGCAGGAAAAACATACCATCCTACTGCTCCGGCAGGGAGATACCATTGCACTGCATCAGCGCCCCGCCAAAGGGTTGCTGGCAGGTCTCTGGGAATTTCCCAACCTGCCGGGCAAACTCCGGAAAGACGAAGTCATCCGCTGGCTGGCAGAACATGATTTAGAGGCAGAAAAATTGCAGATACTCCCCCCCGCCAAACATACCTTTTCTCATATCGAATGGCAGCTTTCCGGCTGGCTGGTAGAAGTTGCTCCCGCTACGGGGCTGACCGTCAGGGATAACAATCTGCCTTTTGTCTGGGCAAATTCGCAGGAAATTGCAGAACACTACAGCCTGCCTTCGGCTTTTCAATATTATTTTCCTTTTTCATAATAAATAAGCCCTAAGCAGCAGGAATTTTATTTGCAAGCACGAATAAAAGAAGCAAAGAGTTTATATGGATGTGGGATACTGATAGAACTTTTGAGAGGTGTTTGCATATGTTCAAATTTTTCGATGCGCCCCAACGAGCCGAAGCCGCTGCGCCGGCACCAGTCCCTACGGCAGCCACAGAACTGACCGATATAAAAACTGCTTATCTATCCAAGAGCGAGCTGACCGCCCTGCGATTGAAAGATCTGGCAGATGTAGCACAAGGCGCCGCCATGATCGTCGGTTTCGTTTCCCCTGATCTGGATGTACCGGAAGTTGCCCGGCTGATTAAAGCTGAGATTCCCTCCAGTACCAAATTGCTGCTGATGACCACATCGGGTGAGCTCTGCCGTCCGCAGGGCAGCCATACACTATATTGCGAAGCACCAGAGCATCGAGGCAAAGTCCTTTTGCAAGCCTTCTCCAATCGCATGATTGAGAACACCTACACCATGCATATCCCCCTGCCGGATGCAGACCTGCGCAGCGGCAATGTGGATATGACGGTCAATGACCGCGTAAAGGCCATCCAGAGGGAAATCGAGCGGCATACACCGCCTTTCCGTCTCAGCATCGGCCATTGCTTTGCCATGGTCTACATCGATGGTGTTTCCAGTTGTGAAACCTTCGTTTCCGAAGCCATGTTTGCCTCGGGCAAGTTCCCCATCCCCTTTATTGGTGGCAGTTCTGCTGGCAACCTGGATTTCGCCCATACTTATATCTATGACGACAACACCTGTTTGGAAAATCATGCGGTAATCATCCTTGTGCGTTTGCATAAAGAATACCGTTACGGCATTTTCAAGTCTCAGGCCGTTGAACGTACTGACAGCTCCGTAATCATCGGCTCAGCCAACAGCGCCCTGCGCTATGTGGAAACCGTCGAAGGCCCTGAAGGGGAAGTTCCCATCATCGATGCTCTCAAACATTATTTCCACGTGGAAACCACCGCTGAAGTACAGGCCAGGATGCAGGATTATACCTTTGCCACCGATGTCAACGGCGAAGACTTCATCCGCACTTTGTCGGGCTTTGATGAGGCTAATAACCGTATCAACTTCTTCTGCGATGTGGTTACCGGCGAGCGGCTTTACCTGATGAAGCGTATTTCCCTGGATCAATCTTTGTCCCGTGACCTGCGCAAATACAATCAGAATAAGCCTCAGCCTATAGGCGGCATCTTAAACGACTGTATCCTGCGCCGCTTAGGCTATCCGGATGAAATCAAGCATATCGATGAATTCAAGGATATTCCTGTTGCCGGTTTCTCTAGCTTCGGTGAAATCGCCGGCCTGCATGTCAACGAAACCCTGACTGCCATCTTCTTCTACCATGTACCGACAGGTACCATTTTCTCCGATGAATACATCGATAATTTTGCCAAAATCTATGCCAACTGCAATGCGTTCTTCTACAACCGCATCATCGATCGGCAGAAACACACGGACAAGCTCAAGGATAACCTTATCAGCATGTTCCAGGATTATCAGTCCAAGATGCCGGATATCGTCAAGACCATTATGCGGATGTCTCAGGACGTAGATCAGATCCAGGCTGCCATCCAACAGCTTTCCGGCGGCATCGACGAACAGAACGGCCTGTTCAACCAGCTTACGGACAGAAATCGGGAAATCACCCCGAAACTGGATATGCTCTCCCAAAGCACCCAGAAAATCGACGATGTCATGAAGATGATTAACGAGATTGCCGCCCAGACCAACCTGCTGGCCCTCAATGCGGCTATCGAGGCCGCCCGGGCTGGAGAAGCAGGACGTGGCTTCTCCGTTGTCGCTCAGGAAGTACGCAAGCTGGCAGAAAACACCCAGACCAATCTGCACGTCTCTGACGAAGCCATCAGTTCCCTGCTCCATGACGTAAACGAAATCGACAAGATTCTCGTGGACAACAAGGACTTTGAACAGCAAATCAATGAATTTGACGAAAACTTCTCTAAGCAGATGAAGGCGCTGCATAAAAGCCTCAACGAAGGCATCGCGCATATCCAGAAATCCACCCAGTCCATCAAGGCACTCGAAGCAATCAATAACCGTACGAGTTTGGAAATGGAAAAACTCACCACGATTATCCACAATATTGAAATGGGCATTTAAACCATAAAAAGACAGCCTGACCAGTAATTGATCAGGCTGTTTTCTTATGCGCATTTCTCTTTACGAGGTAAAATTCTTTTCGGCATAATCCTTGATAAACTCAATAAATTGCGTATCTACTGCAGACAGGCCCTTATAGGTTCCCCAATTGAGTGCAATCTGCACCTTGAGCGCCGGTTTCAACGACCGGCGTACAAAAATCTTTTCCGAACGGGTAACAAAATCCGGCAAAATGGATATCCCCATGCTGTTAGCCACCAATTGCTTAATCGTTTTGATCTGCGTCGTACACAGGGTTATCTTCGGAACAAAACCTGCCTTATGGCATTGTTCATAGACAGCCTTATACTGATAAGTATTGGGATGCTGCATGATGAATTTCTCATTTTTCAGCTGAGAAAAAAGTATTTCCTTCTCGGCTGCCAGCTTGTGCTGAGGCGGAATACAGATACTCATGGAATCCCGCATGATGATCAGTTCATTTTCTCTGGCATTTCCAGGCTCTCCCAGGACAATCCCAAAATCCAGTTCACCGAGCTCAATGCGTTTGCGCACCTCTTCAGAATCATTGAACTCCTGCACATCCAGATCGACGTCGGTGAATATCTGCTTGAACTTGGTGAACAGATCCGGAAATAAATAAGCCTCCACCATGGGGGGAATCCCGAAATGAATGGTTTCGCGCTTATCCTGGCGATAGCGCTCCATATCCTTCAGCGCCACGGCTGCAGCCTTCATGATATGTTTGGCATGAAACAGGAAGGCCTGTCCTTCTTCCGTCAAATGTACCTGCTTCTGCCGCCGGTCAATAAGCAGCAGCCCCAACTCTGCTTCCAAGGCCTTTATCGCTTTCGTAACAGAAGGCTGCGAAACATGCAGTGCCTCTGCCGTGCGGGTAAAATTCTTCAACTCGCTGATTGCACAAAAATACTCTAACTGCCGAAATTCCATAAACCGTGCCCCCATACGTAAAATTTCAGTTCTATATCCCATCTGCTTGTCTATTCTCTATGCAGAAGCAACGTTATAATCCATTATACTACATTTTTAATTTCTGGGCATGGCTAATTTCAACGCATCACCGATGGTTTCCGCACCATAAAGTTTGATTCCGTTTACCTCACCGGTCAGCTGGCGATAATTCTTCATGGGCAGCACCACATGTTCAAACCCTAAACGCTTGGCCTCGTTGATGCGTACATCTGCCTGACCTACGGCCCGGACTTCGCCGGACAGCCCCACTTCGCCGAAGACAATGGTCTTGGGCCGGATCTGCCGGTTGGCAAAGCTCGAAGCCATGGCTACGCAGATGCCTAAGTCGGCGGCAGGTTCATCAATCTTGATGCCGCCTGCGACCTTGACATAGACATCACAGGCACCGACCTGCAGATGCACGCGTTTTTCAAGCACCGCCAACAATAACTGAATCCGCTTGATATCCACAGAATCAGCCGTGCGCCTTGGCGGCACGTAGGGAGTAGGTGCAACCAGGGCCTGCAGTTCCACGAGCAGGGGCCGTGTGCCTTCCACTGTAGGAATGATGACCGTACCGCTATCCCCCTCCCTGTCGGACAGGAATAATTTGGACGCATCCGGCACATCCACGAGCCCCACATCACGCATCTCAAAGAGCCCTAGCTCATTGGTGCTGCCGAAGCGGTTCTTGACCGCCCGCAGCACCCGGTATTCGGCATTGCGCTCTCCTTCGAAATAAAGCACGGTATCCACGATATGTTCCAACACACGGGGACCGGCTAAGTTGCCCTCTTTGGTCACATGACCAATCACAAACGCCGCAATGCCCCGGCCCTTGGCAATACGCAGGATGTCCACAGCACACTCGCGTACCTGGGATACGCTGCCCGGCGCACTCTGCACTTCCGGCTTGAACACAGTCTGGATGGAGTCGATAACCAGCAGATCCGGCTTGGTATTTTCAATATGTGCTTCGATGGTCTCCATATTGGTCTCGCTGACCACATAGAGCTTATCCGCAATGGCCTTGAGCCGGTCACCGCGCATCCGCACCTGCCGGGTGCTTTCCTCGCCTGTCACATAGAGCACACTGCGGCCAGCACGGGCCACATCCGCACAGACGCGCAAGGTCAGGCTGGACTTACCCACACCGGGATCGCCCACAATTAGCACCATGGAACCAGGAATCACGCCGCCGCCCAGCACCCGGTCCAGCTCTCCTGAACCCGTACCAAAACGCGGTAAATCTTCAATGGCTACTTCGCCTATCGGCTGTGGCTTCTGAGCATCCGAAAGCCCCAGCCGCAGACCGCCGCTGCTGGAACTGCCCCCCGTTTCCGGTGCCACTACCTCTTCCACCATGGTATTCCAAGCCCCACATCCCGGACATTTCCCGAGCCACTTGGGCACTTCATAGCCGCAATCCTGACAGACAAAGACTGTCTTTTTCTTTTTGGCCAATAATATCCATCCCTTCGGTTCAAAAACTTCAAAGAAGAGCAGGTAATCCTGCTCTTCTCGTTATATCTTCTTTTTTACGATCCGTATAATACTCCGCCCCAGCCAGACGATGGCCCAGAAAAAATTCACGACGAAGTTCCAAAGCCGCCCGCTAGTATCCTGCGGAGTGAGTTTATTGCGGGACATGTTCCAGCTCCTTGCGCTTTACAGACCGCTTGGCTTTTTTCGTGAATTCCAATTCATTGCCACTCTTGCGCACAACGATGGTATCGCCGGCCTTGAACTTGCCTGCCAGCAGCATTTCGGCAATCTCGTCCTCGACCAGCTTCTGGATAGCCCGTTTCAACGGACGGGCACCGAATTTGAAATCCGTGCCTTCGTCCACCAGCTTGCCCCGGGCAGAGGGACTGATATCCAGCTGGATATCCTTTTCCTGCAGGCGGCTGCGCACATCCTGCAACAGGATATCCACGATTTTTGCCAGATCTGTGCGTCCCAACGGATGGAACACCAGCTGTTCGTCCACGCGGTTCAGGAATTCCGGCTTGAAAATATGCTTTACAGCTTCCAGCACGCGCTTTTCTGCTGCCTTTTCCTCAGCTTCTTTTTCGTCCACATTGCCCACGGCAAAGCCCATGGAGCTCTTGGCTTTCTTCAGAAGGTTCGAGCCAGCATTGGAAGTCATGATGATCACGCTGTTGCGAAAATCCACGGTGCGGCCCTGGCCATCGGTCAGACGGCCATCATCGAGCACCTGCAGCAGCAGGTTGAACACATCCGGATGGGCTTTCTCGATTTCATCCAAGAGGATAATCGAATAAGGCTTGCGGCGCACCGCATCTGTAAGCTGCCCGCCCTCCTGATAGCCTACATAGCCCGGAGGCGCCCCGACCATCCGGGAAACCGTGTGCTTCTCCATATATTCGCTCATGTCGAAGCGGATAATTGCCTCTTCCGAGCCAAAGAGGGCATCGGCCAACGTACGCGCCAGCTCGGTCTTGCCCACACCGGTAGGCCCTAAGAACAGGAACGAACCGATGGGACGCTTGGGATCCTTGAGCCCCGAACGCGCGCGGCGGATAGCCTTGGCCACGGCCTTGACAGCCTCTGACTGACCGATTACCCGCTTGCCCAGAATCTTTTCGAGCTTCAACAGCCGTGCCGATTCCGTAGCAGCCAACTGGCTCACTGGAATGCCCGTCCATTGGGAGGTCACGGCCGCAATATCCTCAGCTGTCACCGTGATATGGCTCTGGCCCTTTTTCGACCAATCCTTGCGGTTTTCATCCAATTCTTCCTTGATTTTCAAGGCCTTATCCCGGATGCGGGCCGCCTTTTCATAATCCTGGGCAGTAATCGCCGCTTCCTTCTCCACCAGCAGCTGCTGAAGCTGATCGCGCAGTTCCTGCAATCTGGCAGTAGGCACAACCTGACTCATACGCACCTTGGATGCCGCTTCGTCCATCAAATCGATGGCCTTATCCGGCAGGAACCGGTCCGTGATATAACGGTGTGACAGGCGCACCGCAGCCTTGATGGCCTCATCTTCAATGGTCGCATGATGGAATTCCTCATATTTGCTGCGCAGGCCATAGAGAATCTTCTCTGCATCCCCCAGATCCGGTTCCTCCACCATGATGGGCTGGAAGCGGCGGGACAGGGCCGCATCTTTTTCGAGATACTTCTTGTACTCATCCAGCGTGGTCGCACCGATAATCTGGATTTCGCCACGGGACAGGGCCGGTTTCAGGATATTAGCTGCATCCAACGCGCCTTCACCTGCGCCAGCTCCCACTAAGGTATGCATTTCATCGATAAAGAGAATGATATTGCCCGCCTGCTGGATTTCTTCAATCACGCCCTTCAGGCGTTCCTCAAATTCCCCGCGGTATTTGGCCCCAGCTACCAGCGAAGCCATAGACAGGGAAACCACTTTCTTATCCTGCAGCATATAGGGCACCGTGCCGTCCACGATGCGCTGGGCCATTCCTTCGGCAATGGCCGTCTTGCCCACGCCCGGCTCACCTAAGAGCACGGGATTGTTTTTCGTGCGGCGGGACAGGATCTGAATCACCCGCTGGATTTCCGTTTTCCGGCCAATCACCGGGTCCATCTGCTCTTCACGGGCCATCTTATTGAGGTCACGCCCGTATTTTTTGAGCAACGGTGTACCTTCCCGTTGATGACGGCCATGCTTGTGTTCCGGCAGCGGGCCGTCGCCTTCGGGGTGCTGGCCGTCGATGCGGTCCATGACTTCCTCCTGCAAAGCATCGGGATCGATGCCCATGAGCTCCAGGACTTCTACAGCCGCGCCTTCGGTTTCTTCCAACAGACTCAGCAGGATATGTTCCGTGCCGATATAATTATGCCCCAGATTCTGGGCCTCTTCATACGCCCCCTCCATCACCCGCTTGGCACGGGGAGTATAGTAGGGATTGTCCCCGGGATACTCCGCCTCCCGGGAGGCTATGCGCTGCACCTGGGCAGCCACCTTTTCAAAGCTCATACCCAAAGCGCCCATGGCCCGAGCCGCCAGGCCTTCTCGTTCATGGAGAAGGCCCAGCAGGATATGTTCCGTGCCAATATAGTCCTGGGCCAGGTCCCTTGCCGCATATTGGGCAAATTCAATGGCTTTGATGGCCATATTGGTAAAATGATTGCGATAATCCATAGTCATTCCTCCCGGCGTACATGATGCTGCTCCATCAGCCGCCGCATATGCTGCGCCCGCAACCGGTCAATTTCCGTCTTGGACAGGTTCTCGTTGGCCGCCAGATTCTGCAGGAAGCTGGTACGGCTGCTCAGCAGCAGCTGTCCATAACATTCCGGTGCCAGACCGCGGATCAATTTCAAATCCATTCCCAACCGCAGGCGGGACAGCAGTTCCAAAGCTTCCTTTTCCGATAGCAAGCGAGCGTAAGACAACGTACCAAATGCCCGCCAGACTTCATCTTCCAGCCGTTCCTTCATGTAGAGAGCCAATGCCTTGCGGGCCCGGCGTTCATGGGCCACGATCTCCGTCACAGCTCCGCGCAGGTTATCGATCAGCTCCTGCTCGGAATAGCCCAAAGTCAGCTGATTGGCAATCTGGAACAAACAGCCCGGCTGCTCCTTCTCATCGCCGAATAGTGGCCGTACAGCCAACCCCAATTGCGGTGAGATATTGATGATATTGCTGACATTGCGGGTAAAGACGAGGCCCGGCAGATGCAGCAGGACACTGGCCCGCAGGCCCGTTCCTAAATTGGTGGGGCTCGAAGTCAGATATCCCATCTTTTCATCAAAGGCAATATCCAATTTGCTCTCTAGCAGATCATCCATCGCAAAGGCCAGCTTGAGCGGCTTGGCCAGATCCAATCCCGTTGTCACACATTGGATGCGGATATGATCTTCTTCGTTGACCATTACGCTGGCCTGCTGGCTAGCACCTAAGAACACCGTCCGGTGTTGAGGATTGCGCAGGAGATTTTCGCTGATCAGCTGCTTCTCCCGCAGGACTTCCCGCTGCAGATGGGAAAGTTTTTCCATTTCCACACCAACAAGTTCCTCCCCAGTTACCTGAGAAAGCTCCGGCATCACCGCAGCCAAGCGGTCTTCCACCAGCTTGAGTTCCGACAGGCTGGCCCGATTGGGGAAGGGCAGATCCCGCAGATTCCGGGAAAGCAGAATCCGGCTGGCCAGTACCACATCACCATCGGCCTCCGCGGGCTTCAGCCAGCAGAGACTACTATCCTGTAATAACTGTTCAAGCATTCTTTCTGCCCCCTTCCTTGGCAGCCAATTCCTGTTTCATAGCCCGCACCTTGTCGCGCAGCTCCGCGGCCTTTTCATATTCTTCCTTCTCCACGCAGGCCTTCAACTCCTGCTGCAAGAGCACAATGTTTTGTTTGAGTTCCAGGGTTCCGCCGCTGCGATGGGGAATCTTGCCTCGATGGACGCTGGAACCATGGATACGCCGAAGCATGGGTTCCAGCTGCTGGCGGAAGGTCGCATAGCAGGCAGCACAGCCAATCTTGCCCTGCTGGCTGAAATCCCGGTAACTCATACCGCAGCGGGGACATACCAACTCCCCGGCCGCATTCTTTTCCGGATTTTCTCCGGCAGGAGCACTGTTGGTGCTGTTGAAGATTCCCCGCAGGAAATCATCTACCGACACATGCCGCTTATCCTGATGCGGCACATTCACAAATTCACTATAATTAGCGGCGCAGGACTCGCAGAGGTTCTTCTCCACCCGGCCATTGGGACCAATCTGGGTGATATGCACCACGGCTTCATGGCGCCCGCAATCATCACATAACATATCCGTTCCCCCTTACGAGAAATTTTCCAAGGTCAGCAGCATCGTCTTGAGCATCCGTACCCGTTCTTTATCCGTGATGCTCTCGGACTGGAAGATGGACACGACAAACTGCATCATCAGCGAGGCCTCACGCGCCGTCACCATCTCATGCTGCAGGAGATATTTGATCATTGACTGCACCACCGGCAGTTCCGTATCCGGCTTGATAGCCGCCAGCATGTCCTCATAGACCATATTCTTGACCGGCACCTGCACGATGCGAATAAACCCGCCCAAGCCACGGCGCGACTCCACCACAAACCCCTTGTCCTGGGTAAAGCGGGTGGACAGCACATAACTGATCTGCGAAGGCGCACAGGAAATCTCGTCGGCGATATCCGTGCGCCGCAATTCCACCTTGCCATCTTGCTGAGTGGCCAGCTGCCGTAAAATATAGGCTTCAATCAAATCGGCAATATTGCTCACTTTCATCACCTTCTATAAATTCAATTACAATTGACCATTTGACTTTTACTCTATTATATTTGTTTTTTTGACTTTTGGCAAGAAAAAATAGAAGCGCATCTGCGCTCCTATTCTTTCTTGCTATCATTTTTTACCCGTGCTGCCTCTTTTGGTCATCGGAATTCCCTGTTTGCACAGCGGACATTCCTCAGGCTTGTAGGTTTCCACATCCATATGCAGGAGTGCCGTGCAGGGCACGTCACCGAAGCTGGCTTTGCCGCCGCTGCGATCAACGAGCATGCTCACGGCTACGGGAATGCCACCATGAGCCTTGACCACTTCAATGACTTCCTTGATGGAGCCGCCGGTGGTCACGATATCCTCCACGATCAGGCAGCGTTCTCCTTCATGCAGAGTGAAGCCGCGACGGAAGGTCATCTTACCGTCCACACGTTCGGTGAAGATGGCTCTGGTGCCCAGAGCCTTGCCCGTTTCATGGGCCAGCAGGATGCCGCCGGTCACAGGACCGACTACCGTTTCGATATTGGCATCCTTGAATTTCTCAGCCATGGCCTGGCAGAGTTTTTCCGTATATTTCGGCTGCTGGAGCACGTTGAATTTCTCCACATAGTGGGGGCTGTGCAAACCGGAGGTCAAAAGGAAATGACCATCCATAATCGCGCCCGTTTCAATCAGTAATTCTTTTACTTCCTGTTCCGTCATCTTATCGTACTTTCTCCATTTCTTCTATAATCTTCAAAGCGGCGATTTTCGGATCAGCCGCGGCATAAATCGGACGGCCAATCACCAAGTGGGTGGAACCATCCTTCAAAGCGTTAGCCGGCGTAGCAATACGACTCTGGTCGTTGACATCACTGCCGGCAGGTCTTATGCCCGGCGTGACAATCAGGAAATCATCGCCGCAGGCCTGCCGGATAAGGGCAGCTTCCTGCGCCGAGGCCACCACGCCATCCAAACCGGCTTTCTTGGCCAGCTTGGCATAGCGCACGACGGCACTCTTGATCTGAATAGCTTGTCCGAGGCCTTCCCAGTCTTCCTGATTGATGCTGGTCAGTACCGTAACTGCAATCAGTTTTGGGCACTTAATGCCCATTTTTTCCGCTTCTGCATGCATCCTGTCCACGGTGGTCTTCATCATCGTGTAACCACCGCTGGCATGCACGTTGAGCATATTTGCCCCTAAGCGCATCAGGGAACAGATACCGCCCGCCGCTGTATTGGGTATATCGTGAAGTTTGAGGTCCAGAAAAACATCTTTTCCCTGTTCCTTGAGCCAGGTTACCACCTGAGCGCCCACACTGTAAAAGAGCTCCATGCCTACCTTGTAATAGGACACACTGTCTCCTAATGATGTCACCAGCCGTTCCACATCTTCCATC
The DNA here is from genome assembly GCF_900104055.1 of Pseudoselenomonas ruminantium. GTDB lineage: Bacteria > Bacillota > Negativicutes > Selenomonadales > Selenomonadaceae > Selenomonas_A > Selenomonas_A ruminantium_C. The sequence goes on from NZ_FNJQ01000001.1 coordinate 35,172, forward strand.
GTGTGGAAATCCAAAGCTGCTATCAAGCGTTCATCTGCCATAACCGGGCCTCCTGTATACTGTAAAATTGAACTTAAAGTGCTGCACCGATGATATCCCGTACCGACTCGATATGCTGCTGGGCCAGATAATCGTTGATGCCATCGCAGATTTTCATGGTCACAGCGGGATCATTGAAATTGGCCGTGCCGACTGCCACTGCACTGGCGCCAGCCAGCAGGAACTCAATGGCGTCCTCTGCTGAGCTGATGCCCCCCATGCCGATAAGCGGCACTTTGACGGCTTTCGCCACCTGATAGACCATGCGCAGGGCCACGGGCTTCACGCAGGGGCCGGACAGGCCGCCGGTGATATTGCCCAAGGTGGGCTTCTTCGTGCGGATATTGATTTCCATACCTAACAGAGTGTTGATCAGGGAAATGATATCTGCGCCCGCATCCTCCACGGCTTTGGCCATGGTGACGATATCCGTTACGTTAGGCGAAAGCTTCAGGATAACCGGCTTTTTCGTATGGGCCTTGGCTTCTTTGACCACTGCCGCCGCAGCTTTGGGATCTGTGCCAAACACGATGCCGCCCTCCCTGACATTCGGACAGGAAACATTGAGTTCAATGGCCGCCACTCCGGGCACATCCAGCATTTCTGCCAGCACACCGTATTCCTCCGCGGTACTTCCCGAGATATTCACGATTACATTCATGTTGTAATTCGCGAGGCGGGACAAAGTTTCCTGCAAGAAAACGTCCACACCGGGATTTTCGAGGCCGATGCAGTTGAGCATGCCCATGGGCGTTTCCGTAATGCGGATGCCCTCATTGCCCCGGCGGGGCTTTAAGGTGGTGCCCTTGACCATGACGCCGCCCAATCTGGAGAGGTCCACGAATTCGGCAAACTCCTCGCCGAAGCCGAAGGTTCCCGAAGCGGTCAGCACTGGCGTATTCATCTGGATACCGGCAATACTCGTCTGCAGGCGTTTGTCTGCCATATTGATTGCTCTGCTCATCTGAGGTCAAACACCTCCTCTGCCCAGAAAACCGGGCCATCCTTGCAGACCTTCTTGCGCTGGCCGTCCGTGGTATCAATGGAGCAGGACAGGCAGGCACCCAGGCCACAGCCCATGCGCTTCTCCAGCGATACCTGACAGGGCACATTATATTCCTGCGCAATCTTGGCAATGCCCTTCATCATGATTTCCGGACCGCAGGCGATGACTAGATCGTAATTTCCTTTGGCCAGCAGTTCCGGCAGCAGCGTCGTGGTAAAGCCCTTCGTACCGCAGGAACCGTCATCCGTCGTGCAGAATACTTCCTGCACATGCGGCGCGTAGATTTCCTGCCAGAAGAGTTCCCGCTCGCAGCGGCCACCCATCAGCACATCCGCCTGCCCCTGCAAATGCTGGGCATAGAACAGCAGCGGCGATAAGCCCATACCGCCCCCAACTAATAGCGGGCGGCTGGCTTTGCAGCTAAAGCCATGGCCCAAGGGCCCCAGCACATTGATCATAGTGCCTGTGGAAAGTGCGGACAGGGCTTTTGTGCCCTTGCCCACCACTCGGTAGATAAAAGCCACCGTGCCCTTCTGCAGGTTTACTTCTGCTATGCCCACCGGGCGGCGCAGGGTAAAGGCACCACTGGGGATCTGCAGCTGGACAAACTGTCCCGGCTCTGCCTCCCGAGCGATTTTCGGCGCCTCTACCTCCAAACGCCATACATTCTGGGCTAATTCCTTCTGCGCAACAATCTCGCCATCAATGGCAAACTTAGGCAAGATCGTCACCTCCGCCTACATAATCCTGAATGGCCAGCGAGTAAACCAGACGGCGTTCCCGCATGAAGCTCAGCACCCGCATGACTTCCCAGGCAGTATCCAGCGAGGTCAAGCAGGCAATGCCATGCTCAACGGTCGCACGGCGGATCTTGAAACCATCCTTGAGGGAATGTTTGCCCTGCGTCAGGGTATTGATGACCATATGGATCTTGCCGGTCTTGATTTTTTCGATGATGTCGGAGCTGCGCTCATGCACCTTGCCCACTACTTCCACATCGATACCCATGGACTTGATGGCCTTGGCGGTACCTTCCGTAGCGGCAATGTTGAAGTCCAGTTCCGAGAAAGCCTTGGCCAGCTGTTTCATCTCTTCCTTGTCCTTGTCGGCTACCGTGAAGAGCACGCAGCCTTTGGTGGGCACATTGATGCCGGAGCCCACGATGGCCTTGTAGAGAGCTCTTGCATAGTGATAGTCAATGCCCATGACCTCGCCCGTGGATTTCATCTCGGGCCCGAGAGCGATATCCACATCCGTCATCTTGGCAAAGGAGAAGACCGGTGCCTTTACGGCCACATAGGGCTTGGGCGGTACGAGGCCCGTGCGGTCACTGACTTCCTTGAGGGAAGCCCCCAGCGCAATGCGAGTGGCCAGGTTCACCATCTTCACATCCGTCACCTTGGACAGGAAGGGCACAGTACGGCTGGAACGGGGATTCACTTCGATGATGAAGACCTCGTCATTGACCACAACGAACTGGATGTTCAGGAGGCCCTTGACATGCAGGGCCACAGCCAAACGCTTGGTGTAGTCGATGATGGTGTAGAGCACCTTGGCGGGCAGAGTCTGCGCCGGATATACGGCGATACTGTCGCCGGAGTGCACGCCTGCGCGCTCCACATGTTCCATAATGCCCGGAATCAGCACATCGATGCCGTCGGAGATGGCATCCACTTCCACTTCCGTGCCCTGCATATAGCGGTCAACCAGCACCGGATGGTCCGGCGTAACCTTGACGGCACGGCTCATATAGTCGCGAAGTTCTGCTTCGTTGTAGACGATTTCCATGGCCCGGCCGCCCAGTACATAGGAAGGACGTACCATGACCGGATAGCCGATGCGCTCAGCCCCGCTGATGGCATCTTCGAGATTGGTCACGCTGATGCCCTGCGGACGGGGAATCTGCGTCTGTGTGAGGACTTCATCAAAGCGCTCGCGATCCTCTGCCCTATCGATATCGTCAACAGAGGTACCGAATACCTTGACACCAGCCTTCTGCAAGGAAGCTGCGAGGTTGATGGCCGTCTGGCCGCCGAACTGCACGATAACGCCTTCAGGCTTTTCCTTGTCGATGATGTTCAGCACATCCTCGGTGGTCAGCGGTTCGAAATACAGTCTATCAGAGATATCGAAGTCTGTGGATACGGTTTCCGGGTTATTGTTGATGATGATGGCTTCAATGCCCATCTCTTTAAGCGCCCATACGGAGTGTACGGAGCAGTAGTCAAATTCCACACCCTGACCGATGCGGATTGGACCGGAACCCAGCACGATGACCTTGCGCTTGTTGGAAACTTCCACTTCGTCCTGCTCCCCGCGGAAGGTGGAGTAGTAATACGGCGTAGCAGCTTCGAACTCAGCGGCACAGGTATCGACCATCTTGTAACAGGGCAGGACGCCCATGCTCTTGCGGGTAGTGCGGATCTCGTCTGCCGTCTTGCCCGTGATTTCGGCGATGGATACATCAGCAAGGCCTACGTTCTTAGCTGCCAGCATCAGGCTCGGCGTCAAAGCGTCATTTGCCAGCTGGTTTTCTACCTGAGCGATGTTGTTGATCTTATTGATAAACCACTTATCAACCTTTGTGATGTTGTGGATTTCATCGACGTCAGCAATGCCACGGCGCAGGGCTTCGGCAATGACGAAGATGCGCTCGTCGTTGATGCGGGTGAGGTTCTTCTTAACCCGTGCATCATCCCAATCCTTCATCTTGGCCATACAGAGGCGGTGCACACCGATTTCCAGCGAACGCACGGCCTTGAGGATGGCACCTTCAAAGTGACGGTCAATGCTCATGACCTCGCCCGTGGCCTTCATCTGAGTGCCCAGCGTCTTGTCGGCATAGACGAACTTATCAAAGGGCCAGCGCGGGAATTTCACGACGCAGTAGTCCAAGGACGGCTCGAAGCAGGCTTTGGTCTTCTGGGTGACGGCATTGGTGATTTCATCCAGCGTATAGCCGATGGCAATCTTGGCGGAAACCTTGGCGATAGGATAGCCCGTTGCCTTAGAAGCCAATGCCGAAGAGCGGCTCACACGGGGATTTACTTCAATGACATAGTAGCGGTTGCTATTAGGGTCCAGGGCATACTGGGCGTTACAGCCGCCTTCGATGCCCAGTTCACGGATAATGCGCAAAGAAGCGCTGCGCAGCATCTGATATTCATGATCCGTCAGCGTCTGGGACGGAGCCACGACGATGGAGTCACCGGTATGCACGCCCACGGGATCGAAGTTTTCCATGTTGCAGACGGTGATGCAGTTGTCATTGCCGTCCCGCATGACTTCATACTCGATTTCCTTCCAGCCGGCCACACTGCGCTCGATGAGCACCTGACCAATCAGGGAGTAGTTGAGGCCCTTGATGACGATATCGATGAGCTCTTCTTCATTCTCCGCAATACCGCCGCCGGTGCCGCCCATGGTGTAAGCCGGACGCACGATTACGGGGTAGCCGATGCCACTCGCGAATTCCACGGCGCTAGGCACATCTTCGACAATGGTGCTTTCAGGAATAGGCTCACCGAGCTTTTCCATGGTTTCCTTGAAGAGTTCACGGTCTTCCGCCTGCTTGATAGCCGTCAGCGGCGTACCGAGAAGTTCCACACCGTACTTTTCGAGCACACCGCGCTCAGCCAGCTGCACAGCCAGGTTCAGACCAGCCTGGCCACCCAGGGTTGCCAAGAGGCCGTCCGGTTTTTCCTTGGCAATGATTTCTTCGAGGAACTCCGGCGTCAGCGGTTCGATATATACCCGGTCAGCAATATGGGTATCCGTCATGATGGTAGCCGGATTGGAGTTTACGAGTACAACTTCCAGCCCTTCTTCTTTGAGGGCCCGGCAGGCCTGAGAGCCAGCATAATCAAATTCTGCTGCCTGACCGATGATGATGGGGCCAGAGCCAATAACCATTACTTTTTTGAGATTTTCCTTCTTTGGCATCTTATTCTCCCTTCAACATGGTCCAAAATTCGTCAAACAGATAGAGGTTGTCGTCCGGGCCCGGCGAGGCTTCCGGATGATACTGCACGGAGAACAGCGGCAGTTCCTTGTGGCGCATGCCCTCCACCGTGCCATCGTTGACATTGATATGGGTTACTTCCAGAGGCAAATCCTTCAAGGACTCCTCCTCCACCGCAAAGCCGTGGTTCTGGGAGGAAATCTGTACCTTGCCCGTGCGCAGGTCCTTGACCGGCTGGTTGGAGCCGCGGTGACCGAACTTGAGCTTGTAAGTCTTAGCGCCCAGGGCTCTGGCAATGAGCTGATGGCCCAGGCAGATGCCGAAGATGGGCTTCTTGCCAATGAGTTTCTTGATTTCCTCCACGATTTCCGGCACATCCGCAGGGTCGCCAGGGCCGTTGGACAGGAAAATCCCATCCGGGTTCATCGCGAGGATATCTTCTGCTTTCGTATCTGCCGGTACCACCTGCAGCTTGCAGCCAATATCGTGCAGAGAAGTCAGGATATTCTGCTTGACGCCAAAATCCATAGCCACCACCAGCGGTGCATCTTCCTGTTCGGCTTCCATGGTGTAAGCCTGCGGCGTGGTCACTTCCATAACCACTTCTTTTTTGATGGGCACAGCCATCAGTTTATCGATTTCTGCCTGCGTGGCATCCTCGGGTACGATAATCCCCTTCATGGTACCGGCGTTGCGGATCTTGCGGGTTACGGCGCGGGTATCCACATCATAAAGGCAAGGGATATTCTGACGCGTCAAGAATTCTGCCAGACTCTCCTCATAATGCCAGTTGCTGCCCAACTCGCAGAGCTCGCCGATTACAAAGCCGCCCACAAAGGCCTTGCGGGACTGCATGAAAATCTCCGCAATGCCGTAGTTGCCTACCATTGGATAGGTCAGCGTCAGTATCTGGCGGCAATAGCTGGGGTCCGTCAGGCTTTCCTGATACCCCGTCATGCTGGTGTTGAACACCACTTCGCCGGTGGCCCGGCTATCATTCAATAACTGCCCCGTAAAAACGCTGCCGTCTTCGAGGATTAATTTACCCTTCATGAAAACACCTCATTAATTATGTTAGCAAATATGTCAGTCCAGAACTTTACCATCCTGCATAACTACTTTACCTTTGACCATGGTCAGCACTGCCTTGCCTTTGAGCTTACGCCCCACGAAGGGGCTATGGCTGCCCTTGGTATAGAATTTCTTTTCGTCAACCGTCCATTCCAGTTCCGGGTCAATGACCGTGATATCCGCCTGCGCGCCAACGCTCAGATTACCTGCTTCCAGTCCGAAAACCTTGGCCGGTTCGTAGCTCATCTTGGAAACAATCAGCGGCAGGTCCAGCTTCTGCGTGTGGTACAGATCCGTCAGCATGATGCCCAAAGATGTTTCAAGGCCCGGGAAACCACTCGGTGCAAAGATGTACTCCCTGTCCTTTTCTTCCTGCGCATGCGGGCTGTGGTCGGTGACGATGGCATCAATAGTGCCATCCTTCAAACCTTCGAGAATTGCCTCACAATCCTTTTGAGCACGCAGGGGCGGATTGATTTTCGTGGAGGTGTCAAAGAGGTTGACACACTCTTCCGTCATGGTCAGGTGCTGCGGCGTAGCTTCAGCGGTTACCTTGACGCCACGTTTCTTGGCCTGACGCACGATGTCAACGGAACGGGCCGTACTGATATGGGCTACGTGGACGCGAGCACCGGCATATTCCGCCAACAGCACATCCCTGGCTACGGCGATATCCTCCGCTACGGATGGACGACCTTTAAGGCCCAGCATGGCGCTGCGATGACCTTCGTTCATCACACCCTCTTCTACCAGCGTCGTTTCTTCCTCATGATTGATGATTACCTTGTCAAATGTATGGAGATAATCATAAGCATTGAGCATCACCTTGGCATTAGCATCAAAATGTCCGTCATCCGAGAAGGCTACGGCACCGGCTTCAAGCATATCGCCCATTTCGGCCAGTTCCTTGCCTTCCTGTCCCTTCGTCACCGCGCCGATGATTTCCACATTGACACAGGCGGCTTCCTGTGCGCGCATTCTGAGGCTACGCACGAGGGCTGCCGTATCCACAACCGGTTTGGTATTGGGCATGGTGCAGATGGTGGTAAAACCGCCAGCGGCTGCCGCCTTGGAGCCGGAAGCAAAATCCTCTTTGGCCTCCTGACCAGGTTCTCTGAGATGCACATGCAGGTCAATAAGCCCCGGCGTTACTACCTTGCCCGTAACATCGAGCACTTCATCTGCCGCATCCTTTATGCCATTGGCAATCTGAGCAATCTTGCCATCTTCTACCAGCACATCTGCCACTTCATCGAATTTCGTTTCCGGATTGATTACACGTCCGCCTTTGAGCAAAATTTTCATGCCTGTTTTCCTCCCGTCAGCACCAAGGTAAAGAGCGCCATGCGCACAGCTACGCCGTTCTGTACTTCTTCCTGAATGGCCGAATTCTGACCGTAAGCCGTGAAGGGCGAGATTTCCCAGCCCTTGTTCATGGGGCCCGGATGCAGGATCAGCACATCATCCTTGGCCAGTTTCAGGCGCGTATCGTTAAGACCGAAGATACGAGCGTATTCTCTTGTCGTCGGGAACAGGCCGCCCTTCATGCGCTCGAGCTGGATGCGCAGCACTTCGATGACATCGGCGTTAGCGATGGCATCTTCAATGCGCTCATGCACCACGATGCCCGGCTCTTCATAGAGGAAGCGCGGCAACAAGGTCTTGGGGCCGGCGATATGCACTTCCATGCCCATCTTGCGCATGCCGTAGATATCGGAGCGGGCCACACGGCTGTGCAGCACATCACCGATGATGGCTACCTTCAGGCCTTCCAGATGGCCCTTATGCTCCTGGATCGTGAAGAGGTTCAGGAGCCCCTGGGACGGATGCGCATGCGCACCGTCACCGGCGTTGAGGATTACTGGGCTGACCACGCGGGAAGCGTATTCCGCCGCGCCCTCTGCCTTGTGGCGCATAACGATAGCATCCACGCCCATAGCCTCGATGGTGTAGAGCGTATCTCTAAGGCTTTCGCCTTTGACGATGCTGCTGGAACCTGCCGTGATGTTGACCACGTCAGCCCCGAGGTATTTGCCCGCCAGCTCGAAGGAAGTACGGGTACGGGTGCTGGGTTCATAGAACAGGGTAACAATGGATTTACCGCGCAGGGTTGGTACCTTCTTGATATCCCGATGAATGATGTTCTTCATTTCCTTGGCGGTTTCAAGCACCAAGCGAATTTCTTCCGGGCTGAAATCCTCCAGGCCCAAAACATTCTTTCCCCGCAGGGATACATTGTTTTTCTCCAAGTCATTCACTCCTTAACAGGTTGACATAAATAATTATACATTAAAGTTGCATAAACTTTCAAGAGAGAAATCATTGTCTTTGCAAAATTGCCCGCATATCGATAATCAAGTATCAAAAAAGGGAGCTTCCTATGCGTATGCATAAGAAAGCTCCCGCTTTACTTCAGGTTATAGTTATACTACTAGCTATATGACAGGGTCCCCTTATGCGCATCGCAGTACGCATTTTAAAAAGGCAATGTATTCATTTGTCCTTGAGCAGCTCTCGTCTGCTTTGTTAACATTATAGCCTGCCTGTCACTTAAATGCAACCCTTGTAAGCAATTTATTGTATTTTTTATTGGACTTTTTTTCTTAGATTTACTCTGACATCATAGAACGTACTGCCGTCCGCCCTATCGGTCGTCCGCTGGTGTGTCAGCAGATTCGTATTGCCCGCAGCTGTATGTTCCCGCCACCAGATGCCTTCACTGACCACAGTCCCCGCTTGCACCCGCTCGGACAGTTTGACTGTAAATTCCGCCTGCCCCTGCGTATTTTCCGCAATCACCGTGTCACCATCCAGGATATGACGGCTCTGCCCATCGGCAGGGTTCATCATCAGGACCATGATATTGCCCCTGGTCAATTCCTCGCGTTCGTTGAAGGAACTATCCAAAATCCGGGGATCGGGACTATTGATCAGGATAAACTCTTCCTTATCCTCTGCCAGATGCGGCGGCAGATAATCCGGCAGCTGCATATCGAGCGCCGGATTCAGGATTTCAATCTTCCCCGAAGGCGTCTTGAAAGCCAGTTTGTAATTCTCGGGCAGAGGCAGTTCCACCGGTTCTCCCTGAGCCAGGTTGTCTTTATCCACAGGCAGCGGCCAGGCTTTATCCGTGCTGGCGATAAACTTTTCGACCAGCTCCGTTTCGCTCTGCTGGAAAAAAGCATCCTCCAGCCCCATAGCTTCTGCCAATAACTGTGCCACCTGCCAATTGGATCTGCTCTCCCCCACAGCGGGAATAACCGGCTTGGCACGCTGGATCACATACTGTCCATAAGAATAGTAGATATCCTCATGCTCCAGCGAAGTCGTAGCCGGCAGTACAATATCGGCATAAAGCGCTGTATCCGTCATAAAGCGCTCATGCACCACCGTGAACAAATCTTCCCGCTTAAGCCCCGCCAACACCTTGTTCTGATCCGGTGCCGTACAGGCGGGATTAGAAGAATAGACAAACAGGCTCTTCACCGGCGGCTGCAGGGAGCTGTCCGTCAGCACATCTCCCAGCTTGATCATATTGATATGACGAACATCCTTCTTTTCCATATCCGGGCGGCGGATGATGTCCTTATCAAAGGCATGACTGCCGGAGGAGGAGGTCAGCAACCCGCCTCCGTCCTTGGCATAAGCCCCCACCACCGCCGGCAGGCAGGTAATGAGCCGGGAAGTCATCGCTCCGTTGCCATAGCGGGACTGGCCGCTGCCCAACCGGATAAAGGGAGCTTTGGCCGCAGCAAAAGCCCGGGCGAAAGTCTCTATCCTCTCTGCATCCAGCCCTGTTATAGCCGCCACTTTTTCTGGCGGATACTGTGGCAGGACTTTTGCTTCCAGTTCCTGCCAGCCCTGCACATAACGGGCAATGAAATCTTCATCCGCCAGATTTTCCCGCGCCAGCACATGCAGCATCCCCAAAGCCAGCGCACCATCCGAACCGGGCTTCACGCAGATGAATTCATCGGCATATTGAGCTGTTTTCGTTTCATAGGTATCCACACAGACGATTTTAGCCCCGTTTTTCCGGGCGATATCCACATCGTGCTTGAAATGGATATCCGTGGCCAGCATGCTGATACTCCAAAGGATGATATAGTCACTTTTCTGTGCTTCCTGAGGAGCTGTCGGCAAAGTCCCCCCCATCAGGGAGCGATAACCCTCTGCCTTGGCCGGAGCACAAATCGTACGGTCAAGGCTCGAAGCGCCCAGGGCATAGAACAGGGCATGACCGGCACTGTATTGGATGGTTCCCATTGTCCCGGCATAGGAATAAGGCAGAATTGCCTCCGCCCCATATCGATCAATGATTTCCCGCCAACGGCTGGCAATCTCAGCGACAGCCTCCTGCCAGCTGATAGAGACAAACTTTCCCTCTCCCTTTGCGCCCATGCGCTTTAAAGGTGTCAGTAAGCGTTTGGGCGAATGGACCGTCCGCTCATAATGGGCCATCTTCGGACAAAGCGTACCGCGGGTAAACGGATGCGCCGGATCACCCTCGACTTTGATTGCTCGTCCATTCTCCGTCGTGATCAATAACCCGCAACAATCCGGGCAATCATAGGGACAAGCGGATTTATTTATTTTCATTAGGAATCAACTCCAGCGTAAAAAATATAACGCCTTTATTATAACGCAAAAACCAACTTATACCAATATAGCATTACCACAGCTGATTAATTTTGCTTCACTCTCTTTACCATCCTATATAATGTAGCCTTTGATATCCCTAATTTCACAGCCGCCTCATCCGCAGTTATATCCTGCGCTTTCCATTGAGCATAGACCGTATTCCAATTTTGGGGAAGTGCAACCTTAGGCCGGCCATACTGGACACCAGCCTTTTGAGCAGCTTCTATCCCCTGCCTTTGCTTTTCGCGACGTTTGGCAGCAGCCTCCGCATCAATCCGCAGTTCGCATTCAATCTGATTGCTGATTCGCTCCCGGCCTTCGTCCGTCAATCGTCTGTATTGCTTTAACAGCTGCTTGTCCTGCGGTGCCAAAGAGGTACCCTCTGAGCCATTATTATCATAACCGACCAGCTCATCGAGCGAAATCCCATAGAACTCCGCTAACCGGATCAATCCCTTTATATCAGGAGAACGCCTGCCACATTCATAATTCGCATATGTTGCACGACTAACACCAAGGGCATCTGCAACCTGTTGCTGTTTATACCCGTGCAGTTCACGCCATTCGAGTAATTTTTTATCGATATCAATCATAAATTATATTTCCTTAAAGAGAACAATACAGGAGCCAGCCTGTTCATGTCATCATAGCGCCTACTTTTATGACCGGATTTTTCTCAGCAATTCTTCAGTCTTCTGCTTCATCAAAGCATCATCATGTCGCGACTCTACATTCAGACGAATCACCGGTTCTGTATTAGACTTACGCAAATTAAAGCGCCATTTATCAAATTCCACTGACAAGCCATCTATTTTCAAGACTTTGCCTTGGGAGCCGTATTCTGCTTCTATAAGGGCTAATATCTCATCGGCATCCCTTACCTTGCTATTGATTTCACCAGAGCAGGGATACTGTTCCATACGCTCCTTCATCAGTTCAGATAAAGATTTTCCGGACTTAGAGATCAGTTCCAGCACAAGCAACCACGGAATCATACCACTGTCACAGTAAGAAAAGTCCCGGAAATAATGATGAGCGCTCATTTCGCCACCATAAATGGCATTTTCTGCCCGCATCTTTTCCTTGATAAACGCATGCCCGCTCTTTGACATCACCGGCACGCCGCCATTTTCCTGCACCAGCTCTTCCGTATTCCAGGTAAGGCGTGGATCATAGATAATCTTTTCTCCTGCATTCTTCTGCAGGAACGCCTGGGCCAAAAAACCTACCATATAATAACCTTCGATAAAGTTCCCCTGTTCGTCAAACATGAAACAGCGGTCAAAATCTCCATCCCAGGCAACACCGGCATCAGCCCCAGATTCACGGACAGCTTTCGCCGTAGCCTCACGATTTTCAGGCAGCAGTGGATTCGGTACGCCGTTGGGGAAATTACCATCCGGCTGATGATGAACCTTCACCATCTCAAAGGGCAGATACTTCTCCATCACATCAAGGATAGGTCCTGCCGCACCATTGCCAGCATTGACAACTACCTTCAATGACTTCAACTGGGCCACATCCACGTAGGACAGGATATGCTTGACATAATCTTCAGCAATATCCAACTTTTCCACTTTGCCAACATTACCAACCATAGCAGGCAAATCACCCTCAGCTACCTTTGCCTCCAAATCCCGCAAGCCGGTATCTCCGGAAATCGGTCTGGCTTCCTGCCGCACAAACTTCATGCCGTTGTACTCTTTCGGATTATGGCTGGCGGTAATCATAATCCCACCGTCTAACTTCAGATGAGCCGTGGCAAAGTAAATCATCTCTGTGCCACACTGGCCGATATCCAACACATCACAGCCAGACTCCATCAGGCCCTTAATCAAAGCCTCCTTCAACGCTGGGCCAGACAAACGGATATCATTGCCGACAACCACTTTCTTTGTCCCGAACAGGCCAGGGAAAAATCTGCCAATACGATAGGCAATCTCCTCATTTAGCGTCTGCGGATAAATCCCGCGAATATCATAGGCACCAAAGGCCTCTGTGCAATAACTCATTAGTTCATTCCTTACCTTGTCAACGCTCTGCCCGCATGGGATTATTCAAGAAATCCTCATAGGCCAGTTTAATGCCATCCTTTAACTCCGTCTTGTAAGTCCAGCCCAACTTCTCAGCCTTGGACACATCGAGGAGCTTACGGGGCGTACCATTGGGCTTGCTGCTGTCCCAGGTGATTTCTCCTTCGTAGCCGATAACCTCTGCCACCAGTTCAGTGAGTTCCTTGATGGTGAGTTCCTTACCCGTACCCGCATTGACGGTTTCATCGCCGCTATAGTTGTTCATCAGGAACACGCAAAGATTGGCCAAATCATCAACATAGAGGAATTCACGCAAAGGTGAGCCATCCCCCCAGCAGGTCACCTTGGTAAGCCCCTGTTCCTTGGCTTCATGGAAGCGACGGATAAGCGCTGGCAGTACATGACTGTGCGTAGGATGATAGTTATCATTGGGCCCATAGAGATTGGTGGGCATTACGGAAATATAATCCGTACCATACTGTTTGTTCAGGAACTCACAGTACTTAAGCCCGGAAATCTTAGCTAAGGCATAAGCCTCATTGGTTTTCTCCAGTTCCGAAGTCAGCAGGCAAGATTCCTTCATAGGCTGAGGAGCCAAACGGGGATAGATACAGCTGGAACCAAGAAACTCCAGCTTCTTGCAGCCATTCTGCCATGCTGCATGGATCACATTCATCTCCAGCATCATATTGTCATACATGAAATCTGCCAGAGCCTCACTATTAGCCACAATGCCGCCAACCTTGGCCGCTGCCAGGAATACATACTCCGGCTTTTCCTGAGCAAAAAATTCATTGACAGCTACCTGATCAATCAGATCCAGCTCTTTATGTGTACGGGTGATGATATTCGTATACCCCTGCCGTTCAAGTTCCCGCACAATGGCTGAGCCCACCATGCCGCGATGGCCAGCCACATAGATCTTTGCATTTTTTTCCATCATTACTATACGCCTCTTTATTCCCACTTAATTTTATCTGCTTTGGATATGGCCTCGCCTATCTGCACTTCCATAATAGTCATACGGCTTTTGGCTGTGATCTTATGCTTGGAGCCTACAGGCAGTTCCACAATATCTCCGGCCTTGACCATACGCTCCTGCCCATCCAGCAGCACTGTGCCTTCACCACTGACAATATTCCAGATCTCCCGACGATGCTCATGGCTATGGTAGTTCATACCATGCCCCGCATTAAGCGTTACCTTTATGGTGAGACTTTCGTCTTCCACGTCTATAATCTGAAAGCTGCCCCAGGATTTTTCAGCAAACATCACCTGCTGGGTAAGATTTTCCACATAGGGCTTGATATAGCTGGAAGCATCCTTATCAGAAACCAAAATCCCCTCTGGGCTGGCAGCCACTACCAAATTCTGTGCTCCCATAACGAGAATGGGTACATCCATCTCGTTGACCACATGAGTATCCCGGCAGCTATCATCCATTGTCACATCACCAATGAAAGGCTCATGCATGATTTCCGTCAGGGTATTCCAGGTACCCAAGTCTTTCCACTCCCCGGCGTAGCGCAGAACGCCAATGCTGGACTCCTTTTCGACAACAGCATAGTCAAAGCTGATTTTCGTCAGATTGCCATAGTTCTCGTATAGATCTTCATAGCCTTGGAAATCAAGAAGTTCATGGGCTTTTTCCAGTACATACCCCAACCGATAGGCAAAGACACCGCTGTTCCACAAAGCACCCTTTTCGATATACGCAGCGGCTTTAGCTGCCGTAGGCTTTTCTTTAAAGGAAGCCACCTTGCTGATTTCGTCCTTGGAAACCGGCATAATATAGCCGTATTTCTCACTGGGATATGTGGGCTCAATGCCCATCAGCATCAGGTCAGCCGTGCCTTGCGCCGCCAATTCAGTCAATCGCTGCACGGACTTGTAATAATCCGTGGACACATAAGGATCAACAGGACATACAGCCACAGCCTCATCCATTCCCACACCTTTCACATCATGAAGGTAAGCACTCACCAACACAATAGCAGGAAATGTATCCCGGCGACAGGGCTCCACGGAAATATCCACATGATCCCCTAGCTGATTCTTCAGCGTAGACACCTGAGACTTGGACGTAGCCACTGTGATATCCGCTGACTTGTCCACCCTGCGAATTTGCCGAAATACTCGCTGGGCCATGGAGATATACTCTCCATCTACCTGCGGAAACAACGGGATAAACTGCTTGGAGCGAATATCATTAGACAACGGCCATAGGCGTTTGCCGGAGCCACCGGATAATAGAACAATATGCAGATTTTCCATCATTTTACAATACCCTTTTCCAGGAATTCTGCCAAATTCACATGCTCCTTCAAGCGCTCAGCAGCAACCTTTTCCATATCATGTTTCACCATGATTTCCACCAGCTGCTCAAAAGTCGTCTTCGTCGGATTCCAACCAAGTTCTTTCTTCGCCTTGGTGGGATCCCCCAAAAGATTCACGACATCCGTTGGACGATAGAAGTCCGAGCTTACTTCAACTACCACTTTACCCGTAGCCTTATCGATGCCTTTTTCCTCCATACCTTCGCCTTTGAACTCCAGCTCAATACCGGCATGATGGAAGGCCAGCCGACAGAACTCACGAACTGAGTGCTGCACGCCCGTTGCAATGACGAAATCCTCCGGTTTGTCATGCTGCAGAATCAGCCACATGCACTCCACATAATCCTTGGCATACCCCCAATCGCGCAGACTGTCGAGGTTGCCAATATACAGTTTTTCCTGCTTGCCCTGGGCAATGCGGGCAGCTGCCAACGTAATCTTACGCGTAACAAAGGTCTCGCCACGGCGCTCCGATTCATGGTTGAAGAGAATACCGGAGCAACAGAACATGTTATAAGCTTCACGGTACTCCTTCGTAATCCAGAAACCATACTGCTTGGCCACCGCATAAGGAGAATAGGGGTGGAACGGCGTATTCTCATTCTGAGGAACTTCCTCCACCTTGCCATAAAGCTCCGACGTGGAAGCCTGATAAATACGGCAGGTATCCTTAAGACCGCACAGACGGACAGCCTCCAGAATACGCAAAACACCCGTAGCGTCCACATCTGCCGTAAACTCTGGTGCATCAAAGGAAACCTGTACGTGACTCTGTGCCGCCAAATTATAGATTTCATCTGGGCGTACTGTGCTGATGACAGCCATCAGGCCCATGGAATCGCCCATATCACCATAGTGCAGATGGAAATTCGGTCTGCCCTCCAAATGGGCTATTCGCTCACGATAATCCACTGAAGAACGACGGATTATGCCATGTAACTCATAACCCTTATCCAACAAAAACTCTGCCAAATAAGAACCATCCTGCCCGGTCACACCGGTAATTATTGCTTTTTTCACTTTCTTATTTTCCTCCTCAAAAAAAACAATCATACCACGCCTTGACGTAAAAGGTCAGTTAAATGAATAATACCCACAGGAATTTTATTTTCGTCAATAACCGGCAATACCGTAACCGGGCGGGGTTTGTGCTTTTCCATAACCGACAGGGCCGAGGACGCCATGGCCTCCTGCTTGATGGTCAGCGGCGTGCCGAACATGATATTGCCCACAGCCTCATCCAGGAATTTGTAATCCTTGGCCAAAGCACGGCGGATGATACCATCGGTGATGATACCCACCAGCTTGCCGCTGTCATCCACTACGGATGCAGCGCCCAAGCCCTTATCCGTCATGATGAAGAGGGCATCCTTGGCCGTCTTGTCCTTATGCACAATGGGGTTTTCGTCCCCGGTATGCATGACATTCTTGACCGTGAGCAGAAGTTTTCTGCCCAAAGCCCCACCCGGATGGAACAGGGCAAAGTCCTGGCTCGTGAAGTCCCGGACGCTCATCAGGGCAATGGCCATGGCATCCCCCATGGCCAGCGTTGCCGTGGTGCTGGCCGTAGGTGCCAAACCTAAAGGACAGGCCTCCTTCTCCACGCCGATATCCACGAAGTAATCGCTGTTCTGCCCCAGTTGGGAATCCCGGCGGCCGCACATGGCGATGATCTTCGCACCAATGCGGTGGATGATGGGCAGGATGTTGACCACTTCCGTGGACTCGCCGCTGTTGGAGATGGCAATGACCACATCGTTTTCCGTGACCATGCCCAAATCCCCGTGGAAGGCCTCGCCAGGATGCATAAAGAAGGACGGCGTGCCCGTGCTGGCAAAGGTAGCCGCCATCTTGCGGCCGATATGGCCGGACTTGCCCATGCCGGTCACCACTACGCGGGCCTCGCACTCCAGGATGCACTGCACCGCCGCTACGAATTCCGCATCGATACGGCTCTTCAGTTTATCAACAGCTGCTGCCTCAATGGCCAGAGTGTCCAGCGCTGCCTTTTTGATCTGTTCTACCAATCTTATCCCCTCAACTTACAACTAAGCCAATCGCAATTATTTCGCTTTATGGCGCACGATTTCATGAATGGCCACGGCATCCTTCAGCAGGTCTTCCAGCTTGTCCAGGTAAACCATATTAGCCCCATCGGACAGTGCCTCTTCCGGATTGTCATGCACTTCCAGGAACAGGGCATCGATGCCCACGCCCACAGCGGCCCGCACGAGGTATTCCACATACTCACGGTTGCCCGCAGACGTCGTGCCATTGCCCCCCGGCAGCTGTACGGAATGAGTGCCGTCCATCACGACCGGATAACCAAAGGAACGCATGATGGGCAGGGAACGCATATCCACCACGAGGTTATGATAACCAAAGGAGGCGCCGCGCTCCGTCAGCATGATCTGGTCACAGCCGCTTTCATGGAGCTTGTCCACCACATTGCGCATATCCTCCGGCGCCAGGAACTGTCCCTTCTTCACATTGACCACACGCCCCGTCTGGGCAGCCGCATGGAGAAGATCCGTCTGACGGCAAAGGAACGCCGGAATCTGCAGGATATCCGCCACTTCC
This sequence comes from Pseudoselenomonas ruminantium, assembly GCF_900104055.1. Taxonomy (GTDB): domain Bacteria; phylum Bacillota; class Negativicutes; order Selenomonadales; family Selenomonadaceae; genus Selenomonas_A; species Selenomonas_A ruminantium_C. The sequence goes on from NZ_FNJQ01000001.1 coordinate 52,839, forward strand.
GCCACGGGCTTAGCCTGGGAAGTCTCATGAATATCCGTTACCACCGGCACGCCCAGTTCCTCTTTGATGGTCTTGAGCATCTCCAGCCCCTTCTTCAGCCCCGGCCCGCGGAAACTGTGATAAGAAGAACGATTGGCCTTGTCAAAAGAAGCCTTGAATACATAATTGATATCAAGCCGCTCACAGATTTCCTTAATGGTACGCCCAATCAAAAGGCAGCGATCCAGCCCCTCAAGCACACAAGGCCCAGCCAAAAGCATCAGCTTCTCACCACCGCCAACAACAAAATCACCTAATTCTACTTGATTCATTTTTCTTTCTAAGTCTCCCTTCATCATCTCTCAGTGGCTTCATATTAACCACCAGCCAATCTATAATCTATTCTTCACCTAATTCAACTAACATTTTATCATTCCATTTTCTAAATATTTTAAAAATTTGCAATGGTAATATAACATCCAACCAAACAAGTGACAAAGTCATCCCTAAAGCAATCCCTTCTAGTCCCATATTTGCCATTAACGACCAATAATAGGTAAAAGGAATTACAGAAACTGCTGTCAATATCCATGTCAACATCTGAATATTAATATCACCAATGCCATTTAATAACATACATGAAACATTGCAAAACATTATCTCCACATAGTAAAAACCAATCAATCCCAGCAAAAGATTACTGTATTCTAAACGAATGTGCATCCACAAATAAATTACCTGATCAATAAATAGTGCTACCACTAAAAATCCCATTATAATTCCTACAGTTAAGTATAAACTTTTACGAAAAACTCTACCTATCCACAAATAATCATGCCGCACATACGCTTCGGTATATGCTGACCACAAAGGTGTCATAGCCAAATTTTGTAGGACAAAAGAAAACCCCATCACTTTAGATATAATATCAAAGGTTCGTACATACTCTGGCCCCAAAAATTCAGTTATCAACAGATTATTAAACGTAAACCCAAAGATACAGCATATCTGAATGATAAAAAATTTAATTCCTAAGTTACTGATGCTACGCACCTTGTTAAACTGAAAATATTTTAACCATGGGAACACTTTCCATTGGCAATGAAAAAAATAGCCAATAAAGGCGAGTCTTGAAGATATCATAGCAACACCAAAGGCAAATACAAAGTAGATTAGTCTATGACTAGGTTGCAATGTCAGATAATAAACTACAACTAGCATAACCAGACTATGCACTATGCCTATCCCTCCTACCATTGCGGCTTTTTGATAGGCATAGTAAATTTGATTGATAACAGATAACACAAAAGCCAAAATAACAAAAATACCAGTCCAATAGGTGACTTCGTATAATACCTGTTCTGTTACAGCTGTAGTATTAAACAGTTTTTGCATATTAACAGTAGACATCACAATATGAAAAACTACAAAGAAAATTGTACCTAAACACATCATGGTCCACACACCTGTTGATATATAAGCACGTATTTCCAGCAAATCTTCACGAGCGACCGCTTCTGCCAGCTTATTCCGCAATCCTAATCCAATGCCCATATCCAACATATTTATCCAATTCATCACTGAAAATAATGTCACCCAAATACCATACTCAACTTCAGATAGATAATGCACTGTCAATGGTAAAAGCATAAAAGACAGGAGCACACCTAACGCCTTAAGTCCAACGGAATAAATAATATTTTTCTTTAAGTTTTTACTTCTGTTATTTGAAGTATCTAATCTCATAAATTTCCTCTGCTACTCACTTGTAGGAATATCCTTAATGTAACGTGCAGGATTTCCAGCCCATATCTGATTAGGCGGTATATCCTTGGTGACCACAGAACCAGCCCCTACTACGCTGTTTTCACCAATAGTAACCCCCTTTAAGACTATAACACTAGCTCCTAGCCAAGCTCCGTCTTTGATGTGTACCGACTTTGATTTTACATGCACATCGGGTAATCTTACACGATTATCCTTTCGTAGGGAGTGAAAATCCGTATCATATATACGGCAATCTCCCCCAATGTATACATCTTCTCCCAACTCTATTTTTTGCCATGAACAAAAAGTCGTATTGGAGATTCCAGTACCACGACCAATAATAATCTGCGCACCTGATCGCACATTAAAAGTACATCCTGATTGTCCACCAATAGCATTATAACGAATATTCGAATTTATTGTTATATCATCAGCGAGGAATATTTCTCCTTCTCCACATACATTTATTCTGCCACGTATTTTCACATTTTGCCCCACAACAACTTTCCTACTATAAAATACAAAGTTATTCCACAACTTATCTATAGCCCATCTAATCACATCTACGACAAACATTAAAATTCCACCTCCTATACCAGCCTATTCAACATTTAAACATGTATTATTAGCTTATTGCACTTATAAAGTTTTCATAATACTGTTTCTGTGTGAATCTTTTTGCCCTATTAAAGCTTTTTTCTCCCATAACCTTTCTTTTCTGTGGATTATAAGCTAATTTAATAATCTCTTGCCGAAGATTATTAATTAAATTTTCATTCCGCTCTATAATCACAGCACACTCCTCGGAAACATATTCTGTCATGCCTCCTGACTGTGTTACAATAAGTGGCAAACCTGATGCCATGCCCTCAATTGCCACTAATCCTGCTGCCTCTTCCCAAAGAGAAGGTATGCACTGTATATCTGCCAATTGATAGTATTGCCACAATTTATCATTTGACATATAACCAATATGTATCATCTTGTGTTTATTTTCTGCTATCATTTCATCTATTTGCAACTCGTAGGTATTTTTCTGTGCCTCAGCAAAGCCGGTACCACCCACCAACAGTAGTTTTATACTCTCATCATTTATAGCTGCTACAGCTTTTACCAATTCCCTGACTCCTTTAACAGCCAGTATGCGGCCTACATACAATACAATAATATCCTTTGAGCCAAAACCAAGCTCGGCACGCAATTTAAGCTTAATATCATTAGAAATCATTCTAGTAAAAAGATTCAAATCTATAGCATTGTAACATATCTTTATATCTTTTTCATCATAGTAACTAAGCCAAGGATTTTGACAAAACTGGCTCACCACTATAATCCTGTCATATAAGGGTCTAGTCTGCGGAATTTCATGGAGATGACTGTGATATGCAACCGACATGGGCAAATCACTAAATTTATAATATCCTGTTACTTGACAGTCTTCTTCCACTACTAGCCATTCAACATCTGCCATAGTTTTCAGTAGACAATATGCCTGCCACAAATAGCTACTTTTCATTATCCTTGACAACAATGGAAAAATCTTATTCCCATACTTCAATAAACGATATATAACCTTTGCTGTTGAACTTTCTCTCAGAAAAATAAACTTCGTATAAGGATAATCTCTTGCCTTTTGACGAGCTTTTTCATCATCACAGCAAATAATCGTCAAATCCAATTTTTTCTGACTTTCATTTTCTGCAATCAACATTTCCATAAGCGTCGCCACTGCCCCTCCATTTACAGCAGGTATAGCTTCCGCTCTTTGCCCTAGTATAACAATTTTCTTCATAAGCGACTTAGTCATTTTAACCGTCCTTCGCCCCTGCCACACCAACGACAAATTCGATTTGTACAGGTATGTTTTTTACAACTAATATAATAATTTTTCCACTTACGAATTTTATCCGTAACACCAAAAACATCAGTAATACCAACCAAAACTCTCTTATATAATGGACGTGCCAGTTCACTTCGCCTACAATCATTAAAATTTAGATTTAACTCCCTATAAACTCGTTCATCCTCATCCCAGCAAGCAGTTATATCACTACTAAGCCCACCAGCATCAGCTTCAAAAAACGCCACAATATCGTCTACGTATTTAATCCGTACGTTTTCATCAAAATAACATTGCAAAAAGAATTTATAATCCGATACGATCTTGTAGTTTTCATCAAAAGGATACTTCTCTAAAAGCTGCCGACGCACAAACATGGCCGCATGCCCAACCATCCCCCCTTGATAAGTTTCCTTATTTCTAGCATCCCGGTTAGAAAAAACTTTTTGCCGTCCTACCTTTGGATATACAAGGTATTCATTACAACTTAAAATATCCGGCATATCGCTGAAATGATGAATTATCTTAGCTATAGCATCTTTTCCAGCTAAAGCATCATCCGAGCCTATATACTCCACATAATCGCCAGAAGCCATTTTCCATCCTTTATTAAAAGCATTATATATACCAGTGTCTGGCTCGCTAATCCATTTACTTATACCGTATTCATATTTTCTAATCTTCTCCACCGTACCATCAGTTGAGCCACCATCTACAACAATAAATTCAATATTTTTATAAGTTTGCTCAACCACACTAGCCAGTAATTGTTCGATTTTATTTTCTCGGTTATACACAACTGTGATAATCGATATCTTTGGCTGATACATCTTTTTCCTCCCAATGATTCATATAAAAAGTAGTAGCTTCAAAAAAAAGTAACCAATGCAAACAAAGTCCACCAGTACTTACCGTTACAGGTAACCCTCCAATCATAAAAATCAATCCTAAAATCAGTACATCATAACGCAAATTTTCCCGTGATACTGACAGCATTCTATACAAAGCATACACACCCAAAATTCCCATATTCATCAACATAAATATAGAAAAATCATGAATGTACTGAACGTGCCAGGATATACCTAATAGCGGTCTAGCCATGAACACCTGCCAGCCTTCGTAAATACTGACAAAACGAGCAATAGTCGATCCTATACCGCTATTACCACCAATAATACCAATACCGACAAAACCATTGTTTTTACCTAAAAATTCTATCACTTCTAGTGCATCCATCAAACGGTTATAAAGATAATCATTTTGCGAAATTACATATGAAACGATTATGCATACACCAACAAAGGAAAGAAGAATTAATTTGCGGCACAAAAAAAAACCAAAGACTGAACCGCCATTCTCTCTAATACGAAGAAGTATTGTACAGCAAGCAATAATAAATAAAAACCACACAGACGAGAAACCACCAGTAAGAAGCATTAATACCAAGCATAAAAGGAATGTCATATTACTATATGTCTGTGGTACATTCCAGCCTCTCTTTTGAGCAAATTTCCTTAAAATATTTCCCAACAACATAAGCATGGCAATATTGAATAAAACGCAATTATAATGGGATGGTTCCCTTGTTCCCCCTTGCAATGTGTAAAAAATTCCATCGCGAATCCTAGCATCCGTATAAATCGACTCTTCATTTACTCCTAGCAATATGGCAGCGAAGTCAAAAGTGAATGTAAGATTGCCAATAACATTTTTTACTATAAATTCAAAATAACCGTAATATATCACATATTTCAACCAGCCAACAATTCTCATATAGGGAGAGATAAACCATTCAAAACTATATATTTGCTTAAAAATAAGGACTTCAAAAGCAAAGATAAATACTTCCCATAGTGGACGCAAAAAAGAACTAACACTTGGAACATATTGATACATTAAACATTTCCCCGCCACATATCCATCCCAACTTATTTTCGAACTTTGTTCCGGCATCAACAGTCCATCATATGGTAGCAATTTTTCATAAATCATCCCAAATATAATAATAGTAATAAAGCCAATTACCGTCATAAGAATATTCTTTTTTAAGTAAACACGCCCACTAAATAATAGATAAAACGAATATATTAGAAGGCAGTAACCAGCAACACCATATAACGATGATACTTCATGTTGTCCAATCTTAAAAAAATAACCTTGAAACCAACATAACTGTAATACACATACAGTTGCAAATAAGTCAGCATAACGCTTTTGCCAACAATTTTCTCTTAGCATAATATATAGAAGTACACCTATAACGATTATAGATAATATAGGCACCAAAGTAACCTCCAAGCTTTTCAACAACCAACAGTATTTTCACTAAAATGATTTCTTCGATATATAGTATTTATTCTAAATATAACAAGCAACATTAGCACCAATAATATTGCTTTATAAACGCATAAAATTCTCAATCCACCCATCCACAGTATACTTCTCGATTTTATCATTTTCTATATTTTCATAAGGGGAATTCAAAAACTCGTTTAATGTAGCATAGCTATCTATATTAATTATAAATATGTTATTAGAATTATAGAATTTTTCATTTACAATATTCTCATTATTTGTAATTAATTTTTTTTTGTAAAACATTGCTTCTACTGAACGCCATGTTAACCCACTCTGCCCTTCTTGAACAATTTCTAAAATGCACTTACTCCCCCATTCTTTTTGTAAAAGGTCGATATATTCTATTTCATTCTTTTTAATTAGTATATTTTCATCATCACTTTTACATGCATCATCCACAACAATAAATTCATAGGTAATATTATTTTTTTTCAATTCCTTACCTATATCAAGCAATGCTTGTAATCGATTTTTATTCAATCCACAAAAGAATACATCTCTAGATATATCATTACTCGATGGCATATCATACATTCTTAAAACTTGATTATTGTATTTAATTCCATATTTTCTACAATCATCCAAGTCAAAACTACTGACAAAAAAATCAGGATAGTTTACATTTAATAATTTTTCTACATCTTTTCTCCCATTATATGTCAATGTGTTTCGCTGTTTATCCACACTATTCCATAGCCAATATACAATCTTTGCATTTTTCTTTCTTTCTTTGACTATATATTTTATAATATCTAGAGGATATGTACATTCAAACACTATTATCAAATCATAATCAGCAATGTTTTTTTTGGTAAAATCATAAAACCATTCGAATTTTGGCAAGCTACATGCATGCCATAATCTTTTTATTATTTTTCCTAAAAAATTACATTTTTTATATGCATAAGACAAATCTATCTCTGTATCCACAAATAATTCTGCTGTATAATTTCTTTTATTAGCAATTATAAGAACCTTCAATATTACCCTCCATTCTATTAAGCAATTTTTCAACATCATTTATTGATATTTCACTATCATCAAAAAAATCAATATTTATCAAATAGCTCATTACATATTTTCGCAATTGCTCTCCATTCATCTTTGCATAGAAGCTTCTACCTAAAAACTTTACATTTTTATTCATAATCATTGCCTCTAAACCAACTGTTGAATTAATTGTAATAATTTCATATGCATATTTTATTATCTCGAAAGTATTATCATTAACCAATATAAAGTTACTATTCTTTCTTAAACCTAGTAATTTGTTAATGACTTGATAATCACTTTCCTGTGGATGCGGTTTAATCACTAATTTTTTGTTCAACTTTTGGGCACGATCAATTGCTATTTTAATCGAATCATCGACTGTAACATCACTATTAATTAACACTTGCGTATCATAACTTACTTGCAACGGTAAAAAAACATATTCATCTTGATGTTTTTTATATATATAATTATCAAACTGAAAATTATTGCCAAAATTCTTAACCAATCCTAGAAATCTCTTAAATATGTATTTTTTATTATATCCAACATGAGTTACAAAAAAATATCCTATTACATCCAGCAAAACCTTAAAAGACAAGTCCGTAAATCTACTTTTCGCCTGCGGAACTTTTATTTGTCTTTCTTTATATAACAAATATTTTTCTCGCCAATCATTGTACTCAGCTACATTATCACTGTATCTGTCTAGTATTTGAATGTTATTGTATATTTCAGATTTAGCATTTGTACCAAACTTATCGACAAATAATTTACCAGGCAAATTAGAAACTTCGCAGAATAAGACCTTCTTATAATACTGTCTTGCAAAATTACTTGCTGCACGATGTTCCACATTTAGGCCATTCCATATGATTATACCGTCTACTGGCTGTTTTTTTTCGATTTGTTCTAAATCAGCGAATACGACATTATATAAGCACGCGCATTCATCGGAATTCATTCTATTCGATAGCACTTCCACTTGATCATTAAACTTGACACTATGTATTTTCTCAAATCTAACTTTTTTCTTTTTAGCTATCGTAGTATCAAACCCATGTTTTTTTAGAAACATGTATGCCGAATACTGTATTGTGTAGAAATGAACTTTACAATCCATACTATGCAATACTTCTGCCAATCTTGCTCCAAATTTTGCCTGCTTATAAGTTGATAGCATAATAATAACTTTATTCATCATCCAAGAATCTTCCCTAATATTTTGATATCATTTTCTATTTTCTTTGCGTATTACTTACATTGCTAAGCCATTAAAGAATATCATATATTTTTACCACCATTGCCAGAAAAATGTGATGTAGTCATTTATTTTGTATTATCTTGATCTCCTAAATTCAACAAATCACCAATATCTATTGAATAGCCTTCATTTAATGCTTGCATTCCAGATTTATCGCCAGCCTTTGTAATTCCCAAATCTTTCCGTGTTATAGCAGAATCTCCAGCAGCCTTTGCCCATAAATCATCTTTGCTAATTGCCTTCTGATTGTTTTTTTTATCATCTGCCATGATATTGCCTCCTAAACATTCCACTGTAAATATTTAATAAAAATAATTACGATTTCCGACAACTTCTTTGTATCGGCAGTAGCTTTTGGTTCAAATACACCAATTATAGTAACTACTAACAATGCTACAATCGTCCTTTTTATTAATTTTACGCACTCATCCAATTCATTATATTTTTTATCAATCAATTGATTGTTTTTAAAAGTTGCTCGTTCATAAATCCCTGTTATATATCTTACTACTTGATTTTGATGTGCCAGCACCATATTATATTCAACAATATCAGCACTATCAAGCCTATTCATTTTTATAGATGATAATACTTTGATTAATTTAAAAATTAGTGATATTGTCCGATAGCAAGCATAACTGATTGCAAATCCATATATAACAAGCATTATCCATTCGTAAAGCATATTGGGCATTTTTATCTTCTCAATATTCGATAATGCACCGGTTAACATAACAAATATAAATGCACAAACAGTCAACATGATGTAGACTTTGTTATCCAGCCTGTCTAATCTTTTTATACAATGCTCGTATTCAGTTTTTGAAATTTCAAGTACTGTTTGAGGATTATTTTGACAATTATATATTGGCTTATTAGCTGCAGTATTCTCAGTTTTGTTTATAGACATTATATAGTCTTTAGAAACGTTATTTTCGTCAGAAACATTCACAAAATACTTCATATAATTAAACGCATATTATAATTTTATAGTAAAAAGTTCACTTTCTTACCGAAACAAAATCAGCAAAATTAACGCGAAAATTCTCTATACTGAACCGTTCTGCATTATGTCGGCATTTTTCTGCTCTTATTCCTTCATTATCACTCATCTTTGTTACAGCTTCCCTTATATCAGCTGCATCCTGTCTATAAAAGAAAATACCTGTTTCATTTTCTTTTACAGTTTCAAGCGCTCCGCCTTTTCCATAGGCAATCACTGGAGTTCCGCAAGCCTGTGCTTCTACTGGCGTAATCCCAAAATCCTCTTCAGCTGCGAACACAAATGCCTTGGCATGTTGCATTTTTTCTTTCATCACTTCAAAAGTCTGATATCCCATCATGGTTATATTTTCTTTGGCAATGGCTTTAATTTTTTCATAGTCCGGGCCATCACCTATTACTATCAGTTTCTTATCCGGCATTTCATTAAAAGCTTCTACAATCAGCTTCACTTTTTTATATGGCACCAAACGGGAAGCAGTCAGATAGTAATCTTCTTTTTCCTCACAGTATTCAAAAGCATCAATGTCTACCGGCGGATAAATCACTTTTGCCTCTCTGCCATATACCTTCTTTATACGTTTAGCGATAAATTTAGAGTTAGCAATGAAGTAATCCACACCATTGGCCGTTCTTGTATCCCACATGCGCATATAGTGCAAAATTATTTTTGCCAACCAGCCTTTAAGACCGTGGTTCAGATTTGACTCTTCAAGATATTGATGCGTCAAATCCCAAGCGTAACGAATCGGACTGTGCACATAGGAAATATGTATCTGATTAGGCCCGGTTAATATGCCTTTTGCCACACAATGTGAGCTGGATATGACCAAATCATAGTCTGTCACATCTAATTGTTCTATCGCCAACGGCATTAATGGCAGATAACTGCGATAATGTTTTTTTGCTCCGGGCAAATTTTGGATAAAGCTTGTATGCGTCTTCTTATTTTTTATGAAATCGCGTTGCCCTTCGGGCAAGAAATCTACCAAACAAAAAATATCTGCTTCCGGGTAAATATTTAATATCTGTTCTACTACACGTTCTGCACCAGCATAAGTAACCAACCAGTCACAAACTATAGCAATCTTCATACATCATGCCTCCCGCCTGTAGCATACCAAGCTATAACAAAAAGCAAACATACAACCTAATACAAAACCAATAGCTGTGATAAGTATTTTTTTAGGCGATGCTGGTTTGTCTTCATCTGGCAGGTTAGCCGCATCGACAATCTGGATATCCATACTGTCCATGGCTTCTTTCAGCTTTTTATCCTCTGCCTGCTTGATAAGGTTGGTATATATCTGTTCCTTAATGCTGGTATCACGCTGAAGGTTCAAATATTCCAGCACGGCTTTTGGGAAACCATCCAGTTTCTTTTCTTCCTCTTCCCGACGCTGTCTTATGGCCGTTTCACTGGCCTTAGCTACGGCTACGCTGACTTCAGCATTTGCCTGTTCACCGATAAGACCTGCCTGAGTGGAATTCATTGTGGTGTATTTGGAGGCTACGATGGTATTCACTTCACTGGCCAATTTCTTTTGCAGGGCATCAATTCTTTCTTTAGCAGAAATGATGCTCGGATGTTCTTCCGTATAACGTTCCCTTAATCCCACCAGATTTACTTGAGCATCTACAATCTGCTTGCGCAGCCCCATAACGATCTCATTATCGTTGATGTTATAATTCTGACTGCTAGAGCTAATATCTCCCAGTTTTGCACCCACAGCATCCAGTTTTGCCTGGTTGGCCTTTTCCTGTACCTGCATGTTGCTGATGGCTTCATCAAAGGCACTCATTTTTGACACAGCAGCCTTGGCCTGTTCATCCGGGCTATAGATCTTATGTTCCTGCTGGTATTCAGCGAATTTGGTTCTGGCATCTTCCGCATCTTTTTTCGCTTCGTCAATACGTTTTTCCAGGAATTTCACCAGCAGACTCTGGGTTTGCTGGTTCATATCCGTCTGCAGGAGCAGGAAGTTGTCTACTACGCCCTGGGAGATTTTCTGGGCTTCTTCCGGCGTCCTGCCCTTGGCGGTAACGGTTATAAGGTCCGTCTGCTTGGTATTCTTGATATCCAGATATTTCTTAGCAAAGTCTTCAGCCTCAGGCTTTTTCTTTTCATCTTCCCATTCCATATCGTTGATGATGGGTTCCAATACGCGGCGAGATTTCATCAGTTCCATATAATTAGTAGCAGAACTGCTGGCACCTGTGTTCACTCCCATCATTGCCGCCATAGCTGCTGCACCGCTAATATCCTGACCAGCATTTCTGGTCTGTACCAATGTTGTAGATTCGTACTGTTTCGGTAGGATGAAACTGATGCCAGCCGCCAATAGAGTGCAACCAATGATGATGCCTCCTACCTGTTTTTTGTGGTCAATAGCGACATTGGCTAATTTGCCGAGGTCGATGGTGTCTTCTTCTAAATGTTGTGGTTTATTTTCCATTGAGATTTGCTCCTTAAAGTTATTTTTGAGGTTTAAAACCACCTCATCCACCGCCTTGCGGTCCCCCTTCCCCTCAAGGGGAAGTCTTTTTAGTATGCACCTTTGCCGAAGAGGACGGCGGTGAAGGTTTTGGCCAGGTACATGATGTCGAGCCATACGGACCAGTTTCTGACGTACCATGTATCCATGGTGACTCGTTCTTCGTATGTGGTGTCACTGCGGCCACTGGCCTGCCACATACCGGTGATGCCTGGAAGTACCATGGCATATTCACGGAAATACTGCCCGTAACGTTCGATTTCTTTTTGTACAATGGGACGCGGGCCAACAAGACTCATATCACCCTTGATGACGTTCCATAGCTGTGGCAGTTCATCCAAACTAGTTTTCCGCAGGAAACCACCTAACTTGGTAACTCTGGGATCATTGGTCAGTTTGAAGGACTCTTCCCATTCCTTCCTAGCTTCGGGATTAGCGGCCAGATATTCTTCCAGTTTTTCCTGTGCATTAGGAATCATCGTTTGAAACTTATAACAGGGGAATTCGCGGCCATCTTTACCGATACGATGATGGGCGAAGATTACATTCCCTTTGTTATCGATTGCAACCAACACACTTACAAGCACAATAATCGGCAGAATCAGCAATCCACCGCCAAGCGTGCAAACCAAGTCAAACGTTCTTTTGTAAATCCGATTGCGTCGCATGGCAAGGTTATTGCGCATATGCAGCATCAATATCTCTTCTGCAAACAAAACCTGCGCTTCTACCCCCATCATCGGTGTGCCAATCAAGTCCGGAACATAGGACAGATGCCTTACATGCGGCTGGACTGTAGTAATCAGATGCTGGAGTTTATCCCGTCCCATACCCGGGGCCGTGATGATCACCGTTTTGGCATTGCTGTTTTTTATAATCTGCTCTGCTTCATCCACAGTCCCCAACAGGTTATAATGCTTGGGAATCTTATCCGAAATGGGATTATCGTCAATGAAGCCGGCGATATTATAACGATAGCCCAAGTCATCCTTGAAGAAATGCAGGGCACGCTCGGCAGTCTTGCCAGCGCCAATCATGATTACGTCCTCATAAAGATGATGGCGGTGTTTCAGATACAGGCTGACTGCAAGGCGTTCCAAATAGATTGTCAATAGCATCAATAGCCAGAAAATTACAAAGAAAGAGCGCGGTGCCTGCCAATTCGTGAAGAAATAGAGTGCTGCCACACAGGCCAGCATTGCATAGGTCACGCCATAGAATATGCTGCGCACAGTGTAGATGAACGGCTGCATGTTGTTGTAGATCCTGGACTGGGCCAGGAACAACAGGAAGGTCAAGGGCAGCCAGAAGTAAAGATAGCTCCTGTGGATTGACATGTCATAGATTGACGTTGACAATTGACCGGTCAAAATGACGGCCAGATAGTCCATCGTCAAAAACAGGACTGGTGTCAGATAGCGCCTCGCCTTCTGCCTTATGGAGTTGTTATTTGATGTTGCAGTCAATGTCATTTCTTCCCCTTACTTTTCAGCCTTCATATTGGCCAGGGCGTATTCGCAACACTGACGCACGAGATTATTAACCGATACATGCTCATGTTCAGCTACTTTCGTTAGTTCCTCCAACAAACTCTGTGGAAGACGAAAGGTTTTATTGAGCATTTCTTCAGTTTGTTTAACTTCGAACATTCTTAATTCTCCTTTGCATTTTTACACACTCCATTATATTAGCACATATGCCCCCCCCCACAAGACATTAACTAAAAAATTTTCCATTTACTCTGCGCATATGGCAATTTGCATTTAAATATTACATTTTTTCCTATTGCAGATTTGGTTGCATATCGAAATAAAGACACAAAAAGAGAGCCTTACATAACCAGTCAGTTACATAAGGCTCTCGCCTGATTTACTCTATTTTATTGTTCTTTATACGTGAGAAAGGCCGATGCTGCCTTCATACCGTCTACCGCCGCACTCATGATGCCGCCGGCATAACCTGCGCCCTCGCCCATGGGATAGAGGCCAGCCACGCCTTCTGCCTGCATATTTTCCCGGCTTCGGCGGATACGGCAGGGCGCCGACGATCTGGCTTCCACACCGGTCATAACGGCGCCTTTATGGGCAAAGCCCTTGATTTTCCGATCAAAATGCGGCAGGGCTCCTTCCAAGGTCTGCGTGAGGAAAGCCGGCAGGCACTTGTGCAGATCCACAGCTTTCACGCCCGGCTGATAGGTCGGCGTGGTCAGGAACTGCGTAGAACCGGCTGTACCCGTCAGGAAATCGCCGACCGTCTGCACTGGTGCATGATAGTTCCTGCCCCCCAGCTCAAAGGCCAGTTTTTCCAGCTTGTCCTGCAGGTTCATGCCCGCCAGCACTTCCCGGCCAAAATCATCCGGTCCCACCTGCACCAGCAAGGCACTATTGGCAATGCCAGAGTCGCGCTTGTAGTTGCTCATACCGTTGGTGCATACCTGCCCTTTGAGCGACGTGGCTGCGACTACCTGCCCGCCCGGACACATACAGAAGGAATACGCTCCCCGGCCCGTCCGGGGATCTTTGTATGTCAGGGCATAATCGGCTACCGGCAGCAGCGGATGCCCTGCATCTTCCCCATACTGGGCTTTATCGATGAATTCCTGCGGATGCTCGATGCGCACGCCGATGGCAAAAGGCTTGGCTTCCATCTGCAGGCCTTTGCCCAGCAGCATGCGATAAGTATCCCGGGCCGAATGGCCGATGCCCATGAAGACTTCCTGACAGGGAATGCGTTCCTCGCCATTGACGATGACCGCCTGCATCCTTCCCTGTTCGATTTCCAGATCCGTGACCTGTGCCTCAAAACGAACTTCGCCACCCAGACGGATGATCTCCTGCCGGATATTCTTGACCACGCCCTGCAATAGATCCGTGCCGATATGCGGCTTATGCAGATAGCGGATCTCTTCCGGGGCTCCTGCTGCGATGAACGCCGCCAGCACATCCTGTATATGTCCATCGCTGATGCGGGTGGTCAGCTTGCCATCCGAGAACGTACCTGCCCCGCCCTCGCCAAACTGTACATTGGATCTTTCATTCAGCGTCCCTGTCTGCCAGAACAATTCTATCGCTGCCTTGCGGCTGTCCACATCCCCGCCCCGTTCCAGTACCAGGGGATTCCAGCCAGCCTTGGCTAGTGTCAGGGCAGCAAACATCCCCGCAGGGCCAAAACCGATCACCACAGGACGCAACTCATCTTCCCGACACGGACGGAAGTTCAGGGCTGCCGTTTTCTTCAGCGGCAGGATTTCCACATTCTTATCCTTGCGCAATTTTTTCAACACATTCTTTTCCGGCATGTTGACTTTGACGTCCAGCATATAGACGAACTGTACCGGCGCGCCATGATAGCGGCGGGCATCTACAGCCTTACGCACAATTACCACCTCAGCAACAGCCTGAGGTGGTAATTGCAAGCGTTTGGCTGCAAGCATTTCCAGGGGTGCCTTCTCATCAAAAGGCACCTGCAGATTTTTGATACGAATCACTTGTAGCTTCACTCCATACTTTTTTCTGTTTTCTTGCTTTTCACCGCGATATGCACCAGCACATCATGATTGGTTACGGTCACCCCGGAGGGGAGTTCCAATTTCACGGTCTTGTTGGTATTCTTCAGCACATCAGCCAGCGATACTTTCTCCGTCGGGACGAATGTAAGATTGGCAATGATGTTTTCCGAACCTGCAATCTCGATCTGTAGCGGTTCCGGCTTCAGGGACACGAGCTCCAGATTATCCGGCAGGTCATCGCCGGGCACAGGCTTGATAGTGACAATCTTCTTGGTAAGGCCACGGGCCATCTGTACGGAAACATACATGGTCGAAGGCTGGATGGTAATGCCGGACACTTCCTTGCCCTCTGCGTTGATAGCCGTCAGCGGCACCTGCAGGGCAAAATCCGTATCATTCTTGCTGGTAAGTCCCACATAGCCGATCAGCCGGTCCACTTCCGTGACCAAAGAGGCCGGACCTTCCACCAGCACTTCCGCACTGGCCTGGCTGACGCTGGCCACCGTGACGCCGCTGGCCGGAGAACCATTGACATTGATATCGGCCCGGACTTTCCGGGTGATGATGGGATCGAGATTGACCTCCACCGTTGCCGGTGTCATATCCACGAGCTCGAAGCCGGCAGGCATTTCCATGCGCACCTTGTACTCCTTCCTGCCCTCCTCAGCACCACGCAGGTCCACATAAGCATGGAAATCGGCGTCGCTGTTGCTGACAAAGAGCGAGCGGGCACCGCGAACCGTAACCTTGATCTTATCCGTTCCCTGCGTGACCTTGTAACCTTCCGGGGCATTCAGGAGCTGCACCTGCGCCGTAAAGCTGCCTTCTGTTGACGGATTCTGGTCATTCATCACATAGCCCCAAAGGATCACCGCAATCAAAAGGGCGACAATCTTGGCCGCTAAATTACGTTGTACCAAACTGCGAAAGCGTGAAATCATTTCTTCTTCCTCCAGTTCATCACCATATCTTTGATGCCCGTGGTCGGCACTTCAAAGGCAGGCATCAGCACCTCTTTCAGATATTCCGGACTCAGATGCCGCATGATATGGCCATTTTCCGCTACGGAAATCGTGCCGGTCTCCTCGCTGACCACCACGATCAGCGCATCGCACTGCTCGGACAAGCCGATAGCAGCCCGATGACGGGTGCCAAGTTCCGTAGATAACGCACGGTTCTCCGTCAGCGGCAGCAGACACCCCGCTGCTATCAGCCGGTTGCCCCGGATAACCGTTGCCCCATCATGCAAAGGCGTATTGACGATAAAGACATTGAGCAGGAACTCTTCCGAAATGAGGCCATCGATCTGGATGCCCGTAGCGCTGACATCGTTGAGTCCCATATTGCGCTCAATAACCAGCAATGCACCGGTCTTCGTTGCCGAAAGCTGCTTCACCGCCTTGGTGATCTCATTGACGACATTGCGGGCTTCCTCATCATCGAGTAGCGCAGCCGTTCCCAGGAACCGCCCCTGTCCCAAATGTTCCAGCGCCCGCCGCAGTTCCGGCTGGAAGACGATGGGCAGAGCCACAAAGAGCAGAGTCACGGCCTTCTGCAGGAGCCAGGAAATCACATGCAGATCCAACCAACTGCAGACCATGGTCACAGCTAGCAGGACCAGGATACCCTTCACCAATGTGATGGCCCGGGTATCCTGCAGCATTTCGTAAACTTTATAGAGAATTGCTGCCACAATCAGGATATCCAACACATCGAACCAACCGATGGTGGACAGTATTCCATGAAATTGTACCGGCAAGGAAAAATCAATTGGCATAAAACAAAACTCCCCAGTGTTACACTTCCGTTATATCTCTAGCTACTATTATATGAAAAATTCGCGTTCTTTGTAAAGAACTCCTTGTAACTATTGTAAAAGTTTACGCCTTTTTTCTAAAAATTATATGAAAAAAAGAAGATTTGCCGTTAATATACGACAAATCTTCTCTAATCCATGGCTTATTTGATTTCGCGGATCCAGCCTTCCGGTGCTTCCACCGTGCCCATCTGCACACCACGCAGCGTGTTGTAGAGCTTGGTAAGGACAGGGCCCATTTCCTGCATGCCGCTCGGGAACTCGATGGTCTTGTCCTTGGCCACGACCTTGCCCACCGGGCAGATAACTGCAGCCGTGCCGCAAAGACCAGCCTCGGCAAAGTCTTCCAGTTCCGTGAACTTCACCGGACGATGCTCGACCTTGTAGCCCAGGTTCTCAGCCAGAGCCACCAGCGAACGGCGGGTGATGGACGGCAGGATGGAATCGGACTTCGGCGTCACGATCACATTGTCCTTGGTGACGAACAGGAAGTTGGCACCACCGGTCTCTTCCACATAAGTACGGGTTGCCGCATCCAGATACATATTTTCATCGAACCCATTCTCATGCGCAACGATATAGGGGTGCAGGCTCATGGCGTAGTTGAGGCCTGCTTTGATATCGCCCGTACCATGCGGAGCAGCGCGGTCAAAGTCGCTGACGCAGATGGTGATTGGCTTGATGCCGTTCTTGAAGTAAGAACCTACCGGCGTACCGAAGAGACGGAACTGATATTCATCGGACGGCTTGACGCCGATGACCGGGCCAGTAGCGAACAGATACGGACGCAGGTACAGGGCACCGCCGGATTCATAGGGAGGAATCCAATCCTTGTTGGCAGCGACAACCTGATCCACGGCCTCCATGAACATCTCTTCCGGAACCGGCGGCATGACCAGCCGCTTAGCGGAATCCACCATGCGCTTTGCATTCAGGTCAGGACGGAAGGTAACGATACGGCCATCTTTGGTACGATAAGCCTTCAAGCCTTCAAAAACTTCCTGGCAATACTGTAAAATACCAGCGCACTCATTGAGCACGATCGTGGCATCTTCTGTCAAACCACCTTTGCCCCATTTGCCATCTTTGTAATTGGCCACATAGCGTTTGGTAATCGGTTGATAGCTAAAACCGAGATTTGACCAGTCAATGTTTACATTTGCCATACTAAAACCCCTTTTCTTTTTCACGAAAGTAACTTTATTCTATGCTTGTAATGTACAAATGTCAAGGGATTTTGTACATATTTAGAATTTGTGCGCTTATTTCACTACTGCACCCGTGCTGGCCGAAGTCGTCATGCGGGCATAGCGGGCCAGATAACCGTGTTTGATCTTCGGTTCCGGTTTCTGCCAGTTTGCCCGGCGCTTGGCCAGTTCTTCGTCGCTGACCGCCAGTTCCAGCTTGCGGTTCGGGATGTCAATGGTAATCTCGTCCCCATCTTCAATCAAGGCAATCGGACCGCCTTCCATCGCTTCGGGGGAAACATGGCCCACACAGGCCCCCTGGCTTGCACCGCTGAAACGACCGTCGGTGATCAGGCCGACTTTGAGCCCGCGTCCCGTGATGACTGCTGTCGGGTTGAGCATTTCCTGCATACCCGGACCGCCCTTGGGACCTTCGTAGCGAATGACCACTACATCGCCGTCATGGATCTCACCGTTCATGATGGCGTCGCAGGCTTCCGGTTCCGAATCATAGCACTTGGCCTTGCCCGTATAAGTCAGCATATCCTCAGCCACTGCCGATGCCTTGACGACAGCATAGTCCGGGGCCAGATTACCCTTGAGCACGGCAATGCCACCTTCGGAACGGTAAGGCGCCTCCACCGAATGGATTACATTGTTATCCTCTACCGGCGTATTCTTGATCCTGTCACCCATGGTGCCCGTTACCGTCAGGGCATCGAGATGGATCAGATCCTTCTTGGCCAGTTCATTCATCACGGCCGAAATGCCGCCTGCCTCGTTGAGGTCGACCATATGATGCTTGCCGGCCGGGCTGAGTTTAGCAATATACGGCGTGCGGCGGGAAATCTCATCAAAGAGCGGTGCCGGAATCTCGATGCCTGCTTCATGGGCAATCGCCGTCAGATGCAGCACCGTATTGGAGGAGCCGCCAATGCCCATATCCACGGTGATAGCGTTTTCAAACGCCTTCTTCGTCAGGATATCGCGGGGACGGATATTGTTCTTCAAGAGGTCCATGACCACCGCACCGGCGCGCTTGGCCAGCAGGCGGCGTGCGCCCGTATAAGCAGCCGGAATCGTGCCATTGCCCGGCAGTGCCATGCCCAGTACTTCCGACAGCGAATTCATGGTGTTAGCCGTAAAGAGGCCCGCGCAGGAACCGCAGCCTGGGCAGCATTTTGCCTCGAGATCTGCCATTTCCTCTGCGCTCATGTCGCCAGCAGCAAACTTGCCGGCGGCTTCAAAGGCCTGGCTCACGCTGACATCATGGCCCTTATAACGGCCAGGCAGCATCGGGCCGCCGGATACGACTACAGCCGGGATATTCAGACGGGCAGCGGCCATCAGCATACCGGGCACGACCTTGTCGCAGTTTGGGATCAGGATCAGGGCATCGAAGCCGGAAGCCATCGTCACCGCCTCTACGGAATCAGCGATAAGTTCCCGGCTGGCCAGGGAATACTTCATGCCTGTATGCCCCATGGCGATACCATCGCAGACACCGATAGCCGGGAATTCGATTGGCGTACCGCCGGCAGCAGCCACACCTAATTTCGCCGCTTCCGCGATTTCCCGCAGATGGATATGGCCGGGAATGATCTCATTAAAGGAATTGCAGATACCAATCAGAGGTTTGTTCAAATCCTCCGGGCCATAGCCATTGGCATGGAACAGGGAACGGTGGGCGCAGCGGGTGGCGCCTTTTTTTACATTATCGCTAATCATCTTTCCACTCTCCTAAGATATTGAATCGAAATATAGTTACAAGTTTACAACTTTACAAGCGATTTTGCAAGCAATGTGTTAAAATTCGATACCTTTTTGTGCTTTGATGCCTTTTTGATACGGATGTTTGATCTCCTTCATCTCCGTGACCAGATCCGCCCGCTCAATCAGAGACTCAGATGCATCCCGGCCGGTCATGACCAAATGCAGTTCCTCGGGGCGCAGATCCAGAAGTTCCAGCATATCCGCTTCCGCAATCAGCTCATATTTCACGGCATAGTTGATCTCGTCGAGGATGATCAGGTCCCATTTGCCGCTCTGGATCTCTTCCTGGGCGCGCTGCAAGGTTTCTTTCGCCGCTGCCTCATGCTCCTCCTTCGTCGTAGGCCCTTTATTGGTAAAGCCCAGACCACATTGGTCAATCTCGATGCGGTCATCGATATTCTTCAAGGTTTCAATGGTCTTAAGTTCACCATAGGTGCATCCCCCCTTGATGAACTGCAGGATCAAAACCCGAAAGCCATCGCCCCAGGCGCGGACAGCGAGTCCTAACGCTGCCGTCGTCTTTCCTTTGCCATTTCCCGTATGTACGATTACCAGACCTTGCTTTTTCATTTTCACATCACCTCAAAAATATGCTATACTAATTATTATAATTATAGGTAATTAAAGAAAATCCTGTTTGTGTTGGTGTTATTTATGAAGAAATTTTTGCTATTCACCCTGATTATTTTAAGTTTTACCATATTATCTGCCTTTGTGGCGGAAAAAACGGATGTGCTGGGATTGCGTTCCCTGACGCTTTCGACCTCCTTTGATGAGCAGGACGGGCAGCTGGTCCTTTCCTGGGATCCCCTGCCCTATCCCTGCTTCTATAAGGTAGAAAGCTACTCTCCCACCACCGGGTTGGTGGAGGGGGAACCCGAAGCCAAATTCTGGGGCAGTGAATATACCATGAATGCGTCCTATGCCGTGCCCAGCAGTGCTATTCCCATGAACTACCGGGTAACTGCCTATGGCATGTTCGGCCCGCTCACAGAGCCATCCGCGCCGATCCTGAACCCGCTGCATACCAAAGATCCGGTGAGCCCCAGTGTGATCCGCCATTACGGCGAAAATCACCCCGCAAGCCTCATGCCGTTCCTGGTCTGGCATTCTGTCCCCAACGCAGTCTGCTACGAAGTCGAGCTTTTGGCCGGTAAGCCAGCCCAGGAAGGCGGCACCGCCCCGGACAAGAACAATCATCTGGAAAGCACCCAGCTCATCTTCACCAACGGCTGGCAGGCAAACCTCAAGAAATATGCCAACCGCAAATTCATCTACTGGCGGGTACGGGCTCTGGACATCCATCATCAGCCCATCGGCGAATTCTCGCCATCAGAGGAGCTCTACATCAATCCGGAACTGCCCCAGCCTGACCATCCACTGCTCAATGAGTTCGACCAGATGCCGAACTTCGAGATGCCCATCTATCCGGTCTATCAGTGGATTCCGCTCAATAACATCGAGCGCTACGAGGTGGAACTCATAATCCATCCCCCCGCAGCCGAAAACGATACCCAGCCCACTGCCGACGCCGCCTGGCGCAAGATCGTCAATTCCGCCACGGCCTGCTATGACGAGTATCCCCGCCCCTATGCCGGGGATTACTACTGGCGGGTACGCGGCATTGACAAGGCCGGTAATCCTGTCGGCACCTGGTCCGATACCGCGCACTTCGTGGTCAAGCAACAGCCCGAGCGGGTACCGGTTGCCGTCCTCGGTGACAGCATCACCCATGGCGGCGGTGCCGTATCCAATTCGCCAGCCGCCTTGGAGTACAGTTACACGACCTACTTCGATTTCCCCTGCCTGAATCTCGGGCGCAGCGGCGATACCTCCACCATGACCTTGCAGCGCTTCGACCAGGATGTGCTGCCCTTCAGACCGTATAACCTCATCATCCTGACCGGCACCAACAGCCTGCGGGCCACGAACATGCAGCCGGATCTCATCATCAACGACCTGGATGCCATCCGCCAGAAATGCGAGGCCAACGATATCCGCCCGATTTTCCTGACGCTCATGCCCATCAATCCGGGCAATATCCAGTTCGCCTTCCATACACCCACCGACAAGAAATGGGAAGCCAAGCTGCTGCAGGTCAACACCTGGATTCGCAGCCAGCCCTATCACATCGACCTCGAACCCTATTTCTACGATGCCAGCCATAAAGTCATGGACACCCAGTTCAGTATCGACGGCCTGCATCCGGACGTGCGGGGCAAGATGCTGATGGGCGAAATCATCAACCAACATAAAGATCTGTTCATAAAATAAAAACTGCCTCTCGCTATGAGAGGCAGTTTTTTTGCTTAGGTTTACTTTTATGCCTGGCAGACCTTATGCGGATTCAGGATGTTATTGGGATCGAATACCTTCTTGATGCCCCGCATCAGCACGAGGCTGGCCTCCGGCAGGGACTCATTAAGATAGGGCTTCTTCACAAGACCGATGCCATGCTCGCCGGAAACCTGACCGCGCAGGTCATGGGCTTTTGCATACATGCGGTTCATGGCAATGCCCAGGAGATCCTGCCACTTATCTTCAGGCAGGTCATCCCGCAGAATGTAGACATGCAGATTGCCATCGCCGGCATGGCCGAAGGATTTGATGCGGATGCCAATTTCCTGCCGCAGCTGATGGACAAACTCCACAAACGCATTGACCTTATTGCGCGGCACAACCACATCCACCTCATCCATCATGCTCGTGGAAGCCTTGATGGCTTCGAGGAAAGCACCACGCGTCTTCCAGACCGGCAGGCTGCGCTCTTCCGTATCGGCAATCAGGATATCGATAGCCCCTTGATCTAGGCAAATCTGCGCTGTTTCGTCATAGTAGGAAGCGATCTCTTCCATCGTATTGCCATCAAATTTCAGCAGCAGATAGGCATCGGCCTGATTGTCCGGGAACTTGCGCCCCAAATACTCCTCGGCATCGAGGATGACTTCACGTTCCATGAACTCAATGGCCGTCGGTACAGATTTTGCCTGAATGATCAGCGGCACCGTGCCGATTGCCTGTTCCAATGTCGGGAAAGGAACGAGCAGGCTGACGCTCTTCTTCGGCAGTGGCAGCAGCTTCAGGATGGCCTTGGTCACAAAAGCCAGCGTGCCTTCCGAACCAATCACCATATCCTTGAGGTCGTAGCCAGAGCTGTTCTTGACCACCTTGCCGCCAAGCTGCATGATCGTGCCATCGGCCAGCACCACTTCCAGCGAACGCACATAGTCACGGGTTACACCGTATTTCACAGCCGTCATACCGCCCGCATTGGTGCTGATATTGCCACCGATGGTAGCAGATTTCTCACCCGGATCAGGTGGATAGTAAAAGCCTCTCTCTTCCACGTAATTACGCAGTTCCATCAGCAGGACGCCCGGTTCCACGGTCAGCGTGAGATTTTCCTCATCGAGTTCCAGTACGTGGTTCATCAGTGTGGTATCGATCATGATGCCATGTTCCACGGCTACGGATGCCCCGACCAGACCGGTACCTGCCCCGCGCGGCGTCACTGCGATATGATGTTCGTTGGCATAGGCCATGAGCTTGGATACTTCTTCCGTGGAAGTCACCCGTGCTACCAATGACGGATAGGACTTTTCACTGGCCAGTTCATCATGGCTGTATTCCTCATTGATCTCCTCACCAAACAGCAGGCGTTCTCGATCCATAAAGCCAGCAATAATATCTAAATCTTCTTTGGTAATCTGTTTGTATTCCATCATGCGATCTTCCTCCCCTGCTGAATCTCGTCAATCAGCTGCGGTATAATCTCGTACAAATCCCCGACTACGGCATAGTTAGCCACCTTGAAGATGGATGCCTTGGGATCGCTATTGATTGCGAAGATTTCTTCCGAATGTTCCATGCCAGCCACGAACTGGATGGCACCGGAAACGCCGCAGGTGATGATGAGCTTCGGCCTTACTGTACGTCCCGAAAGGCCAATCTGCCGCTTGGCATCCATCCAACCCGCTTCAATCAGCGGACGGGTGCAGGCAAAATCGCCGCCCAACGCTTCGGATAATTTATATACCAGTTCCAGATCTTCCTTTTTCTTGATGCCGCGGCCGGCCACCACCAGCACATCGGCATGCTCGATGCTCTTTTCCTTGGGTTTCTTGGTGATGCCCAAAACGGCAATCCGGGAAGCCAGGGATTTTTCCGGTACATCAAAAGCTTCTATCACGCCATGCGCCTCCTCGCTACGCTCCGGCGCGTCCATGATCTTATAACGAACCGTAGCCATCTGCGGGCGGGTGTTCGGCGTCAGGATTTCCGCCATGATATTGCCGCCAAAAGCCGGGCGGATCTGTACCAGATCGGAGTTCTCGTGAATATCCAACACCGTGCAGTCAGCCGTGAGGCCCGTATGGAAGCGAGCGGCAACACGCGGTGCCAGCTGGCGCCCCACCGGCGTTGCGCCTACCAGAATGGCAGCCGGCTTCACCTGCTTGATGAAATGCTCAAAGACCTTGGCATAGGATTCCATATTGAATTCACCCAAGGCTTCCTTATCGCAGACATAGACCTTGTCCACACCATAGTGGCGCAGTTCCTCAGCACCTGCACTGATGTCATGCCCCATAAAGAGCGCATAGACCTGCTGATGGATCTTATCCGCCAATTCCCGGGCCTTGCCCAGCAGTTCATAGGAAACCGGGTGAATGCGGCCATCCACATGATCGATATAAACGGCAATCCCCTGCCATTTGCTCTTGTCGATCTGCGGCTTTGCCTCATCCTCCACAAATTCCATGGCGCCATTGCCCTTCTTCACGCAGAGCTTGCAGAGACGGCAGGCTGCCGAGATTTCCACCTTGCCATCCTTCTCCGTCATGGCACCAAACGGGCAGATGGCCATAAGCGCCTTGATATCCTGAATCTTATCCTGATGTACAACTAATTTTCCCATTTATGAAACCTCCCAAGTTTTTACGCGATAAATTTCTGACTCTTCAGCAGGCTGTACATGCGGTCTGCCAGTTCCTCACCACTGCCCTGCCAGGTCTCTCTGGCCTTGTGGGATTCCGGCGGGAAGATGCGCTGCACCTGAGTCGGCGAACCATTGAGTCCATAATGATGTTCATCCGTATCGCTCATATCGCTCAGCGTGTAGGTTTCAATATCACGGCTGGCCGTTTCCTTGGATTTCTTATAGGACGGCAGGCGCGGTTCATAGATGTCCTTCTGTACCGTCAACAGACAGGGGAACGAAACCTTGAGCCGTTCCACATCTTCAGACATCTCCATATCCACCAGGATGGAATCATCTTCGACGCCTTCCACCTGTTTTACATTGCAGACACATGGAATGCCGAGCTGTTCGGAAACCTCCGGACCGACCTGGGCCGTATCACCATCTGTAGTCTGCAGTCCGCAGAGAATCAAATCGAAGTTACCAAAGCGCTTGATTCCCTGAGAAAGCGTATAACTCGTAGCCAGCACATCCGCACCGCCAAATTTGCGATCCGTTATGAGAGCCCCCTTGTCTGCTCCCATCGCAAATGCTTCATATAATATCTTTTTGGCAGGCGGCGGCCCCATGGTCAGTACATTGACCGTACCGCCATACTGTTCCTTGAGGCGCAGCCCCGTTTCCAGCGCAAAAAGGTCATATGGATTCATCTTGGCATCCGCCCCATTGCGCTTCAGTACACCGGTTACCGGATCGACCTCAACTTTGTTAGAACCTGGAACTTGCTTGATACAAACGAGAATATTCATTGCTTTCACCCTCCTTGCTTATACTAATTCGTCATATGATTCCTAATTCCTTCTATTGGATAAAATTTTCTTTCAATTGTGAAATAAATAACTATCACGAACTAAGACGAATCTTCAATAATAAATGCCTATGGCATTATCGATTAAATTTTGTTATTATAGGTACGTACTAATTTTTTATCGAGGTGTTTTATCTTTATGCAAACCGCAAGTCCACCACGCAAGCCACGTCTCGCTGCCATTGAATACATCCGCGGCATCTCCATGATGGGGGTTATCGGCATCCATATCGGCTCTCAATACATCATGAATCCTGCCGCCAATATCCATCTGGTGGCGCTCTTTGAGACCTTCACCCGCTTCAGCGTGCCGATATTCTTTTTCATCTCGGCCTTTGGCCTGTTCTACAATCTGAATCTCAACGAGCCCTTCAACTTTTGGAAATTCACTAAGCGGCGGCTCAAGACCGTACTGATTCCCTATCTGGCCTGGTCATTATTCTACCTTTACCATGACGGTCTGCTCTACGGCGTGGACTTTCCCGATCCTCTGCATCTGCTGTCCATCCTGTTCTTTGGCAACGCCAAGTATCAGCTCTACTTCATGGTGATCCTGCTCTGGTTCTATCTGCTGATGCCTCTCTGGATTGCCATGGTACGCCGCCTGACCATTCCGCGCCTCGGCTGGCTGCTGGCCTTGCAGATTGCCTTCGATTACTGGTCAAGTTTCAGCACGTCCTTCAATATATATGTCTACGGCCTGCCCGATGACAGCATCCTGAAACCCTTTTTGCTGTACCGCCTGAACTATTGGGTATTGCATTACTTCTTCATCTTTCTGCTGGGCGGCTATCTCTCCGTCCACAGCGCAAGATTCATGGAGTTCATGAAATCACATCTGCATGGCCTGACCTGCTTTTTCTTCTTCACCTTGGGCGGGCTGATGACCTATTACTACGAAAAGATCTATTTTGACGGCTATACGGCACTGGAAGCCATCAACACAGCCCATCAGCTCTGTCCCTGGGGCATCCTCTACACCATTGCCGCCAGCCTGTTCTTCTTTGCCGTCTTTACCTATCAAAGCTATCCCCAAAGCTGGAATAGCCTGCTGCATATCTTAGGCAAGCATTCCTACTTCGCCTATCTGGCCCATCCGCTCTTCATCACCTATATCGGCCTTTGGCTGCAGAACACCGGCCATCTTATGACAGCCCCGGTCGTGATTGCGTTCTACTTCGCCACGCTGCTGCTCTCCATACTCGCAGCCATCGCCTGCCGCCAGCTCGGTACTTATGTGCCCATCATCAACAAGCTGACCATTGGTGTCTATCCGAAAAAATGACAACGACAAAAAGGCAGTGAAAAGTTTCGCATTACTTTTCACTGCCTTTTTCCTATCCTATTTTACTTTCCGCAGGGGAAAGATGATTTCCTGCCCCCTGCCATTGGCAAATACATCGGCTTCCACATGGAAGATATCCCGCAGGCATTTGACCGTCAGGACCTCCCGCGGCTCGCCCTGGGCCCGGACTCTGCCGTCCTGCAGCACGATGACCTCATCGGCATATTGCAAGGCATGGTTGATATCATGCAGCACCATGATCACCGTGATCTGCTGCTCACGATGCAAGTCCTGTACAATATCCATCACCTGCAATTGATTGGCAATATCCAGATACGTTGTCGGCTCATCCAATAGCAGGATCTCCGGCTGCTGGGCCAACACCATGGCCAGGAACACCCGCTGACGTTCACCGCCTGACAGATCCTGCACCCGTCGGGGCGCAAAATCTGCAATCTGCGCCGTTTCCATGGCCCATTTCACCGCCCGCTGATCCGCTTCCCTGTCCTGCGTAAAAAAACTTCGGTAAGGAAAGCGCCCGTACTCCACGAGATTTTCCACCGTGACATCGGCAGGGGCCATGGTTCCCTGAGGCAAAATCGCCATTTGACGGGCCAGCTCCCTGCGGCCGAAGCTTCCGATATCCCGGCCATCCAAAAGGATCTGTCCTTCGATATCCCGGTTCAGCGCCGCAATCGCCTTGAGCAGGGTTGATTTGCCTGCTCCATTGGGGCCGATGATGGCCGTGCGCCTGCCCGCCGGAAACTTCACGGAAATATCATGCAGAATCTTTTTTCCATTGACCGCCACCTGCAAATTCTGTGTTTCTAAGGTCATCACAATTCCCTCCTTAGCAAAAACAGAAAGAAGGGCGCGCCGATAATGGCCATGATGATGCCCACCGGCAGTTCCACCGGCGCAAAGGCAATCCGCGCCACTGTATCACAGACCGTCACAGTCCCAGCGCCCAATAGCGCCGTAGCCGGCAGCAGCCAGCGATAATCCGAGCCGATCAGGAGTCTTGCCGTATGAGGCACAATCAGCCCCACAAAGCCCAATAAACCCACCACAGACACGGCGCTGGCCGCCAGCAGGGCAGCGATAGCCGACAAGGCTATGCGCGCCAGCCCAACCCGCAGGCCCAAACCTTTTGCCAATTCATCCCCCAGCTGCAGGATATTCAGATGGCGGGCGCCCCCCAAAGCCAGAATAACCCCCAGCAAAGTGTAAGGCCAGAGCATTTCCACCTGGGGCCAGCTGCGGGCCGATAAGCCGCCCACCATCCACATCAGGGCGCCATGCACCCGGTCACTGTAGAAAATGAGCAACGCCGAAATACCGGCACCGAAGAAAGCCGACACCGCCACACCAGCCAACACGATGCGCAAGGGGCTGATGCCGTTCTTCCAGGCCAGGATATAAATGAGCACTGCCGCTCCCATGGCACCGATAAAGGCCGCCGGCGTGATCAGATAGGCATAAGCCGGGAAAGCCAGCATGATCAGGATGCCGAAGATGCCCGCCCCCGACGAGATGCCGATGATATGCGGATCAGCCAAAGGATTGCGCATCACCGCCTGCAATATCGCCCCGGACAAAGCCAGATTGATGCCCACCAGCAAGGCCACAATGGTGCGGGGCAGGCGGATATTGTAGAGGATCTGCCCATGGGCGCCGCTGATATCTCCGCCCAGTGCCTCCAGTGCTTCGGCCCAGGGTATCTCCACCGAGCCCCTGGACATGCTCAAAATGAGTCCAAAACAAGCAAAAGCGGCCAACACCGCCATAAGCAGCGTCCGCCGTTTTGCCGATGATTTAAAATCCATCTGCATTATTGAAAGACCTCAGGATACAGGCACTTGGCCATCTGTTCTACGGCTTCCGGATAATGAATGCCAGGGCTCAGCAGGAACAAATCCTGTGGCAGGTAGTAGACCTTGCCCTCTTTCACAGCCGTCACCGACTGCCAGGCAGGACTCTGCAGCGTCTTGTCCATACCAACCTTGATATCCTCCATCTTGCCCATGCTCGTGATGAAGAGCACTTCCGGATTCTTTTCCACCAATGTTTCCAGGCTATAGGGAGCAGCATCCGGATTCTTGGCCAAAGGTTCCATGCCGCTCGCCACATTTTCCCAGTCCAGCATCTTCACGATGGAACCGGCAATGCTGCCATCGAGCTGCACCGTCAGCCCCTGGCTCGTGCTATGAATGATGGCGGTACGGCGCTTATCTGCCGGTATCTTTGCCTTGACCGCTGCGATCTTTTCATCCATGCTGCTGACCAGCTGCCTGCCCTTGTCGAAATTTCCCGTGACCTTGGCTAACGTCTCTACTTCCCGCTTGACATCTTCATAACTCTTCATATCCAGCACCAGCGTCTTGATGCCATTGGCTTCCAAGGTGTCCACGAGCTTCTCATTCATGCCCTTGTTGATGATCACGAGATCCGGCTGGCAGGCCATGATCTTTTCCGCGTCGATCTGATATACCTTGCCCACGCTGGTCAGTCCTTTGGCATAGTCCGGCATCTTCGTCTTAGAATCCGGACGGCCTACGACCAGGTCTGCACCACCTACGGCTTCCAGCGGCTCCAGGAAGGAGGCCGAGGTCACCACGATGCGGGCAGGCTTTTGGGCCAATTCCACACTGCGGCCCAAATCGTCTGTCACCACGGCAAAACTCTGCTGCCCGGCCGGCTGATCAGCAGGCTTGTCACTGCCACAGCCAGCCAGCAATACCGATACTGCCATCATAACCGCCAAAAAAAAATCTATCTGGCGCTTCATAGTATCATCCCCTATTTTTAGTTCTTACGCGTCAAGATCGTGGAGAGATAGTTCAGCTTATCCTTCTTGTGCGCTAAGACATCATAGATGATCTTTTCGTCATCGAGGCCGGCACGGCTGACGAGGACGGCCTGTTCCGCCATTTCGTTCTGATCCAGCATATCGGCCACTTCTTCAAAGTTCTTGTAAACCTTCATCAGCACCACATTATCTGCGGCCTGCATGGCCTTCTCTACCTTTTCCGGGCTGGCCGTAGCCGGAATGATGGAGAGTACATCATCCCCTTCCACGATGGGATAGCCCAGCTGACTGCCAATAGCCGCGAAGGCCGGAATCCCCGGGATGGTCTTGATTTCCACACCGGCATTTTCCAGCAGGCGGAATACATAGATATAGGTGCTGTAGAACATGGGATCGCCGATCGTCAGGAAAGCCACATTCTTGCCCGCATTCAGCAGCTCCAGAATCTCCTGCTTATTGGCTTCCCAGGCATCCGTGCTGTTCTCCGCAAAGCCCTTGACCATGGGGAACACCTGATAGACAATCTCCACATCTTTTTTCAGATAAGGTTTTGCTACGGACAGGGCCACACTGCCATCCTTCTTCTCCGTCTTGGGCGCGATCAGCACATCCACCTGCTCGATGGCCTTGATGGCCTTCACCGTCAAAAGTTCCGGATCGCCAGGGCCTACGCCGATACCATAAAATATTCCACTCATATTCCAAACCTCCATAAATAAGTTGTCTTAGCCTATCATACTATGCTGACTATTCCCTGTCAAATATTGAGGAAGCCGTCTGTCCCTTTCTGACAGGGAAAACAGACGGCTTTAGTGTGTCATGTGGATGAATATGATTAAATCTTATTTTTCTAATGCGTTCCAGGCATCTTCAGCCCGTTTCACATAGAGGTCACGGATGGCCTTGTTTTCGCCGATGCCATGGATATAGGCATCAACCTTGTAGCCGGCTTTTTCCAGGATGGACTTATGGGAATCTTCTTCCGCACCAGCCATATCGTTGTTGGCATGGTCGCCAGCTACCATCATCATGGGCATGAGCGTTACATGCTTGATGCCGTTCTTCTTGAGTTTCGGCATAACCGTCTCGAGGTTTGGCCAGCCCTCTACCGTGTAGACATAGACATTCTTGAGGCCCATTTCGTCAATCTTGGCCTGAATCACGGAGTAGTACGCATTGGAAACCTGCGGCGTGCCATGTGCCATGATCAGGATGGCATCATCTTTGCCCTGCTTCGGGAACTGCGTGGAAAGCGCCTTGATGGTCTCCGTCACATCATCAGCCTGCTCTTCCTGGCCCTGCCAGTACATCAGGGACGTGCCCAGCGTCATTTTCTTGAACTGATCTTTGTAGTTATGGTATACACCGATATCGTAGTTGTATTCCATGCCCGGAATAACATCCAAGGATGCCAGTGCTACACGGGTATAACCTTCTTTTTTCAGCTGTTCGAGTGCTTCTTCCGGCGTCGGATAGGTGATACCCTCATTCTTCTTCACGCGGTTGATGATGATATGGGAGGTATAAGCCGTAACTACCTTCGTATTCGGATGCTTAGCCTGGATTTCTTTTACCGTAGCATCAATGGTCTTTTCCCGGGTATCCTTGAAGGTCGTACCAAAGGTCATAACCACGATTGCATCCTTATCAGCCTGGTTAGCCATTGCCGGGTTCTCATTCTTGAGCACGCCAATCTCTGCAGCCTGTTTCAGCGCTTTGGTCGGAGCCTTGACTTCCTCATTCAGCTGATAAGCTGCCTCTGCCGGTACATAGCTTGCGGAAAAAGCTGCCCCGCAGGCAATCGCTGCTGCTAACATTTTCTGCCAATTTTTCATAAACAAAAACCTCCCTAAACTGCTGCACAAGAAAAAGCACCTTTCCCGCGGCAGCGCAAAAAGATGCTCTCATCACAAATGACGAAATCCCCTTCCTATCGCTCGCAGGTTCAGCAGCATCCCAACAGCTGCTACGGTGATTGTCAAACAGGCAGTTCTCCTGGCTCGGTTCATCGCTCCTCTGCGCCTTCCCAAAGGCTTTGCCTTCAGTGACTTAACTATGCAGATTCGCTCCCCTTACAGTGGCGGGACCGCGCTGGCTTATTCCAGCTTCTCTTTTCAGCAACCGGATGTGCGCCGGTTTGCACCTGTTCCTTCTTATGCAATTCAAACTGTGAAATAACTCACAGGCAGTATTATAACCTATTCTCATAAATTTTTCCATAGCTGAAATTTATTTTTCTTGAATTTATGAAAAAAATCCATGAACCTGCCGCTTGGCAAGGCTCATGGATTCCAATCACTTATTTAGTTCTGCTCAGCCAGCGGCTTCATGGTCGGGAACAGCAGTACGTCGCGGATGGAAGCGGCATCCGTCAGGAACATGACGAGACGATCGATGCCGATGCCTACGCCGCCCGTCGGCGGCAGGCCGTATTCCAGTGCCATGACGAAGTCTTCGTCCATGCCATGAGCTTCATCATCGCCGGCTTCACGCTGCTTGAGCTGATCCTCGAAACGGCCCTTCTGGTCGATCGGGTCGTTGAGCTCGGTGAAACCATTGGCCAGTTCGCGGCCATAGATGAAGAACTCGAAGCGGTCCGTGATGCGCGGATCGTCCGCATTACGCTTGGCCAGCGGGGAGATTTCCGTAGGATGCCCCGTGATGAAGGTCGGCTGCATCAGGGTTTCTTCGACTTTTTCCTCGAAGGCCTGATTCAGGATGCCGCCGATGCCATGGCGCTCCTCGTAGGGAACACCGATCTCATCAGCCAGCTTGCGGGCTTCTTCCACCGTTTCACAGGCCATGAAGTCCTTACCCGTAGCTTCCTTGACTGCATCGTTCATGCTGATGCGCTTGACCTTGGACAGGTCGATTTCCACACCCTGATAATTGATGACGGAAGTGCCCAGCACCTTCTGCGCAGCATTGACGACAATACCTTCCGTAAGGTCCATCATGTCCGTGTAATCGGCAAATGCCTGATAGAACTCAATCGAGGTGAATTCCGGGTTATGACGCACGTCCATGCCCTCGTTGCGGAAGATGCGGCCGATTTCGTAGACACGGTCGAGGCCGCCGACAATCAGGCGCTTGAGGTTGAGTTCCGTAGCGATACGCAGGTAAAGGTCGATATCCAGCGTGTTGTGATGCGTGATGAACGGACGGGCTGCTGCACCACCAGCGATGGTGGACAGGACCGGCGTCTCCACTTCCAGATAGCCGCGTTCATCGAGATACTCACGGATGGAATTGATGGTCTTCGTGCGGCGGCGGAAGGTCTCACGCACATCCTGATTTACGATGAGGTCAAGATAGCGCTGACGATAGCGGATATCCACGTCCTGCAGGCCATGGAATTTTTCCGGCAGCGGACGCAGGGATTTGGAGAGCAGGTCGAAGTCTTCTACGCGCACCGTGACTTCGCCGCGATGAGTCTTGAATACCACGCCGCGGATGCCGATGATATCACCGATATCGAGACGGCGGAACTGCCCCTTGTACTTCTCTTCGCCCAGTACGTCGATCTTGAAGTACACCTGAATGTTGCCCGTGCGGTCATTCAGCGTGCAGAAGGATGCCTTGCCATGGCCGCGGATAGCCATCAGACGGCCAGCGATGAATACTTCGGGGCCCTCTTCGTCCCCTTCCAGATGATCGTATTCCTTCTTGATATCTGCTGCATAAGCCGTCACGTCAAAGCGATGGCCAAAGGGAGCCACGCCCATTTCCTGGAAGGCTGCCATCTTTTCACGGCGAACCTTCATCATCTCATTCAGGTCTTCCACAGGAGCCTGCTGATTCTGCTTATTTTCTGCCATTTACGCAAATTCTCCTTCTATTATTGTCTTACTTTAAAATATCCTTGATCTCGTATTTAATCACACCAGCCGGAGCGTGTACGTCAACAACAGCGCCACGCTTCTGGCCCAGCAGTGCCTGGCCCAGCGGGGATTCGTTGGAAATCTTGCCCTCATCCGGATCTGCTTCGGTGGAACCTACGATCATGAAGGTTTCCGGGCCGTCTTCAGCAAATTCCAGGTCAACCACAGAAACCTTGGACCCCATCTGCACGACATCGCCGCTGCCGGCCTTGATGATATCGGAGTTGCGGATCTTGGCTTCCAAATCAGCGATTTCGCCTTCGAGGAATGCCTGTTCATTCTTGGCATCATCGTACTCGGAGTTCTCGGACAAGTCGCCCAGGGCGATTGCAGCTTTCAGACGCTCTGCAATCTCGATACGCCGTACGCTTTTCAAATAATTGAGTTTTTCTACGAGTTTATTATAACCATCTTCGGTCAGCATGACCTTTTTATCTGCCATGTTAAACGCCCCTTTGCAAATCATATATTAAGTAACTGTATTATTGTACCCCGCCCGCCCCTTTCCTGTCAACCGTATTGGAGCAGTACACAACAAAAAAGGGATAAATCCGGAAAAGATTTATCCCTTCTTGAAAAATCTATGCTTAGATCATGTTCTTGACATAGCTGTCATAGAGAGCCTTGAGTTCCTCTACTTTATCGTACATCTCAACCTGCAGGCCGGATGCAGCAGCGTAGTCGCCTTCGTTCAGGGCGTTGATGAGCAGCGTGAACAGGGACTTCTCATCAATGCTGTCCTTGGCCAGATATGCGCGGATGCCGTTGATCTTGTTCCAGTTGTAGGAATCCAGATCCGTTACATACTCAGCCTTGATTTCCTTGGCAGCGCGGACGATATCGCGGTTTTCCGGAATGATGCGGGAGATGAGCTCCGTCTTCCAGCGCAGCAGAGCGCCAGCGCGGAATGCATCGATGATGGTGTCATTGAGAGCACCGCCAGCGGTGATGACGGCCTTCTTGTCGGCATAGTTCTCGAAGTTCTGCATGTTTTCCCAAACCGTTGCAGGAGGTGCACCGAACAGGCGGTCACGTTCTTCGTCCGTGTAATCTTCGAATACATCATCCTCACTGCGGTATGCGCGGTTCTTCTCCAGATAGAAGCCTTCTTCGCCAGCTTCCTTGGAAAGTTCGGTCAAGAGTTCGCTCGTCGTGTGGTTGACTGCCACCTTGATACCATCAAGGCATGCAGAGTAGATGGCTGCGAGCACCAGATAGGTGTTGGTGTACGGGTTGCAGGCACGCAGCTCGAAACGGGTTGCATACGGATTGCCCAAGTCACGAATCA
Source organism: Pseudoselenomonas ruminantium (assembly GCF_900104055.1). GTDB lineage: Bacteria > Bacillota > Negativicutes > Selenomonadales > Selenomonadaceae > Selenomonas_A > Selenomonas_A ruminantium_C. Next base: position 87,873 of record NZ_FNJQ01000001.1, read on the forward strand.
GACCGGCCAGGATGGTACGGTTACGGGACGGGATTTCCGGCGTCTGGCCCAGGGAAGTTACGATACATACCGGAGCTTCGAAACCGGGTTTCAGACGGTTCAGGGAGTCATTCGTAGCGGATACGAACGGATTGATTGCTTCATAGTTCTTGAGCATGCCCATCAGAGAGCCATAGCCGATAGCACTCATGAAGTCCTTGCGCTGGTCATCAGCCGTGAAAAGGTTATGAACCTTGCCGTCTTTCGTGACAGCAGCCATGCCGATATGGGTGTGCTCACCGTTACCGGCCAGACCAATCATCGGTTTCGCCTTGAAGCTTACTTCGAGACCGATGGAACGGAAGGTTTCCTTGACCACCATGCGGACGAGGATTTCATTATCGGCTGCCTGCAGGGCATCAGCGAAGCGCCAGTCTACTTCGAGCTGTTCACAGACATGCGTCATGTTGCCGCTGCCATCGATCTGTGCTTTGAGGCCGCCGACTTCCTTATGGCCCATCTCTACCTTGAGGCCGTATTTATCGAGTTCGAGCAGGCAGTTTTCCATAGCCGTGCGCACAGCGCCATGGGTGCGTTCCCAATACTGTTCCTGCATGACCTGAGAAGCGGACATCTCTTCGATAGCTGCTTCTTCCAGCGGCGTCTTCACCCAGAATTCCAATTCCGTTGCGGAGGTGAACTGGATGTCAACTACATCATTACCGTTGACGCTTTCGAGACCGGAAATCTGCGGATGCTTCTTGAAGGTATCGAGCAGTTCTTCCTTGACATAGTTCAGCGTGTCAGCCAGCACAGCACGGGAGTCCACACGCTTGCCTTCATGTACGAGGAAGGACGGAATACGCAGGGTACCAACCGGCTTGCCCGTCTCTTCATCGTAGAATTCCATATTGTAATCCACGAACCAGTTTACGGAAGGATCGATAGGCATATCGACTTTAGCGTTGTTCAGGGTGGCGATACCCGTCAGCACAACGGAAGAACCGTCCGTCTGTACAGCAGTGCCGGCATAGAAATCATCGATATCTTTGATGAAGATGCGGACCGGAATCTTTTCGTCCGTATCGTTACCAGCCATATCCACGCCCACGAGGGAAACGAACTTGATTTCCGGATGCGCTTTAAGCTGCTCGATGATTTCCTCTTTCTTCGAATTCGCCGGAATCACATACAGTAAATTTTCCACGTAATACCACCCTTTCAAATCAAAACACAACGAAAAAACCATGCAGACACACCCCTGTCGGGGTTTCTATCCACATGGCTCCATTGCCATAAATCTTCTGTTCTCTGAAATGTATATTAGCATAGAGTTGCAAAGTTGTAAAGTGTTTTTTTGTGATTTTTTACATTTCAGTCCACGGCAATCAGAATGCCGTGCGTCACCACAGGAAACTCAGCAGCGTCCTGCAAGGTTGTCGTATAGATCGTCTCATCCTCATAGGACAAGCGGCTGCAGATGTATAATCTCGTCTCCTGGGGCCAACCGATATTGCAGAGTACCTCCGCAATGGTATGGGAATTATGTTCGCCATCCGTCAGCATTCCCAGTATTTTCCCCGGCTGATAGGCGACTTCACTGGCACCGGGCACGCGGCCATGGAAACTGGCCAGCGTAGCATCATGCCAGGGCAAGGCAAGTTTCGCAAAAGCATATTGCATCGAGCTGATACCGGGAATCACCTCGATAAGCTCTGCAGGGAATTCCCGCCGCAGAGCATCGAGCAGGGAATAGTATCCAGGATCGCCGGAAACCATTGCCACCACATTTGCCTGCTGCAGCCTGTCGCGGATAAAGGCCATCACGCCGGGAATATCGGCGGTTATGGCACAGGTATCCTGCCCGGCATGGGAAAACTCTGCCAGGGCGCGCTTACCGCCAACTAAATAACGGGCAGCCTGGATCGTTTTCAGCCCTTTGGGCACGATATAGTCCGGATTGCCCGGGCCAATGCCCACTACGATAATCTTATTCTGCTTGTTCATCCGGCAACTTCCCTCCTAAATTCCGGCAGATTTCCCGGGCTGTATCATCCATGCCCAGTAATTCACCGGTCAAAGTCACGAGCACCGTGCCCACCTGCATCTTCTGGAAAAGATAACGCTGAGCCCGGGTGCTGGCTCGCATTGCCAAAGCCTGACAGACTTTTTCCTTCAGTCCGGCCTGCGCCAATACAGCCAAAGCATCCTCCGTGGTATTAGCATTCAGTACGGCCTGCACCTGCTGCGTGGTCAGCCCGGCTGCAGCACCATAAGCCGCCATGGTTTCCAGCCGCCCATCGGCAATGCGGTTATGAGTATAGAAGCAGCCCGCCGCTACTTTAATCAGCTTGCCGATATGGCCAAAGAGCAGCACGCGCTTGATTTCCCGCTTCTGCGCAGCTTCGAGCATGAAGCCGATGAAATTGCTGGTCTGCACCATGGCTGCTTCCGGCAACTGCCATTCCTTTGCGAGCCGTTCACCGATCTTGCCGGGCACGAAGATCAGTTCCTCATAGCCTGCGGCCTTAGCCACATCAATCTGCGGCACCAGCGAATTCTTGAAGCCTTCTTCGGACATAGGGCGCAATACCCCTGTCGTGCCGATGACGGATATGCCGCCTTCAACGCCCAGAATGGGATTCAGTGTCTGTTTGGCTAGTTCCACACCAGCAGGAATGGAGATGGTAACCTCCAGCGGTACTTTATCCGTGCCCAACACATCCGCCACAGCATTGCGGATAAGCTGCCGGGGGCCGGGATTGATCGACGGCTCCCCTACCGGCACCGAAAGGCCCGGCTTGGTCACCGTGCCGATGCCCTCCCCTGCCTTGAAAATGACTTCTGCCGGTGCATCCGGCAAATGGCGGATGGTGGTAAAGACCGACACACCATTGGTGATATCGGGATCATCGCCGGAGAATTTTACGACTTCGGCGGTCAGGACATCATTTTCCTTGGTAATATTTTTTACGGGTATAATAAGCTCCGTGCCATCTAAAGCACGGAGTTCAATCATATCCCATTCATTTCCCTGTTCATAGAGCAGAGCAGCCTTAACACCAACTGCCGCACAGGCGCCAGTTGTATAACCGCTTCTCAACGTATCTGACATTTTATTTACCCCTTTTGTAAATTGCAGTTTATCGGGCAGTTCGTGCTGAAGGTATCCCGTTCATACGTTGTCAGGGGTTCACGGGGGAGTACTTTTGCTGTTTCCGCTAAACGTCCCTCCCTGTCAAGTTAGAGCTGTTTAGCTGGATGCGCCGGGCAGGCCAGCGGCGCGTCTTTCAGCGTGCTTTTTAGTTACTACCTGCGTCGGGCCGGTCTTCGCTTACGCTCAGACTGTCGCTCCCACAGCAAAAGCACTCCCCCGTGAACCCAAGAAACGGAATTGACAATCAGCACGAACCGTTGCTCCCATAACAAGAACATCGATGTAATTGCGGCTTCCAGCCGGAACATATCTGCAGACACAAACAAAGCTTTGGGTGGAGGCGGGGATGCTTATTCGCCGACGGAACGACTGCCTGAACGAAGTGAAGGCTGGCCCGCAAACCGTTGTTACTGGAAACTGAGCTGAATATACGCGCCGCCGGCCTGCCCGGCGCAGGTTGCTAAAAAAATACGTACTTCTGCTGGCGGGTCATTTAGTGGAGTGGCGAAGAAGTATCCCCGCCTCCGCCCCACTACGCTGTAACAGATTTAGATTAAGCTCGCATTGACAAACTGCAATTTCTTATTTGTTCAACTGCCTGTTCAGGAAGTCGCGGCCGAAGACTGTCAGTGTATAGTACAAGCCAATCAGGAACGGGATATATTCGGCCACCATGCGCCAGCAGACGGCGATGATGCCGACGGTGCCGGCGGGAACGGATTCGCTGAACAGGTACACGAAGCCGCCTTCGGCCACGCCGGACCCCCCTGGCGTCGGCGTGAAGTAGAGCAGCATGTTCAGGAAAATCATGCGCCCCATGATCGTATACCAGTCCGCATCCGTCACGCCCAAGCCCAGCATCAGGCAAGGCACGATTGCGTAGATGCACAGGAGGTTCAGCCCCGACTCGACAAACACCCAGAGCATTTTCCACGGTGCCTTGGACAAGAGACCGATGGCACATTTGGTATCCCGATAGAACGCAAATATCTTACGGCGTCTGTCGTTATGCATCCGGCGGGTGAAGCGGATCACAAAGTAATCCAGCGAGCCCTGTCTGGCCCCCACCACGATGGCGATGATCACCACAAAAGCAGTCAGCGTGATGGCCATCAATGTCTGGTTGGATATGCCCGGCACGATGCCATTGTCGTGCAGGAATATCAGGGGCATGCAGAGCACCAAGAAGAAGATGGACAGCAATGTGCGCACGATGACCAGCACGGTGGCTTTGCCCGCAGGCACGCCCGCATGGCGCAGGAACATCAGCTGGGCCACAGCGCCGCCGGTGGCTCCCGGCGTCAGCAAAGCCAGAAAGTAATTGCCAAAGACCACCTGCACGGCCTGATAGAGGGTTATCTTCTCATTGGACATCTTGACCATATGCATCAGGCGGCTGCCGTCAAAGAAGAGTCCCAGTCCTACAGCCAGCACAGCCAAAACAATCGACCAAGGCTGAAAGCGATTTAGATTTTTCAGGGTATTGATATCAACGGTGGTATAGATGACGATGCCGGAGATGATGACCACCAGCAGGATCAAACCGATAAACCGTTTGTAAACTTTACTCATGCAAACCGTCCCTTGGGATCGTTATAGTTCTTCCTCATGCGCCGCATAGGCACTGTGATTGTGGATGGACTCATAGTTCTCGCATTCCACCGAGAACCAGCCCAGACCTTCGAGTTCCCGCAAAGCCAGCACCGTATCCCGCAGGATGTCTTCGACAAATTTCGGATTCTCATAGGCCGCTTCGGTGACAAATTTTTCGTCTTCGCGCTTGAGCAGCGGATAGATGGGCGATGAGCCCTGCTTTTCCACGAGCTCTGCCAGATCTTCAATATAGATGCAGTCATAGCCATCCTTGAAGCGCAGCTGGATGCGGGCCACAGAGCGCTGATTGTGCGCACCATAGCTGGAAATCTCCTTGCTGCAGGGGCACAGGGAAGTAAAGGGCACTTCCACCCCCAGCTGGAATTCCATATTCTGTCCCTGTTCCTTACGGCCTGTAAAGCAGCAGTCCAAATCCAGCACGGAAGTCTTGCCGCTTACAGGAGCCACCTTGTCTACAAAATACTTGAAGGACAATTCTACTTCTGCAGCGTGCGCTTCCAATTTTTCCAGAGCCTCTTCCAGCATGGACTCCATCTCCGGCTCAGCCAGCGGTTTTCTGCTCCAGGGCATCAGGATTTCCAGGAAGCGGCTCATATGCGTGCCTTTGTACTGGCTGGGCAGCGCTACGGTAAAGCGAACCCGGGCCAATACCTGCTGATAGCTGCCATCTTTGGTCTTGATCAGGAAGGGCAGATGCGCTTCCTTGATGCCGACCTTCTGGATGGCAATGCCACGCTGGTCTTTGCGATTCTGTACGTCCTGCATCTTATTCCCTCGTCTCATATTCCACAGGATCTTCCACACCGGCCTCGGCAAAGCCCTGCAGGCGCAGCTTGCAGCTGTCGCAGACACCGCAGGCCTTCTCGCCGCCCTTGTAGCAGCTATGGGTGAACTGCAGCGGTGCACCGAGCTTGGAGCCTAGCTGCACGATTTCCTTCTTGGACAAGTCCTGCAGCGGCGTCTCGATCGTGATCTTCGTGCCATTTACGGCTGTTGCCGTAGTCGCATAGTTGGCCAGATCCTGGAATTTCTGGATGAACTCCGGACGGCAGTCCGGATAACCGGAATAATCCACGGAGTTCACGCCGATATAGACATGGGTGGCGCCGACCACTTCGGCATAGCCCATGGCATAGGACAGGAAGATCAGATTGCGTGCCGGTACATAGGTCACAGGTACATCCTTGCGCTCCACATCTCCTTCGGGTACATCGATATGGCTGTCCGTCAGGGCCGAGCCGCCGATGGCTTCCATATTGGTCTCAATGATCAGATGCTTGGGCACCTTGTAGAAATCGGCAATCTTCTTCGCACCTTCGAGCTCGATGCTATGGCGCTGATGATAGTTGAAGCTGATAGGATAGACCTCATAACCTGCTTCTTGGGCCACAGCCATACAGGTACAGCTGTCCAGACCACCGGACAGCAGTACCACTGCTTTTTCTTTTGCCATTACTTACATCTCCTCAAAAATCAACCACGGATTGCCTTGATAGCGGCAGCCACATCCTCAGCGCCATAGACAGCCGAACCTGCAACGAGCACATTGGCACCAGCTTCCTGTACGAGCTTGCTGGTCTCAGCATTGATGCCGCCATCGACTTCGATATCGCAGGTAAAGCCCATATCCTTGATCGTATGATAGAGCATATGGATCTTCTCGAGCTGGGACTCGATGAACTTCTGACCGCCAAAGCCCGGGTTCACGGTCATGATCAATACCATATCCACATCCGGCAGGATTTCTTCAATCATGGAAAGCGGCGTGCCAGGATTCAGGGCAATACCGGCCTTGCAGCCTGCGGCTTTGATCTGCTGGATGATGCGGTGATGATGGCGGGCAGCCTCCCAATGGAAGGTGATGATATCCGCACCAGCTTCGGCAAAGGTTTCAATATGGGTTTCCGGATGCTCCACCATCAGATGTACATCGAAAACAGCCTTGCTCGTGGGACGCAGGGATTTCACTACCAGCGATCCCAGCGTAATATTGGGTACGAAACTGCCGTCCATCACGTCGATATGGATGTATTCGGCACCAGCATCGGTGACTTTCTTCACTTCATCGGCCAGATGGGCAAAATCAGCGGACAAAATGGAGGGTGCTATCTTGATCATTTATATTCCTTCTTTCGTTTCAATTGCTGTGCTTCCTGAATTTCCTTGTATATGGTCAGGTAAGCGTCGTAACGTTCCTGCGAGATCTCTCCGGCAGCCAGCGCCTCTTTGATACCGCAGTCCGGCTCATGGGTATGGCTGCAGGGAGCAAAGCGGCATTGCCCCAAGCAGGGGCAGAACTCCGGGAAATAATGGGCCAGGTCTTCCAAGGGAATCTCGCCCAGCTCCATGGCACTGAACCCCGGCGTATCGACAATAAAGCCGCCTGCATAGGGCAACAGCTCGGCCACGCGAGTGGTATGCCTGCCGCGCTTAATCTTGTCACTGACATTGCCAGTTGCCAACGACAGCGACTCATCGATCACATTGAGCAGGGAGGACTTGCCCACGCCGGACGGTCCGGCAAAGACTGTCGTCTGCCCGGCCAGGACCTGCCGCAATTCCTCCATGCCCTGCTTCTCCTTGGCGGATACCCGCAATACCTTGTAGCCCGCCTGTTCGTACAGGCTGAGGAATGCGGCAATATCCCCATCATACAGATCACTTTTATTGACGCAGATGATGATATTGTGCAGGCCGGACCACTCCGCGAGTACCAGAAAGCGGTTCAGCAGCAGCGGATGCAGGTCCGGCTGGGCTGCCGCAAAGGTCAGGATCACCTGCGTGACATTGGCCACAGCGGGACGGCGCAGCAGGCTTTCCCGGGGCAGCTGTTCTTCCACCACGCCCGTGCCATCGGGCAAGCGGCTGATGATGACCTTGTCCCCTGTGACCACGCCCTGCGTCTTCCGCGTTTTCTTGAACTTGCCCCGCAGTTTGCAGGTCACAAGCTCCTGTTCAGTCTGTACATAGAAGAAGCTGTTATAGGCCTTGATGATGCGGCCTTCCTCTCTATCCATAAATGCTCCTCGCTACACCTTTAACGGCTCTTGGCAGCTTCATCGGGTTTAGGTGCGGCAGTTTCCTGTTTGCCGCTGTCCTTCTTCTTGTTCTTGCTGCCCTTATCTTCATCCTCAACCTTACCGGCTTCGGCAACTACCAAATGAATGGATTCACCTTCCAATGCCTCAGCACCGCCGCCCGGGCTCTGGCTGATAACGGTACCGGCAGCCTGTTTGCTGGCCTTGCGCTCCACACTGCCCACTTTGAAGCCGGCACTGGTCAGTGCCTTCTGGGCCGATTCCAGCGGCAAGCCCGTTACATCCGGCACCCCGGAGGATTTCTTGGCCTTCTTGCCCTTGCTGATGACCAGATCGACGGTTTCGCCCTTGGTCACCCGGGTACCAGCCCGTGGATCCGAAGCGATGACTGTACCAGCCTCTTCCTCATCGGAGGTCCGCTCCGAAACACGGCCGACCTTGAGGCCCATCTTTTCAATCTTGGCGATGGCATCTGCCTTCTTCAGGCCACGCACATCCGGCATCTCGATATTCTCGCCGCCCTTGCTGACCTTGATGGTCACAAGACGTTCTTCCTTGACCTTCGCACCAGCTTCAGGATTCTGGGAAATGACCATGCCGGCGGGCACATCGGCACTGAATTCTTCATCCACCTTGACGCGCAGGCGCTTGTCCTCAAGGATCTGCTTGGCCAAGGTCATCTGCTTGCCCGTGACGTCAGGCACTTCCACTTCCGCCGTGCTCCAGAACTTGCCAAAGCTCATGAAAGCTCCGACAAAGAAGCCCATCAAAAGCACCATCACGAGGCCGGCGATAAATTTCTTGGACTTGAAAATGGATTTCTCTTCGTCACCATCTTCCTCATAATCAGGCTCCCGATAGCGCTCCTGCCGCACAGGGCGCACCGGCTCCTGCATGCGGGGCAGGACCTGCGTAGCATAGGGATCGACTGCGCCGGCCCCGGCATTGAAGCCTCCGAGCATCTGCTGTGCCTGGCTGATATCCTGCACAAGCTCGCTGCTGCTCGGACGCATATTGGCATCCTTCTGCATGGCGCGAGCCACGATAGCCTCCACCACCGGCGGGATGGACGGTTCCAGCTGCCGCACGGAGCGGGGCTGCTCCTGCAAATGTTTCATCGCGATGCTGACTGGCGTTTCCCCCGTAAACGGCAACTGACCGGTCAGCATCTCATACATGACCACGCCCAGCGCATAGACGTCGGAACGCGGCGTGATCATCGTGCCCTTGGCCTGCTCCGGTGAGAAGTAATGCACAGAGCCCACCACATTACCCGTATAGGTCATCGTAGATTCCGTCACGGCCCGAGCAATACCGAAATCTGCCACCTTGGCACTGCCATCCGGCATCATCAGGATATTATGAGGCTTGATATCGCAATGGACCAGATTGTTGGCATGGGCATGCGCCAGAGCACTAGCAATGTCCCGGGCCACATGCAGAGCATCAGCCACACTCAGATGGCCTTCCTGCTTGATCTGGTCCTTCAGAGTGCTGCCCGGCACATATTCCATGACGATATAGTGATCATCCCCCATGACGCCGACATCATAGATGTTGACGATATTCGGATGGGACAGCTTGGCTGCCGCCTGAGCCTCCCGATGGAATTTCTGGATGAATTCCGTATCCCGCTTGAATTGTTCGTGGAGGATTTTCACCGCCACGGTGCGGTCAAGCAGTACATCCCTGGCTTTATACACGTCGGCCATGCCGCCGCCGCCAATGAGTTCCTGCAACTCATATCGATTATCCAAGACACGCTGGTTCATTGAATTTCTCCTTCCCCAAGGCTTTATCATAATTAATTCTGTAGACTTAAGATTATCTTGCGAGCAATCGGCGCCGCCACCTTACCGCCGCCACCGCCATTTTCCACGATGATGGCAAAGGCGATATTGCGATTACGCAGTTTGGCCGAACCGATAAACCAGGCATGGTCCTCCCCTTGGGGATTCTCTGCCGTGCCGGTCTTGCCAGCTACTTCCACACCGCTGACCTGGGCAGCCCGGCCCGTCCCCTTGGTGACCACATCTTCCATATAGTTATGGATCTTGGCCGCCATTTCCGCGGTCGTAACCGTCAGCCATTTTTCCGGTGCGGCCCGATGAACCACTATGCCGCTGGGCGTAATGACCTCCTGCACCAGATACGGCTTCATCACCGTACCGCCATGGGCAAAGGCCGAAGCCAGGAGCGCCATATGCATGGGCGTGACCAGCAGCGTACTCTGACCGATGGCCGTCTGCGCCTGATCGCCGGTGCCCAAAGTGCCAAATTCCGGCAGATGAGACGATGTCATAACGATCTCGCCGCCGATTGACTGGTCAAAACCAAAGCGTTCAAAGGCCTTTTTGAGCTTCGCATCCCCGAGGCGCATGCCCAGGGTACCAAAAGTCACATTACAGGATTCCGTCAGCGCCTTGCGCAGGTCCACACGGTTATGGACCTCGCCATGGCTCTCGCGGATGCTATGTCCACCGCCAACATCCAACACGCCGGGACAGTCAAAAGTTTCCTGCTCGCTCGTGACGCCCTCCGTCAGTGCCGCATCGGCAATCATGGGCTTGATGGTCGAGCCCGGTGGATAAAGCCCCTGCACCGTGCGATTCAGGAGCGGGCCATCGGCCTCCTGTGACATGCTCTTCCAGTTGGCCTCAACATTATTGGGATCATAGGAAGGCGAGCTGACCATAGCCAGCACCGCACCGGTATCGGCATCGAGTACCACCACAGCGCCCTTGCGTCCGGCAAGGCCATCGAATGCTGCCTGCTGGGCATCGGCTTCAATGGTGGTTTTCAGATCATTGCCACGTTCCGTCTGCAGCAGCTGGGATACGGGACCAAGCCTGGTCATATCCGCAGTCAGGCCCAAAAGCTCCCGGTTGGCATGGCCTTCCAGACCGGCACTGCCGATATTCTCGCCATTATAGCCGGTCACTTGCGCCATCACACTGCCCAGCGGATAGTTGCGCGAACCATCATCATTGGTCTGGGCCAGCACGCGGCCATGGGCATCCAGGATCGTGCCGCGCCGGATATCGGCCTTGGCCGCCGCGCCCCGCATATTCAGCGGATTTTCCGCAAGTTCCTGCCCCTTCCATACCGCCAGATAGCCGATATAGATGGATAACACCGCCACCATCAGGAGCAGGAAAGCACCAACCTGCAATATTTGCCGTTTTAATTTCCAATCAGACATTTTTCTGCTCCTTGGTCAACGATAACAACATGGCCAGCAGGATAAAGCTGGAAACCATGGAACTGCCCCCATAACTTACGAAGGGCAGGGTAATACCGGTAAGCGGCAGGAATTTCGTCACACCCGCCACGATGATGAACATCTGCAGGAGAATCAGCACCCCGCAGCCAGCCATCAACAATGCTTCGGTAGTATTCTTGAGCCGCAGGGCACCTTTGATGCCCCGCCAGAACAACAGCGCATAGCAGATGATCAGCATGAGTCCGGCCGTCAGTCCCATCTCCTCCACGATTGCCGAGAAGATGAAGTCCGTATGCACCTCAGGAATAAAACCGGGATGACCGAAGCCAAAGCCCGTGCCCCAAAGACCGCCGGTGCCGATGGCAAACAGCGACTGCACGACCTGATAGGCCATGCCATTTGGATCAGCCCAAGGGTTCAGCCAGATATCAAAACGCACCCGCACATGTCCGAACATGGCATAGCTCGCTGCCGCCGCCATGCCCATAAAGGCCAGCGCCAGGAATACGTAAGACTTGCTGCCCGTGGCCATATAGGTCATAAGCACCGCCATGCCGAAGAACAGCAGGGCCGAGCCCAAATCCTTCTCGACCACGAACATCAGTACCGCCATGCCCCAGATGCAGATCAAGGGCGCGATAAACCGCAAAGGCGGCAGCCGCAAAAACAAGATCTTATGCGCTGGCAAAGTCAGCACCTTGCGATGGTCGGACAAATACGATGCCAGGAAAAACAACAGCACAATCTTGCCAAACTCCGAAGGCTGCAGCGATATCGGTCCCAAGACCAGCCAGTTCTTGCTGCCGCCAATCTCCGTGCCAAAGAGCAAGGGCAGCCCCAAGAGAATAACACAGCCGATTCCCAACAGATAAGGGTAATTTAGCATCTGCCGGATCTTCGGCCAAAGCCGGATGACCAAAAACATCACGAGCATGGCGATGCAGAGCCATTGCAGCTGCCGCAGGAGCAGTGCCGGCTTTAACCGGGCAATCTCTACGAGGCCGATGCTCACCAGCATCAGGATGATCGGCAGGATAAAGGTATCCAGCTTGCGGCGGATGACTACCATTTGAATAACAATAGTCAAGAATACCGCTATCACTAAATAAGGTACATAAGTCAAGGGATCCTGCAAAGTGTTATTTGTCACTTTTTGCACAGAGCCCTGCATTTTCAGATAAAGAATGGTCATACCGCAGAGGAATATCCCCAGCGGTGCGGTCAGGAGTCCCCAATTTTTCATACGAGGCTCACCACCACAACGGTCACATTATCCCGGCCACCGGCGTTGAGCGCCTGCTCTACCAAGCTATGGGCAGGATCATCTTTCCCCTGGCAAAGCTGCCGGGCGATTTCTTCATCCGTCATATGCTTCATAAGTCCATCCGTGGCCAAAAGCAGGGTATCGCCATTGGTTACGGCAAGCTCCCCTGTATCCACCACGAGATTTTCCATGGCGCCTACCGCGCGCGTCAGCATATTGCGCTGGGGATGGTTCTTCGCCTCTTCCCGGGTGATGGTGCCTTCCCGCACCAAATCCTCCACATAGGAATGGTCCTGCGTAAGCTGTTCCAACTGCCCGCTGCCCTGACGCAGCAGATACAGGCGACTGTCACCCACATGGGCCCAATAGGCTTTGCCCCTGCCCTCATCAACATGCAGCATGGTAGCAGTGGTGCCCATGCCCTCGCAGCCAGGATGTTCCCGGACATAGTCACGGATGGCGTCATTGGCCGCCAGGATAGCAGACTGCATCGCACCGGCATCGATATGTTCACGGCCGGATAACGCCTGCTGCACGGTATCCACCAGCATCTGGCTGGCCACCTCCCCGGCAGCTTCACCGCCCATGCCATCTGCCACAGCATAGACCGTATCAAACACGGCGAAATTATCCTCATTGCCCTTGCGCACTAAACCCACGTCGGTGGCTTTATAAACTTGCTGCAACTTATTCACCTCTCGAATTTCAGGGTAACCATACCAATGCGAATCTCATCATTGGGCTTCAAATAGGCTTTCCCTTCCAGCATCTGGCCGTTCACATAAGTATGGTTCACAGAGCCTAGATCTTCAATCACATATTGGGCCCCATGCAAAAATATCGTCGCATGACGGTGGGAAACGAAGTTCTCCGGAATGATCACATCATTTTCCGCTCCGCGGCCAATGGTTATCTCATCCCGGAAGGCAAACCGCCGCCCGCTGAGACTTTCCTCATTGGCTTCCAGCACCGTAAGTACGGCTTCACTGGCCTTCACCACCGGCCGTTTCTGCTTTTTCATTTCCTGCTTCACTTCACCGAACATCTTTTTCGACAGGCTGACGGTAAAATAAATCAGCCATAGAAGCATACCATATTCCAGTGCTACTCTTGCCACTTTTATGGCCATGGCTGCACCTTGCATCAAATCACCTCGTATATAAGTACCGTTTCCCCAATCTGGATTTCATCGCCAACGCGCAGACACAGGGAGTCCACCGGTTCACCGTTCACAAAGGTGCCGTTGGTGCTTTGCGCATCATAGAGCACATGGCGGTGATTCTCATAGGCAATCCAGGCATGCAGACGCGATGCCTTCGTATCCGTCAGGATGAATTCATTCTTCTCCCGGCGGCCAATGTAAATCTGATTTTCGCCAAATTCCAGATAAGCGTCCAGATCCGGCCCTTCCACCACCTTGAGCGAAACGATTTTCCGCTCCGGCGGCAGGTTCAGCGGCTGTCTGCCACCAGGGAAAGCCGGTTTGGTCAGTACCAATGTATTGGGCTCTTCACAGACTGCCTGCGCTTCTTCTTCCTCGGTAAAGCGGGCTTTGAGCTCAAAGAGGCCCCGCTGTTTTTCTCCATCAGCCTGACAAAGAATCGTCAGCTTGCCCGGCATCACATAATCCTGCAGGATAACCTGCTTTTCTGCCACGCCATAGAGTTCCTCTATGATCCGTTTTGCGCAGAGCCGTTGGTAATCCTCCCGGGCGAGAAAAAAGACATATTGATTGGGCACCTGCCGTCCGGCCTTGCCTTTGCCCTGCCGGGCAATCTCCTTTTCCAGCGCCTTGGAAAGCTCCACCGGTTCCAGATCGCTGCTGAATTTCTTATTGAAGAATCCTTCGATATGATTTTCCAAAAAGGATTCCCATTTGCCAATCCCCATATGCTGCACCTCCCCGCTTAGAATTGCCTTAGAAAATTTATTTTTTGTTCTGCAAATGCTTGTTGCGCAGCTGGCCGCAGGCCGCCTGGATGTCCGTACCCATTTCCCGGCGCACGGTCACATTGACATGATGGCTGGCCAGATAGCCTTCAAACCAGTCAATCCGCGCCTTAGAGGGGCGCAGCAGATTGCGTTCCACCACGGGATTGATGGGAATCAGGTTGACGCTGGCCAATTGGCCATGCAACAGCGACACCAGTTCCTTAGCCTGTGCCTCGCCATCATTGAGCTGGTCGATCAGGATGTATTCGTAAGTCACCCGCCGCTTGGTCTTATCGGCGTAGTTTTTCGCCGCTGCTACCACATCCTTCAAGGGATACTTGCGGTTGATAGGCATGATGTCCGAGCGCAGTTCCTGATTGGGCGCATGCAGCGATACCGACAAGGAAATCGGTATGCCTTCCTCAGCCAATTGGTACATACCTGGCACAATGCCCGAAGTGGACAGGGTGATATTACGATAGCCCAAGCCTAACGTATAAGGCTCATGGACAAGACGCAGGAACTTGATGACCTCATCGTAGTTCATCAAGGGTTCCCCGCTGCCCATGATTACCATGGTATCCACCTTGCTGCCAGACTCTTCCCGCAACATATCATTGATGACCACGGCCTGCGACAGGATTTCCCCGCAGGTCAGATTGCGGGCCATACCATGGAGCGTCGAAGCGCAGAAGGCGCAGCCCATATTGCAGCCGGCCTGGGTGGACACGCAGATACTGTTGCCATAGGGCTGGCGCATGAGCACCGTCTCAATGGCAATACCATCAGCAAATTCCAGCAGGAATTTCGTGGTTTTCTGATCCTGAGAATCCAATCTAGCTTTGATTTTGGGACGGCCAATGGTGAAATTAGCCGTAAGCTCCTGCCGCAAATTCTTGGGCAGATTGGTCATGGCGTCAAAATCTGCCGCCCCGCGCTGATAAAGCCATTCGGCCACCTGCTTGGCCCGATATTTCGGCACCTTGTAAGGAGCCAATGCTCCCTGCAATTCCTCTAAGGTCATGCCAAATAAATTCGTCACTATTTCTTATCCTTTCGCCTTGCGCATGCGCGCGATAAAGAAGCCGTCCGTACCATCCCGCTGGGGATAGAGCTGTACCATTTGTTCTTCCCGCTTGACAGGCAGGAAATCCCCCGTCTGCTCTAACGTAAACTCCGGATGACGGGCCAAGAAGGCTTCCACCACCGCATCGTTTTCAGACCGGTCAATGGTACAGGTACTGTAGACCAATACGCCGCCAGCTTTTAGTGCTTTGGCCGCGCTATCGAGGATTTCCCCCTGCAACGGCGGCAGGGCCGCAATTTCCTCGGCACTCTTATTCCAGCGGGCATCAGGCTTGCGCCGAAGTACCCCGAGTCCGGAACAGGGCGCATCCACCAGCACTCGGTCGGCCATATCTTCGTATTCTTCGCCCACTTCCCGGGCATCCAGCAAAGTGGGTTCGATGATATCTATGCCCAAACGCTGCGCATTTTCTTCGATACGCTCCAGCTTATGTTCGTAAATATCCCCGGCCACGATGCGGCCCTCGTTGTGCATCAGCGCGGCCATATGAGTGGTCTTGCCGCCAGGCGCACTGCAACAGTCGATGATCAGCTCGCCGGGCTGCGGATTCACCACATGGGCTACGAGCATGGAACTTTCATCCTGCACCTGGCAAAGGCCGTCCTGCAACGGTGCCAGTTTATCCAAGGCACCATGAGCCGTAACCAGCACGCCTTCGGGCGTCCACTGACTCTCCTGCACTTCGGCACCAGCCTGCTCTAAAGCCTGCATCAATTCTGCGCGGCCTGTTTTCAGCGTATTGGTGCGCACAGAAAGTACGGGCTGGCCATTATCAAAGTCGCAGAGTTTTTCCGCTTCCTCAAAGCCAAACTGCTTTACCCAACGCTTGACCAGCCAATAAGGATGCTGGCTTCTGAGCGCCAGCCCTTCTGTGGCCTTGCCCTTGCCTTCGGGGAACTTCGCTTTCTCCGGCTCACGCACTGCCGTGCGCAGGACCGCATTGACAAATTTCACCGTGCCCGCATGGCTGTATTTCTTCGTCAGCTCCACCGCCGTGTTGCAGGCCGCAGAGGCGGGCACCTTGTCCAGATAGAAGATCTGGTAGAGGCCCAGCCGCAGGATTTCCCGTACCATTGGCGGGATTTTCTTCAAAGGGCGGTTCACATAGCGGCGCAGGATCCAGTCCAGCGTATCGCCAGCCTTTACGGCACCATAGACCAGTTCCGTCACAAAGCGGCGGTCCTGGTCGGAAAGGTCCGCCTTGCGCAGATGACGGGCCAAGGCCACATTGGCATAGGCCCCTTCCTCATGCACTTCGTTCAATATCTTAATCGCGATTTCCCGCGCTTTATCCATTATCTTGCTCCTTGGGAATGATGATTTTCTCGAGCTGGGCACGGACTTCCTCCATGTCCACATGGGTGTTATAGCAGGGTCCATTGGGCCGGATATTCAATACTCCCACCGCCGGCAGAGGATAGACATCCTGAATCCCGCTCATGAGGTCACGCTCGCAGGCGATGGCCAGCACCGCCTTGGGGCGGGTATTGTAGACAATCTGCCGCGCCAAAGTGCCACCTGTCGCCACAAAGAAGTGGAAGCCCATCTCGTCGGCCAAGGTCACCAGCGAACCGATATCACAGCCGCCGCAGCGCTTGCAATTATGCGGGTCACGGGTAATCTTATGCGGACAGGTGGCCAGCTGCAGACAATGCGGTGTCACCACCAGCAGTTTGTCCGCCGGCACCCTTATACCCATACGGTTGAACATCAGATTGCTCGTGGCAATGAAGGACCCCTCCAGCTGTCGCTTGCCGATGCCAAAGATCTTGGCTACATAGACGGCCACCGGAAAGAGCAGATTGATCAGCTCATAGTTCTGCCGCTGCAAAAAGGGCAGATAGGGCCAGCCCTTTACCGCCAGCACCATATTGAAGATGGCCAGCAAAGCCCCGCCGCAGGCGAGCGCCAAGACCGCGCCCACAATCATCGGCAGAGGCTCGGCAATCTCAGCCAGCCCCAACCGGGCAATATGCCAAACGCCATAAAGCAGCACTGCTGCCAGGACTGTCGTCAGCAACAAAATGCCGATAAACAGCCTTTTCTTATGCCGGCCTGGCAGTTTTATTGTTTTTGTTTTATTCTTTTGGGTAGAATCTGTCATGGAAACCTCCAAACTCTCCCCTTGCCTTCCATAACGCAATCAGGCAAAGCAAGCGCCATCAGCAAAGCCATGGCCATTCAGATAGTCCGCCGCCCGCATTTTCTTCTTGCCGGGTGCCTGCAGTTCCAGAACCTCCAGCACTTCATCCCCCGCAGCCACAAAGAGACCGGCCTTTTTATCAGCCTTCACGATGCTGCCAGCAGGAGCTGTTGCCTTCTCGCCCGTACGGCGGGTGCGCCAAATCTTGTACTTGGCCCCGTCCAGGCTGGTATAGGCGCCAGGCCAGGAATTGAGGCCACGCACCAGATTATGCACTTCCTGTGCCGTCTTTGACCAGTCAATCTGACCGGTGGTTTTCGTCAGCATCGGCGCATAATTGGACTCTGACGGCTGGGGCGTACGCGTGAGCGTGCCGTCAGACAGCTGCTCCAGCGTATCCATCAGCACCTTGGCACCCATACCCATGAGACCGTCATGGACTTCTTCCAAAGTCGTATCCTCTCCGATGGGGAATTCGGCCTTCAAGAGCATATCGCCCGTATCCAGGCCTGCATCCATGAACATGGTGGTCACGCCGGTCTTTTCCTCGCCGTTGATCACGCACCACTGCATCGGGGCCGCGCCGCGGTAGCGCGGCAGCAGGGATGCATGGACATTGATGCAGCCGTATTCGGGGATATCGAGAATGCGCTGAGACAGGATCTGGCCAAAGGCCACGACCACCATCAGATCCGGCTTCATTTCTTCCAATTTGATGGTAAACTCTTCCGTCTTGATCTTTTCCGGCTGATAGACCGGCAGATCATGTTCGACAGCCCAGGCCTTGACTGGCGAGGGCATCATCTTTTGGCCGCGTCCCCGGGGCTTATCCGGCTGGGTGATCACGGCGATGACCTCACACTGCTCGTGCAGGGCCGCCAGGCACGGTACGGCAAATTCCGGCGTGCCCATGAAAACTACGCGAAAGTTCTTCACGACTTATTCCCCCTATGGACGCTGGTCGCAATGTCAATAAACAGCTGGCCTTCCAGATGATCCAGCTCATGCTGGATGCAGCGGGCCAAAAGTCCCGTGGCGGTCAGATGCTGACGCTTGCCGCGGCGGTTGGTGAACTCCACCTTGACCTTGGCGGCGCGCTTGACTTCGCCATAGATATCCGGCACGGACAGGCAGCCTTCCGTATCCACTTCCTCCCCTTCCTTGAAGATGATTTCGGGATTGATGAGTTCCAAAAGACCATGCTCATCCTGACAGTCAATAACCACGAGACGGATATTCTGGCCAATCTGCGGCGCGGCCAGGCCGACACCATCATTTTCGTACATGGTCTCGGCCATATCATCCATGAGTTTTTTCAGTTTTTTATCAATACGTTCTACAGGTACGGATACCTGCTTCAGGACGGGATTACCCGCCTTCAACACTTCTAATAATGCCATATATTCTCCTTACTTCTTGTTCAACTTGCCTGCGCCCACGGCAATCTGCAACACCGTTTCCCCAGCTTTCTTGAGGGATTCCAAGGGCAGGTATTCAAAGCGGCCATGGAAGTTAGCGCCACCCGTGAAAATATTCGGGCAGGGCAGGCCCATGAAGGACAGGCGTGCGCCGTCCGTGCCGCCGCGGATAGGCTGTACATCCGGCTCGATGCCGGCAGCCTTCATGGCCTCTTTGGCCAGTTCCACAACATACATATTGCCATCTTCAATCTTTTCCAGCATATTGAAGTACACATCATGATGCTTCACTTCCACGCGGCCTTCGCCATATTTCTGATTGAAGAAAGCGGCCATCTGGTCAAGATATGCCTTGCGCTGCGCAAACTTTTCCTTGTCATGGTCGCGGATCAGCATGCTCATGGTGCAAGTTTCCACATCACCGCTCAGCTTATAGACATGGAAGAAACCTTCGTGGCCTTCCGTATACTCCGGCTTCTCACCAGCCGGCAGCATCTGCTGCCATTCGCAGGCCAGGGACAGCGCATTGATCATCTTGTCCTTGGCATCGCCGGTATGGACGCTGACACCATGGAAGGTGATTACCGGGTTGGCCGCATTGAAGTTCTCATACTCCAGACCGCCCAGTTCACCGCCATCAATGGTATAGGCAAAATCAGCGGCAAATTTTTCCACATCAAAGAGGTCCGCACTGCGCCCCGTTTCCTCATCGGGCGTAAAGCCTACCCGAATCTTACCATGTTTGACTTCCGGATGCTGTACCAAATATTCCATGGCACTGATGATTGCCGTCACCCCAGCTTTATCATCAGCCCCTAAAAGCGTCGTGCCATCGGTGAACATGATATCCTGTCCCTTGTATTTGAGCACTTCCGGGAAAGCCTTGGTCGAGAACACGATGTTCTGTTCTTTATTCAGCACAATATCCTGGCCATCGTAATCCTTGACGATCTGCGGCTTGATATCCTTGCCGGAAGCCGACGGGCTGGTGTCCATATGCGCAATGAAGCCCACGATCGGCGCATCTTCCATACCGTTAGCCGGCAGGGTAGCCATCACATAACCATGATTATCGAGTTCCACGTCGCTAAGCCCGATCTCCTTCAGCTCCTCGGCCAAGTGCTTTGCGAGCACCAGCTGTCCCGGCGTGCTGGGGCAAGCCTTGTCATTGTCCTCATCAGACTGGGTATCAAAGCTCACATAATCCTTGAACCGTTTCACCAAAATATCCATGCTTAATTCCATGAAAAAACACCTCGAAATAATTTTTGTTATCATACAACGTTTTATTATAACATAACTGCCTGCCGTAAAAAAGCCCTTCCTCATGCTTCTGCCGCCTGCCATAAAAAAAAGCTGCCGCAGCAGCTTTTTTCTCTCACTTCTTTACCGTAATATGGACAATTTCATCTTTATAGTAAGGAACTGTTGTCTTCACGCCCTGCGGGCAGTCAAAATCTGCCGGACGGATCTTGAAGGTATCTTCGGGAATAACCGCCCAGAAAATCACATCCACCTTCTTGGAAGAAAGTGCCGCGGCCCTTGCACCGCTGTCCACCTGTACGATTTCAATATTCCGTTTCAGGCGCTTGCCGATTTCTGCCAGCACAGCCGTGTTGAATCCTGCGGGTTTGCCATTGGCCAATACCAGGTCGATAGGCGGCAGGTCACCCGTGACGGCCACCTTGAGCGCCGGGCGTCCTTCTACCGTTTCCAATGGCACTGCCGGCGGCTCCTCGCCGGCCTTCACATTCTTGATATATTCCTGCACCAGCTTATCCAGCGTGCCATCATCCTTCATCCCCTTAATGGCCGCATTGAATTCTTCCAGCAAAGCCTTATCATCTTCCCGCAGAGCACAGCAGAAACCATCCTCGAGTTTGGATTTCCGGAATTCTGTCTGGGTAAACTTGTCATTCTTGGCCATGAGATAATCCGCCACGCACTGATAGGTACTCAGTTCCTGAATGCTCGTGGATTCGAGCCCCATCTGCATGGAATTCAGATTTTCATAGTAGGTGATGCTAAACCGCATATTGCTGGGAAAATTCCCCCGCTTGCCAGCTTCCTTCAGCAGTTCCTCCTGCCGCTGCTCGCTGATGTTCATATTCTTCAGCATGCCCAGCTTCACAGGCCCGCCATCGGAAGATTTACCGCCATCGCCGCTCGTCCCGCACCCTGTCAGCACAGCCCCGGCCAGAAGGCAGCTCATCAGAAGCCCGACCGTTTTCTTCAACCCCAGCTTCATATTCATCTTCCATCCTCCTTCAAAATCTTTGACCAATCGTTTTATTTCACGCCTTTATGTTGTCTTAATATTCTATAAAAGATGGTATTTTCCTGCATATCCTTTTGCTTTTATTGCTTTTCTATTGCTTATAACACAAAAGGCCTGACCGGTCAATTAACCAGTCAAGCCTCTCATTGCCTATTATGCCATCAGCCAATCTTCAGTTTTTCCTGTGCCGATACATGGCGGTCAAAGCCTACATCGGTCTTGCTCATGCCTAAGGCAAAGCCCACGAGCTGCTGCAAGTGCAGGATGGGAACCTGTGCCTGGGAATGCACGGCTTCGCGGCCTTCCGGCTCGTACATGTCAAGCTGCATCTGACACAGCGGGCACGGGGTGGCAATCGCCATAGCCCCAGCTCTGTCGGCGCTGTCCACGATCTGACCAGTCACGGTCAGGACATCGTGTTCAGCGGCCAGCTGAGCATGGAATCCGCAGCACTTGCGGTTGGCATCGAACCAAACCGGTTCTGCGCCCAACTTGCGGATCAGACGTTCCAGATATTCCGGATGCTTGCCATCGCCATGGTCCATGACTTCCTGCGGACGCAGGATATGGCAGCCATAGTAACCGGCAATCTTGACACCCGTCAATGGTTTTACGATCTTGCCGTCCAACAATTCCGGATGGTCATCGAGGATCCAGAGGAAATGGGTTACCTTGCTGGTGCCCTTGTACTCATAAGGATGGCCGGATTCCTTCAGAACCTTATTGACCTTTTCCTTGAGTTTCTCATCTTTGTCGAGACGCGCCTTGGCCGTGCGCAGCTGCAAGGTGCAGGTGTTGCAGACGGTCATGATGTCCAGCCCCATGTTCTCGGCAATGGAGATATTGCGGGCATTGACCACCAATGCGGCAAAATCATTGACGCCCTGCGCATGGGATGCACCGCAGCAGGTCCAGTTGGGGATGTCTTCTACTTCAATACCTAACTTCTCACAGACTTTTTTCAGCGAAGTGTAGGCTTCAGCTGCTGCACCTTCCAGCACGCAGCCCGGGAACAATGCGTACTTCATAATTATTCAGCCTCCTTCGCTGCCGCTTCGGCATTTTTCACGATCTTACGGATGGTTTCGATTTCGGGATTCACCGGATGCTTATCCAGCGGATTCATCTTGCCGACACGCATGAGGCGGATAGCCATCGGTGCGCGCAGACCGGCCATGAAGAAACCTTCAGATTTGATATTCAGTTTGGACTCATCCAGCGTACCAGATTCGCTGATATCGTCATAAATGGCTTTTGCATGGCGGGCGCCAACATTGTCATCGAGACCTTTCTTGAAGGTAGCTTCCTTGAGCTTTTCGATAGCGCCGGCAGGATCGAGACCTTTCGGACATTTTGCCGTGCATTCCTGGCAGTTGAAGCAGCGCCAAAGACCGGCGTCCACTACAGCTTTCAGATGTTCTTCGGGGCTCTTGTCGCGGGAGTCTGCCACGATCTTTTCCGCCTTGACGAACACGAACGGATCGAGGAAGTCATCCTGATTCAGGCTGTTCTTGTTGCATTCGGATACGCAGGAACCGCAGAGGATGCAGCCGGCGTATTTCTTATACTTGTTGAAATCCTCAGGGGACTGCTTGCAGCCCGTTTCCTTGGAGAATTCGTCCTTCGGATGAACCACCGGTTTGATCTTCTTGATGCGGGCATATTTCGGATCCCAATCCACAACCAGGTCACGGATGACCTTGAAGTTCCCCAATGGCTCGATGGTGAGTTCCGTGGTATCATAACGCTTCACGAGGTTTTCTACGAGGATTTCGCAGGCCAGTTCGGCATTGCCGTTGACACGGACAGCGCAGGCACCGCAGATACTGGAACGGCAGGAGCAGGTGAAGGACAGCGTCGGATCCTGTTTCTCCTTGATTTCAATGAGGGCTTCGAGAACCGTCATGCCGACTTTGATCGTTACGGTGTAGTCCTGTTCCCATTTCTTGCCTTCTACGAAGCGATGGATTCTAAGTTTCACATCCATAATCAATACTTCCTTTCTTTCGGCTGATATTTCGTGATCACGACATCTTTATATTCGGCACGATATTTGCCGGTATCCTTATCCTTGAAAATCAAGGTATGTTTCAGGAAGTTCACATCATCACGCTTCGGGAAGTCTCTGCGGGAATGGCCGCCGCGGCTCTCCTTGCGGGCCAGAGCACCCTGCACGATAGCATGGGAAATCTGCAGGAGGTTGCCCAGCTCCACATACTGTTCAAATGCCGTGTTATAGACATGAGAATTATCGCCTACATAGCAATGCTCATATTCTTTCTCCAGCGCATCCAATTCTGCCGTAGCAGCCATGAGCTGGCTTTCTTCGCGGAATACGCCGACCTTGTACCACATGGTATTGATCATGGCATCGCGAATTTCCGGCACGGTCTTGTTGCCTTCCTTGCCGCGGTTGGTTACGGTCTCGAATTTTTCCTTCCACTTATCGCAGCCCTTGGCCAGAGCATCCTGACTGCCTTCATAGGAATTGGCTTTGGCAAATTCAGCAGCGCCGTCACCTGCGGTATGACCGAAGACCAATACTTCCGACAGGGAGTTTGCGCCCAGACGGTTAGCACCATGTACGGATACGCAGCTGCATTCACCAGCCACATAGATACCCTTGACGCGGCTTTCACCGGTCTTGAAGTCCGCCATCTCGAGGCCGCCCATGGAATAATGGCAGGTCGGGCTGATCAGTACGGGTTCCTTCGTGATGTCAACGCCAGCAAAACGGCGGGACAGGTCATATACCTGACCGAGACGCTCATGGATGCGTTCAGCCGGAATCTTGGTGAAATCGAGGTATACACCGGCATGGATGCCCTCGCCGATACCACGCCCCTGCTCGATTTCCGTAGCGATACCACGGGCTACGATATCACGGGTAGCCAGTTCCATTTTCTCCGGCGCATATTTGGCCATAAAGCGCTCGCCATCCTTATTGAAGAGCAGGGCGCCTTCTGCACGGCTGGACTCGGACAGCAGCACGCCGTTGGCTGACAAGCCCGTCGGATGGAACTGTACCATTTCCGGATCTTTGAACGGAATACCCACGTTCATGCCGGCAACGATGCCGTCACCCGTGGAGCTGTACGGATTGGACGTACGCACCCAGTAAACGCGGCCATAACCGCCGGTGGCGATGATAATGGATTTTGCCGGCACACCGAGCAGATTGCCAGTACGCATATCCATGGCGATAACGCCGTTGAGTTTGTCGTTCTCCCGGCTGATTTCCAGCATCTGGCACTCGGAGATAAAGTCAATGTTGTTTTCCAGGCACTGCTCAAAGAGGGTGTGCACCATGGCATGGCCCGCACGGTCTTCGAAGTAGGAAGCACGCGGGTGGCTATGGCCGCCCATCTTACGCTGATGGAAGGCGCCATCTTTCTGACGATTATAAGGATACCCCATATAATCCATTTCATAGATGTTTTCACCAGCATGCTCGGCGAAGTATTCCACAGCGTCCTGGTCGCAAAGATAGTCACCACCCTTGATGGTATCAAAGACATGGGACTCAACGGTGTCTGTCGGATCGCTCACACCCGTAACACCGTTCATACCGCCCTGAGCCATGGTGGATGCGGAACGGGTTGGAACCATTTTCGTCATCACGGCCACTTTCAGGTCCTTGCGTTCTGCTGCAGCCAGTGCGGCTCTCATGCCGGCACCACCGCTGCCGATTACCAGGACATCATAGGTCACATCGCCCGTCTTTACCTTTTCCGGAATGTTCTTGTTGCCATCCCAGGCAAAATACGAGCCTGCTGCCAGTACAACACCGGCCGCTGCCGCTCCCTTGATAAATGTGCGGCGCGAAATTTCCGTTGCCATATTGCTTTTCCCTCCTAAAATAAATAGGCTTTCTCAATTCATCCCAAGACGAGATTAACTAAGACTATTATATATAAATAGGAGCTATAAGAAAAATACATACTCCTTATAGCCCCTATTGAAAATTCCAATACGGTTTTATCAGAATTTGAATTGTTTCAACGCTTCTCGCTGCTCATGAGCCATATTGGACAGGGTTTCGCTGGCGGAGGCGATTTCCTCCGAGGAGGCCGACTGCTCTTCGGTGGCCGCCGATACGGATTCCATATGCTGGGAGACCACCTGCCCCTTGGCGGTGATATCCTCCATAGAGCGGGAGATATTGCTGGCATCTTCATTGACAATGCCGATGGCCTTATCCATCAACACGGTCTTTTCCGCCCCATTTTCCACCAGGTCGCGTATCTGGTCAAATACCCGCTGCAAATCTTCGACAGACTGAGCACCAGCCACCACGGCTTCGCAGCCCTGATTCATGGATTTGACCGCCGCTTCCGTATCCTTCTGCATGGTCATGATCAGCTGGGAAATCTTTTCCGCAGCTTCTTCCGATTGTTCAGCCAGCTTGCGTACTTCTTCGGCCACTACCGAGAAGCCTCTGCCCTGCTCACCGGCCCGGGCCGCTTCAATGGCAGCATTGAGAGCCAGCAGATTGGTCTGGCTGGCGATATTGGAAATGGTATCGACAATGGCCCCAATCTCTTCGGAACGGGAACCAAGCTTGCCCACGATTTCAGCCGTATCGCTGACGGTTTTTTCTACGCCGCGGATCTCGCCCACGGATTTTTCCAATACATCATGGCCCCGTTCCGCTTCCTGCGCCGCCTGTTGGGAGTTTTTGGAAACCTCCGTGGCATGAACGCGCATTTCCTGAATGGAACCATTGACCTTCACGAGCATCTGCTGGCTGTCAGCCAAGGCCTGCTCCTGATCCATGACCAGATTCGCCGATTCACCCACGGCCTCTGCCGACTGCACCGCAGCCTGCGCCGACTGCAGCGAAGCCTCCTTGAGATTGCCGGAAGCATCATTGATGCTCTGTACCGTCTTGTAAATACCTTTCATATACGATGCCATCTTATCCTGCATTTCCATCAGGATTCTGGCCAGATGACCGAATTCGTCTCCGCGGTCAAAGGACACACCGCTGGCACGAAAATCCCCATCCCGGAGTTTTTCGCAGCCGGCCTCCATGAATCTCAAAGCATCGGTAACACTCTTGGCAATCACCTGGCTGATCACGGCCTGTACCACGAGGGCCACCAAAGTCACCACCAGGATGGTCATGGCTGCTGTGCCATTAGCCGAGCTGCTGGCTTCATTGCTGGCCGCTGCTGCCTCATTGATCTTCTTCTGCTGCCCATGCAGGGCATCGCGCAGGGCTACCGTAGCCGGCGAACCTTCTTTTTCATACACGTGCATGGCTTCTTCCGAATTGCCTGCCGCAGACAGGCTCATGACCTTGTTCATGACGCCCTGATATTTCTGCCACTGACTGTCAATCTCCGGAATATTGCCCAGTTCCGAATTCTTCATAGCCTCCTTATACGCAGTGATAGCCGCATCAAAATCCGTTTGGGCCTTCTGTTGCTGGCCTTTGACGCGCTGCAGATGCTCCGGATTATCCTTGAGCATCACCGCCTGCAGGGTCTTGACCATCATGACGCGGCTCTGCTCCACCGCCGTTCCCAGATGCTGTACGCCCTGCATTTCCCGGTTGTACATGTTTTCCATGGCAGTATCGGCGTTGTTCAGTGAGCGATAGCCCACCAGACTGATTGCGATCATGGCTACAGCTGCCACAGCCACAATCAACAGCAGCTTGAACGACACCTTGATGTTGTCAAACATACCATAATTCCCTCCTATCTTCTTCTCCCAATAAAAAAAGCAAGCAAAGTGTCAGAATACTCTTTGCTTACTTTATTCGCGAAAAAAATTATCCTCCCTGCAACAGTTCAATAAATTTTCTTGCTGCCTGGGATAAATGTTTATTCTTGCCAAAGGCCGCCACCAACTGGCGTTCTTCCACTTCTTCATCCAGATTGAAGAAGAACGGCGGCTCCGACCAGCGGCCGTTATTGACCACCATATCGGTCACCAAAGTTGCCCCCATGCCCGCTGCACAGAGTTCTGCCGCATCCACGATGCTATTGGCCTCAAAGACCACATCCGGTGTGCATTGCGTCTCCATGCACAGGTCACTGTAAATCTGCGACATGCGGCGGCTTTCCTGCAGACGGATAAAAGGCTGACCATGCATCCGGGCAAAGGACATGGTCGGATAAGGCTCACAGTTCACCTGACCGTATTTCTGCACAAACGGATGATGGGCAGGCAGGGCCAGCAGTGTCCGCTCCCGCAGCAGCGGAATCCGTCCGAAATTGTTTTCCAGCGGTTCATAGAGCAGGGCAAAATCCACTTCGCCTGCTGCCACTGCGGTCTTTAATTCACTGACGCTATGCTCCTTGACCATCAGCCGGATGCCCGGATAGCGGCGATGGAACTCGATGATTGGCTGCGTCAGATAACAGGATGACCGGGTACGGGAACTGCCGATGATGAGTGTCCCCGTCTTCAGCCCCGTGAGATCTGCGGTTTCCTGCATCAGCTCATGATAAATCCGCTGCATCTCCTTGGCCTTGCGCACATAGATTTCTCCGGCCGCCGTCAGCTGCAGCGGCGTCTGGCTGCGGTCAAACAACGGCAGGCCGATTTCCCCCTCGATTTTCTTGATAGACTGCGATAAAGATGGCTGCGATACGAAAAGTCTCTTGGCCGCCGCCGAAAAAGTCCCCTCATTGGCTGCCTGCAAAACATATTTCCACTCGTGTTCGTCTATCAACGCGATTCCTCCTCAAAAAGCCCCCTTGCAAGAAGAAGGGGGCATTTTTTCCTTATGCTTCTGTTTTCTTCGTCTGCTCGGCCAGCTGCTGACGCACACTTTCCTGGGTAGGAGCCGCATAAGCAGGCTGAACCGGCTGCGATGCCGGGGCTGCCTCCGGCTGGGCAGCAGCAGGTTGCTGAGCTGCTGCCTGCTGCTGTACGGGCTGCGCAGGCTGCGGTTGTGCCGGCTGGGTGCTCTGCTGCTGCACCGGCGTTTCCAACGGAGCATTAAGCGCCTGCGAGAAAACACTCGTGGCCTTCTTGAATTCCCTTATCCCTTTCCCCAACGAACGGGCAACTTCCGGCAGTTTGCCGGGGCCGAAAACGATCAGACCTACTACCAATATCAAGATAAGTTCCGGTACACCGATTCCAAACATGGTGAATCTCCTCTCATCTGTTCCTGTCAAAAATCACGGTCGCCGATAAAATCTGCTACCTGTACGAAAGCGTCTTTGATCTCCGCGGGCAAACTTTCCGGAATCACCTGACGCGCCCGCTGCAGATATTCATCTGCCTTGGCCTTGGCCACATCCACACCATCCGTAGCCCGGACAATAGCCAGCGCGCGGTCCACCATCGGACTGGTCATCTCCGGATTGGTGACGATATCCGCCAGTTCTGCCGCATCCTCACTGACATTCAAGGCATGGATGACCGGCAAGGTCACAATGCCCTGACGGATATCATTGCCAGCCGGCTTGCCGATCTTTTCCGATGTCTGCATGATGTCCAGCACATCATCGGTAATCTGGAAGGCCATGCCAATGCAGTGCCCATACTCAGCCAATTTTTTTGTATCTTCCAGAGACATACCGCCTACAAGGCCGCCCAATTCACAGCAGATTTCCAGGAAATCCGCCGTCTTCTTTTGAATGCGTTCATAGTAATTATCCAGATCCTTGACCGCCTGATAAACGGTATGGTCCTGAATGATTTCCCCCACGCTGAGATTGCATACGAGCTCCGCCAGCCGCTTAGACACATAATCACCATAGCCGCCTTCGGCAATCAGCCCGAAAGCCCGTGCAAAGATATAGTCCCCGCCTAAGATTGCGATCTGATTATCCCACTTGGCATTGGCTGTGGGTTCTCCCCGGCGGGTATCCGCCGCATCGATCACATCATCATGTACCAGAGATGCCGTATGAATGAGTTCCAGCGCCTCCGCCAACGGCAGGACACGATCCAGAGAAAAGTCCTTTCCACCTCTGGCAGAAAGCAGGCACAAGGCCGGACGGATTCGCTTGCCGCCAGCCGTCACCAAATGGGTGCCAACTTCATTCACCAATTCCACGGAAGAAGAAACTGCCCCGATCAGTCCCTCATTCAGCACTTCCAAGTCACTCTGTATTACATCAAACATGGGGTTTGACACATCTATCACCTACATTAGTCTTTTTCGCATATCACGCATTTTACTATTGTACTACATTTTTGTCCGTTTGTCATTATTATTTCTCCCTTTGACTTGCTCCCCGTTATGACGTATCATTGTAAGGAAATGAAAATTAAGGAGTGAAGGCTTTGCTGAAAATCACCATGGCCCAGATGGAAGTCATCCCTGGGCATCCCGATAAAAATGCCGCCACCATGCTGCGCATGATCAAGCAGGCAAAAGAAGAACAGTCCGCTGTCATCATCTTCCCGGAGATGGCTATTCCGGGTTACCTTTTGGGAGATACCTGGGAGCAGACCAGCTTCCTGGCCGACTGCGAGCATTATGGCCAGGAAATCATTGCCGCCGCACAGGGAATCACCGTCATGTTCGGCAACATCGCCATGGATTGGGATAAGACCAACAACGATGGCCGGGTGCGCAAATACAATGCCTTCTTCACGGCCCAGGACGGGCGGCTGATTACGCCTGCCGGGCAGGATTACCCCTATGTCATCAAGACTCTGATGCCCAACTACCGCGAATTTGACGACACCCGCCATTTCTACAGCCTGCAGCAGTTGGCCCTGGAACAGGGCAAGAGCCCGGCTGATCTGATTGCTCCGGTCCATATCACCATCGAAGGAAGGGAATACCGCGTTGGCTGCCTGCTCTGCGAGGATGGCTGGAGCGACAACTATGCATTAGAACCGTTTGAAGTCCTGCGTGAAGGCGGCACGATCGACTTTTTCGTCAATATCTCTGCCTCCCCCTATACGCTGGGCAAAAACGGCAAGCGCAACCGCGTTTTCGGCGAACAGGCCCAGCGGGCAGGCAAGCCACTCTTCTACGTCAATGCCATCGGCCTGCAGAACAACGGCAAGACCGTCTACACCTTCGACGGGGCCAGCACGGCATACAATGGCAAGGGCATGGTCTGCGCCATGAGCCAGGAATATCAGGAAGAGCTCACCAGCGTTAATCTCGATGAACTAAGTACTCTCCCGTCTCTGCCCGAGGACTCGGAGCCGGATATCGCCCATATTTACCGCGCCCTGAATTACGGCGTGCGCCGCTTCCTCGAAAATATCCATATGAAAAAAGTGGTCATCGGCATTTCCGGCGGCATTGACTCTGCTGTTGCCGCTGCACTATATGCAAAAATCGTAGGCCCGGAAAACCTGCTGCTCGTCAATATGCCCAGCGTCTTCAACTCCGCCACGACCAAAGGACTCAGCAAGCAGCTGGCTGATAACCTCGGCTGTCAATATGCCGTAGTTCCCATCCAGCACTCCGTGGACCACACGGTGGAACAGCTTTCCACCACGCCCATCACCTATCTGACCGATGGTTCCACGCAGAACCTCACCGTGTCTTCCTTCGTCACGGAAAACATCCAGGCCCGCGACCGCAGTGCCCGTGTGCTGGCCGGTGCCGCAGCAGCTTTTGGCGGCGGCTTCACCTGCAACGCCAACAAGGCCGAGACCACGGTGGGCTACTCGACGCTCTATGGTGACCAGTCCGGCTTTCTCGCCGCTCTGGCTGACCTTTGGAAACATCAGGTCTATGCCCTGGCCCACTATATGAATGATGTGATCTATGGGCGGGAAGTCGTGCCACAGGGCATCATCGATATCGTGCCCAGTGCGGAACTCTCCTCGGCACAGAATGTCGATGAGGGCAAGGGCGATCCCATCAAATACCCCTACCACGATCATCTCTTCCGCTCCTTTATCGAACGTTGGCAGAAAGCCGCACCGGAAGATATACTCGAATGGTATGCCACCGGCACGCTTGAAGAAAACCTCGGCTGCGAAGCAGGACTCGTCGCAAAATACTTCCCCACGGCACAGGAATTCATCGCGGACCTTGAGCGCTGGTGGAACCTCTTCACAGGCATGGCCGTGGCCAAGCGCATCCAGGCCCCGCCAATTCTCGCTATCAGCCGCCGGGCCTATGGTTTTGACCATCGCGAAGCCCAGAACGGCCCTTACTATACCTTGAAATACCGTCAGCTGAAAGAAAGATTATTACAGGCTTAAGGCATCCATGGTGCTTAATAGTGGCATGATCACGGCCAGCACCAAAAAGAACACCAGGCCGCCCACGATAAAGATGGCGGCTGGTTCAGCCAACGCCTGCAGGCGAGCGGATTCATTTTCAGCCTGTACCTGACAGAAGGCTGCGGCCTTTGCCAGCATAACTTCCAAATGTCCGGCCCTTTCTCCCGCCTCCAGCATTTCCGTGAGGATGACAGGAAAGGCCGGACATTTTGCCAGTACAGCCATCAACGAACTTCCCTGTTCCACCTTCAGCTGCACCTTCAGCAATTGCTGTTCCAAATAGCGGTTCCCGGCCACGGGAGCCGCCATTTTTATGCCTGCATGCAGGGCAATTCCCTGTTCCAGTATCATCGCCAGCGTACTGAGGACAAGAGCCCAGGCAGAATTACGCGCCAGAGAGCCCACCAGAGGCAGATGCAGTACCAGCTGATGATAACGGTAAATAAAACTGGACTGACGGACCATCAGTAATATGGTCAAAACCAGCACAATCGCGCCAGCCAAAGTTTCGCCCCCATAAACCTGCAGGAAATCTGCCAGCGACAAAAGCACTCTTGTGGGCCAGGGCAATTCCACCTGCAGGTTCTGCAGCATAGATGCAAAGGACGGCAGGATGAACACGGCCATAAAGATGAGCATCCCCAAAGCAGTCAGGCCGAGAATAGCCGGATAAAGCAGCACCGATTTCAGCTGTTCCCGTGCTTTCACCGTCTGCGCCAAAAAATCCGCCAGCCGGCTGAAAACAGTCTCCAATGTACCAGCCTGTTCCCCAGCTGCCACCAGTCGCACGATTCGCGGGGAAAAATTCCCCGATTCCTCCATGGCCGCCGCCAAAGATTTTCCCTGCAAGACCAGCTGATACAATTTGTCCAGCAACTGGGCATAATTATCCCTGCGCCCTCCCGCCAGCAGCGCCTTGAGACCTTCATGGACGGGAATCCCGGCACTCAGGAGCACTGCCAGTTGCCGGCAAAAGAGTGCAATCTGCGTATCGTCCACCTTGCGGCCGGACAGATAATGGCCAAACTTTTCGCTGCCCGCCGCCTGTTTTTCTTCTTCCGCCCATAAGGGTGCCGTAATCCAAAGTCCCTGCCGTTTTATCTGCCGGGCGGCCTCCTGGCGGTTTGCCGCCGCTACCGTGCCCCGGAAGATCATCCCCTGCCGGTTGCTGGCTTCATAATGATAAGTCATAATCTGCCTCCATCTGCCTGAAATTGACTGGTCAAATCAGCAAAAACTGACGCGTCAATCCGGCCCGCCTGCCGCAGTTTCTGTACCGCTGCGGAAAACGGTTGCATGCCCTGTTCCTGTCCGCTGAGCATCACCGAAGATAATTGGCCGTATTTGCCCTGACGGATCAGGCTTTTGCTCGCGGAATTGGCCAACAGGACTTCCACCAAGCCTGCCCGCCCGCCGCCAACAGACGGAACCAGCCGCTGGGCAAATATGCCCCGGAGCACTTCAGCAAGCAGCGAGCGCACACTCGCTCGTTCCTCCAAGGGAAACAATCCCTCCACACGCAGGATGGCCTCTGCAGCGCTGGCGCTATGCAGTGTCCCCAACACCAGCATCCCCGCCGAAGCCGCCATAAGCGCCGTCGCCATTGTCTCCCTGTCGCGGATTTCCCCCACGAGGATCAGATCCGGCATCTCGCGCAAAGCCCCGCGCAAAGCCGCCGCAAAATCATGGAAATCACGCCCCAGCTCCCGCTGGCTGATAAAGCATCGATCCGGCTGGAATACATACTCGATTGGATCTTCCAGCGTAACGACATGGTAAGATTTCTCCTGGTTGAGTTCCTCGATAAAGGCCGCCAGGGTGGTCGTCTTGCCCGAGCCTGTCCGTCCCGTGACCAGGACCAGCCCCTGGTCAAGCTCCTTTATCTTCTGCCAGGCCGCTGGCACCCCCAGTTCCGCCAGTGTCGGAATCCGCTCCGGCAGCAGACGCAGAGCCAGTGCGAGAAAGCCCTGCTGATAATAGGCATGCACGCGGAACCGCCGCTTCGCATAAGTCCACGAAAGGTCAATTTCCCGTTCCCTTGCCAACCGCTCCTTCTGGGGCTCGTTCATAATGACGGAGCCAAATTCTGACATAAAGCTCTCTGTCAGCGGGGCTTTGTCCATCGCGCTCAGTATCCCCTGACAACGCATATGCGGGCGCTGCCCCACTGTCATATGTATATCTGAAGCTTCGTTCTCTATCGCCTGGCCGATAAGACTCTGCCAATCGCTATCATCGCACATCTCATCCTCACCTCTGCTATCCTGACAACAGCGTACAACCTCAATAAGATTCAAAATAATTTCTTTATTGTCTATTTTACCACTTATACTATATTTCGGCTACTTTTGCAAAAACATTGATAAAAGTGATAAATTAGGCTAAAATTAAGAATATGATAAGTTTTTATTCAATTCAGATTAAACAGTAAAGGAGGGCGAACCTCATTATGAATATCCCACCGCTTAAACGGCGCTGCATAATGGCTGTTGACGACGATGACATCAACCGGCTGACGCTGGAGGCCATCCTCAGCATCGACTACGATTTCACCGCCGTATCCAGTGGCCCTGAAGCACTCACGCGGCTTGCTGAGCAGCCTGTCGATCTCATACTCCTCGACATCAATATGCCGGAAATGAACGGCTTTGAAGTGCTGGCAGCCCTGCAGCAGGACAAAAAGACCTGTGCCATCCCCGTCATCATGCTGACTGGGGATTTGGATCAGGAAACTGAGGTTCAGGGCATCCAGGCCGGTGCCTTTGACTTTGTTCACAAGCCCTTCATTCCCACTCTGATCCTGCGCCGCATCGAACGTACCTTGGAACTCAAGGCCCTGCAGCACCACATGCAACAGGAAATCGACCGGCAGACCGCCATCGCCCAGGAACGGCTGGCCTCCACCCAACGCCTGTTTCAGGAGATGGTGGAGACCTTGGCTGACACCATCGATGCCAAAGACAAATACACCCACGGTCATTCCCACCGCGTAGCGGATTACGCGCGGGAAATCGCCCGTCGGCTGGGCAAGTCCGAAGAATACCAGCGCGCCGTCTACTATATGGCGCAGCTTCACGATATCGGCAAGATTGGCATCCCCTCCAGCCTGATCAACAAAAGCACGAAACTCACGGATGAAGAATACACTGCCATGTGCCAGCACACCAATATCGGCAGTGATATTCTCGCCCATGTCAAGGAAATGCCTGAACTTTTAACAGCCGCCCGCAGCCATCACGAACGCTATGACGGCACCGGCTATCCGGACGGACTCGCAGGCACTGCCATCCCCGAGAAAGTTCGCATCATCGCCGTGGCAGACGCCTACGACGCCATGACATCTAAGCGCAGTTATCGGGACGCCCTGTCTCAAGATGTGGTCCGCCAGGAAATGCT
Source organism: Pseudoselenomonas ruminantium (assembly GCF_900104055.1). Lineage (GTDB taxonomy): Bacteria > Bacillota > Negativicutes > Selenomonadales > Selenomonadaceae > Selenomonas_A > Selenomonas_A ruminantium_C. The sequence continues at coordinate 122,569 of NZ_FNJQ01000001.1, forward strand.
TGAGGCCCGAGGCACGCAGCTCGATCCGCTCTTTACCGATATCATGCTGCAAATGATGGCCGAAGATGTTCACTATCAGCTACGGGAGGAACCGGTATGAACTTCTGGCAATATCACAGCTTGTCCCAATGGGCCACACGGCTCATCGTCAGCTTCATCTTGATCGTGTTAGCCGCCGCCTGCTGGATCTTTTCCAGCAGCACCTTCGACCAGCCACGCCCCAAGGCCGGCATTGTCCTGTTGGGCGGCATCGACGAGGAGGGCTGGAACGCCCCGCAATACCGCGGCATCCACAAAGCCTGCAAGGCCATGGGCATCGAGCTCATCACCAAGGAACGCATCATCGGTGACGGCGCCTGCACGCAGGCCGTCAATGAGCTGGTCAGCGATGGCGCGGGGATGATATTCCTGGCCAGTTACTCCTACTCACAGGAAGCGCAGCAGCTGGTCCGACAATATCCTCATATTGCCTTTGGCACCAACTCCGCGGAATGTCATGCGCGCAATATGACATCTTATTTTGTCCGCATGTATCAGGGCCGGTATCTGGCCGGTGCTCTGGCTGGCATGCATACCAAAAGCAACGTCATCGGCTATGTGGCCGCCATGCAGAACTCCGAGGTCAACCGCGGCATCAATGCCTTCACCCTCGGCGTACAGCAGACCAATCCCGCAGCCCGCGTAGTTGTCATGTGGACAGGCAACTGGCAGGACGAGGAGAAGGAAGCCGAGGAAGCCCGCCGCCTGATCACCGAAGCCGGTGCCGATGTCCTCACCTATCATCAGGATGAACCGGCTGCCGCTGATGTGGCTGAGCAGCTTGGCATTGACTACATCGGCTACTATGAGGACCTGGGCAGGCATGGCTGGCGCTCGGATCATGCCCTGACCTCCGTGGTCTGCAATTGGGACCGCTACTATGAAGACATCATCCGCCGCTATCTCAAGGGAGAACTCAACTACATGGACAAACAATGGGTGGGGATGGAAGCCGGATTCGTGGAACTATGCGATTTTTCTCCGGCTGTCACAGAAGCAGAAAAGGTCCGGCTGGCTCAGATAAAAAAAGACATGCTGGCCGGACACTTCGTCTTTGCTGGGGAAATCTACGACCGGCAGGGCAGGCTGCGCTGCCGTCCGGATGAGTCCATCCGGGATGACCGCCTGCTCCAGCATATGGACTGGCTGGTAAAGGGGGTGGAGATCCTTGAATAACCGCAAGAAAATGCTATTGACCATCCTGATGACACTGTTCCTGATCTTCCTCTCCGGAGTCTTTATCCAGCAGCGGATCGTGAATATGCTCAACAAAGCAGCGGAACATTCCGTTGCGCGCCAGACCGAGGACCTCTCCATGCTGGCCGGAGAACGCTTCCGCCGCTTCCTGACACCGCTCCAGACCGCCGCCAAGCATCTGTCCGAACACGAGGAAGATAAAGCAGACATGCTGAAAATGCTGGTTCAGCAGAATCCGCTGGGACAGGCCGGCCTCATTGACTTCCAGCATCATACGCTGGGGCGATCTGTTTCCAACAGTTCCTTCCCCCGCCTGCAGCTTGCCTTCCATGGCAATACCATCATCGATTACAATCCCGATATCGGCATTCTGCTGGCCACCCCGGTCATCTATGGCGACAATGTCCGCTATGTGCTATACCAGATCTACCCCATCAGCATACTGCCCCAGTTGTTTGCCCTCTCCGACTACGATGCCTTCACCCATGTCATCATTCAATACCATGACGGCACCTTGGCCGTCCCCTACGAAAACTACACCACGGAAGATACCAAGTTCTGGGCCGATGACACCATCCAGGAAGGGATGCGGGAAGTACATCGCCGGCTGGAGCGGAATAAGGCAGCCGCAGTCTATACCGAAGGGGCGGAGGGAAAATACTTCGTCTTCGGTGCAGATCTGCCCCAGACCGATTTTTCCCTGATCGGCTATATGCCCTGGTCAGCGGTAGCCGGCCAGATCATCAGCATCTACCAGCGCGTGTTCTTCCTCTTCACCCTGATGCTGATCCTCTTTGCCTGCCTGAGCATCTATCTGCTCATGGCCCAGACTAGTGTAGCTGAAACCGAGGAACTGCGGCAGGCCAGACAGGCTGCCGATGCCGCCAATCAGGCTAAAAGCCAGTTTCTCGCCAATATGAGCCACGAGATCCGCACGCCCCTGAATGCCATCAGCGGCATGAACGAGATGATCCTGCGGCAGGAACTGCCGCGAGAAGTACGGCAATACGCCAGCAACATCCGCTCCGCCACGACGGCACTGCTGACCATCATCAATGAGATCCTGGATTTTTCCAAGATCGAGTCTGGACACATGGAAATCGTGCCCACGGACTATCAGTTGACGCAGGTGCTGCGGGAAGTCTGTACCTTGGTGGGCGTGCGCGCGCAGACCAAGAACCTGGACTTCCGGATCAACGTTGATGCGGAACTGCCCAACGGCCTGCATGGTGATGCGGGACGCCTGCGGCAGATCCTCATCAATCTTTTGAACAATGCCATCAAATACACGCCCTCCGGCTCCGTCACCCTGGATATCAGCGGCCAGCAGCTGAAAAACACGCTCTATCTCCAAGCGGCCGTCACGGACACCGGCATCGGCATCCGCGAGGAGGATAAAGACAGGCTGTTCCATGTATTTGAACGCCTCGACCTCAAGCGCAACTGTCAGATTGAAGGCACCGGCCTGGGACTAGCCATCACCCACCGCCTGCTGACCATGATGAATGGCAGTATCAAGGTGGACAGCACCTATGGCCAAGGCAGTGTATTTACCATCGAACTGCCACAGGAGATCCACTCCTTTGAGCCTGTAGGTGCTTTCAGCGTCAATGCCCAGCCGGACCTTGACGCAGGTCTTCGCCATCAATCCAGTTTCATCGCGCCGGCCGCGCAGGTGCTCATCGTCGATGACAACGACATGAACTGCTTCGTAGCCAGCAGCCTGCTCAAGGAAACCCAGATGCAGACTGTCATCGCCCACAGTGGTGCTGAAGCTCTGAAAGCCCTACAGGAGAAACACTTCCATGTCGTGCTGCTGGACTACATGATGCCCGGCATGAACGGTGTGGAAACCCTGCATAAGGCCAAACAGCTGCCCAATATCGGTGCCACCCGCTTTATCGCCCTGACCGCTACGGCCATCTCCGGGTCCCGGGAAAAATTCCTCCGCGAAGGCTTTGACAATTATCTAAGCAAGCCCATGACCGGTGACGAACTCTCAGTCATGCTGCACCAGTATCTGCCGCCAGAGCTCATCCAGCAGCCATTGCCCAGCCCCGCACCAGCACCAGTCGAGGTGAAAAAGCCCACAAGCACAGCAGATGCAACGCCGCTTATCGATCCTAAGCTCGGGCTTACCTACTGCAACAACATGCAGGCAATCTACGACAAAGTGCTGACCTTGTTCCATGATCAGTCCGCCGACAGGATTGCCCAGATGGACCAGGATCTGGCCAGGGATAACTGGCAAGATTACCGGATCAATATCCACGCACTCAAATCCACCGCCCTGACCATCGGCTGCCGCACGCTCAACCAAAAAGCCAAGGAACAGGAGCAGGCTGTCAAAGACTATCTGGCAGAAGATGCCACCGCCAGTCAGCAGCAGCAGGCTATGGACTACATCCGGCAAAACCATGCAGATATCATGAACCTCTATCGTCAGGCAGCGGCATTGGCCACCTCACAATCAGCAGAGTGAAAGCCACGCTGGATTTGACAAGCATGCCCCATATTCACTATAATGTTCAAGTTATTTTAATTCTTGACAAAGGATGTGAAATTATGGAACAAGCTGCAAAACAGCCCCCAGCACGCGCGATGGCCCTGCTGCCCATATTGGTTTTCCTCGTGCTCTATTTAGGCGCGGGCATCTGGTATGAATACATTGCACCGGTAGAAGGCCAAATGGGCTTCTATGTCATGTCCGTGGTGGTGGCCTTCGGGCTGGCCCTGATTGTGGCCTTCATGCAGAACCGCCAGCGCCTCTTTGTGGAAAACATCCAGCTCTGCGCCAGGAGTATCGGCGATGTGAACATCACCATCATGCTCTTCATCTTCCTGATGGCCGGTGCCTTCAGCGGCATAGCCAAAGCCGCCGGCGGCGTGGAAAGCACGGCTCACCTGTTGCTGAATTTCGTACCGGGAACGCTGGCTGTCCCCGGGCTCTTCCTCATTGCCTGCCTGATATCCATGTCCATGGGTACCAGCGTGGGCACCATTACGGTGCTGGTGCCCATCGCCGCTTCCGTAGCGCAGAATGCAGGCCTGAGCCTGCCCCTGACCGTTGCCTCGGTAGTGGGCGGCGCCATGTTCGGCGATAATCTTTCCTTTATCTCTGACACCACCATTGCCGCCACCCGCACCCAGGGCACCCGCATGCAGGATAAATTCTACGCCAACCTCAAGCTGGCCCTGCCGGCAGCCCTGATCACCCTGGCTGTGCTCTTTTTCCTGTCGCTGTCCAGCGATGCTGCCGATTTAGGCCAGTTTGATTACTCTCTGCTGCTGGCCCTGCCCTATTTTATCGTCCTGATCATGGCCCTTACCGGGCGCAATGTATTTCTGGTTTTAGGCACAGGTATCGTACTGTTCTTCGTCCTGGGGCTCGCTACGGGGACCACGGACCTTTCCCAAGCCTTTTCCGCCATGGGCACTGGCACCAACGGCATGTTCGAGACCATGATTGTCACGATCCTGGCCGCTTCCATCAGCGCCCTCATGCGGGACGGCGGCGGCTTTGCTGCCCTGCTGGCCTTCATCCGCCAGCATTTCAAGGGCAGAAGCGGCGGCCGTCTGGGCATTGGCCTGCTGACCATCCTGATGGATGTAGCCACGGCCAACAACACGGTAGCCATTGTGGTTGCCGGCCCCATCGCTAAGAATATCAGTGAAGAATACGGCATTGAACCCCGGGAAAGTGCGTCCCTGCTCGATACCTGCTCGTGCATTGCCCAGGGCATCATTCCCTACGGCGCACAGCTGCTGATTGCCTCCGCCATTGCCGGCATAACCAGCCTCAGCATCATTCCCTATCTGTTCTACCCCTTCTTCCTGGCCATTGCGGTCCTCGTCTGGATTGCTATGGACACACAGAAGAATCACTAAAACCTACAGGAAAGCCTCCAAACCACAAGATGGTCTGGAGGTTTTTTATGCGCAGATGCCGGCTATAACACGCGTGCCACTTCTGCCATGGTGGTCATTCCTGCCTCAGCTTTGGCCTCGCCATCAGCCCAAAGCGTCTGCATTCCACCTTGCAAGGCCAGTTCTTCCAGCCGTTTCTGACTCTGACCAGTCAATATGGCCTCCCGGATTGACTGGTCAACAATCATCAGTTCATGCAGGGCAATCCGCCCGCGATAAGTCCCCTGCTCCTTATCCACACAGCGCCGGACCAAGCGCTGGGCCAAAACGCCGGACAAGGTGGCGGCCAGCAGATATGGCGGCACTTTCATTTCCAGCAGGCGCAGGACAGCAGCAGCCGCACTTTCCGTGTGCAGCGTAGTCAAAATAAGATGGCCTGTAAGAGCCATGCGCACAGCCAGCATGGCTGTTTCTTCATCCCGAATCTCCCCAAGCAATATCCCCTGGGCATCCATGCGCAGGACAGCGCGCAAGCCCGTGGCATAGCTGAGCCCGGCCTGCGGGTTGACCTGGATCTGATTCACGCCCTGAATGCGCCGCTCAATCGGATCTTCCAAGGTCAGCCAATTTTTCTCCGGGCTGTTGATTTCCCGCAGGGCCGCATAAAGGCTGGTCGATTTGCCGGAGTTCATCGGACCGCAAACAATGATCAGGCCGGCAGGCCGCTGGATCAGGCCGCGGAATTTCTGCTCGTTTTCTGCCGTGAACCCCAACTCACCCAAGGTCAGCATCTCTTCCTGCATATTCATCAGGCGCAGCACGAGCATCTCCCCGCCATCCACAGGCATAGACGCCACGCGGATATCCACACGCTGCCCCTGTTCCTGAAAGATAAAGGCACCATCCTGCGGCTGCTGATGCCTGGCAATGTCCATGCCCGCCAACACCTTGAGCCGGGATACCAGCATGGGCGCCAGCTCTCCTGGCAGCTGCCAGGGCATGACCTGCAGCAGGCCATCGATGCGTAGGCGGAAGCGCAGCCCCTGCTGCCAGGGCTCGATATGCAGATCGCTGGCCCCGGCTTCCACCGCCTGCAGGATCAGGAAATCCGCCAGCCGCACCATGGCCGCGCTGCCTCCCGCCGTCCCCTCTCCGCCCACAGTCTGTTCCTGACGGCATTGATTGATCAAAATACGCCAAAATGTCTCCTCTGTTTGCATATCACCCCGACCTTTTCCTGCTAAATCATGAAACAATTATCTTTTCGCGAAACACTGTTTTTTCTCCTGCCATATTCCGCCTGATTATTTGCCACCTGCTCCATAATGTACTATACTTAGAACAAGTTCTATCCGGAGGTATGTTATATGAGCGACTATGAGAAGAAAGGCTATCTGGTCAGTGATTTCCGTGTCTTTCGCCTGAAGGACGCCGCACTCAAGCCCATTCCTTTTCATTATCACGATTTCCATAAGATCATCATGTTTTTGGACGGTGCCGTGGACTATGTGATTGAAGGCAAGACCTATCACCTGACGCCGCGGGACATTGTCTTTGTTACGGCCGGCGAGATCCATCGGCCGGTCTTTACCGATGACCAAAAAGATTACGAACGCATTGTCATCTATGTTGCCCCGGACTTCCTTGCCCGCTGGCAGGAACAGAATGCCAAACACGTTGACCTTGCCCAATGTTTTTCCTATGCCCGGGAAAACAGCAGTGTCATGCACCAGCCTCCCGGCACGAGCCATGACCTACTCTTCCATATGGACAAGCTCGAAAAGACCGCTCATGGGCAGGGCTTTGCCAACGACCTGTTCACCGAAATCATGTTCATCGAGTTCATGATCCTGTTGAACCGCTCTCTTCATGAACACGAATTGTCCGGCCTGAACAACGCCGTCTATGATCCCAAGATCCAGGAAATCCTAACCTATATCAATGCGCATCTGGCGGAAGAACTTTCCATCGATGACCTGGCCGCCCGCGCCTACATCAGCAAGTTCTACCTGATGCGTAAATTCAAAGCCGATACCGGCTATGGCATCCATCAGTACATCCGCAGCAAGCGCCTGCTGCTGGCCCGGGACCTTTTGAAGACCGATCTGCCGATCACCTCCATCTGTGAGGAAGTAGGCTTTGCCGATTACTCTACCTTTTCCCGCGCCTTCAAGGAAATGTTCAAATGCGCACCGCGGGATTATCGGAAACAATGATTACTAATTTGCCTTAGGGAGGAAATTCTTTTGCAGTTCACGAAATCTTTAAAAGTAGTCAAGCTCGGAGCGCTGGCGGCTATTATCCTGCTGTTCGTCATCATCCACCTGCTCAATCCGGCATTCCTGCCACATATGTGCGGCCTGCTGGCCCGAGGGGACATTCAGGAGACCGCAGAATATATTGCCTCCTTCGGTTCCGGAGCCATTGTTTTCAGTTTCCTGCTGACGCTTTTTGTCAATGCGCTGGGCTTCCCGCCGGCCATCATCTTTTCCACGGCCAACACTTTGATCTTCGGCATCGGCTGGGGGATTTTCCTGTCTGTAGTGGCCGAAACCGTCGGCGTGGCCATCAGCTTCATCCTGCTGCGGTTCTTCTTCCGGGATGCGGCCGAAAAGATCATCAGCAAGCATAAGACCTTATCCGATCTGGATAAGTACAGCGGCAACCGGGGCTTTGTAGTCATGCTGATTGCGCGCATGGTTCCCTACCTGCCTTCCGTGATGCTCAATGCCATAGGTGCTTTGTCCGCCATGCGCTTCCGGGATTACGTTGTGGCCTCCTTCGTGGGCAAATTTCCCTCCACAGGCATTGAGGCCATCATCGGGCATGATGCCATCACCCACCAGGAAGATCCCACCCGCATGATCGCAGTGATCATCCTGGCCATCCTGCTGATTGTCGGTGCCTGGCTCTATGAGCGCCATGAACAGAGAAAGAAGTGATATATCGTGACACTTTCAAGGCGAAAGTTTTTGACATTGGCGGGGAAGGTTATCCTCTTCCTGGGGCTGAGTTCTTCCTTCCCCCGCCTGGCAGCTGCGGCCAGCGGCACTTTGCCCATTGAGGCCCTGCGCCAGCTGATAACGGCAGATCCGCGCCATTCGCGCACCATCATGTGGCAGAGCAAGACGCCGCTGGAGGGCTGCCGCCTGCAGTATCAGGGCCCTGACGGCGCCATGAAGAACCTGCCGGTCAACATGGAAAGCCTCGACGAAGACCGCGTGGTCAATTACTACTATACCTGCTATCTGAAAGACCTGGCCCCCGACAGCACCTATCACTACCGCATCTGGCAGGGCAATATCGCCACCCCCTGGCAGAATTTCAACACAGCTCCAGCAGAGATTGATGCGTTCTCCGCCCTCATCTTCTGCGACTCCCAGTGCGGGAAAACCTATGCCGGCTGGGGCCAGGCCTTCCGCACGGTCTGGCAGCGCCATGCCAATGCCCACTTCTTTGCCATCGTGGGCGACATCGTAGACAATGGCCAGCAGGAATGGCAATGGCAGAATTTCTTTGCCAATCTTGAAGGCGTGCTCCCCCAACACATCTATGTGCCGGTCATGGGCAACCACGAATGTTACAGCCTGATCTGGAAATTCTGCCGCCCCCGCCGCTATGAGCTCAGTTACAACCTGCCGGCCAATGGCTCACCGGAATTGCAAAATCACTACTATTCCTACGACTATGGTCCGGTGCATTTCATCGTGCTCAACACCCAGATGCTTGAGCTCAAGGATATCCATCCGGATCTGCTCGAAAAACAAAAAACCTGGCTGCGTCAGGACGTAAAAAACCACCGTGCCAAATGGCAGGTGGTACTGATGCACAAGGACATCCTGGCTTATGATGAATATCAGGAAGGCTCCAAGACCATGATGAGCATCAGCGATGTTGGCTATGCCCTTATGCCTGTTTTCGACGAACTCGGTATCGACCTGGTCCTGACCGGTCATATGCACACCTACCGGAACCGGGGACATATCCATCATTTGCAGCCAGCCGAAAAAGGCCCGGTCTACATCATGAGCGGGCCTATCGGCAATCAGCAGTATACCGTCCCTGCCGATAAGACATTTGATCGGTCAGCCATCTATCAGCCCACACCGGAAAACTATCTGCTGCTGAATGCCAGCAATGAAAAGCTCTCCGTTACCTGTTATACCGTAAACGGAGAGCTGGTAGAAACATATGAGATCAAAAAATGACCTACCCTGCACCTTCCCCCTCCAGGGGAAGGCTTTTTTATCAGAACATATCCTTCTTCCATAACGCATAAGCCCCGGTGATGCTGATGCCAAAGGCAATGACCATCACATAGAAAAAGCCATGATTGCTTTCAGCAAACGGCACCGGCACATTCATGCCGAAAAAGCTGGATACCACCGTGGGAATAGCGATGATGATGGTCATAGCTGCCAAGAATTTCATCACTAAGTTCTGGTTATTGGCAATGATGGAAGTGAACGTATCTGCCATCCGGGCGAGAATCTTGCTGTACATCTCCACCATTTCCTTGGCCTGCTTGTTCTCGATGATAACATCTTCGAGCAGGTCCTCATCCTCCTCATAGGCCTTGAGGATGGGCGTCAGTGCCGGATTGTTGCGCATCCGCAGCAGCTTATCGAGCACCGCACCGTTGGAACGGATTGCCGCATTGAAATAGGTCAGGCCTTTCTGCAGTTCCAGCAGACGCAGGATCTCACTGTTCTTCATATCATGGCGCAGCTGGTTCTCGATATCATCCGAAAGCTTGCTTATCTGGCGCAGATAACGCAGATAGAATGTCGCAGACTTGTAGAGGATCTGGAACAGGAAGCGCGTCTTTTTATAGGTGCGGAAAAGCTTGGCCGTGCGCTCGTTGAATTCGGCCATGACGGGCGTTTCTTCCAGGCAGACCGTGATGATATAATCCTCACTGATGATGATGGCCAGAGGCAAGGCATCATAGCTGTCATTGCCACGGTTCACCGCCACATTGGTCAGGACCATGACGGAATCATCTTCGATATCCGTATGGGAACGTTCCTCGTCATCCAATGCGGAGCGCAAAAAGTCAGGATCAACTTCCGTCAGGTTACTGACTACCTTCAGCTCATAGGGAGTAGGATCGACAATATTGATCCAGGCCCCCTTCTCCAGCGTTTTCAAGGTCAGTTCCTGCAGAGGACCGCTCTCCAGGGATTTGTATATCTTTAGCATGGATATCTCCTCTCTATATAGGAAGACTCCATGCCCTTATGCCGTCAGGATAATGGAACAGGAGCTCCCTGCTGTTTGTGTGCATCGCTTTGGGTTTGCCGTATCAGGGTGATCGTCCATTATCCTCACCAGCCTTTCTGTCAAGTATTTTTCCGGATACCATTATAACGCGAATTCATATATTTTGCCACAAAAATTTGACCGGTCATTCCGACCGGTCAAATGGTTCACCTGCTTATAATTTGAATCGATTGATAGCCTCCTGCATATCCGAAGCCAGATTAGCCAGTGCCTGCGACGCTGCAGCAATCTCTTCATTAGATGCCGACTGCTCTTCCGTAGCCGCCGAAATGGAGGATGTGTGGTCAGCAGTCTTGCGGCTGACACTGTCGATGGAATCCACCGCATCGACGATATTGCCTGCACCAGAGGATACCGAATTGACCGAGGTCGTGATCTCGTCAATCTGTTCCTTGATACCATTGACCTGTCCCATGATATCCTGGAACTGCACGCCTACATCGCGGATAGCCTTTGCCCCCAGCTGCACTTCCGTCTTGCCTTCTTCCATCGCCTTCACAGCCTGCGCCGTATCATTCTGGATGGTAAGGATGCGTGCCTTGATCTGCTCAGCAGATTCCTGGGATTCAGCGGCCAGCTTGCGGACTTCATCTGCTACGACCGCAAACCCGCGGCCATGCTCACCGGCACGGGCAGCCTCGATAGCCGCATTGAGGGCCAGCAGGTTCGTCTGGTCCGCAATGGAGGAAATTGCTTCCACGATCTGTCCGATCTGCTGGGAGCTTTCCCCTAACGTACGCACGACGTCAGCAGAGTTCATGACACTTGTCTCGATATGCGCCATCTTGGTTGTCGCATCCTTCATCAGCAGTTCGCCCTGTTTGGCCGCATCTGCAGTATTGATTGACGCTTCCGAAACCTTCCTGGTCTTTTCCGTCATCGCCGTGATATCGATAAAGACGCTGTCTACATTCTTCTTGGCACCATCGATATCCACCAACTGCTTATCCATGCCTGCAGATACTTCTCCAATGGTTTCCGCCACATGCACCGCGGCTTCCGCCGACTGCTGGGCGTTGGCGGTGAGCTCTTCCGACGCTGCCGCCACCTGCTCTGACGTAGAAGCCATCTTGCCGATCAGGTCATGCAGATTCGTCTGCATCTTGTTGAACGCATTGGTCATGGAGCCGATCTCATCACTGGAAGTAACGGCCAGCTGCGGTACGCGCAGGTTGCCATCAGCCAGCTGCGAAGCCTGCCCTTCCAAAGCCACGATTGGGCCCGTGATACGGCCGGCAAAGAACAGGCACATGCCAACCACCAGCAAAAAGCCGACCACGATCAGCACACCATAGATTACCCGCAAGCGATGGATTGGAGCAAACACGAAGTCTGTCGGCACAGCCATAGCAATCAGCCAGCCGGTTGAAGGAACTGTCGTGTAGGCACAAAGCTGCTCCACGCCTTCGCCATCTTCATAGGTGAAATAGCCATTGCCACTTTGGAACATGGAATCCAGCTTCTCACCTACGCCCTTGATCTCTTTTGCCTCGGACATAGGCTGCTCCTTGCCGGAAGTAGCCAGCAGTTTGCCAGTCTTTTCAATGATATAGCCGATGCCCTGATCACGGTATTTGATCTTCTGCACCTGTTCCTTCAACACGTTCAGCGTGATATCACCGCAGATGGCACCACGGAACTGCTTGTTCTCCCCATAGAAAGGTGCCACCGCAGACACGACGAGGTCTCCGGTGCTCTTGCTGGTATAGACTTCGGTATAAACCGTCTTGCCAGCATCACGGGCCTGCGCATACCAGGGACGCTTGCGCGGATCCGTCTTGCCCGTTTCATCCGGACTGTTATAAGGCAGGAACATACCTTCCTCATCACCGCGCGTCATCTCCTGATAGTCCTTGTCCGAAGATGCCACGCCGAGCAAGTATTTCATTTCCTCATTGTCAAGTTCGAGCTCACTCTTTTCCACATCCGTCATCAGATTTGCCTGAGCCGTGACTGCATTGGCTTTTTCCTTGAGCCAGCCATCCACAAGCTCCCGCTCGGTACTGACATTGGCCACGATTTCTCCGTTCACCGATTCAGACAGATTATTATAGGCGGTAAAGTAACCCGTAGCCGAGACCACAATCAGGATAATGCCGACTATGCCTGCCAACATGATGAACTTCTGCTTGATTCCCATGATTTCACTCCCTTAAAGATTTTCCTGACACCAACCATCCAATATCAACCACAAGAGATAACCATTTGAATCAATTATTTCTACACGCTATTAAAAATCTCCTGCCGGAATCTGACCGGTCAAAAATATATTTTTCTTGCTTTTAATCATTAAAAATGATATACTAAATAAACATTCTTGGGGATGTAATGGTTTCGACGGGGTATTGAAGCCACGAGGTTCGCAGGCCAATGGTTACGAAGCCTAACTCTTAACCGCTAAATGTAATTGACGAATTCGATTACGCATACGCTGCCTAAGCTTCGGCTTAGCAGCCCCCTCGGTATCACTAGCTGCGGGCAGGGCTGAGGGTTTCAAATAAGCGCAGCAGTTTTTCCCCTTTTCGCAAAAGAGGATGGTGGAGAACTCTGAATCCCAGAGTTGCGCTTCTATGATGTTAGCATACTCTAACTATTGCGATAATGCCTTGTGATGTGGATGTATTTCGGACAGGAGTTCGATTCTCCTCATCTCCACCATGATAAAAATTCAGCGCTGACTGGTCAATTGACCGGTCAGCGCTTTTTGTCTTGGGGAATTATATTCGCTTAATACTTATGGAACATATCCTGAATCGTCTTGAGATCCTTGGTCTTGGTCAGGGCCAGCTGCAGGAGCACGCGGGCTTTCTGAGGATTCAGGGAATCGCCATCCAGGAAGTGATAGTCGATATAGCTCTGCTCTGCCGGAATGACAGAACCGTTGCCTACGCGGGCACTGCGCACTACAACGATGCCAGCCTTTGTTGCCTTAGCCAGTGCTGCCTCAGCATCCTTATGGACAGAACCGTTGCCGGTACCAGCATAGACAATCCCCTTCACACCGCCTTTGATGGCTGCATCCACAAAAAGAGCATCGTCATTGGCCGTACCATAAATAACCTTCACATAGGGAAGTTCATTGAGCTTCGTCACATCAAATTCGCTCTTGCTGGTATTGAGGCGGGTGGAGGCGCGATAGAATTCGGGCACACCGTCATTCACATAACCGAAAACCCCCAGTTCCGGAGCTTTGAAGGTATCCACAGACGTGGTATGCGTCTTGGTCACGTCACGAGCACCGTTGATGGCGTCGTTAAGGACAACCAGCACGCCACGGCCAGCAGCTTTCTTATCGGAAGCCACACGCACTGCATTCAGCAGATTCATGGGGCCATCGGCACTGATAGCCGTTGCCGGACGCATTGCACCAGTGATGACTACCGGCTTGTCGCTCTTGACCGTCAGATTCAGGAAATACGCCGTTTCTTCCAGCGTATCCGTACCGTGCGTGATGACAATGCCGTCCACGTCCTTGCTGGCCAGCAGTTCATTGCAGCGTTTGGCCAGTTTCAGCCAGACATCATTGGTCATATCCTTGCTATCAATGCTGCAGATCTGTTCGCCGGACACGTTGGCATAGTTTTTCACTTCCGGGACAGCATTGATCAACACATCGATCCCGAGTGCACCAGCCTTATAGCCAGTAGTCGCCGTATCGGACGCTGCACTGCCGGCAATCGTTCCCCCGGTTGCCAGGATCTTGATGTTCGGTTTGGCCTGCGCAGCAAAGGCACACTGTACCCCCACCAACAGCATAGCCAGTGTCATAAGGATTGCAGAAACTTTTACCTTCACAAAGATTCCTCCCTTTCCGCCCATGACATTCCCCAAAATCACAGGCATAACACAACTATAGAATCATTATAGCACCAATCCTAACACAAAGACTAGGCAATCCGACAAAATCCGACAAAATCCGACAGCAGGTTCACTTCATCTCCAACATTAAGAATACAAGGCCTAGTACGATGGCTATCATTTCTCTGATGGCCGGTGAGCAGCGAAAGATTGATACAGCAAATTTTGCCAACGATATGACCACCTTCCACAGTATGGATGATGTGCTGACCTTGTTTTCCTGCCCAAGCCCAAGTATGCTGATATGCCAGCCATGATTTTGGAACTAAAATGGGATAAGGATGCTAATACTGCCATCAGGCAGATTAAGGAAAAAGCCTCCCCCAAAGCAATTGAAACCTACACAGGCAAAATCCTTTTGGTTGGCATTAACTATGATAAACAGTCCCGCAAACACTCCTGCCTGATAGAAACTTTCGCCATTTCCACATAAAAATTCAGCGCTGACTGGTCACTTGACCGGTCAGCGCTTTTTATCCCTCTATATTCACGGTGTGACAACATTTATTGCCATTTTATTCCATCCGGCGGACTCACCAATGAGATGCCATCTGCACTAACAGATGATGTACTGCCAGCTCCACTGCTACCACCAACATAATCTTTATATTTATACGTACAATGATCACCATTAAGATTCAGATAAGATGTAACTATCGTCCCTATAAAGGTACTATTAGTTGCATTTACTAATAGGCCTTCTATTCTATCACCATATTTTACTGCTTTACAATATGGTGCATAGATAACCCCCTTAAAAGTATGGCCATTCAAAGCAAAAGTAACCTGAGGTCTGTTATTATCATCACCATCAATGCAAATAATCAAAGGTCTTCCCGTATCAGTATCAAGTTTTATATTTACAACTCCCATTCCCGACTTTATGTAAACGTATATGGGAACATCGCTATCACCGAGTTTTTTATTTACAGTTATATTCACATTTGGAATACGATTCGTATTTGGTACCACTATAACATCGCTCTTAAACAAATTACTATCAGTATATATATTCTGGTCGTCAGCAATATTTTTGCAATCCTTTGCTTTGTCTCTCACAAAATCATAGAACGTTTGAAATTTATAATTGTAATAGCCCGCCTTACTCCAATTGCCACTCTGCAATTCACCATTGTCATCAAATTTCGCAACCGGATTATCTTTCTCCTTATCTGACATTAAAACCTTGATGCTCGTATCCTTATTTTTCTTTTTACCATATGAAGTATAGAATCTATCTAAAGGGTGTAAAAACTCTTTTCCTTCAGTCTGCACACTATGTCTTATATTCTCTTTAGGATAATAACTAGGATTATTAATTCCATCGCCTTTGGTATAGACTATACGTCCATCAAAGACATCAGAAATCATATTCTTACCACGATTAAGATCATCATAAATAGCATTATCTTTCAAAACGCCCAAATCATTCACTGTATTTGTGGCCGAAAATCCGTCCTTAAATATAAAAAGATTTTTAAACGAATTATTTGTTGCACCGCCTTGCATAGACGCAATACTCACAGCTGTAACATCTACACTTTTCTTTATACTCCCCAAGAAATACAACGGTACTTTTTTTACTAATTTCACTCTATAATATACTGCATCATCAGCTTTTCCAGCCATAAAAGAGTCATCATTATAATCAACATTTTCTTCATTCTCATCCAAATTATGATATTCACCTTTTATATATTTTTTTGCCATTTTGTCAGCATTCCCATGATTTGCAAGAGTATCACCTTTAACTGCATACTCATGAGCTCCTGCCAAAGCTGCTGCATCAGCTGCATTCTGCAAACGACTATACTGCACATAAACATTCCCAAGATCGACGGCCAAACCTGTCCCTACCACAATCATTGGGAGCAACAGTGCCGAAAGTGCTAATACAGCCCCTTTTTGCCACCATCTCTTTGCTATTGACTTCATATATGATTGCATAGCTTTTATCTCCTAACGAACAGACTTTCACAAAATAATATATCTTATCAATCATTACTTCTAGCATGATATAAACAATATTCTCCATTCTCATTAACCCTGTAACTAAACACCGGTTCATTTGGACAATACGTAATGATTAATCACAAAATCAAATATAAAAGAAACTGCTCCCACCACGGCATAGCGGAACAGTTCTAAACAAATCTCCTTATATTACTTCTCGTATAACGATATCACATATTTCTCATTAGGAACAACAGCGTGGGCACCAATGTCACCACAAACAGCGCCGGAAAAATAAACAATACGAGTGGAAAGACAATCTTTACCGGTGCCCGCATAGCTTCGGCTTTTACATATTGTCTTCTCCGCTCCCGAATGTTGTCAGCCTGATTTTTGAGTGTCTTGCTCATACTGGTACCCAAGCGTTCTGCCTGAATCACCGATGTCATGAACAGAGATACGTCCTGCACGTCACAACGGCTGGCCAGATTCTTCATGGCGGTACGACGTACCATTCCCATGCGGATATCTTCCTGCAGGCGTTTGCACTCACTGATAAGTGCGCCCTTCATGCGGTCCGTAATCTTACTCAATGCCGCATCAAAGGACAAGCCTGCCTGTACACTGACACATAACAGATCCAAGACTTCCGGCAACTGACGAGCGATTTCGGCCTGACGATTCTGCACCATGGTATTAAGGCAAGCCACAGGCATCATTCCGCCTAAAATCCCCCCCAGTAACAGGAAAACTACCTTTTGAATCAAAATATAATTGCCATCTCCAACAAAAGTGAACGTTATAAACCACATAGAAAGCGCACCGATCAAGATAATCACCATAAATTGCGGTGCCGTACATTCATGAGCTTTCCCTGCCATAACCAGACGCTTTTCAATAAGTGCCAAAACCTGTTTTGGTGCCATATGGCTGATTGTATCTGCTATATGCTCGCCCGCCGGCTTCACCACACGTTCCATGAAAGGGATCTCACGAATTTTACGCTGGCCATCTGTTTTGACCACTGTCGTCCCTGGCACAGGAGCATTATTCTGATCCAAGGCAAAGATACGCTGCCGCACGCTGGTCTGTGGCAGAATCACTTTGCGGATTACCGCAAAAAAAATCATAAACACAGTCAAAGCCAGAACCATGGAGAATAAAAATATCAACATCAGAACATGCTCCTCCTAGTCTCCGGCTCTGCCGCAAAGAAATCATCGGGCAGATCTACATCATTGATTTCAAACTTATCCATAAAGTCCGGTTTGAGTCCTGTAGCAACATAATGGCCAATGGCCTTGCCATTTTCATCATATCCCTGCTGCTGATAGCGGAAAATATCCTGCATGGTGATGGTATTGCCCTCCATATGCTGGACTTCCGTCACATGAGTAATCTTGCGGCTGCCATCCCGCAAACGGGATTGCTGGATAATCAAGTCAATAGCCGAGGAAATCTGCTCCCGGATAGCCCGTACCGGCAATTCCAAACCAGACATCAGCACCATTGTCTCCAAACGAGAGAGTGCATCACGCGGACTATTAGCATGCGCCGTGGTCAAAGAACCATCATGACCGGTATTCATGGCCTGCAGCATATCGAGAGCCTCACCAGAACGCACCTCACCGACAATAATACGGTCAGGACGCATACGCAGGGCATTGCGCACCAAATCGCGGATGGTAATCTGACCTTCACCTTCAATATTTGCCGGGCGGGATTCCAAAGTCACCACATGTTCCTGCTGCAGACGCAATTCTGCCGCATCCTCGATGGTGACAATACGTTCTTCCTCGGGAATGAATGAGGAAATCACATTCAAAGTCGTCGTTTTACCAGAACCGGTACCTCCGGACACGAGGATATTGATTCGTGCCTCGACACAGGCCCGCAGGAATTTGGCCATTTTCTCATCGATTGTACCAAAAGCAATCAGGTTATCCACCGTCAAGGGCTTCTTGGAGAACTTACGGATGGTAATCGACGGACCATTGAGCGCCAGCGGCGGAATGATGATATTCACGCGGCTGCCATCTTCGAGGCGAGCATCCACCAACGGCGAAGACTCGTCAATACGCCGCCCCAATGGTGTCAGGATGCGCTCGGCAATATTCATGATATGCGCATTGTCATGGAACTGCACATCCGTACGTTCCAATTTGCCCAAGCGCTCCACAAAGACCTTCTTAGGGCCGTTCACCATAATTTCCGTGATACTGTCATCCTGCAGTAACGGCTCAATCGGCCCTAAGCCCAGCATTTCATCCCGGATATCGGCAATCAGCCGTGCCTTTTCTCCACGCGGAACATTGAAGGCCGTATTCATATCCAACACCCGTTCGCAATAGCGGGTGATAACTTCTTCGACCTTGCGGGGATCCTGGTTCATACTGGACAGCAATACCTGTTCCGCTGGTGTCATTTCATCGATGATACGCTGATGAATACGATGCTTCACCGCCTGATAGGAGCGTTCTTCCGCCATCTCCTGCGCTTCATCCTGCGCGGCAAAAATCCGTACCTGACTGTTACGACCATTCTTACGCCCCAGTCGCGTCAATAAAGACATTCTATTCCCTCCGCTTACTCCAGTTCATGTTCACTGAACATCGTATAGGTAACATTCAGCTCCATGTTTTTCATATTACTGCCAGCTATGCTGTCCATCACACTGGCCACCTTATAACCAACCTTTTTTTTATTTAAATCAGCCTTTATTTCCACTTTAACATTCCGGCTGTTTTTTTCGTAAGTAATTTTAAAATATTTATCCTTAGTAGGATCCCATGTAAAAATATCTACTGGTAATTCCTTATTACTATAATTGCTTATTACTGTCGAATACTTGCTTTGTTTATATTTCTCTGTGCTTATAACTGCAGCCTCCCTCGCACTGCTGCGAGCCATGCTGCTCAGTGTCAGGTAGTCGGCCATAATCATGCCTGTATATAATATACCAAACAATAGAATTAAAAAGAGAGGCAACAATAATGCAAACTCCACTATGGCCTGTCCCTTCTGGAATCTCATATTGTTACCTCCCTTCAATCAATTATTTACCGAATGCATTCGTTACATTCTGGAATACCGTGCTGATTTTAGTCGTCAGCGTACCATCACCACCAACATATGTAGCAATTGCTACAACGAAAGCCAGAATCAGTGCATACTCCACAATGCCCTGACCATTTTCATTGCAATAACGAACTTTCAAATACTCCATGATTTCCTTCATTCTGAAATCCTCCCTAAAAATAATAAATAATATATTTATGAAAATCCCCAATAAGGATTGACATACAAAGTTAAATCTTGATATTGACAATTCTCTGAATCACCAAATAACCAACAATTTCCAAAATTACAGCTGCTGCAATACACATGCGGCCTATCGGCTCTGTAAACAGGGGCTGTAAATATGTAGGATTGATTACGGACAATAAAAATGCCAACGCAATCGGCAGAGATGCCAAAACAATACCAGACGCCCGGCCCTGCGCCGTCAATGCCATAACTTCCCGCCGCATCCGGATGCGTTCGCTGATCGTGTCACTGATTGTGTCCAATATCTGTGCCAGATTACCACCGACCTGCCGTTGTATCAGCACGGCCGTGACAACTAACTCAAAATCAGGGCTGTTAACCCGCTTCTGCATATTGTCCAAGGCCGTTTCCAAGTCCACGCCGATATTGACTTCACTTACAACCTTCTGCACTTCCCGGCCAATGGGAGCATCCATCTCCCGGGCGATGAGTTCGAAGGCCTGCATGAAACTGAAACCGGCCCGCAGGGCGTTGGCCACCATGGTGAGCATATCGCCCAACTGATTGGTGAAGGCTTTCTGCCGCCGCTTGATGTAGATATTCAGGAACATCACCCCGAGCATCACACCGCCGGCGAAGGCTGCAATAGCCCATAACAGCTCAAGCGTAGCGGCCAAAGTGATGGCCGCACACAGTCCGCCTATAAGTCCAAGAATAACCTCAAACTCCGAACCCAGCAACGGCCAGTCAGCCTGCTGCATCTTGAAATCCAGGGGATTCCCCCGGTGCTGGATGTGTTCCAGCCAGGCACCTGCCCGCTGAACGAAGTTACGGATGCCATCCCTGGCGGCAGTCTTGGCCCGCTGACCGCGCAGTTCCTGCTGACGCAGGCGCATGGCGGCACCGGAGAAATACTCCATGCGGTTCACCAAATCTGTACGCTGACGCATCCTGATGCGAATCAGCATCAGGAACAGGCTAAGGCTTAATAACGTGACGGCCAAAGCTAACACAATTCTCATGAGGCAGCCCACCTTATGCGATGCTGCCGGCCGATGATGTTGTCAGCCAGGCGGTCAACCTGCCGCGACAACGGGCTGTCCGGACGGATATCCGTGGCCATCTTGCCTTTGTCAGCGGCATCAGAAACAATGGTATATTCATTGGGTATGATCTCAGTAACGGGATACCCAAGTTTCTGCGATAATTCAAGTTTGGAACGGGAATCACAGGGTTCGACACGGGTGAAGATGGTCTTAACCCGCGTCTCCATATCCTCCCAATCACGGAAGATATCCAACGCCCGCTTCATATGGTCAATCTCATAACCTCCATTGATCATACTCATCACAAATGTAGTCGTGGAGGCTTCTGCCGCCGCAATGGATGTAGGATTGAATCCCGCCGGCACATCAATCAGGATGTAACGGAACAAGCTGCGGCTCATGGCAATGAGATTTTCCAGCCGATGGATGGAAACCTTGTCAATCATGTTCGGTGTCTTCGTACCGCAGAGCACGCTGACATTGGGTGCCACCGGCATATAATAGGAACTCAGCGATGCCGGCGACAGGAACTTCGTATCCCGCACGGCCTCCACGATCGTGGTCTGCGGCGCGAGGTTGAAGAACACTGCCATATCACCGAACTGCAAATCCGCATCGATGATGCCCACCGGTTCTCTCGTCTTACGGGCCAGTGCCATGGCAAGGTTCGCAATCAGTGTTGTCTTGCCGCTCTTGCCTTTTGGACTGAAGAACACCAAGGTCTCAGATCCGGCTTCACTGCCCAGACGCGAGAAGGTATCCACCGTCTCCTGCAGTTCCACGCCCGTGAACGGCTTGATGATATAGCCCTTGGCTCCGGCTTTGACACTATGGCTGGCGTTTTCAGCCTGCCATTTCTCCCCCATGCAGAGGATGGCTGCTGTCGGATAGACCTTCTTGAACTCATCAATCAGGCCCATGCCGCCGGGCTGCTCGATATCGAGCAGAATCAGGTTGGGGTTGAATACAGTCCCCTGCCCCAAGGCGTCGCTGACATTTTGGAATTTGGCGGCCAAAGTAAAGTTTGGGGTATCATTTACCACCTGACCAAGCCGTTCCAGCATCAAGCGATCCGACTCCGCCAGTAATACGCGGTATTCCATAACTTACCTCCTCAGCCAAAAATCCGGGACAACCAGGATTCTGACACTCCTTCGTCCTCATCCATGGTCACATCATCATAAGCGCGATTGGTATAACGAGCTACCAGATCCCGCAGGGCATCGCCCAACTCGCTGCCGCCGGAGCGGAGCACCAACGGCACACCATCCTGTATGGAACGGCTGGCCGCCTGGAAATCGTTGGGCAGAATGTGATAGAACGGTTCTCCCAGCAGATTTTCCACATCGGCGATACTGATACGGGTTTTCGCATTGCTGCGGTTCAGGATCAAGCGGATCTTGTTCTTGTCGTAGTTCAGCTTCTTCAACGTATCCGTGCCGATTTTCATATTCTTGATTGTCGGAATGAAATCCACAATCCCCAGGAAGCTGACAATCGTGGACAAATCCAGAAGTTCCAGATTCAATTTGCTGAACATGGATGTCGTATCCACCAGCACATAATCAAAGACATTCTGCAGCTGCCGGATCATCCCTGCGGCCTTATCCGCATCAATATTGTAGGATTCTTCCAGCTTCGTGGGAGCCGCCAGCACATAGAATACCACATTATGGTATTCATAAGGCGTCAAGTACTCCTCGGCCCGCACATTACTGCCCTGCAAGGCCATTGCCTGCTGGAGGTCAAAAGACGTACACTGGGGCAATATCTGCAGATAGTTACTGACATCCCCAAACTGCAGGTCAAAGTCCACGAGACAGACTTTCTTTCCCTGCCGGGCCAGTTCCGCAGCCATATTGGTACTGATAATGGTCTTGCCTACCGCTGACGCGGTACTGAAAAAGGTTATGACAACGCCGTGTATTTCCTGTGTAAATCCTGGCATAATGTCTCCTTCTTAATTCTTAGTTGTTACCTACAGGCACGATTACATCCAGCGGGCTTTGTTCTTCACCACGCAGTTCCTGGTCTGCCTGTTCCTCCCGGGCTTTCCGATCAGCCTTGGCCTCTTTTTTCGTCATCTTGTCATGAACCCAGCCATTGGGATTGACGTTCTTCATGGTCTTGTATTCCCGGCGGCTGTCCTGGAAAGTTTCTTCCATTTTCTCGGACATCTTCACATGAGTGCGTTCATTGACAACACGCGGCGTAATCAGAATCATGATTTCGGACTTCTGCCGGCTGTCATTATGATATTTGAAGAGTTCGCCCAAAATGGGAATATCCCCCAGCAAAGGCAACTTCGTAATCGACTTGCTGTCTTCAGAATTCAGCAGTCCGCCAATAGCCATAGTCATGCCGTTAGGAATCGTCACTTCTGTCTGGGCTGAACGAGTGGACAGGCCCGGCATCTTATAGCCATTGGCCGTAACGCTGTTCGTCCAATCCAGACGGCTGACTTCTGCATTGAGTTTGGCCTGGATATTTCCCTGACGGTCTACGGTAGGATTGAGTATGTTGAGCGAAATACCATAGGGTTTGTATTCCACGGTGATATTGTTGCTGGAACTGGAAACGGACGGATAAGGAATCTGTCCGCCTACGAGGATTCCGGCAGACTTGCCACTCATGGTTGTAATGTTCGGCCGGGACACGATACGTGCTTTCCCCTGTTCAATCATCAGGTGCAGCTGGGCATTGATCTGCGAGAAATGGGTAAAGAGCCAGTTCTTGGTATACCAATGGCTGCCCTTGTTGCGCTGTGCACCGAAAGTTTCGCCGCCATAGAACACCCCTGTATCGCCCAAAGTCACACCTTGGGTATCCGACGATGTGGATGTAACAGGTGATGCATAGGTCACGCCCAACTGCTTGGCTGCATCGGAATTGATCTCGATAACAAGAGCTTCCATATTTATTTGGTCAGGATTCTCCATATCCAAAAGGTTAATAACCCGCGCACTGCTTTCAATCTGCTCCTCTGTCGTTACTTCCGTTTTTACTTTTGCGTCTGAACCAGTGCTGTCCCCTAGCTTGATATTGCCCTTCTTGGCAGCAGTAGGATCTTCACCCACATACAGGCAGGCAATCTTGAATGCCAGATCCTTTTCGTACTGATTCTTGACCTGACCGCGCAGGAGGACCCGGTTCTCCACCATCTGCACGGTAACGCCCGGCAGATTGATGGCACGTTCGATGGCTGCTGCCAGTCCCTTGTCCTCTTTGCTGACGCTGACCGTAAAGTCCTGACGCATGCCGTTTGACGTCCAGACATTGATTGTCGTGGTCCCCTGACCAACGGCTACGATATTGATGGCATAAGGCCCCAATTCCTGCACATCTGCAATCTTGGGATTGCCAACTGCCACGCGGGTGATTGCGCTGCCCGGGCTCAGATAATAGGACTGATTGACTCCCAGCCAGATCGGCTGCATATAGGCATAAGCCGGTGCCGGTGCCACGATAGCGGCAGTTGTGAGTCCCAGTGCAATAGCCGCTACTTTCTTCCCTGTGAACAAATTAGTTTCCCCCTGTCGATCTTGTACCACGGATTATCTTCATACCGCCGTTTTCATGTGCGCTGGCCGATGCCGGCTGCACAGCAGGGGCAGGGGCCGCAGCAGCTGCAGGCGCTGGCGTTGGAGCCGGAGCCGATGCTGCCGGGGCACTATTCTGGGGAGCCGGATTCACACCGCGCTCAGCAGGAATCATATAGTCCGTATTGATGGTAAAGATATCCGTCGGGGCTACAGGCCGAAGCACCAGATAGATGGTGCCCTTCTGGGAGGCCGTTGCCACCTTCAAAGCCTCATCCAATGGCAGGGCCAGGGTTGCGGTTGCCATAGCATCGCTGCTCCCCTTGATAGCACCTTCCTCACCATTCTTATTATCAGAAGACTTGTTGTCTTTGTTCTCTTCAGCACCCTGACTGCCGGTCTTATTGATAGCCAACAGCTGTACATTCTGTAACAGTATTTCACCCTTGAAACCAGCCTCCTTGGTTCCGGAAACCACCATTACATCCACGAAATCGCCCGGCTTGGCAAAGCCGGATACACCAGTGATATCCGTGATTGCAACCGACACTGCCCGGCAATTTGCGGGAATGGTTCCTGTAAAGCCGGCCATACGCACGTCCGCGAAAATCTTTTTCGTGGTCATGATATCGCCCTGCTGGATAGCTACGCTGGTGGGATTGCCGGTGATCTCACTGACATCATGCACCGCTTCAGCCGGGACTACGTCCACTGGCATTTCCACCACTTTGAGCATATTGTCCTTAATAATAGTACGCTCAGGAATATCCTGCTTGGCCACTACCACCTTGACCAGTTCCACCTGATTCGTATCTTTCGCTGCCGTTTCCACACTGGACAGCGATAAATAGACCAGGACTCCTAACAGACAACTGACTCCCACTGCCAGCATCACCCATTGTTTATAGGTCAGCTTGGCATCCAGCATCCACTTCTTCACGTTTTGACCATCCTTACTCATCAATTCAATCAACCAAATGAATTTACCCGGGACATGACACTCAGTTTAGGGCATCCGTCCCAACTTTTATGACTTTTTAAACTTGCTTTAACAGTCCTTTAATGAACTGTTAACACTATAACACATGACATATTATGAATTCAACCCCTTTTTGGTAAAAATGAAGCAGTATTTCACACGTTTTGTGTAAAAAAAATCCAAAGTTCCTAAAAGTTTGGGACTGCAGTCCTAAAAATACATACAAAAATTATTAGCACCTGATTGACCTGCCAAGTGCTAATATGCTATAATTTACCTAGTTTTGTGTACAAGATTAAGGGGGTTTTTTACTTGCGTCTGACAAAACCAGGCTGCCTGCTTGCAGCAGCAGCATTTTTTCTGAGTTCCACATCGATTACCCAGGCCGCCAGTTTCCAGCTGGGCGATACCGGCCGTGAAGTCATTGAGATCCAACAAGCTTTGGCCAGCCGTGGCTATGATGTAGTCGTGGACGGTGATTATGGCCCAGCTACCAAAGCAGCTGTCGCCGATTTCCAGAAGGACAACAATCTGGAAGTAGATGGACAGGTCGGCTCTAATTCCTATCAGGCTCTTTTCCACCGCGCTATGCCTGAACATCAGCGCAAATCCTACTTTGCTGACGGTCATGGTATCATCGACCTTGCACAGCAGTTCTTAGGCGTTCCTTATGTCTGGGGAGGCAGCAGCCCGCGAGGCTTTGACTGCTCCGGCTTTGTCCAGTACGTCTACGCTCAAAAGGGTATCCATCTGCCCCGCACGGCAGATATTCAGGCAACCGCCGGACGGCCAGTTGCCAAGGCTGAACTTCAGCCAGGCGATCTGGTTTTCTTTGCCGGCGATTACGTGAATATCTCCCACGTCGGTATTTATGTAGGCAATGGTCAGATGATTCATGCCTCATCCACCCACGGCATCGCTTACGATAACCTGAACCGTGATTACCGCGTAGCTCACTATGCCGGTGCCTGCCGTGTACTCAACTAATATTTTTGCCTTAAAAGCCCCCGCATGGGGGCTTTTATAATTGACAGAAACAGGCCATTGTTATATAGTAGTCAATATGCGAAAAAATCAAAGGAAGTGTCTTTCTATGACAATATGGATAAAGCGGTTGCTGCTTCTACTGGCGACCGTTGTCTTAGCGGTTTTGGCAGCCTGCTTCTATCTCCTGCACAGCGCAGATCAATCGGTGCCTGTGCTGAACTATCATCAGATCAATGACCGGGATGAAAATGCCCTCACTGTGCATACCGATCAGTTTGAGGCACAGATGAAGTACCTGGCAGAAGAGGGTTATCACGTCATCACACCGGAAGAGATGATCAATGCCTGGGAAAACAACGAAAAATTGCCGGAAAAACCCGTCATCATCACCTTTGACGATGGTTATGCAGATAATTACCGCAACGCCTTCCCCATTTTGCAGAAATACAATCTCAAAGCTACCATCTTCCTGATTTCGGATTATGTCAGCACCTATCCGAACTATCTGACCTGGACGCAGATCAGCGAAATGCAGGACAGCGGCCTGATCGATTTTGAAAGCCATACGCTGTCCCATGAGCAGCTGGACAGCACCAGCCCGGAAGATACCTGGAACCAGCTTGACGGATCGAAAAAAGCCTTGGAATGGCACCTGCAGAAGGAAATCAACTTCCTGGCCTATCCCTGCGGCTCTTATGATGAAGAGTTGCAGCAGCTTGTGAAAAAAGCCGGTTACAAGGGTGCCTTCACCGTCAACTATGGACTGGCCGACAAAGGAGAAAACCACTACATCCTGGATCGGGTGCCCATCTTTGGCTGTACCAATCACACTCTGATGCGTTTCAAGCTGCGTCTGCAGTACACGCCCATCTTCGCCCCATTAGCCAAACTAAACAGAAAACTGTTAGCAGGAGGTCACAACTTCCTGGCAAGGTTCATTCCCACACCTTGAATAACGTAAAAAGGAGCCGCATTGCGGCTCCTTTTTACGTTATGATGGAATCAGGAAGGCATCCCTACATTGATTTCCTTGACAATCTTGGCCTCATCCCGGCCCATACACCAACCCAGCGTCTTGATTTCTGAGTAGAGCATCACCCGCTGCTCCCGGTTATCCACCTCAGCCTGCATCAGGATGCGATACTGCTGGATGGCCTGACCATAACGGGCGCTTATCTCGTGGTAGCTGCGTGGCTTTTCCGGCCGCTCCCCCTTATGACGGCGAATCAGATCCTCTGCTGCGCTTACCGTTTCATTATCCGTGACTATCATGACGAATCTTCCTTTCTGTCCAGCTTTTCTATATTAGATTTCGTCATCCAGCCGAAAAATCCTCTTATTTGATCCGGCGCAAAAATGCCTGAATCTTGTCCAAGGATTTTTCGCCGTTCTCCTCCACCCCGCTGGACACATCCACAGCATAGGGATGGAGCAGTTTATTGACCTGCTTGACATTTTCCCGATTGATGCCGCCTGCGACCAGCACGGACTTGTGAATCTGGGCGATATCCCGGGCCGCCTTGCGCCAGTCGAACTGCCTGCCGGTGCCGCCGGGAAGCGAGGGGTGCGGTGTATCCAGCAATACCATTTCCGACGGATAGGCATTGGCTTCTTCTACGGAAAATTTCTCATCATACGGATAGGCCTTGATCACCGGACAGTTGACCTGTTCCGCATAGGAAGCAGACTCATGACCATGAAGCTGTACATAATCCAGGCCTACCTGTTCGGCAATCTCATTGACCGTTTCCAGATCTTCATCCACAAAGACACCGACACAACGGGACTCGCGAATCTGCTGGCAGATGACCGCCGCTTTCTGCGGATCGATATAACGCGGGCTGGACTTATAAAAAACAAAGCCGATGAAATCTGCGCCTGCCTCCTCCGCCACCTTGGCAGCAAACAAATCCTTAATACCACAAATTTTTGCTCTCATAGCGACTCCCTCTTGTATTCCCATAACATTTTTTTGTATAAATCATCATCAATGACTATTATGTTACAGGCTTTTGTCCTTATTGTCAAGACATAAGTCCAAATCGTTAGGGAAATTTGTGTATATTTGTTAAGAAAAAGAGCAGCTTGACCACTACAGTCAAAACTGCTCTTTTTATCTTTATTTGGCTTTGTCAGCGCCATCCATTTCCGGTGGTGCCATCTCTCCGCCCATATCCTCTGCTGGCGGCGGCCCCCCCTGCGGGCCATGGCCACGGAAGCCGCCCTCGCCACGCTGCGGACGGAGCTTATCGCGATCAACACCTAACTGCTGAGCCACATCGCCCCAACGGTTGTTGATCTTCTTCATCCCCAATACCGTCTGGATATCCTTACCGCTGAGCTTGGCCAGTTTAGCTGCCATGCCGATATCATGCGGACGATAACCCTCGTTCATGAGCTTCAATGCCGTGTCCTTATCCACATCGCCCTTCTCAGCCATGCGTACAGCGGTCATCTCATTCATCTGAGCACGAATCTGCTCATTGGTAACGCCCAGTTCTTTACCGATTTCCGGCCAGTGTTTGTCATCCGTCTTCATGGCCAACACGTCCTTGAATGACTTACCACTGATCTTGGAGAGCATCGCCGCCTGGCCGATATCACGGAAATCCTTATGTTCATCCAGCGCAGCTTTTACTTCCTTCTCGCTGACACCAAAGGTCTTGTTGATCTCCTTGGCCATGTCATCCGAACTCATGTGCATCATCGGCGCCTGACCACCGCGATGGCCTTTCATCATCGGAGGCGGACAGGGCTGTCCATTCTGTACATTCTTATCTGCGGCCTGAGCCTGCCCTTCGAGAACACCAAAACCCATGCCCACCATCAAAGCACCGGCCACGATACCTGCTAACATTTTCTTACGCATAATATTTACCTCCATTCAAAATACCTCTTGGTTAACTTCATCTGCTATGGTTATAATATAACGCATCATTCTTATAGTTGCTTTAGATTACTATTAATTTTTCCTAAAATTTCAATGAAATTAAGCTGAAAGATCATAAGTATAAATATTTTTTATTTTGTTCTGCCAAAAAGAAGGATATTTTTCCTGATATGTCGTATAATATAACGTGTGATAATTATGGAAAGAGGTGTATTCGATGACAGATCAGGAAATCGAGAAACTCGTGCAGGATAAACTCAACGAGGCTTATCAGGCAGAAGAACATCCCAAGAAGTTCTTCATTACGGAAAATGGCCGTGGTGTCTGCGATGGCGGCGACCTTTACAACGCGCTGCTCGGTGACATGATGCGCATTTCCCAAAAAGCCCTGACCAGCATTCTCAAAGAAGCGCTGAAGAAATAAGGCATAAAAAACAGCCTCCCGTCATACCAGCGGGAGGCTGTTTTTTATGCCTTATTTTATTTCCCCGATATCCATGCTGATATCCAAGGCCTTGACGCTATGTGTCAAAGCGCCGACAGAAATCACATCCACGCCGCTTTTGGCAGCTGCCGCCAAAGTCGTTTCATCAATGCCACCTGAGGCTTCCACCACGGCCCGATGGTCGATCAATCTGGCCGCCTCGGCCATCAGCTCCGGTGCCATATTGTCGAGCATGATCACATCGGCCTTACCAGCCAGTGCTTCCTCAACACCAGCCAGATCCTCTACTTCAATCTCAATCTTCGTCATATGGGAAGCATAGGCTCTGGCCCGCCCCAATGCTGCCGTGATGCCCCCAGCCACCTGGATATGATTGTCCTTGATCAGGATGGCATCATAAAGCCCCAGACGATGGTTGGCGCCGCCGCCGACTTTTACCGCATACTTATCCAGCAAACGCAGGCCCGGCGTGGTCTTACGCGTATCCACAAGCTTTGCCCCGTAAGGTGCGGCAATCGCAGCCAGCTTATGCGTGCGGGTTGCCACACCGGACAGATGCTGCAACAAGTTCAGAGCCAGCCGTTCCCCCGTCAGGATAGCCCGTGCCGGACCATCCAGCGTCGCAATCACCGAAGTCGGCGTAAGTTCCGCGCCATCTTCCAGCACTTTGTTGAATTGGATATCCGGCTCCAGCAGGGCGAAAACCCGCTGCGCCACATCCACACCAGCCAGAACCCCCGTATCCTTGGCATGGATGATCGCATGGGCTGAAGCCCCTTCCGGAACCGTTGCTAAAGTAGTGATATCGCCGCTGCCCACATCCTCCTGCAGCCAGCCTTTGATTTTCTCGTCCAATCCTAATATATTCATCATTAACATCCTTCCCCTTTTATACCATGCCCAACGTAACTGCCGCGGCAATATTTTCTTCTCCGAAGCGTTCTGCTTCATCATAAACCTTGCGCCGATCCCCAAAATGCTGGCGCAGGAATTCATCCTTATCCGGATAATCGGAACGGTAATGAGCGCCACGGCTTTCCCGCCGGCGCTGGGCCCCATGGAAAATCAACGCACCGCAGAGCAATGCCGAGCGTAGATCCAGTTCGGCAGGCGTATCTGCACTGGTCCCCTCATAGCTTGCAGACAACTGACTTAACTTTTCTTCCCCCACGCTCATTTCCTGCGCCTCACGGGTAATCCCCAGATAACGACTCAGGATCTGCTGACCGGCTTCCCGGTCAGCCAACACACCAGCATGTTTTTCCGCAGCCAAAGACTCTTCCCGCCAGAAAAGCCCTGCCTCAGCCTGTGGCAGTCTCGTCTTGCCGATAATCGTCGCTACCCGGCGGCCAAAGACCAGCCCTTCGAGGAGGCTGTTGCTGGCCAGACGGTTTGCCCCCTGCAGACCAGTGCAGGCTGTTTCCCCGCAGGCATAGAGCGCCTCGATATTCGTGCGTCCCCAGATATCCGTATGCACACCGCCCATCATATAGTGGGCCGCCGGAGCAATGGGAATCAGGTCTTTCTCGATATCCACACCATAATCCCGGCAAGTCGCCGCAATCATCGGGAATTTCTCCGTCACCTTTTCGATATGGCGGGCATCGAGCCAGATATGGCTGGTTTCGGCCCTGGTCATTTCCTGGAAAATGCAGCGGGCCACCACATCACGCGGCGCAAGCTCCGCCAGCGGATGGCGTTCCGGCATAAAGCGTTTGCCTTCACTGTTCAAAAGATACGCCCCGGCACCACGCACGGCCTCGGAAATCAGGAAATTCGGGCAGCCTTTGAGCGCCAGCGCCGTGGGATGGAACTGCACGAATTCCATATCCGTAAGTTCCGCCCCGGCACGAGCCGCCATGGCCATGCCGCTGCCCGTAGCCCCCTCCGGATTAGTCGTATGCTGGAACAAGCGCCCCAAACCACCTGTTGCCAGTACCGTGTGTTTGGCCCGCAGGCAGATCTTGCGCCCATGCCAGAGAGCCGTCACCCCATAGCAGCGTCCTTGATGCACCAGCAGATCCACCACATAGCAGCCTTCCAATGTGCGGATATTTTTCTCACGGGCTGCCATCGCATTGAGTGCCCGCGCTACCTCTGCACCTGTGGCATCCCCATGGCTATGGACAATGCGGTTGCGGCTATGGCAGCCTTCGCGTCCCAATGAAAGCGTGCCATCTGCATTGTGGTCAAATTCCGCCCCATTTTCGGCCAGCCAGCGGATATCCTGCGGCCCTTCCGTCACCACCATACGCGAAACGGACTCATTGCTGAGCCCCGCACCTGCGACCAGCGTATCAGCCAAATGCAGCTCCGGATTGTCATCCATTCCCAGGGCTGCCGCGATACCGCCCTGTGCTTTACTGGTATTGCTGTCCTGCAGAGTATCCCGCACCACCAATAACACATGATGACCATGACGGGCCAGCTGACAGGCCGCTGTGAGTCCGGCCACGCCGCTGCCAATCACCAGGCATTCCGTCTGCCGCGTTTCCATCCGTCGGGTATCGAAATTCATCAAATAGCGCTGCATGCTGTTTCCCCCTTTATTGCCAGCATCCGTTCCAAGGCCGCTACAGATTTCAGGCGGATATCCTCCGGCACCACCACTTGCGGCTCCATCGTCAGCAAAGCATCCCGTACCTTTTCCAAGGTCGTTTTCTTCATATTCACGCACAGCAAGCGGCGGGAAGCCAGATGGAATTTCTTCTGCGGGCAACGCTCGGTCAGTTCATACATGACACCCTCCTCAGTGGCAATGATAAACTCCTCCGCTTCGCTCTCCTCGGCAAATTTGATGATACCGCTCGTACTGCCCACATAATCGGCCAATGCACAAAGTTCAGCCCGGCATTCCGGATGCATCAGCACTAGCGCCTGCGGGTACTTTTCCTTGGCCGCCTGGATTTCTGCCACGGTAAGGTTCCCATGAATCGGACAACCGCCCTGCCATTTCAACAGCTTGCGGCCGCATTGCGTTTCCGCCCAGGAGGCAAGATTGGCATCGGGAACAAAGATAACCTCCTTATCCCGAGGCAGAGAGGCCACCACGGCGGCAGCATTGGAAGAAGTACAGCAGATATCGCTCATGGCCTTGACCGCAGCCGGCGTATTGACATAGGAGACGATCAGCGCTTCCGGATGCTCTTCCCTGGCCTTGCGCACCTCTCCCGTAATGGCATCGGTAAACATCTGACAGCCGGCATCCACAGCGGGCAGCAGGGTAATCTTGTCCGGCGACAGGATATTGGCCGTCTCGGCCATAAAGCGCACACCGCAGAACACGATCACCTCAGCATCCGTAGCTGCTGCCTTCTGGGACAAACCGAAAGAATCCCCGCTGAAGTCCGCAATCTCCTGAATCTCCTCCGGCTGATAGACATGCGCCAGGATAATCGCCTTGCGCTCCCGCTTCAGCCGCATAATTTCCTCAATGATATCTTCCATACGTAACTCCCCATAAAAAAAGTAATAGCATTGCTTACTGTCATGACAGTAGACAATGCTATTATAAACGCAATCAAAACATCTGGCAAGTGAAATGAAAAAATTGTACCAAAAAACCCGCCAGCAAAATGCTGACGGGCATAATTCCAACGGTAATGAAATTAACGCTTGGAGAACTGGGAAGCCTTGCGGGCTTTCTTGAGACCGTACTTACGGCGCTCTTTTTCACGCGGGTCACGCGTAACAAAACCAGCTTTTTTCAGAGCCGGACGGAGTTCAGCGTCCATTTCCATGAGTGCACGGGTGATACCGTGACGGATTGCGCCTGCCTGACCAGATACGCCGCCACCTGCTACGTTAGCGATAACGTCATACTTGTCAACAGTTTCCGTGAGGTTCAGAGGCTGACGAACGATGAGTTCGAGAGTCTTCAGACCAAAATATTCTTCCATGCTACGACCGTTGATCGTAACCTTGCCTTCGCCTGGAACCAGACGAACACGGGCAACGGAAGACTTTCTGCGGCCAGTGCCGTAATAGCTTACTTGTGCCATTTATATGTTCCTCCTCCAGATTAGCGAATGTTCAGCTCGAGCTTTTCCGGCTTCTGAGCTGCATGCGGATGCTCGCTGCCAGCGTAAACGCTGAGCTTGCGGTACATCTGAGCACCGAGACGGTTATGCGGCAGCATGCCTTTTACAGCGTGCTCAATAACGCGTTCCGGGAACTTTTCGAGCATCAGGCCAGCGGACGTGAACGTCGTGCCACCCTGATAACCGGAATGACGGAAGTACGTCTTATCCGTAAGCTTCTTACCCGTAAATTTAACCTTCTCTGCATTGATGACGATGACATAATCACCCGTATCAACGTGCGGAGTAAAGGTCGGTTTATTTTTACCGCGAAGAACTTTAGCAACTTCAGCTGCGAGACGGCCGACAGTCTGCCCTTCAGCGTCTACAACATACCATTTACGCTCAACGTTGGATGCATTTGCCATAAACGTTGTCTTCATGCGTGTTTCCCCCCTAATAAGTTCAAATAATATTCGATATGTGATACTCTCGTGACTGGCTTCCGGGGCTAATGGATGCCATGCCCGTAACATCACAAAGAACATTTTACGCAAAAACGGCCAACAAGTCAAGAACTTTTTCTGATTTTCCTAAGAAAAATTTTTCAAAGTTTCCTGACCTGCCGGCCGTCATCTATTCATTCCTTAATCCAGGAAATCCTTCAACTTGCGGCTGCGGCTCGGATGGCGCAGCTTGCGCAGGGCCTTTGCCTCAATCTGGCGGATACGCTCACGAGTAACGCCGAAGCTCTGGCCTACTTCCTCGAGCGTGCGTGCCCGGCCATCATCGAGGCCGAAACGCAGGCGCAGGACCTTTTCCTCACGCGGCGTCAGCGTATCAAGCACTTCTTCGAGCTGCTCCTTGAGGAGCATGAAGGAAGCTGCATCGGCCGGTGCCGGTGCATCCTGGTCTTCGATAAAGTCGCCCAGATGGGAATCTTCCTCTTCGCCGATTGGCGTTTCCAGCGATACCGGCTCCTGGGCAATCTTCATGATCTCCCGGACGCGCTCCACACTGATATCCATTTCCTTGGCGATTTCTTCCGGCGACGGTTCGCGTCCAAGCTGCTGCAGAAGTTGACGTGATACGCGAATCAGCTTGTTGATGGTCTCGACCATATGCACCGGAATGCGGATAGTACGAGCCTGATCGGCAATGGCGCGGGTAATGGCCTGACGAATCCACCAGGTAGCATAGGTACTGAATTTATACCCCTTGGTATAGTCGAATTTCTCAACGGCCTTAATCAGACCTAAGTTGCCTTCCTGGATCAGATCCAGGAACAGCATGCCGCGGCCCACATAGCGCTTGGCAATGCTGACAACCAGTCGCAGGTTGGCTTCTGCCAGACGCTTCTGGGCGATTTCATCGCCTTCCTGCATGCGCTTGGCCAAAGCCACCTCTTCATCAGCCGTGAGCAGAGGCACGCGGCCGATTTCCTTCAGATACATGCGCACGGGATCATCAATGCTGATGCCCTCGGGCACGGAGAGGTCAATCTCGACTTCTTCCGCGTCCTTGTCGTCAATATCAATATCATCATCCCCTACATCCGTAGTAGAGGAGTCATCCACAATCTCGATACCCTGCTGGCTGAAGGTATCATACATGCGGTCGATTTCGTCAGGGGTGAGGTCTTCCTGCTGGAGAGCTTCTACGAGTTCTCCATAAGTCAATGTACCACCGTTTTTGTTTCCTTTGGACAAAAGATTTTCCACAATCTGCGAACTGTGGTTCTTACTGCCAGCCTCAGCCTGCGCGACACCCTTCTTTTTCGCTTCAGCCATTCAGCATACCCCTTTCCACGACCTTAATATTCCATACGATTTCACTCAAGTTGCAATTCTTCCATTTCGGTTTTAATTTGCTGGGCCTTATTGAGTTCCTCAATATAACCCGTATCCCCGGCCTGGGATAATTCCATGGCCCGTTGGGAATGTCTGATGTAGCACAGGTTCAAATATGCCTTGCGCAACACACCTACTGCCTTGGTATAGGCATCGGTTTCACTGAGGACGCCCAAGTCCTCCACCATGGCCCTTGAGAGTTCGGCCACAGCTTCCTCGCTTAACTTGTCAGCGACCTCAATATCATTAGTTTTCTGCCCTTGGGCGGCTAAATCCTGCAAGTAAAGAAAAATTTCCCGCTGGGCCTTGTCGCCGATTGACTCCAAGGGCACCATCGCAGCCAGATGCTGCAGGATACCGCTGTCCTGCCAGGCCAGACGGATGGCTATGCGCCCCGCCCGCTGCAGGGCCGTATCCGTGCGCCGGCTGACCTGCCGGATGGGCGCCCGTGGTGCTTCCGCCTCCGGCAGTGGCAGAGGCTGACGGCTGAACCTGCGCAGTTCATCCCGCACGATGCCCTCATCCAAGAGCAGGGCCTGCGCCAGACGCTTGACATACTCGCCAAGCAGTGCTGGTTCCCGAATTCCCGACAGCACCGGCAGCATGGCATGGAGGGCCTTGACCTTGCCCTCCAACGTATCATAAGCAAAATGCTTCAGCACATATTGCAGGCGGTATTCCACCAGCGGCAAAGCTTTTTTCACCAACTCCTGAAAAGCCGGTGCACCGTGCTTGCGGATGTACTCATCGGGGTCCTTGCCATCCGGCACCACGATGACCTTCACATCCGCACCTGTGCCCTGCACGATGGATAAAGCTCGGATAGTAGCCTTCTGTCCCGCCTCATCACTGTCATAGCAGAAATAGATGGCAGGCGCATAGCGCAGCAGCAGCTTGCCATGTTCCGGCGTAAAGGCCGTCCCCAGGGAAGCCACCACATTTTTCACGCCGGCGCTGAAGACGGAGATGGCATCCATATAGCCTTCCACCACGATGGCAAAGCCGGCATTCTTTATCGCCCGGTGCGCTCTGTCCAGCCCGAAGAGGATGCGCCGCTTATTGAAGATGACCGTTTCCGGGGTATTCAGATACTTTGGCGTGCTGTCATCGAGGACGCGCCCGCCAAAGCCAACCACCCGGCCCCGTTCATCGGCAATCGGAATCATGACGCGGTTGCGGAACCGGTCATAGACGCCTTCACCATTCTTGCGTTCTGCGGCCAGCCCCCCTGAGAGCAAATATTCCTGCTTCACTCCACGCTTCAAAAAGGCGGTGGACAACTTATCCCAGGCATTAGGGGCAAACCCCAGTTTGAATTCTTCAATGGTTTCCGCTGAAATGGCACGGCCTTCGAAATAAGCCTTCCCCGGCTCACCCAACCTTGTCATGGTCAGGCAGTTATGAAAAAAGTCCCGCGCCATCTCATTGACCTTGCGCAAATCTGCAATCTCCCGCTCCCGGGCCAGCTCCTGCGGCGACTTCTGCCGCTGCGGCATCGGTATGCCGAGCTTTTCTGCCTGCAGCTTAATAGCTTCAAAATAGGAAATGTTTTCAATCAAAGATAAGAACTTGAACACATTCCCTCCGGCGTGGCAGCCAAAGCAATAGAAAAAGCCCTTGTCGGGAACCACGGAAAAAGAAGGGGTTTTCTCGCCATGAAAGGGGCAGCAGCCCCAATACCGGTTACCCTTGCGCTTCAAGGGAACATAGCTTTGCACAACCTGCAGGAGGTCTGACTGAGCATTGACTTGCTCGACAAACTCATCCATTTCCTCTCTGTGCATAAAAACCCCTCTTCTAGTCTGACCATGCTGATTTGCAAGATACTCGTATACAATTCGCTATTTTTTAGCAATATCCTTCTTTTTTTCGAAAATTTTCTGCGTTTACTATAACATTTTTTGCATACAGTTCTTTTACATTATAGTATTCTACCCGCTTTGTCAATATCCTTTTTTATTTTTTTCCACCGTCCGGCCCATCGGCGGCATGAAAATCTCTTCAAAAAGAGCCACCGCATAGCTGTCTGTGAGCCCGGCCACATAGTCCGTGACGATCTGCTGCCGTCCCCAGCGGGCTTCGCGCTGGATGAACTCCACCGGCAGTTCTCCTGTATGCTGCAGGAAGTAATGATAGAGCTCCTTCAGGACAAAGGAAGCCTGCTCACGTTCCCGCGAAAGCTGGTCCGAATGATAGATATGCTCGAACATGAAGTTCCGGAATACATCCATGACCTGCTTGATGGCCGGCGACTGCAAGATTTCGCCGGTGCCCTGCGAGGTCATGATCATATCCGCCACCATGCTCGTAATCATCCGCGAAGTATCCGGTCCCAATTTCGCATAGACCTCTGCAGGCAGATCACCGGGCTTCAAAAGCCCCGCCCGCAGGCTGTCATCATAATCATGGCAGAGATAGGCAATGCGGTCAGCCGTGCGCACGATACGGCCTTCCAGCGTCTTGGGCAAATGCCTGCCCGTATGATTGACAATGCCGTCCTTGACCTCAAAGGTCAGATTGAGCCCCTGACCGCTCCGCTCCAGATACTCCACCACCCGCAGGCTCTGCTCGTTATGGGTGAAATGCCCCGTTAGCTCGGCCATCACCGACTCACCGGCATGGCCAAAGGGCGTATGCCCCACATCATGTCCTAATGCAATGGCCTCTGCCAGATCCTCATTGAGCTGCAGCCCCCGGGCAATGGTCCGGGAAATCTGCGCCACTTCGAGGCTGTGCGTCATACGGGTGCGGTAGTGGTCACCGGCCACGATATAGACCTGCGTCTTATGCTTCAAGCGGCGGAAGCATTTGGAATGGAGGATGCGGTCCCTGTCGCGTTGGAATTTCGTGCGAAAATCGCATTCCTCCATGGGGTATTTGCGTCTTGCCTCCCGGCTCTTGGCTGCCAGAGGCGACAAAATCCTATATTCCTGTTCCTCCGTGCGTTCCCTGATTTTCATTTCTGTCACCTCCGTTAATTTGCTGAAATTCTCACTCAATATTATACACGAATTGGCGCAAATGAAAAGCGGAGGTTATCCCTCCGCCCTGCATACGGCCTCAGCCGATATAAGTCACTTCATTGCCTTTGATATTCACGATATTGCGGTTGGGCAGCCCATCCGGCATATCCGGATAGCCCAGGCTCAGGGAAGCAAACACCCATTCATTCTCAGCCATGCCCAGTTCATGCAGATAGTCCAGCAGCACTGGATTGTCCTGCAGCCAGCGCAGCTGATTGATCCAGCAGGCGCCCAGGTCCAAAGCATTGGCCGCCAGCAGCATGTTTTCCATGGCCGCGCAGGCATCTGCCATATTATTGCCATAGTCTTTCTTATTGGCTACCACAATCAGCACCGGGGCATTGTACTTGAAGACGTAATTACCCTTCTTGGACAGCTTGATGGCGCCGCCAATATTGGCTTCATTATCCGGTGTAATCTCCATCTTGGCAAACTCGGACTGCACGAGCTCCACCAATCTATCCAATACTGCGGCATCGCGGATCACCAGAAAGTGATTCGTGTTCTTGCTCTTACCGCTAGGTGCCCGGCGGCCTGCTTCGATAACTTTCTCCAACAAATCATCGGCCACCATCTCCGGTTTGAACTTGCGGGTACTGTGCCGGGTAGCAATTACATGCAATGCGTCTTTTTCCATGATATCTCCTATTCCGGGAACTTACGGACATTGTAAGCTTCCTTGATCTTGACCGCCAATTCTTCCAGGGTAATGCCGCCGGTGGATTCCACGGCTGCCAGCACGGCGCCTTCCACCAGAGGACAATCCAGCATCATGACCTTCTTGTCCTCCATATCCTCCACCACGATTTCCGTGGTCATCACGGCACTGCCCATATCCATCAGCACGGCTACGCCGTCTTCTGAATAGACTTCTTCCACAGCCGCACTAATCCTGGCATAGCTTGTCCCCAGCTCCCCATCTTCCAGACCGCCAGCTGCTGCCAGTGGCGCGTTTGGTGCCATCATCCTGGCGATTTCCACCACTCCTGCTGCTAATTTTTCGCTGTGTGATACGATTACTATCCCGACCAAATTTCTCCCCCCACCGAGAAAACTTCTACATCCTTTTCAAAAAGGCCTATAGACATTTTACCATTTCTTCGAGCATATATAAAGAGGATGTTGCCCCCGG
The DNA here is from genome assembly GCF_900104055.1 of Pseudoselenomonas ruminantium. Lineage (GTDB taxonomy): Bacteria > Bacillota > Negativicutes > Selenomonadales > Selenomonadaceae > Selenomonas_A > Selenomonas_A ruminantium_C. Next base: position 161,943 of record NZ_FNJQ01000001.1, read on the forward strand.
GTCCTGATGGCCAATGCTGCGCTCACCTAAATAGCTGGCCCGGCCCTTGGTGGCAATGATGGTCTTGGTGTATTCCACGCCCTCTTTGGCTGCGGCCACGGCTTTTTCCAAAGCTTCCTTGAGTTCCGCGCCGCCATCTATGGCTTCAGACAAGGCCTTATAAGCCGGACAAAGGGCATCGAGCATGGTCTTTTCGCCAGGTTCGGATTTGCCCCGCATCTTGATGCCGCCAATGGCTGCTTCCATCGCGGCGGCAAAGTCGGCGGCGCTGGCCTCCGTCTTCCCCTTGAGAATATTGCCTGCTTTCATGAACGCCGTACCATACAGCGGGCCCGAGGCGCCGCCCACATGGGAAACCAGCTGCATCCCCACGCCCTTGAACAGGCCGCCGATATCGCCATTTTCCACTTCCGGTAGTTTTTCCAATACGGCTTTAAAGCCCCGCTCCAGATTGATGCCGTGGTCGCCATCACCGATTTCATTGTCGAGCTGCGTTAAAAAGTCTTTTTCTGCTTCCATCCGTACGGCAATGGCCCGGATGATTTCTGCTGCTTTTGCTGTGTCTAACATGATCTTTCTCTCCTCTTAGCGTTTCAGAGCCGGCGTATCTGCCTTGGCATCATAAAGGGTCTTCATTTCCCCATCGAGCCGCAGGAGCGTCAGGGAAAACCCTGCCATCTCGATGGAGGTCATATAGTTGCCGACCATCGTGTCATAGACCTTGATGCCCTGTTCCTTTAGATAATCCTGCACGAAATTGTTGATGATATAGAGTTCCATCAAAGGCGTAGCGCCCATGCCATTGACCAGCACCACGACTTCCTGCCCCTTGTAGTCAATATCGGCCAGGATCTTGTCCAGCAGTTTCTTGGCCGTTTCATCAGCCGTGCTGAGCTTCTCGCGCGTCGTGCCCGGCTCGCCATGGATGCCGATGCCGATTTCCACTTCATCCTCGGCCAGTTCAAAGCCCGGTTTACCAGCGGCAGGCACCGTACAAGGAGAAATAGCCATCCCCATCGTGCGGACATTGGCGATGACCTTTTCCGCTACGGCTTTGACTTCCGCCAGGCTTGCCCCGGTTTCGGCCTTGGCCCCAGCGATCTTGTGTACCAGCACAGTCCCGGCCACACCACGGCGCCCCGTCGTATAGAGGCTGTCCTTGACGGCCACATCATCATTGACCACCACATAATCGGCTTCGATGTCCTCATCTTTTGCCATGTCGATGGCCATCTCAAAATTCATCACATCACCGGTGTAATTCTTGACAATGCAGAGTACGCCCTTGTCCGCAGCCACGGCCTGAATCCCGGCCAGAATCTTATCCGGCGTCGGTGAGGTAAAGACCGCACCAGCCACTGCGGCATCGAGCATGCCCTCGCCGACGAAGCCGCCATGTGCCGGTTCGTGCCCGCTGCCACCGCCACTGACTAAAGCAACCTTACCTTCTTTCTTCTGCGCCCGGACGACGATATTGCCCTCCGCCAATTTCTTCAGTTTCTGGGGGGCTGATTTCACCAGGCCGAGAATCATCTGTTCCTCTACTGAATCTACACCGTTGATCAGTTTCTTCATTATCCATATCCTCCCTTGGGCCTGCTGCCCTGTTTATACATAACAACAGACAGTTCCCCTCCAGAAACTGCCTGTCTGGTATGTTTATTTGATGACCATTACAGGAATAGGTGATTCCTCAATGACCTTCTGGCTCACGCTGCCAATCAGGGCACCTTTGAAAAGGCCGAGGCCGCGGCTGCCCATGATGATCATATCGCTGTGTTCCTGTGCAGCCACGCGAATGATGGCCTTGTGGATGCTGCCAGTCTCCACATGCTTGGCAGCCCGCAAATCTTCCGGAATCTTCTCCCAGATGCGGTCAAAGACTATATGACTGGGAATGTCCTTGTTGATATTGCTGGACACATAGACAAAATCCAAATCGGCTTTGCATTTCTCTGCGAGAAAAATCGCCTCATCCACCGCCTTGCAGCCATTAACCGAACCGTCAACGGGCACGAGGATTTTTTGAATCTTCCCCATACTAAAACCTCCCCACGAGTTTATTCATCACTTTGTTTATTATTTCGCGCCTGCCCGGTATAAATCCTGCAAAACAGCCTGAGAAAATCCACGCTGCACCGACTTTTTCACGCGCTGTAATTTTTTTGCATATTTAAAAAAAAATGCTTGACAGGAGTAGTGATTATCCGTATAATATTTCTTGTGATTGCGGGATGTGGCACAGTTTGGTAGCGCGCTTCGTTCGGGACGAAGAGGCCGCAGGTTCGAATCCTGTCATCCCGACCATTGAGAGGTCAAGCCAGTAACTTCGGTTGCTGGCTTTTTTGCTATATTGTTTTAAATTCATTGTGAGCCAATCACATACAAGCAGCCAGCCAGATGCTATAATCAAGGCAATAAGAAAACATGACGCAAATACAAGGAGGAAACGATTATGGCAACGACAGTCATTACGAAAGATAATTTCCAAGGCGAAGTGCTCGACCAGCAAGGTACGGTACTGATTGACTTCTGGGCAGAATGGTGCGGCCCCTGCCGGATGCTCTCCCCCGTCATCGATGAAGTCGCCGCAGAGAACCCGTCCATAAAAGTCGGCAAAGTCAATGTGGACGAACAGCAGGAACTTGCCGCCCAGTTCGGCATCATGAGCATCCCCACCCTGCTCGTATTCAAGAACGGCCAGAAAGTCAACGAATCCCTGGGGCTTATTCCCAAGGAACAGGTGGAAAAACTTATCGGCTAAAAAGGAAAGTAAAATAATCCCTGATATCTCAAAATCCCGCCGGCACTAAATGCCAGCGGGATTTTGTAAATTGCAGTTTATGCGAGCTTAAAATAACTTGTTACAACGCAGTGGGGCGGAGGTGGGAATACTTTTGCGCCGCTCGCTAAAATGACCCGCCAGCATAAATAGTGCTTTCTAGTCACCTGCGCCGGGCAGGCCGGCGGCGCGTATGTTCAGCTCAGTATCTAGCAACTAATGCTTGCGGGCCATCCCTCACTACGTTCGGGCAGTCGCTCGTTTGCGCAAAAGCATCCCCACCTCTGCCCAAAGTTACGATTGTATCTGTCTGCCACGTTTCGGCTAGAAGCTGCAATCACATCGATGTTCTTGTTACGGGAGCAACGGTTCGTGTCGATTGCAAATTCCGTATCTTGGGGCGAACGGGGGCGTGCTTTTGCTGTGGGAGCGACAGTCTGAGCGCAAGCGAAGACCGGCCCGACGCAGGTAATATCTAGAAAGCACGCTGAAAGACGCGCCGTTGGCCTGCCCGGCGCATCCAGCTAAACAACTCTAAAATTGCAGGGAGGGACGTTTAGCGGAAACAGCAAAAGTACGCCCCCGTTCACCCCTGACTACGTATGAACAAGATACTATTCAGCACGTACTAATCAACAAACTGCAATTTATATGCGCGCTCTTTTATTTTCCAGCCAATTGTTCCATCGCTTCCCGGTCGATGATCTTGATGCACCCGCGGGAGTTTTTGATCAGACCTTCCTGATTGAAATACTTCACGAGGCGGCTGACCACTTCCCGGGCCGTGCCCATAAAGCGGGCAATCTGCTCGTGCGTCAGATGGATTTCCTCTGAGCCGTTTTTCTCGCTTTCTTCCAATAAGAAGATGGCGAGCCTGCGGTCGGCGGAGAAAAACAGGACCTGCTGCATCTTCCAAAGCATATCGGACAGGCGGCTGGTCGCCATCTCATAGCCATAGCATCGCACCAAGAGATTGCTATCGGATAATTTGCGGAAAGTCGGGGACTTGATCAGCAAAGCTTCTGTATCCTCCTCTGCATCCACATAGACATCAAAGGTCAGGGAATCCAGCACACAAGGAGCAGACAGGACGCCCACATCATTGGCAAAGAGCCGATAGAGCGTGACTTCCCGGCCATCTTCCGACATGGTATAGACACGAAGCTGTCCTTTCTTCAACAGATGCACACCAATGCAGTCCAAAGTTCCCTGATGAACATGTGTTCCTTTAGGATAATGCACAATTTTCGATCCTTCTATCAATCGTTCCTTCTCCGCCGTTGACAATTGCGGCCAAAAGTCAAAATGCTTGATAAACAGATCCATGAACTCTGATTCTGAGGCCACGAAAATCCCCTCCCCTGTTTAATATCACGTAAAAAAAGCGCCCCCGTAAAGGGGGCAACTTTCTGCTGCGTTCTTCCCAATCCCGATAAATCTTAGCGGAAGAGCTGGCTTACAGAGCGGTGGCTCTGGATGCGCATGATGACATCACCGATTGCATCTGCCAGGGACAACGTCACGAACTTGTCGGAATGTTTTTCCGGCGGCAGCGGAATCGTGTTGGTGATGACCAGCTTTTCAATGCAGGAATCGTTGATGCGCTGCACAGCCGGATCACTCAGGATAGCATGGGAGCAGGAAGCGAACACACGCTTAGCACCCTGTTTTTCCAGAGCCTTGGCACCTTCGCAGAGGGAACCAGCCGTATCGACGATATCATCGATGATGATAGCCGTCTTGCCCTTTACATCGCCGATGAGGTTCATAACCTCAGCGCAGCCCGGTTTCGGACGGCGCTTCTCGATGATGGCGATTGGAGCATGGAGATGGTCAGCCAGTACGCGGGCACGGGTTACGCCGCCCAGGTCCGGGGATACAACGACAACATCATCCAGCTTCTGGGAGCGGAAATAGTTGGCAATAGTCGGAGCTGCTGCCAGATGATCCACAGGGATATCGAAGAAGCCCTGGATCTGGCCAGCATGGAGGTCTACGGTTACAACGCGGGTTACGCCAGCGGTAGTCATGAGGTTGGCTACCAGCTTTGCAGAAATCGGTTCACGGCCGCGAGTCTTGCGGTCCTGACGAGCGTAAGCATAGTAGGGAACAACTGCCGTTACGCTATGAGCGGAAGCGCGCTTGCAGGCATCTGCCATGATCAGCAGTTCCATCAGGTTGTCATTTACCGGATAGGAAGTCGGCTGAATGATGAAGATATCCTTGCCGCGAATGCTCTCGCTGATCATTACCTGGGTTTCACCATTGTTGAAATGACCGACATATGCATCGCAAAGATTCACGCCGATGTGATCAGCAATCTCTTTTGCCAGCTGCGGATTAGCGTTACCGGTCAGGATGCATAAGTTTCCAGTGTCTAAAGCCATTTTGTAAAAGTCCTCCAAATCTTTCTTTTCCTAAAAGTTAACACATCTTGGGGAAGTGACACATGTCACTTTCTATCTACAACAGTATAGCACTGTTTGTATTTAACATAAAGCCCTATTTATGCTTGTTTCGCCAATTATTTGCAACTTATTTGCGCTTGTCAGCCCAGCCTTCGATATTCGTCTGGCGTGCACGGGCGATAGCCAGGTTGTTGCTGGGCACTTTCTTGGTAATCGTGGAGCCGGCACCGATATAAGCACCATCCTCTACTTCCACAGGTGCCACGAGGTTGGAGTTGCAGCCAACAAAGGCATCGTTGCCAATCTTCGTGCGGAATTTGGTCTTGCCATCGTAGTTGACGGTAATCGTGCCGCAGCCCATGTTGACGCCGGAACCCATGTCCGTATCGCCAATGTAGGAAAGATGCGGCAGCTTGGAGCCTTCGCCTACTACAGAGTTCTTGACTTCCACGAAGTTGCCCATCTTGACGCCAGCCATCAGGTGGGAGTCCGGACGGATATGGTTGAACTGGCCGAGGATCACGCCGTCATCGATCACGCAGTCATGGTAGTAACCGAACTGTCCCATGACGTTGTTTCCCATCTTGACATCCTGCAGGCGGACGCAGGGGCCCACTTCACAGTCCTCACCAATCACGGTATTGCCTTCAATCCAGGTCTGCGGATAGATAACCGTATCGCGGCCGACCTTGACATCAGCATCCACATAGGTGGTATCCGGGTCCATGATCGTTACGCCTTCAGCCATCAGTTCTTCATTCTTGCGGCGGCGCAGGATTTTCTCGGCGCCGGAGAGCTGCAGGCGGGAGTTGATGCCCAGCGTAGACTCATAATCATCCGCAGCCACGGCCCAGATCTTTTCGCCCTGCTTCTGGAGAATTTCCAGCACGTCCGGCAGATAGTATTCGCCCTGGGCGTTGTCATTGGTCACCTGCTTCAGGGAGTCAAACAATGCGCGGGCATCAAAGCAGTAGATACCGGAGTTGACTTCCTTCACGGCGCGTTCTGCTTCCGTCGCATCCTTATGCTCCACGATCTTGAGTACGCTGCCGTCTTCAGCACGGATGATGCGGCCATAGCCCGTGGCATCCGGCATGATGGCCGTGAGCACCGTAGCCTTGGCCTCTGCCTTTACATGGGACTCGTAGAGATTCTTGAGCAGGTCGCCCGTCAAAAGCGGCGTATCGCCGCAGAGTACCATGACCGTGCCCTGTTCGTCTTTCAAGAGATCTGCGGTCTGCAGGACTGCATGGCCTGTGCCCAGCTGTTCCTTCTGCTCGGCAAATTCAATCTCGCTGCCCAGAGCCTTGCGGACTTCTTCACCGCCAAAGCCCGTGACCACGATATTGCGCTTGGCACCGGCAGCCTTGGCAGCATCGATGACATGCTGCACCATGGACTTGCCGGCTGCCTTATGCAGCACTTTCGGAAGCTTGGATTTCATACGGGTGCCCTTGCCGGCGGCAAGGATTACAGTTACTAAATCAGACATTTTATCAGTGTCTCCTCACATTTATTTCTTGGCTTTTTTCGCCTTGGCCTGCTTTTCATGTTCCAAAGCCTCCATGGCTTTGAGCAGCGTCTTTTCCGAGTTTTCCATATGGAGCTCCGCCGCCTTGCTGGCTGCCTTGCGGTCACCGTTGGCAATGGCCTCCACGATTTTCTTGTGCTCTTCCAGCGTCTCTTCCAAACGTCCCGGATAGGACATGGACAAAGTGCGGAAGCGCGTCAACTGGTCGCGCAGATTCGAGATGATTCCCACCAGGCGCTCATTGCGGGCTGCATGATACATGGTATCGTGGAATTCGATATCGGTTTCCACGATTTTATCAATGTTGCCGTCCTTGATATAGCCGCCAATAATCACCAACAGACGCTGCAGATGCTCCAGCTCATCATCCGTGATATGATCCGCCGCCAAACCGTTGGACAGAGATTCCAACGCCGTGCGGATCTCGAAGATCTCATTGATATCGCGAATGGACATGCTGGCCACATAGGTGCCCCGGCGGGGCATCATCACCACATAGCCCTCTAATTCCAGCTTGCGGATGGCTTCCCGCACCGGTGTGCGGCTGACGCCCAATTCCTCAGCCAGCTGGATTTCCATAATGCGCTCACCAGGCTTCAATACGCCATTGCGAATGGCTTCCCGCAGGGATTCGCACACTACTTCCCGCAAAGGCTGGTAGCTGTCAAGTTTTATCGGAGCTAATCTGTTCTTCATATAGGCCTACCTCATTTGCAAAAATTACGCTTTTATGCGGTTCATCTGAAAGGTACGGGTGACAAAGACATCCGCATTGGTTTCCTGGCGCAGGACATTGGCGATGGCCTCTGCCTGTTCCCGGCTGCGAGCCAGGCCAAAGACAGTCGGGCCGCTGCCGGACATCATGCTGGCCATCGCGCCGTTATCGAGCATCATCTCTTTGTATTCCGCAATCACATCATACTTTTTAATAGTAACACTTTCCAGCACATTACACAATAACCCCGCCACGGCTTTTCGGTTCTTGCGGGCAATAGCTCGCTCAATGGCCTTATTGTCCGGATGTTTTTCCGCGCCCTGCTCATCATAATTTTGATAAGCCCAGGCCGTGGATACGGAAATGCGGGGTTTGGCCAGCACCACCCAGGTCTCGGGCATATCGGCAAGGCGCGTGAGCACCTCGCCACGCCCCGTGGCCAGCATGGTGCCGCCCATGATGCAGAAGGGAATATCCGAGCCCAGCTGCGCGCCGAGTTCACAGAGTTTCTGCTGCGAAAGACCGAGGCCATAGAGCTCATTCATGCCCTTGAGCACGGCCGCCGCATCGGCACTGCCGCCCGCCAAACCTGCCGCCACGGGAATGCGCTTCGTCAGTTCGATGCGCACGCCGCCCTGCAGGCCGCATTCCTGGCGGATAATCTCTGCCGCCCGCCAAGCCAGGTTCTTTTCGTCGGCTTTGAGCCAGGGCACATTGATTGAAAGTTCAATGGCGCCATCCGTCTTTTCCAAGGTCAGCGTATCGTGCAGGCCAATGGTCTGCATGACCATGGCTACCTCATGGAAGCCATCTTCGCGCTTGCCCAAGATATCCAAAGTCAGATTGATCTTGGCATTTGCTTCAACTGTTACCATCGTTTCTCTCCCTCAAGCTCAGGCTTCCTGCAGGAAGGCCATATAGCCCTTCTTCACTTCATACACGTCAATCTTGCTCGTGACTTCCCAGGGCGCATGCATGCTCATGACGCCTACGCCGCTGTCAATCACCTGCATGCCGTAAAGGCTCATGATATAGGCAATGGTGCCGCCGCCGCCCAAATCCACCTTGCCGAGCTCGGCCAGCTGATAGTGGACATTATGCTTGTCCATCATGGCACGCAGCTCGCCGAGGTATTCGGCATTGGCATCATTGGAACCGGATTTACCGCGGGCGCCCGTGAACTTGTTGAACACCATGCCCTTGCCCAGATAGGCGACATTCTTCTTGTCATAAGCACTGGCATAAAGCGCATCATAAGCGCTCGATACATCCGAGGACAGCATCTTGCAGTTGGCCAGCAGACGGCGCAGACCGAGTTCGCTATACACACCGCAGGCATTCATGACCTCAGCCACGGTGTTCTCAAAGAAGCGGGACTGCATGCCCGTAGCACCTACGCTGCCAATCTCTTCCTTGTCCACGAGCAGGCAGCAGGAAGTGCGCTTGACCTCTTTCATATCGAGCATTGCCCGCAAAGATGTATAGGAGCAGACACGGTCATCCTGACCATAGGCCAGGATCATGCTGCGGTCAAAACCCAGTTCCCGGGCTTTGCCAGCCGGTACCAAGCAAAGTTCTGCAGACTGGAAATCTTCCTCTTCAAGACCATATTTATCCTTGATCAGCTGCAGCACGCCAGCCTTGACGCTTTCCTTGTCATCTTTTTTCAGCGGATAATTGCCCACGAGGATATCGAGGCTTTCCCCTTCGATGACCTTGGCGGCATTCTTCTTCATTTGTTCCTGGGAAAGATGAATCAAGAGATCCGTCACGCAAAATACCGGATCATTCTCATCCTCGCCGATGCAGATTTCCACCACGGAGTCATCTTTCTTCGCCACAACACCATGCATGGCCAGCGGCAGGGTTACCCACTGATACTTCTTGATGCCGCCATAGTAATGCGTATCCAAGTACGCCAAACCGCCATCTTCATAGAGCGGATTCTGCTTGACATCGAGACGGCAGGTGTCGATATGGGCACCTAAGATATTCATGCCCTGCTCGATCGGTTCCGTACCGATATTGAAGAGCACGAGGGCCTTTTCCATATTGACCGCATAAACTTTGGCACCCGACGTCAGTTTTTCGCCGCTCTTGATGATATCGGCCAGATTGCGGTAGCCGGCAGCTTCTGCCTGTTTGACCGCTTCTTTGACGCTTTCCCGCTCCGTCTTGCAATTCGTCAGGAATTCACGATAGCCCTGGTTGAGTTCTTCCAGTTCCTGCTTTTCCTTATCGCTGTACTGGCTCCAGATGGAGTCTTTCTTTTCTTCGCTCATATGTAAACCTCCTCAACTTTCCACCTCATCCGCCCCTTACAGGGCACCTTCCCCTCAAGGGGAAGGCTTTAGCAGATATTCGTTGATTATGTTGATAAAATCTTCTCTTTTCTCGGCATGATTGAATTTATCCCGCAGGATTGCACCATGGGTGATGCCTCTGGTATACCAGGTCGCATGCTTGCGCATTTCCCTTGGCCCGATATAATCGCCCTTGTATTTGAGCAGCAGATCCAAATGGCGGATAATGACCTCCGCCCGCTCCTGCATGGTGGGCTGCGGCAGGATTTCGCCGGTCCTGAGATAATGCGTCAGCCGCTTGAAGATCCAGGGATTGCCCTGAGCGCCGCGGCCAATCATCACGCCATCAGCACCCGTGACTTCCAATATCTTTTTCAAATCCTGACAGGTGCGCACGTCGCCATTGGCAATCACCGGCACCTTGACAGCCTGCTTGACCTTGGCGATGATTTCCCAATCCGCATTGCCGCTATAGAACTGCTCGCGGGTGCGGCCATGGACGGCAATCGCATCCACGCCCGCAGCTTCCGCAATCCTGGCGATTTCCAACACGTTGACATGCTCGTCATCCCAGCCCTTGCGCATCTTGACCGTCACGGGCATCTTGACCGCCTTGCGGATGGCCGACAGGATCTCATAGACCTTATCGGGCGCCAGCATCAAAGCCGAGCCTTCGCCATTCTTGACGATCTTGGGCGCCGGACAGCCCATATTGAAATCGAGGATATCGGCCGTACCCAGCTCCTCCACGTATTTGGCCGCCTCGGCCGCCATATCCGGCGAATTGGCAAACAGCTGCATGGCCAGCGGGCGTTCACCCAGCTCCGACTCCAGCATGGTCAGGGTACGCTCGTTGCGGTAGTGGATGCCCTGACAGCTGACCATCTCCGCATAGCATAAGGGGCAGCCCATGTCATGGGCAATGATGCGGTAAGCCGTATCCGTAACGCCAGCCATCGGCGCGAGGAACACCGGTGCGTCAAAGGTAAAGTTTCCGATTTTCATAGTCATGCTCAGGCGTTCCTCTCCGCGTTGTCCCGCTTGTCGGCATTGCGTTCATAGAGTGCCTGCAGGCCCGTCAGCGTCAGGAAGTGGTCAACCTTGTCAATGGTGGCCGATTCCTTGGCAATCATACGCGCGAGGCCGCCCGTCGCGATAACCTTCATATCCTTGCCGTATTCCGCCTTGATGCGGCGCACGATCTCGTCAATCTGCCCCACGTAGCCGAAGATGATGCCCGCCTGCATGCCCTGAATGGTATTGCGGCAGATGATCTGCTTCGGCGGTACCAGTTCGATACGCGGCAGCTGAGCCGCGGTCTGGAACAGGGCATCGGCACTCGTGCCGATACCGGGAGCAATCACACCGCCCATGAAGTCGCCGTCATCGCCGACCACATCATAGGTGGTAGCCGTACCGATATCGATGACAATCAGCGGGCCGCCATACTGTTCATAGGCGCCGACAACATTGACGATACGATCCGCACCGATGGCCCGGGGGTTCTCGTAATGCAGTTTGATGCCCGTCTTGATGCCAGGGCCCACCACCAACGGTTTCAGATGGAAATAACGCTCACACATCTTGACCATCGGCACAACGAGCGGCGGTACAACGGAAGAAATGATGATGGCATGGATATCGTCCATGCTGATGCCCTGATAGCGAAACAGATCATTCATCAGCATGCCGTATTCGTCCCCGGTCTTCTGCCGGTCCGTGGAAATACGCCAATGCTTCATCAACTTCTTGCCTTCATAGGTTCCCATGACAATATTGGTATTGCCAATATCCAAAACTAATAACAAAGGAATATCCTCCCAGATAACAAAAAATCACCATTTACCATTGCGGGGACGAATGGACACATCCCCAGCCAGCACTTTCTGGCGGCCCGTTTCCGTATCCACCAGCAGAGCGCCGTCCTCATCGATATCGACGGCCTTGCCGGTATAGACCTCGCCATCGCGCACACCGATCACTTTGACCTCCTGCCCCAGCGTGATGCTGTACTGACGCCATTCCGCCAACACCGGTGCAAAGCCCTGCTGCTGCACCTTGGCATACAAGTCATCAAAAGCCCTCAGCACCGCCTGGAAAAACTTCACTCGCGGCAGCCTCTCGCCCTTCATGATGCTCAGGGACGTGGCCACCTCCCGGATATCCTCCGGAAAATCTGACGAGTCAATATTGACATTGATGCCTGTGCCGATGACGATATAGTTGATGCCATCCATCTCCGCACTCATTTCCGTCAGGATGCCGACCAGTTTCTTATTCTCATAAAGCAGATCATTGGGCCATTTGATGCCCGGCGTGAGCCCAAATTCCGCCATGGCCCGGGCCACGGCCACAGCCGCCATCAGCGTGCACTTGGGCGCCTCCTGCGGCAGGAACTTGGGCCTCAGGATCACCGAAAACCAGATTCCCTTGCCCTTGGGCGAGAAGAACTTGCGCTCCAGCCGCCCCTTGCCGCCGGTCTGGCTTTCTGCCACGATCACCGTGCCGTCTGCCGCCCCCTCACGGGCCAGCCGCTTGGCTTCATTATTGGTGGAGTCAATCTCATCATGGCAGATGATCTGCCGGCCAATCACCTGCGTATTCAGGCCGTGATTGATTTCCCCGGCCAAAAGGGCATCCGGCGCCACGCGCAAGCTGTAGCCGCTGCGGGCATGGCTCTCGATCTCATAACCCTGCGCCCGCATCTCCTTGATATGCTTCCAGACCGCCGTCCGGGACACCCCCAGCCGGTCCGCGATTTCCTCACCGGATATATATGTATCACCTGCATTGCGCAGGATTTCTAAAATCTTGTTACGCAACAGCCAGCCCCCTTGGAAAAAATTACATACTTCTTTATTATAGCGCCAGAACCGCCATTGCGCCACAAAAAAATTGACCGGTCAAAACTGACCGGTCAATTTCCGTTAACTTATGCAGTCTTAAAGGTAAACTCTCCGTTGGCAAAGCCGATGTTGACGGTATCGCCTTCCTGCACCTCGCCTTTGATGATGGCTTTGGACAGGGCCGTTTCCACGGTATGCACGAGCAGGCGGCGCAGTGGTCTGGCGCCGAAGTTGGGATCGAATCCCTGGTCGGCCAGAGCCGTCAGCGCATCTTCGTTCCAGCCCAGCGTAATTCTGACCTGACGTTCCAAACGCTCACCCAAAGCCTTGAGCAGGATGCCCGCGATGTTCTTGACCTGTTCCTTGGCCAGTGCCTTGAACACGATGATATCATCCACACGGTTCAGGAATTCCGGACGGAAGTAATCCTTGAGGATTTCCTTGACGGCGCTCTGCGCTTCCTCATAATCCTTGTTGAGGATTTCATGGGAGCCTAAGTTGCTGGTCATGATGATGACCGTGTTCTTGAAGTTCACCACGCGGCCCTTGCCATCGGTCAGGCGGCCATCGTCGAGAATCTGCAAGAGGACATTGAACACATCCCGGTGAGCCTTCTCGATCTCGTCCAGCAGAATAACGCTGTAAGGACGGCGGCGCACGGCTTCGGTGAGCTGGCCGCCCTCATCATAACCCACATATCCCGGAGGCGCACCAATCAGACGGGCAACGCTGTGTTTCTCCATGTATTCGCTCATATCGATGCGGATCATGCTGCGCTCATCGTCAAAGAGCGCTTCGGCCAAAGTCTTGGCCAGTTCCGTCTTGCCCACGCCCGTAGGGCCAAGGAAGATAAAGGAACCGATGGGCCGGTTGGGATCTTTGATGCCCGCTCTGGCACGCAGGATGGCTTCGCTGACAGCCTTGACGGCTTCATCCTGACCAACCACGCGCTCATGGAGCACATCTTCTAGATGGATGAGTTTTTCGCGCTCGCCCGTGAGCATCTTGCTGACCGGGATGCCCGTCCAGCGGCTGATAACCTTGGCGATATCTTCCTCGCCCACTTCTTCTTTGAGCAGGGAATCCCCCTGTGCCCGGGCGGCAATGCTTTCTTCCTCCGCTTTCAACTGCTGCTGGAGCTGCGGCAGTTTGCCGTATTTGAGTTCAGACAGGCGGTTGAGGTCATAAGCCCGCTCGGCACTCTCCATCTGGCTGTTGACATCATCGATTTCCTTCTTGATGGCTCTTACGCGCAGGATGGCCTGTTTTTCACTGTCCCATTTGGCCTTGAGCGTATTCTCTTCGGCCTGCAGTTTTTCCTTTTCCGCTGTAATCTCCGCGAGCTTTTCCTGCGAAGCCGCATCCGTTTCCTTCTTGAGGGCCTGCTCCTCGATTTCGAGCTGCATGATCTTGCGGCGGATTTCATCGATGGGGGCCGGCATGGATTCGATTTCCGTGCGCAGCTTGGCTGCAGCTTCATCCACCAGGTCGATGGCCTTATCCGGCAGGAAGCGGTCGGAGATATAGCGGTCCGAAAGCACAGCTGCCGAAACCAGTGCCGCATCGCGGATGCGCACACCATGATGGACTTCATAGCGTTCCTTGAGCCCGCGCAGGATGGAAATGGTATCCTCAACACTGGGCTGGCCGACCATCACCGGCTGGAAGCGGCGCTCCAAAGCTGTATCCTTTTCAATATACTTGCGGTATTCGTTGAGCGTCGTCGCGCCGATGCAGCGCAGTTCGCCGCGGGCCATCATGGGCTTTAAGAGATTGCCGGCATCCATAGCCCCTTCGGCGGCACCGGCGCCCACCACCGTATGCACTTCATCGATAAAGAGCAGGATCTGGCCGTCAGACTTGACGATTTCGTTGAGCACGGCCTTCAAGCGTTCCTCAAACTCGCCGCGGAACTTGGCCCCGGCAATCAAAGAACCCATATCCAAAGAGTACAACGTCTTATTCTTCAGGGATTCCGGCACATCTCCTGCCACGATGCGGCGGGCCAGACCTTCGACGATGGCCGTCTTGCCTACGCCCGGTTCACCGATCAGCACCGGATTGTTCTTCGTGCGGCGCGAAAGGATTTCAATGGTGCGGCGGATCTCTTCATCGCGGCCAATCACCGGGTCCAGCTTTCCCTGACGGGCTGCCGCCGTCAGATCCCGGCCGAACTTTTCGAGGGATTTATAACCTTCCTCGGGATTCTCGCTCGTGACATTCTGCTTGCGATACTTCTTGATGGCACTCTGGATATTGCCCTTGGTCAGCTTGAATTCCTTGCAGATGGTCTGCACATCATTGCTGCCATCCACAGCCAGGCCTAAGAGCAGATGTTCCGTGGAAAGGTAGTCATCCTTCATGGACTTGGCAAATTCTTCCGCCCGTGCCAATACTCGCACCATATCCATGCCCATGGAAAGACGGTCGGTGCCCCGGACGCTCGGAATCTTGCCAAGCTCCTGTTCCAAACGAGTCTTGAGCATCGGCAGATCCGTCTGACATTCATTGAAGATATCGGTGAGTAACCCTTCCGGCTCTTTGGCCAAAGCCAGCAGCACATGCAGGGAAGTGATTTCCTGCTGATAGCGCATGGCCGCCATCTGCTGGGCAGCCTGCAAAGCCGCCATGGTTTTTGCGGTGTATTTTTCCTGTCCCATAATGTATTCCTCCGTAACTTCGCGGTTAAGTTTCATCTTCAAGTTCTATTATACAGGATAAAGTCAAAAAGTCAAATACTATTTCTGACTTTTTGACTTTAAACCTTGTCTTCCCTGCTCATTTTAAGCTATAATAGGGAAAGCTGATCATAAGGAGGATTTTTTCATGACACAGAATGAATTCCATAAATTAGTCCATGTGGTAATGGACTCCAAGGCCAAGCCGCCTGAAAGCCTGTTCAACGGTGGTATGGACAGCTGGCGCGCCCGGGCAAGACTGGCACATTTCCTTGCCATGGACGAGATCGACAAGAAGGACGAGGCCAGCGAGCTTTTCCATAGCGTGGTTGAGGCCGACTACGACGAGGAAAACAGCGAAGAAGTTGAAGAATACGTCTTCGCTCTGCAGAAGCTCAGTGCCCTCGAAAAAGATCAGAAAAAATATGACGAAGCACTGAACCATATCAATCAGGCCATCGAAGCCGGCGAAGGCACGGACTTCCTCTACAAGTATATACTGCGCGGCGAACTTTGGGCCGACCGTTGGAACATCCTGCACAAGCTGGGCATGACTGCCGATGCGGAAAAGGAAGTCGATGAACGCATCGAGGCCTACAAGGACATCCCCATCGAACATAACAGCTATCTCTACTATGGCTACCGCTTCAAGGCCCAGCTGGCAGCTGCCCGCGGCGTGACCTTAGTCGCCAAGGATTATATGCATATGGCCATCCATGCCATGGAAATTCCCGAAAACTATCAGGCCGGACTCGAAAAAGCGTTTGCGGCTGACCATGATAATGCTTCCTGGATCCTGGCCGAAGTGGATAAGGCTACGCCAAATCCGGATATGCTGCATTGGGACATTTAAGATTGCCACCATTGATTCGTTAATGATTGTCCATTCCGTTTAGAAAAGCCCGGGGTAACTATTTCTTCCGCTGAGACGCTTACGCGCCAAACGCTCCAGAAATAGTTACCCCGGGCTTTCTCTGTTTATGCCTGCCAATATATGTTCGCTTTATTTGCGGGTTATGCTGATGCCACGGATGGTCTCGGGCAGCAGCGCCGCCGCTTCTTTGTCGATAATCACAGCCACATCACGGTGCAGCTGCAGGATTGAAGCCGGTGCTTCCGGCGTCACATCACCACAGACAGCCTTATACACGGCTTCCGCTTTATTGCGGCCATTGGCCAGCAAAATGACGTGTTCCGCCATCATAATGGTCTTGATGCCCATGCTGATGGCATAACGTGGGACTTCTTCTGCACTTTTGAAGAAACGGGAATTGGCCTGGATGGTCTCTTCATCCAGCTGCACTTTATGGGTGGTGGCGGCAAATTTCACATCCGGTTCATTGAAACCGATATGGGCATTCTGCCCGATACCCAGGACCTGCAGGTCTATGCCGCCCTTGGCGGCAATCAGCTTTTCATAGCGCTCGCCCTCTGCCACCATATCCTCGGCCATGCCATTAGGCAGATAGACGTTCTCAGGACAGATATTGATATGACGGAAGAAATTCTCCTGCATGAAGTAATGATAGCTCTGCGGATTATCCGGACTCATGCCGATATATTCATCGAGATTAAAGGTGGTCACTTCCGAAAAATCCAGCCCCACGCTTTTGTGCACGGCTGCCAGCCGCTGATACATAGAAACCGGCGTACTGCCCGTGGCCAGCCCCAAAACGCTGTCAGGCTTCAGATAGACCTGCCCCGCCACGATATTGGCCGCTTCCAGTCCCATCTTTTCATAGGAATCCGTTATGATGATCCGCATAATCATGCCTCCGCTTCTTTAGCCTGCTGTTTTTCCCGTTTTTTCTTCTCCCGGCGTTCCTTAAAAAAGCGCTTCATGATGCCTGCACATTCCTCCTGCAGGACACCTGCCGTGATTTCCGGCCGATGGTTCAACTGCTCGTTGCCCGGAATGTTGAAAACTGACTCACAGGCCCCGGCCCGGCTGTCGGTACTGCCATAGACCACCCGGTCCACCCGGCTCATGACAATGGCCCCGGCACACATGGGGCAAGGCTCAATGGTCACATAAAGCGTCAGACCGGACAAACGCCAGCGCCCCAGATCCCTGCAGGCGCTCTGTATGGCAATCAGTTCCGCATGGGCCGTGGCATCATGCCAGATTTCCCGCATATTATGACCGCGGGTTACGATCTCGCCGGTGGCATTGTCCACAAGCACAGCACCGATGGGCACTTCCTCCAGGTCGTAAGCCACCTGCGCCTCTTTCAAAGCCTCCCGCATATAGTAAACATCATCTTTTTCCATTATGTACCCCGTTTTCCTCACTAAAAACACTCCTTGTGTATATTCTAGCACAAGGAGTGTTTTTTTCATAATGATTCCTTAGGGGATATCTTTAGTATTCTTTAGGCTTGATGTGCCAATTGCTCTTCCAGCAAGGTCTCAAACCGTTCACGCACCTGCGGCACGGACAGGCCGATGATGATCTGCAAAGCACAGCCATTATGCACCAGCCCCCGGGCACCATGAGCCTCGAAGGTTTTGGCATCAGCCAGCAGGCTTTCGTCCTTCACGGTCACCCGCAAGCGGGTAGCGCAGTTGGTCACATCCACGATATTATCCGGACCGCCCAGATCTGCCAGGAAAGCAGCGGCTTCTTCTGCCAGGATATCCTTGCCCGCCTGTTGTTTGGCCTTGTAATCGGCCTTGGTATAGAGCTTGGCTTCATCACCACTTCGCCCCGGTGTCTTGAGATCCAATTTGATGATCATCGTGCGGAAGACCACAAACCAGATGCAGGTGAAGATCAAACCGATGACAATCTGCGTCAGATAAGTTGGCCAATGGTTCTGAAACAAGGGAATCCAATCCTGGAAAATCGCACAGTCCAGAAGACCTCCGCCAAAATTACCCGTAACGCCAAAGGCGTACATGGTGGCAGCCAAGGTTCCGGCCAGCAGGGCATGCACCAAAAACAGCACCGGTGCCAGGAACAGGAACGTGAATTCCAGCGGCTCCGTGATGCCGCAGCAGACAGCCACAGCTGCTGCCGGGAAGACCAGGGCCCCAATCTTCTTCCGATTCTCCGGTCTGGCCGTGAAATAGATGGCCAGAGCAATACCTGGGCAGCCAAAGATCTTGCTCATGCCATGCAGGGCAAAGCCACCTTGGGGAAATAATTCGATCAAGGGTTTCGTCGAAGCGGCAAATTCCTGCAGATGCTGCAGCCAGTAAACCTGAATGCCATTATCCACCACGGCAGGGCCAAAGATAAAGGGAATATAGATGAAGTGATGGAGTCCGGTCGGAATCAGGATGCGCTCCAGGAAGGTATATACCCAGACGCCCGTCACACCGGCCCCCACCAAAAAGCCCTGCAAAGAGGCAATGGCCTGTTGGAACTGGGGCCAGACTACACAGAACAGCAGGGCAATGGGGAACATCAGCCAGAAACCGGCTACCACAACCAGCGAGGAGCCGCGGAAAATGCCCAGACTTTCCGGCAGATTCACATCAAAGAGTTTATCATGGAGCCAGACTGCAATGGATGCAATCAGGATGGCCCCTACGATACCGGTATCCAAGGTCTTGATGGTTGCCACCATCGTCAGACCGGAACCAGTCACCGCCTCCTGGGCAAAATTCACGCCGAACTCCGGCCCATAAATGGAAAGCATGGCACTGATGAAATAGTTGAAGATGATATAGATCAGAAAGGATTCCATGCAGGCCCGGGCATTGTTTTTCCTGGCCAGACCAATGGGCAGACCAATAGCAAACAGCAAAGGCATCTGCCGGAAAACCGTCCAGGAACCTTCCTGAATGATATACCAGAAGTTATACCACAGAGTGCCTTTCTCTGCTATAGGACCTAAAATCACAGGATTGGTACAGAGAATGGACACCGCAACAAAAATACCGAACACACCGAACATGAGTACCGGCGTGAACATGGCACCGCCAAACCGCTGGACTTTCTGCATGACAATATCTTTTGAAATCATGGCAAGACTCTCCTATCTCATATAATCCGGAAGCATCAGATACAACAAGGGAGACACAGGGCAGTGCCTGTGCCTCCCTCTTGTTTCCCCGCCGGTTCTCAGTTCAGTTCCGGCCAATATTCTTTGTTTGCTTCGATCAGATCGTCCAGGATTGCCTTGGCTACCGACGCAGACGGCACGGTCTTGGACAAGGTCAGTGCCTGCCAGAGTTTCTGATAGCTGCCGTTGATCCAGGCATCCACCACGAGTTTTTCCACCGAGACCTGCTGCTCCATCATGCCTTTCTGGAATTGCGGGATCTTGCCGATGCTGATTTTCTCATAGCCATTGGAACCCACGATGCAGGGGATCTCCACCATGGCCGTGGGATCGAAGTTGGAAATGGCACCATCATTTTCCACAATCAGCAGCATCCGTGCCTTCTTGTTGAAGGTAATGGCCTCAGCCAGATCCACAATGTAGCTGGCATGGTCATCGGCCTTAAAGGCACAATCCTTGGCTGTGCCCTTTTCCACAATATCCCTGGCGGCCTGGAACACATCCTTCTCACGATGTTCCATGACTTCATTGGCACGGGTATGGTCCGGATGCTGATTGTCATGGTTGAATACATAATCCGGATAGAGATAATATTTCAGATAGGTATTGGGCAGGGTATCCGGATCAACCGCATAAACATCCTTTGCCTTGCCGAAAGTATCCTGCCAGCTGGCTTCCGTCGTCGTATCATCCGGATTGACAATGTAACCATGCTCCTTGACATGGGCTTTGATGCGGGGCATCAGGTCATTGCCCTCCTTATCGCGGATATCGCACCACCAGCCAAAGTGATTCAGCCCGTAATAGCGGACATCCATATCTTTGCGGCCATTGGGCAGCTGCAGGATTTCAGCCATGCGTTCCTCAATGCCCACCGGCATATCGCAGATATTGATGATCTGGGAATTGGGACGCAGGCGGCGGGTTGCCTCTGCTACGATAGCTGCCGGGTTGGAGTAGTTGAGCATCCAGGCCTTCGGTGAATACTTTTCCATGTAATCGAGGATTTCCAGCACACCGCCGATGGAACGCATACCGTAAGCGATACCGCCGGGGCCGCAGGTTTCCTGACCGAAGACACCATGGCGCATCGGAATCTTTTCATCCTTTTCCCTCATGGCGTACTTGCCCACCCGGATATGAGCCATCACGAAATCCACATCTGTGAAAGCCTGCTCCGGATCCGTGGTATAGGAAAACGCGATTTCCGGTGCCCGTTCCGCCAGCAGGATCTGGCAGGCCTTGGCGATCTTTTCCTGACGCTGCGCATCGTTATCATAGAATTTGATCTGACGGATGGGGAAACGATCCATATGATTCAGCAGCATGAGGACAATGCCCGGTGTAAAGGTGCTGCCGCCACCAGCGATAACGATAGATGATTTCTTCATGATAAAAACCCCTTTCGACTTATGGATTAAGTAATGGAAATTGGAATTGTTTATGATTTCTTTCCATGGCTTTATCATAGTCGAAAGGGGCCTGCAATTCAATAGTTTCGGGGCCTTTCGGGCCTTGTCCACAAAGGCTGTTCCTTGTCACGGGCGATGTGATATATCACACCCCGTCCTCATCCGTCGTATCGTCCTGTTCTGCCAGGAATTGCGTATAACTGATAAACCAGATCTCGACCAACAGGAAGAAGGCCAACATGGACTCATAGGGCTGTCCCAGCGCTGCGGGCAGCTCACGGGGAGTCACATAGAGATTTTCCGTACTGAGCCGGGCTAAGGGATTGCTCTGCAGCCGTGTCATGGATATCAGCGGCACTCCCTTGACATGCAATGTTTTGGCAAAGTCTACCACCTGTTTCCCCTCACCGCTCAGAGAAATGATGATAAAGAGATCCTGCTTGCCCGCCTGCTCCATGATGGTACGAAATTCATTATACCCCTGAACACTAAAGATATACTTGTTGGTATGCAGAAACAAGCGCGTCAGCTCATTGGCAATATTGCGCTGCACCAGCCCGGAAGCAAAGACAAAAACCCGTTGCGCCCGATACATCAGCTTGTTGACCTTCCAGAAGTCCTGCCTGGCTATCTCCTCCCCAATGCTTTTGCAGAGCGCCGTCGTGGCCTCGGCGATATTCTGGGAGGGCTTTTCCTGCGGCTTCACCTGCTCCAGCTTGAGCATCGCCTTCAAATCGCTGAAACCGTCAAAGCCCAGTTTCTTGGCAAAGCGCATAATGGTCGTCCGGGACACATGACAGGCATCGGCCAGATCATAGATGGAAATATAGCAGCACTCCTGCATATGGGCGTAGATATAGCGCCAGACAATAAGGTCTGTATCATTCAAATGGCTCAGGTTATGATTGACCAGCTCTTCTAATTTCATACTGTTTGGTTCTCCCCTCCATAAAAATAAACTTCCTGAACTTATTCTAGCACAGGAAGTTATGATTTACTATTCAGCTGGGGAGGTTTACCTTATCTTCGATCTCACTTAAATCCACCATTTCCCGATAAAACAGCGACTGGGTAGGTCGGGTAGACAACTCCAGACGATAGGCATTAGGAATGCCGATGCCTGCCTCATTGCCTGGACGAACCTCTTTGTCCATTTCCTTGCTCAGAACGTCTTTGAATGATTGCTTGTTCTTCTTATCCTCATTGTATCCTTCCTTGCGCTCGAAGGCACGGCCTTCAACGCCCTTGATGCGGGCTACACGCTCAATACGCTCCAGCATGACAGACACCTCCTTTGCCATAGACTTACTTGCTTACTTGATATATCGTATCATTTACGGCAAAGCTTAATAGTTTGCAAAAATAAAAAAACTGCCTCCCGCAGGAGGCAGCCATAATATTCTTATTTCAGTGCGTCACCGAGTTTGGAGTTGGTGTTGCGGGCAGCAGCTACGCTTTCATCAAACTTAGCTTTTTCGTCGCCTTCCAGCTTGTACTCCACGATTTTTTCCATGCCGTTCTTGCCGAGGATAACGGGAACGCCGATGCAGAGATCTTTTTCGCCGTATTCGCCATCGAGGTATACGCAGCAGGGCATGAGCTTCTTAGCATCGAGAGCGATTGCCTCAACCATAGCAGCGGCAGCAGCGCCCGGAGCATACCAAGCGGAAGTGCCGAGGAGGCCAGTCAGCGTAGCGCCGCCAACCTTGGTCTGAGCAACAGCTTCATCCAGCTGTTCTTTCGTAAGGAGCTGGGTAACAGGAATGCCGCGATAAGTAGCCAGGCTCGTCAGAGGAACCATGGTCTTGTCGCTGTGGCCGCCGATAACCGTGCCATCGATGTCGGTCGGAGTTGCCGGATAACCAGCTTCCTGCAGAGCCTTGGACAGGAAATAACGGAAACGGCTGCTGTCGAGCATACCGCCCTGACCGAGAACGCGGTTGCGCGGCAGCTTGGAATCTTTCAGCGTCAGGAACGTCATAGCGTCCATCGGGTTGGAGATGATGATGAAGATAGCGTTGGGAGAATATTTCAGCGCCTGGTCAACAACACCTTTGACGATCTTTGCATTTACGCCGATGAGTTCTTCACGCGTCATGCCTGGTTTACGCGGCATACCGGAAGTAACAACCACAACATCGGAACCTTCCGTCGGTGCATAACCGTTCTCGTCACCGATTTCAGCCGTAACGCCCGTTACCGTAGTGTCAAAATTCAGCAGATGTGCCGTCTGCATGATGTCCATTGCCTTACCTTCAGCAAAGCCCTTCTTGATGTCCACGAGCATGACTTCGCTGCAGAAATTCTTTACTGCCAGCACATTTGCGACGGTAGCGCCAACGTTACCTGCACCAACAACTGTTACCTTCATAATCAAAAGCCTCCTTAAAATTAGAAAGCGATTCTCCGAAACCAAACTACCATAATGGAAACCGCTTTCGGAATGCCAGGAATTATGAATCACACTTATGATTCATTACGTGATAATTATAACAAAGTAAGACGAAAAAATCAATAAAAAGCGACAAATATTTTTATTATTTTTTATCTTATCATAAATCTATTTAATGGTCTTATGACCTGCTAACAAGAAAAATGACCGGTCAATCTGACCGGTCATTCCCCTGCCTTAACAGCTGTTCTATTGTTCCTCAAACATATCCTTGCCCACACCGCACAGAGGGCAGACAAAATCCTCCGGCAGGTCCGCAAAAGCTACACCCGGCGCCAGATCATACTCGCTGTCGCCCTTCTCCTCATCATAGATCCAGCCACAAACCGTACAAACCCAAGTCTTCATAAACCAGCCCTCCTAAGCACCACAACCAATAAAGGTATATCGTTGCCCGGCGCCCAAGGACGGGCGCCGGCGGACGTAAATCACGTGATGTGATTTCAGTCCGCTGTTTCTTTGTGTACTTTTCTTTGCACCAAAGAAAAGTACACAAACCTCTCTGCAACTTAATTAGGATTTTCTAGCTTGTCCAAGACAAATCCTGCCAATAGCAAAAATTATTTCCCGAGTCTTTCCTTAATACCTCGAAAAAATTCATAAGGCACGGAAATATTTCCGTTTATCCCACTCCCCAACTCAATCTGCGGCCGGTTCGTCCCATGGAAATCCGTACCGCCTGTCGGCAGCAGATCATACTTCTGGATCATCTGTGCTGCAAACGCTTCATCCTCAGCGGAATAATTGGGATAATACCGCTCCATCCCATCCAGCCCCAGCTGATGCAGTTCCAGGATAGCCTGCTCCTGCTGCTGGCGGTTATCGAGGTTGCCCAAGCCGATATTCTTATGGAAATGCGCCAGCGACGTCACGCCGCCCGCCTTATGGATAAGCGGCAGGGCCTCTTCGGCCGTGATGCTGAAATTCAGCCCCAGTTCCACTGCGGCCGGATCGAGGTAATGATCCCAAAGCGGCTGCGCCCGGTCATACATATGCAGGGATACCAGATACCGCATGATGGCATAACGATCCATCAGCCCCTTATAGGCAAATTTTTCCACTTTTTCCCAACTGATATCCACACCCTTGCGGCGCACGAACTCGATGATATCCTCAATGCGGCCCTCCTTGATGGCCCGCACCTTCTTATACACGGTCTGAAAGGCCGCATGCTCCGGATCGAAGCCCAGGCATACCACATGGATCTTATGCCCTTTGAAATCTGCTGTAAGCTCCATGCCATTGATGAATTCCACGCCTGCGTCCTGGGCCGCTGCGGCAGCGTCTTCCGTTCCCGCAATCACGTCATGGTCCGTCAGCGCAAACGCCGAAAGCCCCTGTTCCTTGGCATGGAAAGCTAATTCTGCCGGGGTAAAGCTGCCATCCGACACCAGCGAATGTACATGTAAATCAATCTTCTTCATTCATTTCCTCTCAATCTATCATCAACATCATTTGCCCCGCAGTTCCTTCTGCGCGGCAAAGAAATTAAACACAGCTTCTGCCGCAGGCTTATTCATCCCTGGTGCCTGCTGCAATTCTTCCAATGAAGCGGCTTTTATCTTATTGATACTACCGAAATGACTCCATAAGGCCTGCCGCCGTTTCGGTCCAATGCCCACGATATGGTCGAGCACCGACACGAGATTGCGCTTGCCCCGCAATTTGCGGTGATAGGTGATGGCAAAGCGATGGGCCTCATCACGAATCCGCTGAATCAGATAAAGCGCCTGGCTATGCCGCGGCAAGACCACAGGTTCAGGATTGCCTTCCGTGAACACCAGTTCAAACTGCTTGGCCAGCCCAACCACCGGCACCGTTTTATGCCCCGCCACATTGCGGATGATTTCCAGTGCCGACGAAAGCTGTCCCTTGCCGCCATCGATAATGATGAGGTCCGGCAGTTCCTCCTCCGGCAGATCCACATAACGCCGGGTAGTAACCTCCCGCATAGACAGGAAATCATCCGGCTTGCCCTCGGTGCTCTGTATCTTGAAGCGCCGATAGTCCGATTTCTTCGGCAGGCCGCCTTCAAAGACCACCATGGAGGCCACCGTTTCGCTGCCCTGATTATGGGAGATATCGAAACATTCCATGCGGTCGGGCATCTTCGCCAGCCCCAGATAACGCCCCAATTCTTCCACCGCACCTAAGGTCTGGTCATTGGCCTGCTTGATGCGGGCGGCTTCATCGTGCAGGTATTTCTCCGCATTGCCTACGGCCATATCCACGATATCCTTTTTCGTGCCTCGCTGCGGCAGGATAAGCTGAACCTTGGCCTTCCGCTTCTTCTCCGACAGCCATGTTTCCAATAATTCCCGCTCCACCGCCGGCAATTCCATGGGCAACAGGATTTCCCGCGGAATAAAAGTCGCACGATGGTAATACTGCTGCAGGAAGGCCGCGAGTATTGCCCCATCGCTTTCGTCCTCACTGCCCTGCAGCAAGAAATGCTCGCGGCCAATCATCTTGCCCGCACGGATCATGAATACCTGCACTACCACGCCGATTTCCGAACGGGCAATGCCCACGGCATCCTGATCACCGGAACCTGTGACGATATTCTGCTTTTCCGCCACCTTACGCACGGCCAGCAACTGGTCACGCAGGCGGGCCGCCACTTCAAAATTGAAGCTCTCCGCCGCCTGCTCCATGCGGAACTGCAATTCCTTCTCCACATCTTCCGTACGGCCTTCAAGGAACAGCAGCACCGCCTTGATCATGGCATCATAATCAGCTTTTTCCACCTTACCCGCACAGGGAGCCAGGCATCTTTTGATATGATACTCCAGACAGGGACGTTCCTGCAAATGCTTGCAGGTGCGCAAAGGGAACAAACGCCGCAGGAGCTTCAGACTCTCATGTACCGCTGTCGCATTGGTATAGGGGCCAAAATATCTTGCACCATCCTTCAGGATGCGCCGCGTGATAAACACCCGTGGGAACTCCTCCTGCACCGTCACCTTGACATAAGGATAGCTCTTATCGTCCTTGAGGCTGATATTGTAGCGCGGCCGGTGCTTCTTGATCAGGTTGCATTCCAAGATCAAAGCCTCCACTTCCGAGGCCGTCATGATGATCTCAAAATCTGCAATATGCGACACCATTGCCCGCACCTTGGGGCTGTGGTTCTTGCCCGACTGGAAATACTGCCGCACCCGGTTCTTGAGCACGATGGCCTTGCCCACATAGATGATGCGGCCTTCCGCATTCTTCATGATATAAACACCGGGCTTATCCGGCAGCAGTTTCAGCTTTTCCGCTACAATATCCGTCATACGTTCACTTCCTCCCTTTTTCCTATATTACCACAATTTACCATAAAAATATGGAAATTTCCTGTATACATGATTCATTATTCTTTTAAAGCATAATAGCAATGCACGCACTTTATCATTGACCGGTCAAAAAAATTGTGCTACAATTCATGACATAGTTGTTTTGGTAACTGGTCTTAATACCTGTTGGTGTACAACTATATACAACAATTACCAACAATATTAATTAATCTGTAAAGTTTAGGAGGTAATCCTATGTTTAAACGCATTCTCATTGCTAACCGTGGCGAAATCGCCGTACGCATCATCCGCGCCTGCCAGGAATTGGACATCGAAACCGTAGCCGTCTATTCCGAAGCTGACGCCAATGCTCTGCATGTACGGCTTGCCGATATTGCCGTCAACGTCGGCCCGGCTGATGCCATGGACAGCTATCTCAATAAATCCGCCATCCTCAAAGCCGCCCGCGAAACCCATGCCGATGCCATCCATCCCGGCTACGGCTTCCTGTCCGAGGACGCAGATTTTGCCGAGCAGGTTACCGAAGCTGGCATCACCTGGATTGGCCCCATGCCGGAAACCATCCGCCTCGTGGGTGACAAGGATATCGCCCGCGCTTCCATCGCACCGTCCGGCATCCCCATGGCCAAGGGCAGCGATCCGCTGACCAGCAACGAAGAAGCCATCAAGGTAGCTGCTGAAGTCGGCTATCCCGTCATCCTCAAGCCGGTATCCGGTGGCGGCGGCAAGGGCATGTGCGTAGCCCATGACGAAAATGACCTGCGCAACATTCTGAATCTGTTGGTTGATATCACCAAGACGAAATACTACTTCGAGCATTATATCGAACGCTCCCGCCATATCGAAGTACAGATTGTCGCCGATAACTACGGCGAAGTCCTGCACCTCGGCGAACGTGAATGCTCCCTGCAGCGCCGCAACCAGAAACTGTTGGAAGAATCCCCGTCCATCGCACTCACGCAGGATATGCGCAATCGCGTAGGCCGTCTGGCAGTAAAAGCAGCCAAGAGCGTGCATTACTCCAATATCGGTACGGTAGAGTTCCTGCTCGACCTGTCTAACAACGAATTCTACTTCATGGAAATCAATCCGCGTATCCAGGTAGAGCATGGCATCACAGAAGCCGTTACGGGCATTGACCTCGTGCGCACGCAGATCCGCATTGCCGCTGGCGAAGCCCTTGAAATTACTCAGGAAGATGTGGATTTCACCGGCCATGCCATCGAATGCCGCATCAACGCCGAAGATCCGGAAAACAACTTCATGCCCTGCCCGGGACAGATCACGTTCCTGCATGAACCCAGCGGCCCGCGTGTCCGCTTCGACTCCGGCGTAACGGCGGGCCTGTCCATCGAGCCGTACTACGATTCCATGATTGCCAAGATCATCGTCCATGGCCGCACCCGCGGTGACGCCATCAAGATTATGGAACGCGCTCTCAAGGAATTCCGCATCGACGGTGTCAAGACCACCGTATCCCTGCACAAGAAGATCCTCAAGGATACCTACTTCCGCACAGGCAACATCGACACCCAGTTCATCAAGAAACGCATGGATGCCTATGAAGCAGCTCCGAAAGATACCAAAGACATGAACGAGGAAGAACTCGCTAACACCATCAGCGAAAGCATGTACCTCGCATAATACAGATAGTAAAGTCCCCGCAAGGATTCACGTCCTTGCGGGGACTTTACTATATCAACCGATCTTTATCGTGTAATGGAAAGTCTGTGTTTCCCCGGCGGCCAGTTTCAGGCTACCTTCACGATCCTTGAATTCACCGTCGTAACCTTCATAATCTGCATGTCCCTGCCAGGGTTCAAGGCAGATGAACGGCGCACCGCCCTGAGCCGGCGTCCAGAAGCCCCAGAAAGGATAATCCTTGGCTACCATGGAAACCTTCTTATCGCTCTTATGCGAGCAGATGGTCACCACATCCGACTTCAGGCCTTTATAGGCCAGCGCATCACCAGCAAACATCTCATAGTTCAGCTCCAGTTGCTTGCCCTGCAAACGTGCCTCGCCCGGAGTTTGCAGGAACTGCCCCTTGCTGTTCAGCGGCATGTTGACATTATCCTCTGCCTGATTGAAGGTCAGATAGCAGTCACTGAACTCTTCCCCCGGTACAAGCGGGCAACGGAAAGCCGTATGCGCGCCAATGGAATAGATCATCTCCTTATCGTCAAGGTTCTGCACCTTCCAGATGACTTCCACCTCATTGTCCTTCAGGGCATAGGCCACGTTGAGCTGGAACTTCCAAGGATATTTTACCAGAGTTTCCTCCGTCCACTTCAGGGCAAACTCGATATAATCCTGGCGACGTTCCACCAGCTCATATTCAGAAATACGTCCCAGACCATGCCCCGGCAGTTCATATTCCTGACCATCCACACGGTATTTGCCATCCTGCAATTTACCGACAATCGGGAACAGAACCGGGGAGCTGTACTTCCACCACTGCGGATTGCCATCCCAAAGATATTCCGTCTCATCCGCACGTTCCTTGATGGACCGCAGTTCCGCGCCATAACTGCGCACCTGTACACATAACTTATCATTTTCCAAATTATAAAGCATATTCTGTCACCTCTCCACACCTATAGTATCATATCTATAGGTGCTTTGTAAAAAAAGCGACAATTTTATTTCCCCTGCTGCTTTCTGGCCAAAAACCTGGCTTTGAGCACCAGCTTATGTTCCATCTTATGGACCAGTTCCTTCGCCGCTTCGATATCCTGCGCATCCGGGTGCGAAGCGGCCTTCTTCCAGCGTTCCTGCGCCTTCACGCCGCCATGCGGATCATCCGGACCGGCATTCTTGCGCTTTTCCAGCATGACCGGATTGATCTTCCCCTGACAGCCAAACGTTCCCAGGATCTCACAGCCATCGCCCAGATTGTACCCCGCCCGGGCAAACGACGTGATGGCATGCTCACTGGTCGGTTCCGTGCCATGCGTCTGGAAGAACACCACCCTACTGCCTTTCACCTGCGGCAGGTACTTCAGCATCAGGGGATCCGGCTGTCCCAACCGCAGCCAGTATCCCAGCGCCACAATATCATAAGCAGACAAATCAACAGGCGCATCCTGCACCCGGAAAACATCCGCGCTTTCCGCTTCTGCGGCAATCGCCTCTGCTATCATTCTCGTATTGCCCGTCACCGATGAATAAATCACTGCCCATTTGCTCACAAATACCGCCTCCTGAAATATAACTTCTCCCATTGTAACACAGCTTCGTTTTCCCCACTGTAAGGATTGTTACATATTGCCCCGGTCTGAAAAAAATGCTACAATAGAGAAACTTATTACTTGTACGGAAAGGTAACTCCTATGAACAACAAAGCTGCCTGGTGGCAAAGATTTTTCCTGAGCCTGGGCCTCCTGACAGCCAGTGCTGCAGCTCTGGCTGGTGGCGAAGCCTCGGCGCCAGTCCATTTCGATACAGCCATGGTAGAGCTCTTAGGCGAGCTCCACGATTACGCCCATAAACATAAAAGCCACTTCCAGTTACTGACAGACGGCGGTTCTGCTCTCTACCTGCCCATCAACGGCAACACCGCTGAAAATGCCGAAAAGATGCGGCAAAGCGTGGATGGCCAATTAGCAGACCTCGCCAATTCCCCACAATCACCGCCATCAGTGAATGACGACGATATCGAAAACCTGGCAGATGTGCGCAACTATCTGCTGCTGTTAGATCCCGGTCAATACGCCTCCAGTACGGAGTATCTGGCCAGCCTGCAAGGCACCCCCTATGACCTGCTGATCATCGACCTTTATATCGAAGACCGCCTGCTGACGCCGCAGGAAGTCGAGTCCCTGAAGCACAAGCCTCAGGGCGGCCGCCGTCTGGTCTTTGCCTATATGAATATCGGCGAAGCAGAAACCTGGCGGCAGTATTGGCAGACTGACTGGTCAAAAAAAAATCCCCGCTGGATGGATGAATCCAACGAGGAATTTTCCCACAATCATCGGGTGAAATACTGGCGGCCGGAATGGAAACATATCCTCTACGGCAGCCCCACCGCCTATCTGGATGAAATCATGACTGCTGGATATGACGGAGCTCTTCTTGCGGATGTGAATGCCTATCAATACTTTCAAGCAGCTTCTGCACCGGCAGGACCTTCAGCAGCAAACAGCAGATGATGAGTTCCGGCACCAGATAAGTGGCATTGAACACCAGTGAATAGTACACGGGTGACACGCCCTCCGGCGCATAACTGCCAAAGAACACGAAACCGGAAATGAAATGACAGAGGAAACGTGCTCCAAAGGCCAGTGCCGCACCTGCATAAATATGCTTGCGGCAAAGACCTGCCAGCCCCATAGCCATAAAGGGCAACGGATAATCGAATAAGACCTGAACCGGGTGCAGGATGAACGGATCCTGCACCATATTTATTATGCCATAGGTAAAACCAGCCAACAGCCCCGTCCCGACACCGAAACGGTAACCGATCAAAAGCAACGGCAGCATCGCCCCCGCCGTCACACTGCCCCCCTGCGGCATATGAAACAGCCGCAGCTGCTGCAGGACAACAGCCAATGCCAATAACAGCGCCGCCATCACCAGCGTGCGCGTATTGAATTTCTCATGACGTATGTGCATCAGCCCCACAACCAGACACAACACACCGAACAAAGCAAAAGCCACCGTGGGCTGCGTTAAGATTTCCAACAAGATCAACACATCTCCTTCCCGTTGCTCGCATTATACCACAAATGCCTGTTTCGATAAAGTTCCACACAGATAAAAAGAGCGCAGCCTGTGCCCTCTTTTCGTTTATCTACGCCGCCCCGCGGCACAGGTCTATGACCACATGTTCCAGAACTTCCTCGCCGGCCTGGCCTGTTTT
This sequence comes from Pseudoselenomonas ruminantium, assembly GCF_900104055.1. Classification (GTDB taxonomy): domain Bacteria; phylum Bacillota; class Negativicutes; order Selenomonadales; family Selenomonadaceae; genus Selenomonas_A; species Selenomonas_A ruminantium_C. The sequence continues at coordinate 193,240 of NZ_FNJQ01000001.1, forward strand.
CAGGAAATAGTCGGCGTCGATAAGTTCCAGCATGCTCCGCTTGAGCACGGGCTCGGGGAACTGCATGGCCGCGCGCCCCAGTTTTTCGGCGATGAAGGGATTGAGTTCCAATGGCTTAGCTAAAGCCTTCCCCCGGACGCCCTGCTTCTGCAGGACCTGTGCCTGCCATAACTGGCGCACATGACGTGTCAACAGGGCCAGTATCACCGTAAAATAGGTACCATCACTGAGCTGCCGCCTTAGCAGCTGCATGGCCTTTTTTGCCTTGCGCTCGCTGATGGCATCGAGCAGGGCAAATACCGAAACTTCCGGCAATCCGGCAAATATTTTTTCCAACAAGGCACGACTAATCCGCCGTTCCTCTGTGAACAAGGCCAGCTTATCAAATTCCCGGTCCAGGAATTCCAGTGAGATGGTCTGCATGGTACTGATGACACCGCTGAAATAGGCCCTGGCCTCGCTGTCCATATCCTTGTTCAGGGATTGTAACTTTCCCTGCAGCCAGTCATCGATATTCCAGGCGCGGATTGCCTCAGCTTCCAGCACGGCTCCGGCTTTTTCGATGGCCTTATAAATCTTGCGCCGCTTATCTGCCTTGCCATTCTGCACGAAGATGACATAGCTGTACTCCGGCATATCCGCCAGCAGGTCCAGCAAGCGTTCCAGCGCCTTATCCTTGCCGGACTTGGCCGCATCTTTCGCCTCATCGCCTTTTTTCTCCTTGAACAACGATGTATCCTGCAATAGCAGCACATTGCTGCGAACAAAAAAAGGTGCAGTTTCGATCAGGCCTGCCAAATCATCCAGATTGATATTACCCGTCAGTTTCTGCAAACCGCTGGATTGTTCCTGCGGCGAGGAAAACAGTTTCGCCAGGATTCGTTCCAGGGCCTTGTCGATATAATAATGTTCTTCACCAGCCAGCAGATAAACGTGTTTCAATCCGCCTTTCTGCAAGCTGGCCATAAACTCGCCAAATTTCAATGTCCTGCCTCGTTATAATTTGCTCAAAATAAACTCTGCCTGTCCCTGCAGCTGATATGTTCCTAAACCTGCGGGCACAAAGGCGGTCGCCCCCTTGGAAAGCGTCAGTTTCTCCCCGCCGCCGCTGAGTTTGACAGCCCCCTCCAGCACCGTCAGGCAATGAAAGGAATCCGTGCCGGTATGCATGGCGCTGTCGCCCTGCAAGCGGCCATGATAAACCTTGAAATACTCGCAATCTGCCAAAAGCTTCACATCCATATGCGGAAAGATATCAATGTCCATCAATGTCTGAGAAACCTGCGGCGGCAATTCCAAGCGCGTGACATCCAAAGCCTTGTCAATATGCAGCTGTCGCGGCTTGCCATCTGTTCCCAGACGGCCATAGTCATAGACGCGATAAGTCAGGTTAGAACTCTGCTGCACTTCGCAGATCAGGATACCAGCCCCGATAGCATGCAGCGTACCGGCCTCGATAAAGAACACATCCCCCTTATGCACGGGCACCTGGTTGCAGACTTCCAGCAAGGTATTATCCTCGATACGCTGCTGGAATTCTTCCTTGCTGATTTTTTCTTTGAAGCCATAGATCAGACTGGCACCGGGTTCAGCATCCACCACATACCACATCTCCGTCTTGCCCTGCTCGCCTTCCACACGCCAGGCGTATTCATTGTCGGGATGCACCTGCACGGACAGATCTTTCTTGGCATCAATCAGCTTGATCATCAAGGGGAAATAATCGAGTTCCGCCGCCTTCGTCCCAAGCATTTCCTTGCCGGGACCTTCTAATAGCGAAGCCAGCGTCTTTCCCTTGTTCTCGCCACTATCGACAAGGCTCAGGCCGTCTTCATGGCAGGAAAGCTCCCAGCTCTCTGCCACCTTATCCAGAGCCGACTCCTTGCCATATTCATTCCGCAGGCGATTGCCGCCCCAAAGATAATCTTTCAATGGTGCTTTCAGTAACATTGGCTTCAACATATCATCACTCCATCAATTACTTTAGTCATTAGAATTATAACGCAACCAGCAAAACTTTGCCAATAAAATTTGATCTAGGTTCGAAATGTCACCAAAACAATATTTTATGGTCAGGATGTTCTTTCTGATGACAGCTTGCACAAAGAACTACCAGATTAGAACGCCTGCAATCATTCTTCTTGCCATTACGGTGATGAACATGAAGTTTTCCTTTATCTACAACACTAAACCTTCGTTGACATTTACTACAGAATAAATGACCAGATCGTAACTGTTTAGAAATAGCATTCCATTCATTAGGGTAAATATTTAAGGGAGCTGTAATATCAGAATCACCAGGCAGGTAAGCAAATTGCCCCATATTGTCACTATTGTATTCATGAAAAAATTCTTCTATGGAAAAATTATAAAATATTTCATCCCTTTGATATTTATTATTTGCATAACCTTTCCAGTTAAGTGTACGCAAACAATTTTTGCATACACTTAACTTCTCATAGGTTTGTTCGACAACCTTTATCCCATCAACCCAATTTATAAGAAAAAAATTATCTGTACTGGTAGATACCACATATTTCTCATATTTACCTCTATTGTGCATATCTTCCAATGTTTTGCACCAAGTAAGATGATACTTGGGCATTTGCCGGCTCTCTCCATGAGTATAATTCATTTGATCACGAATATATAGTCTAACACGCTGTCCATTGTAGAAAAGACCATTTTCACTCCAACCAAAATTATCATCATCAGCATTTATTTCCTTCCCCTGTTTTAAAGGGTCTTCCCATTCTATATTCATATCTTTTTTGGTAAAGTCAAATCCCGAATAATAATTATATGGAATGCGCATAATACGATGAACATGCGCAATCTTTTCCAATTTGAAAAAATCTACTGTTTTCATCGCAAGCCCTCCTGCAGATTATTGAGTTTTTCATCCGCATTAGTACGAACTCGAAACTCAACACGACGAGAACGCTCAGCATCAACCTTTCCATCTGGTTTAATAATCGGCTGACTAGAAGACAAACCATTAGCCGTAATTTTGGAAATCATCCACTCTAACTTATCAGGGGGTGCTGCTCTATCCAGTGTGTAGAGCAACACTGCCCGGGTTCGTTGCTGAGATAAGTCCATATTCTTCAGATATTCTTCCTTACGAGTTTGAGCCCCCTTCCAAAAAGGATCTGTATGGCCTTCAATACGGATCTCCTCAATACTATCACGAAATCTTTCCTGGTGTAATATTGATAAATACCGTGGGAGAAAATCGTTAAGCGTGGCTTGAAATTGCGGGGTCAACGCTGAAGACCCCACCCCAAAAAGTACATCTGGCTCTTTAAAAGTGATCGCCAACGTCTTTTCATCTATCTCCGCATTCCACTTTGGCAAATCAGACTCAAACTCATCATATAATGCTAGGTATATGTCATGCTTTATGACGGCATAGTCCTGAATAATTTGTGCTTGTTTTTGCTGTTCATTTTGAACCTGCATCATATAAGCAATAGCTATCAACATAAACACCATCATCAAACCAGACATCAAATCAGATATAGACATCCAGTGATCGCCACCGTTATTTTTTACTTTATGTTTTAACATGGACATCACCTTCCCATATTAGCAGTTTTTGCTGCATTAGCAAGATCAACGATCTCCTTGAGCCGTTGTGCAATAGGACGGTAATCGGCGGCAAATTTTTGTGAAATACTCCCCATAGCATTGCCCATTGATTCCAAAGAATTAGTAAGCTTGTTATCCAAGTCCTTCGCCAGATTTTCCGAGGATTTTTTGAGACTTTCATTGTTAGTCTTCATCATCTGTTCCAGCTGGTCAGAAATGTCTCTTGTGACATTGAGCGCACTCTTTTGGAGACTTTCAGCAGCTTTTCTTACGCTGTCGCTAGTAGCAGAAGATTGTGCAGCAAAGTCTTCCTGCGCCTTGCGGGATGATTCTCGCAGAGCACTAGATACATCTTCCATGGCCTGAATTGTACGATCTGTATGTTGCGAGAGGTTCTCCAGTGCTTTATCACTGTTTTTCTCCATAAGATGACTGTTTTCTTTAAGTTTTTCTGCCAATCTATTTAGTTCTTCAAAGGTATCTTGGTAAAGGGCGCCGAGATCAGCGCTGGTTTCAGAAATAAGGTCACTGATTTTCTGGAAGTGACGGTCAGCTTCTTCAATCCCCCTATCGGTAAGCTGATGGATGTTATCACCTGTTTTTTGAATGGTTTCCTGCATAGCTGCCTGTGTGGTTTCCATTGCGCGCTTAGCGTGATTAGCAATCTGGTCAGCAGATGTGTTGATATGTTGACCAATTTCGTCAAAGTGACGGTTAACTTCTTCAATTCCCTTGTCTGCCATCTGTTGCAGATTTTCGCTGGTCTTTTTCGTCGATTCCTGTACGGTTTCCATGGCGCTCTTAGCATGATTA
>NZ_FNJQ01000063.1 GCF_900104055.1 Pseudoselenomonas ruminantium
CGGCTGGAAGCCGCAATTACATCGATGTTCTTGTTACGGGAGCAACGGTTCGTGCTGATTGTCAATTCCGTTTCTTGGGTTCACGGGGGAGTGCTTTTGCTGTAGGAGCGACAGTCAGAGAGTAAGCGAAGACCGGCCCGACGCAGGTAGTAACTGGAAAGCACGCTGAAAGACGCGCCGCTGGCCTGCCCGGCGCATCCCGCTAAATAGCTCTAACTTGACAGGGAGGGACGTTTAGCGGAAACAGCAAAAGTACTCCCCCGTGAACCCCTGACAACGTATAAACGGGATACCTTCAGCACGAACTCCCCGATAAACTGCAATTTTCATGAGAACTGTTTTTCTGCGCCTGGTCCGTCGTTGGCAATTGCCACCTTGCTTTCGGCGAAGGTGCGCATATCGTTGAGCATATAGAGGGCGGCTTCGGCGATATCCATGCCTAAGGTGGCAATCAGCCCGCCGGGCAGAGAACACTCTGCCTTTAAGAGTAAGGGCTGTACATGGAGGATATAGGGTCGCACGTCCGGGCATAAGAGCTCGGTATAGCGGGCGATGATCTCACTGGCTTCGTCATCGAGGATGATGAAGGCGCTGTTATGGGCGGCGGCGATGATGGCACCAATCATGGCGCCGATAAACGGCTGGGCGGCTTCCGGCGCATGGGCGAGGAATTCGTCTGCCGGATATCTGAGGCTGCCATCCGCATTCAACAGCTCACTGCGCAGCAGTTCGCTCGTGGTGCCGAACGGGGCGTGCTCGTCGATTTCCGTCAGGGAAAGTCCCAAAAGCGGATAGGAGAGGGAGAGGAATTCTCCCTGTTCCCGGCCGAAGTCGAAGGCGGCGGTCAGCGGCAGGCCTTCGCGCACATGGGCCATGGTCACGTCGGCCCGGCTGTTTTGGGAACTGGCGGCAATCAGCTGCATCTGCAGGGGATTGCTGACTTTGCCCGTAAAGCAGAGCAGTGCCCGGTCAAGGCCGGAATTAGGCAGTTCATCGCCGGTGATGCCGGCGATTTCCACGGCAATCTGTTCCAATGCGCCCAGGCTATCCAAAGGCTTGACCAGATTATCAATGCGTTCCTTGCAAGCCTGCATGGCGGGAAGATCCAAATCCTGCATGGTGGACAGATAGAAGTCGAAGGTCTTGTTGGTGACCTTCGGGGACAGATTGGGCATGTAAACCTGCTGGAACGGTGTCTCCACCGGATCATGGGGCAGGTGGCTCACCACATCCCAGATAGTCAGCATGGTTTCCAGTTCTTTAGCAAGAATGGAACTGCCGCAGGCTTCGCCTAAACGCAGGTCCAGATGCAGCATGGGGGTAAGTCCCAGCTTTTCCAGAGCAAAGCCCTGGGATGGTTCGCCGCCCCGATGGGAGGGCAGCAGGTAATCCACGCAGTCTGGTGCAAGGCTCTGGGCCAGCAAAGCGGCGGCGGCGCAGTTGGCGCCGTCCAGGATCACGGCTTTTTTGTGGGCGGCAAAGCCCAGGATCAGCCCGGCAATGGCCCCAAATTCAAAGCCGCCGACTTTGGCCAGCACATCGAGTCCGTCACTGCCGTCCGGCTGGTTCAGATCCAGCGCGCGCTCGATGATTGCGGTCTTTTTGGCCAGGCGTTCGTCGGATATATTGGTGCCGCGGCCTGTGACATCCGCAGCGGTCTTGCCGCAGATGGCGGCGACGATGGCAGCGCTGATCGTGGTGTTGGCAATGCCCATTTCGCCGGGCAGCAGGCAGTCAAATCCTTCGGCAATGAGCTTTTCAGCCAGTTCAATGCCTTTTTCCAGGCAGGCTAGTGCCTGCTCTTTGGTCATGGCCGGGCCTTGGGCGATATTTTGCGTGCCGTTATCGATGCGGCAGTCCAGCAGACCGGGAATGTCAATCTTTTCTGCCTTGATGCCGAAGTCGGCCACGAAGGTCTCGCTGTCGGCAAAGTTGGCAAAGGCATTGGCGGCTGCGCCCTGCCCAATCAGGTAGCTCTGCGTCATCTGCAGGGTGGTTTCTTCCGGGTAGGCGCTGACGCTTTCGGAGGCTACGCCGTGGCTGCTGCAGCAGATGACCGTGCATTTGTCCGGGGCGGCCGGATGCAGGTCGCCGGCAATGGCAAGATAGCGCAGCAGCAGGTCCTTTAAGCGGCCAAGGGAGTCATCGTCACCTTCCAGCACCGTAGACAACTGCGTGGCGGCCTGTTTTGCCAGCTCCTGGTCCGCCGGTTCGATGGCGGCAATGGTTTTTTCCAGCAAAGTCATCCGATTCGTGCCTCCTCCTGTGGAACCTGCTTCAGGGACAGGCCGATGCGGTTCCGTTTCTCATCTACGCTGATGACCATGACCTTGACGATATCGCCTACGGCCAGCACGTCCAGCGGGTGTTTGATGCGTTTTTTGCTCATCTCGGAGATATGGATCAGGCCCGCAGTCTTGAGGCCAATGTCCACGAAGGCGCCAAAGTCTGTGATGTTGCGCACGGTGCCGCGCATGATGCTGCCTTCCTTGATATCGGAGAGCTTCACGACGGCCTGACGCGTCAACGGCGCAGGCAGGTCTTCGCGGGGATCGCGCCCCGGTTTGACCAGGGCCGCGAGAATATCCTTTACCGTCAATTCGCCGGCATCCAGTTCCTTGGCCAGCTTGCTGCAGTCGGCCAGTTTCGATTTGGCGGCGAGCATGGCCAGTGCATCCTTATCGCTGAGGTCAGCGAGGCTGAAGCCTAAGCGTTCCAGCAGTTTTTCAGTCAGGGCATAGGATTCGGGATGAACGGATGTATTGTCGAGCGGGGATTTGCCGCCTGCGATGCGCAGGAAGCCCGCACATTGGGTGAAGGCGGCCGGACCTAAACGCGGCACTTTGAGCAGCTGTTTGCGGCTGGTAAAGATGCCGTTTTCATTGCGGTAGGCCACGATGTTTTTGGCAATGGTGGCATTGATGCCCGCGATATGCTTTAAGAGTGCGGAGCTGGCGGTATTGAGGTCCACGCCGACATGGTTCACGGTGCTTTCAATCGTGGCATCGAGCGTGGCACCGAGTTCTTTCTGGTTGACATCGTGCTGGTACTGCCCCACGCCGATGGCTTTGGGATCGATCTTGACGAGCTCGGCCAAGGGATCCTGGATACGGCGGGCGATGGAGACGGCGCCGCGGATGGTGACATCGTATTCGGGCAGTTCTTCCTTGGCCAGCGCTGACGCGGAGTAGACGGAAGCGCCGGCCTCATTGGTGATGAGGTAGTGTACGTCCGTCAGCTGATTATCGGCAATCAGCTGGGCCGTGAACTGTTCTGTTTCGTAGGAAGCTGTGCCGTTGCCGATGGAAATCAGGGTGATGTTGTGTTTTTTGATCAGGCTGAGCACGGTCTTGGCAGCGGCAGCTTTAGCGCCTTCGCTCTGGGTGACCTGAATTACGCCGTGGTCGACAACATGGCCAGTGGCATCGACGACGGCCATCTTGCAGCCCGTGCGGTAGCCTGGGTCGAGGCCGAGTACCGTATGACCGGCCAGCGGTGCCTGCAGCAATAATTGCTTCAGATTCACGCCGAAGATCTTGATGGCCTGTGCTTCGGCATCTTCGGTGAGCTGGCTGCGCACTTCGCGTTCGAGCGCTGGGAACAACAGGCGCTTCCAGCCGTCTTCGATCACGGCCTGCAAGGTTTCATCCCACTTGGACGGCGCCTTGCTTACACGGCGGAAAATGCGGTGCAGGCAGTCTTCGGTGTCGATGGTCACGTGGACCTTGAGGCAGCCCTTGGCCTCGCCGCGGTTGATGGCCAGAATCCGGTGGGAGGGCAGCGTATGGATGAGTTCGCTGTATTCTGCATACATGGCAAAGGTTTGGGCTTCTTCGGCATCCTCCACGAGCTCGGTTTCCACATGACCATTGTTCCAGAGGCGGCTGCGCATAGCCGCACGCAGCTTGGCATCCTCCATGATGGTCTCTGCAGCGATATCCATGGCACCCGCGAGAGCAGCTTCGGCCGTGGGCACATCCTTTTCTTCATGGATGAAGGCAGCGGCTTCATCGAGCGGCGTGCCGCTGATCTTGGCCTGTTCGAGCATCATCCTGGCCAAGAGTTCGAGACCGCGCTCCCGGGCAATCTGGGCGCGGGTGCGTTTTTTCTGCTTATAAGGCAGATACAGATCCTCGAGTTCCTGCAGTTTCTGGGCTTTTTCAATGGCCGTGCGCAGTTCATCCGTGAGTTTGCCCTGTTCCTCGATCTTGCTGAGGATTTCCTCCTGCCGTTTGACGAGATTCCGGAGATAGGTCAGCCGCTCTTCCAGTATGCGCAGTTGTTCATCTTCCAAAGCGCCGGTAGCTTCCTTGCGGTAGCGGGCGATGAAGGGCACGGTGTTGCCGCCGTCCAAAAGTTCAATGGCTGCTGCTGTCTGTTTGGGCGTCACGCCCAGTTCTTTGGCAATCAGTACGGGGATATCATTTATCTGCATGGTATGCACCAACTTCCTTTACAATATAATGTACATTATACCTTATCCATTGCAGGGGTTCAAATTTTCAGGTGAAATCTCCTATACAATAGGACGGCTTTGTGTTATTATTAAGTTAGGATTACTTTGCAAAGCCTCTTGATTGTGCGCGTTGTATTCTGTGTGGAGACGGACAACAGCTGAACATTAGGAGGCGGGATTATGAGCAAGACCGTGAAGAAGCTTCCCCCGCAGCTGCAGGGGGTAATGAGCCAGATCGAGGCCTTGGAGGCCCGTCTGGATGCCAGTAAACAATATATGAGTGCCGTGTTTTCCGCAGCGAAGGTGGGCATCTGTCTGCTCGATGCAGAAGGGAATGTGCTGGCGGTCAATGATATGGGCAGGATCATCATGCAGGCGGAAGGCGTCAATGTGCTGGGCCGCCAGTTTGGTGACGCCTTTTGCTGTGAGAACAGTTTGGAAAAAGGCTGCGGCCATGGCCGGAACTGCCGCCATTGTCCTGTGCGGAGCAATATCGAAGCCGCTGTTGCCGATGATGATTTTTCCAGTGAGTTCACCGTGCAGATGAAAAATGCCCATAGCGGGGAGCGCATGTGGCTGCAGCTGGGGGTATCTCAGCATGGGACTGGCAAAGAGAAGCAGCTCATCATCACCATGGTGGATGAATCCCTGCGCAAGCGCTATGAACAGGAGCTGGAGAAGGCAAAGACTGCAGCCGAAAATGCTGACCGCGCAAAGACGCAGTTTCTGTCCACGATGAGCCATGAAATCCGCACGCCCTTGAACGGCATTGTGGGCATGCTGGAACTGGCGGGCAGGGAGCCACTGACGGAGAAGCAGCAGGAGTGCCTGCAGAATGCCAAGCACAGTGCCGATGACTTACTGCATATCCTGAATGATATCTTAGACTTTGCCAAACTGGAAAATGGCAGGCTGCGTCTGGAACACATCGGCTTTGACCTGCATGAGACTCTGGCGCGCATGGGCGCCATCTATGAACAGCTGGCCGGCGCCAAGGGGCTGAAGTTCGTGCTGACTGATTACAGCAGCCTGCCCCGGCTGGTGCAGGGCGATCCCCTGCGTCTGCGGCAGGTGCTCCATAATCTGCTGGCCAATGCCTTGAAGTTCACGGAAACCGGCAAGATCACGCTGGCCGCTTATCTGGGCAGCCGCCAGGGACAGCCGACGCTGGAGTTCAGCGTGGAGGACACGGGCATCGGCGTGGATGAGTGCATGATTGACCGGATATTCCGGCCCTTCACCCAGGCGGACAGCAGTACCACGCGCCTGTTCGGCGGTACAGGGCTGGGACTTATGATTTCCCGGGAGCTCATCGAGCTCATGGGAGGGACGATAAGCATTGATTCCGAATTGGGGCAGGGGACATGCATGTCATTCTGGATGCCTCTGCAGGAGGCGGATTCCACCACCGGGGAAAAGCGCATTTTCCTGCGGCCGCGCAAAGCGGGCGGCAAGGAAGGCAGCGCTGTGCTGCATGACGATCCCCGTACGGAAAATCTGATGAATTACTGTATGCAGAAAATGGCAAACGGCATAAGCTTACCATCCAGGGAGGGATTGCCATGAAGATATTGATTGCCGAGGATGACCGGCTCAGCCGCACGTTCCTGACAGAGTTCCTGCAGGAATACGGACAGTGCGACACCGCGGCCAATGGGCTGGAAACCATTGATAAATATGTTGAGGCTTTCAAGGCCGGAGAACCCTATGATATGATGTGTCTGGATATCATGATGCCCAAGGTGGACGGGCTGATGGTATTGAAACTGATCCGGGAACTGGAAAGCCAGCATAAAGTAGAGGCGGAGAAACAGGCCAAGATCATCATGATGACGGCGATTGCCGATATGGATTATGTGGACCAGGCTTTCGAACTCGGGTGCGATGCCTATGCATCCAAGCCCATTGAAATGGCGCAGGTGCAGGAGGTCATGATGGATCTGGGGCTGATCAGCTGATAAACAAAGGGAATTTGGAAGAACAAAAATGTCCGTTGACAAAAGTGTCAACGGACATTTTTTATGTAAATTGCAGTTTGTGAGTGCATGCTTAAACGCAATTGGTTACAGATTTGTGGGGCGGAGGCGGGGATACTTCTTCGCCGCTTCACTAAATGACCCGCCAGTAATAGTGCGTACTGTTTTAGTTACCTGCGCCGGGCAGGCCGGCGGCGCGTATGTTCA
>NZ_FNJQ01000030.1 GCF_900104055.1 Pseudoselenomonas ruminantium
AGGCCAACGGCGCGTCTTTCAGCGTGTTCCCCAGTGACTTTTGCAACGGGCCGGTCTTCGCTATGCTCAGACTGTCGCTCCACCAGAAAAAGCACTCCCCCGTTCGCCCCCAGACACGGATTTAGCTATCGGCACAAACTCGCTTCTCCCGTAACAAGCACATCGATGTACTTGCGGCTTACAGCCGAGACTTAGCCATTTGACACAGATATACCTTTGGGTGGAGGCGGGGATGCTTATTCGCCGACGGAACGACTGCCTGAACGAAGTGAAGGCTGGCCCGCAAACCGTTGTTACTGGAAACTGAGCTGAACATACGCGCCGCCGGCCTGCCCGGCGCAGGTAACTAAAACAGTACACACTATTGCTGGCGGGTCATTTAGTGAAGTGGCGAAGAAGTATCCCCACCTCCGCCCCACTACGCTGTAACAGATTTAGATTAAGCTCGCACTGGCAAACTGCAATTTATACCAAAAGTCCGTTGACACTTTCCGTCAGCGGACTTTTGCTGTTAAAGGAATATTTCCATCCCCATTTTTTAATGATTATCCGCCGTCGGATCGCCAATCAGGAACAGATAGGCAATCACCACGATACCCAGCACGATGCGATACCAACCAAAGGCCTTGAAGTCATTGGTCTTGATATAGCTCAGCAGGAACTTGATGGATATAATGGACACGATGAAAGCCGTGACCATCCCCACCACCATGATGACGATTTCTGCTCCCGTATAGTGCAGGCCGAATTTCACCATCTTCAGCAGGCTCGCGCCGAACATGACCGGAATCGCGAGGAAGAAGGTGAACTCTGCCGCCACGATACGGCTCGTGCCAAACAAGATGCCGCCGATGATAGTTGCCCCGGAACGGCTCGTGCCCGGCACCAGCGACAGCACCTGAAACATGCCGATGATGAAGGCCGTGCGATAGTCCAGACGCGCCAGGTCATTGATGCGCGGGCGGCGGTGCCTGTTATAGTTCTCGATCCAGATAAACATGGCACCATAGAAGATCAACGTAGCCGCCACTACCGGCGCCGTCATGAAATGCTCTTCCATATAGTCGTTAAATGCCAGACCGATTACCGCTGCCGGAATGCAGGCGATGATAACCTTCCACCAAAGACTGAACGTATCCCGCTTTTCCTGCCTGGTCTTCCAATCCGACCATGGGTTGAGTTTTTCAAAATTCAATGCCACCACGGCGAGGATGGCGCCCAGCTGGATAACCACCAGGAACATATCCATGAAATCCTTGCTGACATCCAGCTTGATAAACTCATCTACCAGGATCATATGGCCGGTACTCGATACCGGCAGCCACTCTGTCAGACCTTCCACAATACCGAGAACTACTACCTTCAGCAGTTCTACAATGCTTAAATCCACCGTACTACTCCCTCTCGTCACTTATTAATTTCTGTTTCTGCGCATGGGTAAGCTGCTTGATATGCCATTCCCGGCTCTGCGCTTCCCGTTTGTCCGCAAAGGTTTCAAAATAGACAAGACGCACAGGCAGGCGCGAGCGGGTGTATTTCCCGCCGCGCCCTGCATTGTGCGTCCTGACACGCTTTTCCAGATCGTTCGTCCAACCTGTATAAAAGCTGCCGTCACTACATTCCAGTATATAGGTGTAGTTCTCGCTATTACTCAGCATCTTTGATGGTAACTTTGTTCATGACCACCGTCTCCAGCGGACGATCTGCAAAATCCGTCTCGCTATGGCCGATGGTGCGGACAACGTCCATGCCCTTCACAACCTTGCCGAAAATGGTATGCTTACCGTTGAGCCAGGGAGTCTTGTCCAGCGTGATGAAGAACTGGCTGCCACCCGTATGCGGCATGCCCGTGTTGGCCATAGCCAGGATGCCTTCACCCGTGAATCTCAGGTCATCGAGGAATTCATCTTCGATGGTGTAGCCCGGGCCGCCCATGCCCGTACCATCCGGATCGCCGCCCTGGATCATGAAGCCGTCAATCACGCGATGGAAAATCACGCCATTGTAGAAGCCCTTTTCCGTCAGGTCGATGAAGTTCTTCGTCGTAATCGGCGTCTTATCCTCGAACAGTTCAATTTCAAAAGTACCCTTGTTGGTTTCAAATACAGCAATGCGATTAGCCACTTTTTTGCCTCCATTATCCTTGCCGCCAGCGATGCAGCCAGCTGTAAGAGCCGTCAATACCACCAGCATCATAATCAATATCTTTTTCATTGTACAAAATTCCTTTCCCCATTGCAACCATTAGTTAGTCTTTTTTGAGTACCCATTCCTTATAGACAATGGCACCCTCTGCCGCCGAATCTGCGCCCAGATACCCCAGGATGATATTGCTGACAAACTGATTGGGCAGCGTCTTGAAAACCACTTTGGCCCGGAAAGGATGGTCCAAAATGCAGGCCGCACGATGTTCCAACCGGCGCAGGTCCGGCATGATGGGTTCGGTCAGATCCTTCTTGCTGACGACTGCAAAACCTGTTTTGGCAAAGAAATCCTCCCACTCCGCCACAGACTCAATCAGTGCAGCCGCACCGCCTTTAGATATCAGCGAAACAGCCAGCTGATTTTCCCGGTCGTAACTTTCATAGGCATTTTTCAGCGCATAGTCAAAGACCACGAAAATCCCGCCCGGCTTCAGCACACGCTTGATTTCTGCAAAAACCTTCAGCTTATCCGAGCAATGCACCAGCGTTTCAATCGCGTAAATCACATCAAAGGTGTTATCCGCAAACTGCGGCATTTGCGTATAATCCTGCTTGGTGATGGTCAGATTCGGCAGTTCCTCGGCCATCTTCCCCGGGAAAAGGTCCAGGCCATCAAAAGTTACGTCCGGGAATTTCTTCGCCAAATGCAGGATATTCGCTCCCTGCCCGGAACCTAATTCCAACACCCGGTCCCCGGACTTGATGAACTGTGCAGCCACATCCGGCTGATAGCTGGCATCTTCCGGCGAGAAAGTCTTGCCATCCTTTGATACATGGAAATGCATGAACCCCGCTTTGGAATGTACCCGGCGATAAGCCGCATGATTGGTCTTATAATAGGATTCAATATCCTTGGGATCATTCTTGTCTCCATTGATAAATTTCTCCAGATCCAAAAACTTTTCCATATGCTGGATTTTTTCCGCAATAGTTGCCGGTGTAGTGTTCTGACTCATATTTTCTCCCCTTATTCAAATCTACCGTCCATTTGTGTTATAACGATGCACGATTGCCCCAGTTTTTACTCCCGGTGAACTGAACCCATGACCCATGACCTCATTTGCTGACATGATGATCACAAAGGCGTCCGGATCGATAGCGTTGATGATCATCTTCATCTTGGCCACCTGCGTAAGCGTCACCACCACGAACACCACATTGCGCTCGCGGCGGGTGAAAGCCCCCTGTCCATGCAGGAAGGTAACGCCGCGCCCCACTTCCATGATGCCCTCGGCGATGGCCTCGGCCTGATTGGACACGATCAGGAGCGCCTTGCGGCTGTTGAAGCCGGCAATGACCTTATCCGTCACCATGGCGTTCATGAACATGCAGATCAGCGTGAACATTGCCGGTGCCACGCCGAACATAAACGCCGCCGCCAGCATCACGAGACAATTGAAGCCAAAGATCACACCGCCCATATTGAAGGAATAGAACTTCTTGGCAATGGCACCGACGATATCGAAACCGCCGGTGCTGCCGTTCATGCGGAACACGATACCATAGCCAATGCCATTGAACACGCCGCCGAAAATCGCCGCCAGCATATAATCATTGACCGGCGCAAAGGCGTTGAGCGGCTTGGTGAAATCCAGGCAGAACGAAAAGATTGCCGTACCAATGACCACATCGCAGGTATAGCCCTTGCCCAACAGCCGCCAGGCCGCCCACAACAGCGGAATATTATAGGCAAAAGTCTGGGCACCGATGGGCAGATGCGTCAGATAGTAGACAATCATGGCAATACCTGTGGCACCACCAGTCAAAAGATGCGATGGCACCAAGAAGAGGTTGATGGAACAGCTGGCGATCAGACAGCCCAGCGTAATGCCTGCATAACGCAGCAGGCGATGTTCTAACAGCCTGAGCTGAATCATCTGCCCAATCCCTCCAAGCGCACCGTATCCTCCTGCGGCAGGGAGGACATATCGATATTCATAAGGCTCGCATCATCACTATCCACTTCCCGCAGCATGGGTTCGCCTTCCTCCTGCATCATCGACCGCTCTGCTTCCGTCAAGGGCAGATTGGTGATCCGCAGTTCCAGCAGATGCCCGTCCTCGGGATCGATCTTCAGCAGCAGATGCTGATGCGGATGATTTTCCCGCTCATAGATCAGATAGTACGCACCATCCAGAAACTGCCGCTGTTTCTTACCATAGGTTTTCTCCAGCCAAAACTTGGTAGCGCCCTGCCGCACATTATTGCGGGCTATATACTTCTCACTATCGACCGTGAAATCGACCACTCTGCCCGTAGCCACAGCTACGCTGGCTTCCGACCGGTCCTGGTACACATAGGTCCTGACTTTTACGCCCTGCTTGATGGCAATCTTATCGTACATGGGTTCGCCCCATTTGCTCTGCAGGACACTCTCGCTATCCCCGAGCAGCACACCCTTGCAGGAAAAATCCTCGTCCACTATTTTCCCTGCCGCCAGACAAACCGAGCTCAGCAGGACTGCAAACAACAGCGACAATGCCAGCAGGCAGCTTGCTTTCCTTACCATAAGTTCCTCCCGAAATTACCCTGCTCAAAGATCTTGATTTCCCGGCCATCTGCCGTAGTCCCGATGATCTCCAGATCCCGGGTACCTACCATAAAGTCCTCATGCACCAGAGAATCATTGACACCATGCTGCAGGAGCGTCACGCTGTCCATATGCTCACCGCCCTTGATGCAGGTCGGGTAAGCCTTACCCAAGGCCAGATGGCAGGAGGCATTTTCATCAAACAGCGTATTATAGAATAGTATCCCGCTCTGGGAAATCGGTGAATCAAAGGGCACCAGGGCAACTTCACCCAGATAACTTGCACCTTCATCCGTTTCCAGCAGTCCCTTGAGGATTTCTTCGCCCTTTTCCGCGCTATAGGCTGTAACCTTGCCATCTTTAAAAGTCAGCTTGAAGCCTTCAATCAGATTGCCGTTGTAGTTCAGCGGCTTGGAGGCCACCACAGTGCCGTTCACACCATCCCGCTTCGGCAGGGAGAATACCTCTTCCGTCGGCATATTGGCCACAAAGACCGTGCCCAGTTCCGACTTTTCCGCACCACCTGACCAAATATGCCCCGCCGGCAGTTCAATGGTCAGATCCGTGCCGATGGAATTCTTATAATGGAGCTTGACGAATTCCTGCTCATTCAGAAAGTTGGCTGCCTTCTGCAGGAATTCCGTATGCTGGCGCCACTGCGCCACGGTATCCACATCTTCCCCAATGCGCACAGTCTGGAAGATGGCCTGCCAAAGCTTTTCGACGGCAGCTTCTTCCGTGTCTTCCGGGAAAACCTTCGTGGCCCAGCCCTTGGTCGGCACGGACACCACGCACCAGGTGTTCCTGTTGCTCATCAGCCGTTCCCGATATTCCAGGAGCGCTGCGCCGGCCGCCTGATTGGCCAGCTTGAGTTTTTCCGGATCGATATCGCTGAAGATCTGCGGATCACGGGCCGCGATGGACACAAACGCCGCGCCCTGCTCTGCATAGCCCTGGCAGAACTTCACGCGCCATTCCGGAAATTCCGTGAAGAGTTCCTTGCTGCCATGTTCAAACCGGATATGCGCCGATTGTTCATCCCCCCAGCTCATGACCACGTCATGAGCGCCGGCTGCAAACGCCGCCTTGCTGATTTCCCGGGCAAACTCTGCACATTCAATCGGCGTATTGATGACCAGTATCTGATCCCTCTGGATATTGACACCGACCTTTACCACTAACTCTGCATATTTTTTCAATAATTCCTGCTGCATCACAATGCCTCCGTATCGAAACAAAGGGTAACCGGCCCATCATTGACCGATTCCACCTGCATATCTGCGCCAAACTCACCATGCTCCACAGTCACGCCCAAATCCCGCAAATCCTGCATAAAGACTTCATAGAGTTCATTGGCCATCGCCGGCGGCGCCGCATGGCTGAACCCGGGACGGCGTTTCTTGAGGTCAGCATAAAGCGTGAACTGGGAAATCACCAGCATCCTGCCGCCAACCTGACTGAGGCTCAGATTCATCTTGCCGGCCTCATCTGAGAAAACCCTGACATTATATATCTTCTCCGCCAACTTCTGCGCTGACTCTGCCGTATCTTCCGGCCCCACACCCAAGAGCACCAGAAAGCCCTGGTCAATGGCACCATTCACCTTATCATCGATCACTACACTAGCAGACTTAACCCGCGTAACTACCGCTCGCACCGGCAGACCGCCCCCTTTCAACTTTGTAATCATACCATAATTCACCAGCAAAATCCATATGACAACGCCGATTATACAAAGCAGCCATGCTGACCAATCGCAGTGGATTCATCAACATGGCAGTATTTCCTGTATTTATTAATACTCAACGCGATATAAGTACAAACCACAGGCCGGAGCCGTAGCGCTGGCCTGATGACGGTCAAGGCTGGCAAAGATTTCAGCAAAGCGCTCCAGGCTTATGCGCCCCAAACCAACATTCGCCACCGTGCCAATGATATTCCTTACCATATGGTAAAGGAATCCGTTGCCATAGATGGTGAACTCCAGCAGATTGCCCGGCTTTTCCTCAACTTTGGCCTCATAGATGGTACGCACGGGACTCATGGGCGCGCCGCCCGCAGCCCGGAAGGCGCTGAAATCATGTGTCCCTTCCAGCATAGCCAATGCCTGCTGCATCAGGTTAATGTCCAAGGGGCGGCGTTCATACCAGGCATAACGTGCCGTCAAGGGATTGGGCGTTGCCCCCTGCTGGATGCGGTAGATATAGGTCTTGGCCTTGGCGCTATGGCGGGCACTGAAGTCAAAATCTGCCTCCCAGGCCTCTTTGACCACGATATCATCCGGCAGCAGGCTGTTCGCCGCCATGGGCACCTTGTCGATTGGAATGCTCCCATTGGTGAAGAAATTCACCACCTGCCCATAGGCATGGACACCGGCATCGGTGCGCCCCGAAGCCGCCAATTCAATGGTATCGCCAAAAATGACAGCCAGCTTCCGCTCCAGCACATTCTGCACGGCTGTCACCGGCGGGCTTTGCCGCTGGAAGCCATGGTAAGCTGTGCCGTCATAGGCCACCTTCAGGGCAATATTGCGCCTGCGCGCCTTCATTTCCTCTTTATGTTCCGTTTTCATCGATAGAAACTTACTCCTAATCCCATGCTGAGCAGGGCAAAGATACACATGGCGATATAGTCCAGCCTTGCCAGCTTCATTTCCTTCATGCGCGTGCGCCCGGCACCGCCCCGATAACATCTGGCCTCCATCGCCATGGCCAGGTCATCTGCCCGCCGGAAGGCCGACAGGAACAGCGGCACTAAGATGGGCACCATATTCTTGAGCCGCGCGAGTACGCTGCCCGTCACGAAATCCGCCCCACGCGACTGCTGGGCCTTCATGATCTTATCCGTCTCGCTGATCAGCGTGGGGATAAAGCGCAGAGCAATGGTCATCATCATGGCCAGCTCATGGGCAGGCAGGCCCACCTTCTTGAACGGCGAGAGCAGGCTCTCCAGCGCATCGGTGAGTTTCAGCGGACTCGTGGTAAAGGTCAGCAGTGTGCTCAGGATGATCAGGAGCATCAGCCGCACGCTGATGAGTGTCCCCTGCTCCACGCCCTCCTGCGTGATTGCAAACTGCCAGACACGGCAGAGCTCCCTGCCCGGATGGCTGAACAGATGCAGTACGAAGGTGAAGATGATGATCCACCACAAAGGCTTCAACGAACGCAATACCATGCGCAGGGGCACGCCCGAACACAGGATCAGCAAAAAGGTCAACACGATCAGAGCGCCATAGACCGGTGCACTGGTAAAGACAAACACCTCAATCAGCAGGATGAGCAGCAACAATATCTTCACGCGGGCATCCATCCGGTGCAAAAAGGAATCCCCCGGGAAATACTGGCCAATCATAATATTATTTAACATGGATATTGAAAACCTCCCTGAGGGATCTGAGCCCCGCCTCCGGGGTGATGGCACGTGTATCCACCGGCAGGCCTGCCTGTTTCAACCGCGCTAATACCTGCATGATCTGCGGCTGTTCAAGCCCCGTTTCCTGCAGCAAACCAGCCTGCGCAAAGATTTCGGCAGGACTGGCGGCGGCCCGCAGCTTTCCGCCCTGCATCACGAGCATCTGATCGGCCATTTTGGCGATATCTTCCATGCTATGGGACACAAAGACGATGGTCAGCTTCCCTTTTTTATGCAGGCGCTGGATTTCGGCCATCAGCTCCTCACGCCCGCGGGGATCTAAGCCGGCCGCGGGTTCATCGAGTACCAGATACTTGGGCCGCATAGCCAGCACCCCAGCCATCGCCACGCGACGCATCTGCCCGCCGCTCAAGGCAAAAGGAGACATATCCTTGAACTTATGATAGTCCAAGCCGACCATCTCCATGGCCTGCCGCACGCGTTCCTCAATCTCGGCATCTTCGAGCCCCTGATTGCGCGGGCCGAAGGCAATATCCTGCGCGATGGTTTCCTCAAACAGCTGCGTTTCCGCATACTGAAAGACCATGCCCACCTGCTGACGGGCATGCCAGGCTTTAATCTTGCCTGCCTTATCCTTGGCATTGATATCGATGCCATCCACAATCACTTCGCCAGCAACTGGTGACAGCAGGCCATTCAGATGCTGTACCAGCGTGGACTTGCCCGAACCTGTATGGCCTGCAATGGCCGTGAAGCTGCCCTCTTCAATAGTCAGACTAACATCATCGAGCGCAACGCGCTCATAGGGAGTCTTGGGCATATAGATATATTTGACAGTTTTAAGTTCAATGGACATAGCAGGCCTCCAGCGCGGCAACTAAATCATCATTACTCAGGATATCCCGGGGCAAATCAACACCACTCTGCCGTAAATTCCAGGCCAGTTCTACCGCCAGTGGCACCGCCAGGCCTAATTTATGGAGCTTTGGCGCATCAGCAAAGACTTCTGCCGGCGTCCCCTGCTGTACCAGACGACCGTGTTCCATCACCAATACGCGGTCAGCACGGGCGGCTTCGTCCATAAAATGCGTAATACAAAGAAGCGTCAACCCCCGCTCCCGATGGAGCCGCTCCACGGTATCCATAACTTCCCGGCGTCCCTGCGGATCAAGCATCGCCGTAGCCTCATCGAGAATCAGACACTTCGTATCCATCGCCAGCGCCCCGGCAATGGCCACCCGCTGTTTCTGCCCGCCGCTTAAGAGATGCGGCGCAAACTTGCGGAACTCCGCCATGCCCACGGCCTGCAGAGCCATCTCCACCTGCTGACGGATTTTCGCCGGTTCCATGCCCAGATTTTCCGGGCCAAAGGCCACATCATCTTCCACGACACCGGCAATCAGCTGATTGTCAGGATTTTGGAACACCATGCCCACCTGCCGGCGAATCTGCCAGATATCCTGCGGGCTGCGGGTATCGAGCCCAGCAATCCGGCAGGCACCGCCAGTCGGCAGCAGCAAACCATTCAAATGACGGGCCAGTGTGGACTTGCCCGAACCATTGGCGCCTAAGATTGCCACAAACTCCCCGGCTTCAATATGGAAACTCACATCCTGCAAAGCCGTGAACTCCTGTTCCGTGCCCTGCCCATAGATATGTGTCAGATTTTCTGCTTCGATAAATGACATTGAAATCTTCCTCACAATAGAATCACACAAATTCCATTATAACGCCATTGTTCCTGTTTTGCCATAGGCAAAACAGGAACAATGGCGTTATAATGCATCCACCGAATTTGCGTAAGCAATTGAAGGTGGACAATATAGCCTATTGTTTTGTAAAATAGATTTAGAAGGTGGTGATTATACATGAGAACCTATCACTTTAAGCTATATACTTCAAAAAGAAACAGAAAACTTCATAGGCAAATCAATGCGGCAGGTCTTGTATACAATCATTGTATTGCTCTGCATAAAAGATACTATAGGCTGTTTGGCAAGTCACTGAATATGTATCAATTACAAAAACATCTAACAAAATTGAAAAAGATTTTCAGATTTGCCTACATGAAAGAAATCGGCTCCCAAGCTGTCCAAGATATAACCCAACGGATAGATAGAGCGTATAAATTATTTTTCCATAATTTAAAACATAAAATCCGTACGGCGCCACCATCCTTCAAAAAGATAAAGAAATACAAGTCCTTCACTTTGAAACAGTCTGGCTGGAAACTCGATGAAGCCGACAATAGTATCGTAATCGGTAAGCAACGCTATCGCTATGCAAAGTCAAGGGAAATAGACGGTAAGGTAAAAATTCTCACGGTTAAGCGAGATGCATTAGGCGATATATATTTATATTTCGTCTGTGAAGCATCAGAAAATAAAGTCTTAGCAAGAACAGGTAAAAGTGTCGGCTTCGACTTTGGTCTAAAAATGTTTCTCAATGCCTCAGATGGCAAGGATATTGCTTCTCCGCTATTCTTTAAGCAAAATGCTACTGCCATAAAAAGGGCAAGCAGTATCTTATCCCGCAAAGCTAAAGGCTCCAATAATCGTAAAAAGGCCAAACTTGCCTTGGCAAGATTGCATAGGAAGGTAGCAAACCAAAGAGATAATTTCCATTGGCAGTTAGCCAGTAAGCTTGTTGGAGAATATGCCCTAATATGCCTTGAAGATTTAAACCTAAAGGCAATGCAAAAACGTTTCGGAAGAAAAATATCTGATTTAGGATTTGCTGATTTTGTGAATAAGCTGAAGTATATGGCACACAGAACGGGTTCATCCGTCGTAGAAATAGACCGTTTTTTCCCGTCCAGTCAGCTATGTTCCAAATGTGGATACCAAAACATAGAAATTAAAAATCTAAAATTCAGAGAGTGGACTTGTCCTAAGTGTGGGAGTACACTTGATAGAGACAAAAACGCTGCGATAAATATAGAGCGTGAGGGAAACAAAATATTCTCCGCGTAAAATATAATGGGCAGGGCATTGTCCATTGTGGAGAGAACTCGCAAGACCTGCTATTTCAGCAGGCAATGTTCGCTAGTATCCCAGAATCCCCCAGTTTTAGGCATGGGGAGTATGTCAAAAAAAAGAAGTTGTCGCTTATACTAAAGCCAGACAACTTCTATAGAAATGAGTGAGCTTATGAAATTACAGCTGGAAATCGCCGATACCTTTTTCCGCCGCTTCCGCGGGCTGATGCTGCGCCGGAAACTTCCTGCAGGCCAGGGCCTTTTGATTGCGCCCTGCAGCAGCATCCATATGTGCTTCATGCGCTTTGCCATCGATGCCGTCTGGGTGGATAAGGAAATGAACATCCTCAAGATCAGCCGCAACGTGCGTCCCTGGATTGGCCTGGCCTGGTGCCCCAAAGCCTGGGGTGTGGTGGAAATGACCGCAGGCGAAGCCGACCGTTTAGGGCTTCAATCCTCTACCAAAATCCCTTTCGCGCGCAATTCATCCTTGATGGCCGACAAAGCCTCATCGTCGGGCACCCGCACCGTATGAAGGTGCACACCGCCAGTCACCACCAATAACGGTGTTGCCTGGCATTTTTTCATCTTGCTGATGAAATTCTTGATATCGCGGCGGCTCGTAAGCAGCAGGTCGCTTTTCAACGGACCATAAACAGGATGTTCGACGATCACATCCATGACCGCGCCGCCATTGTCCACGATAGCATTGAGTTCCGTTTCCATATCCTCAGCCGTATGGCGGCAGATCAGCGTGGCCAACTGCTGACGGGCATCCGCATGCTCATCCCGAATCATGAAATACCCGCGCGGCGTCGCATAGATTTTCTGCCCCTCGGCCCGCAGGATGCTGATATCCCCGACGATGATCTGACGACTGACCCCCATTTCCCGGGAAAGCCGGGTGCCCGTCAAAGGCTGTATTGCCCCCTGCAGCCGGCGCAATACCTCCGCCCGCCGTTCCTCTGTTGTCATTCAAATCCCTCCCAAAGATTTTGTGTAACAAAAAAGCTGCCTTGCGGCAGCTTAAATTTCAAATGGTGGGCGATAACAGGATCGAACTGCTGACATCCTGCTTGTAAGGCAGGCGCTCTCCCAGCTGAGCTAATCGCCCGAAATGGTGACGCGTATGGGATTCGAACCCATGAAGCCGCCGTGAAAGGGCGGTGTCTTAACCACTTGACCAACGCGCCATGGCTCCCCGAGCAGGATTCGAACCTGCGACATATGGATTAACAGTCCACCGTTCTACCGGCTGAACTATCGGGGAATTCCTTGGTGTGTCTCACCAACGAAAATTATTATACGACACTTTTCCGGAGAATGCAACCCCTTTTTTTAAAAAAGTTTATTTTTTTTTAGTTTTTTTTAGAACATCTCAAAATGACCGTTCAGATAAGCGCTGATGCCATCTTCATCACTACTCAAGGTCACGTCCTTAGCCGCGGTTTTTACCTGTTCCGGGGCATTGGCCATAGCTACACTCTGACCTGTATATTCCAGCATGGGAATATCGTTGTAGCTGTCGCCAAAGGACAGGGACTCCTCCACTGTATGCCCGTAATGCTTCAGCAATACGGCGATGCCTCCGGCCTTGGACACGCAGCCGGACATGATTTCCAGCAGGATCGAAGAAGAACGCACCACCTGAAAGGCAGGATAATGCTCCCGGAAATATTCCTCCGCCAGCACGCAGTCCTCAGGCTCAGCCATCAGCAAAATCTTGTGCGGATAAGTCCCCTGGTCCAGCAATTGGGTAAAATCTGCATTCTCCGCCACAGCCGAGGTAATATCCATTTCCCGCCGCACCCGCTTATCTGTCACGTCTTTCACATACCATTTGTTGTCCGTATAGAAGTTGGCCGTAATCTGGGGGAATTTCGCCGCCAGCTCCTGCAGCAGCTGACGTGTAGGCTTTGCCTCCATCTTGGTACTGGCCAAAGTCTTGCCTTCCCTGTCCAAAACCAAAGCCCCGCTATAACTGATAATGGGCATCTTCACGCCCAGCTCATCTGTGATCGGATAAATAGCCGCAGGCATCCGGGCCGACACAAGTACAAAGGGAATATCCTTTGCCGCCAATTCCTGTACGGCCGCCTTGGTTCGACCGGTCACTTCATGCTGACTGGTCAGCAAGGTTCCGTCAATATCGGAAAACACGATTTTAATTTTGTCAGCTGTCATCATCATTACCTCTTTCCCCGTTCATAGTCCCTGTTGTTGCTTTCATTATAGCCAGCGCTCAGCAGGGGAACAAGGTATTTTTGTTCGTTTTATGTGCAAAAATCACATTATTTTACATCTTTTGTGAGTTTATCATGTTATAATCGTTAATATAACAGAAAACGAACATTTGACCTGTCAAATATCAAATAGGAGGCAACTATGAATTCCCGTGAACGCCGTCACTTTCTCCTGCAGGAACTGCAGGAAACTAAAGCCGTCTACGTCCGTGAGCTAGCCGACAGACTTGCAGTTTCCGATATGACCATCCGCCGGGACCTGCGCATGACCAAGGAGAAGAACGCCATCGCCGAATTCTGCGCCGGACTCATCAAGGAAGGCAACGCCATTTACCTCGACACCGGCTCCACCAATATCGAAATCGCCGAGGAATTAAAAAATCGGCAAAATATCGCGGTACTCTCCCACTCATTGCCGATTCACAATATTCTCTCTGCCAATGACAAGCTGCAGCTCATCGCCATGCCCGGCTTCTACCGCAGTTCCCCCCACGGATTCTTCGGTGACCTGACCTGCCGCATGATCAAAAACTTCCGCATCGACATCGCCTTTCTGGGCATCTCCTCCATCGACGCCAGCGGCATCATGTCCCCAGACTTCGACGACCAGGCCGTGAAGCTGGCACTGCTGGAACGGGCCAACAAGAAAGTCGTGGTCTTCGACCATACGAAAATCAACCACCTGTCCTTCATGCAGGTCTGCGCCCTCAAAGACATCGATATGCTGGTCACCGATAAACAGGCCGACCAAGAATTCCTCACCGCCACAAGGAAACAAGGTGTAGAAATCGTGCAGGTATAACAGCGTACTCATGCCTTCCCCTTGAGGGGAAGGCTTTTTATATTCTATCCCTTTTTACATCCTCAGCGATAAGTTCCTCCAGTCTCCCTACCGTCATATCCTTTTCGGAGTAGACGGTGATGCCGTGCTTTTGCAATAGAGCGGTGGTCACGCCCTGGCCTTTGATTTTCTTGCCGTCAAAATTACCGCCATGAATCTTCTTGACGCCGCAGGACGGGCTGCCTTCTTTGAGGATGGCTACTTTGGCATGATAGGCTTCGGCAATCTTGAGCACTTTATCGGCGCCGGTCAAGAGGTACTGGGTGGTATCCATGCCGTTCTCGTCCATGGCTTTTGCTTTGCCCGTGAGGACTTTCTTGCCCGTGCCGCCCTGGATTTCCATGGCCGGTCTCGGGCATGGCAGCATGGCGAAGCATTCGGGGCAGACGGCGATAAAGCGGCCCCGCTCGTTGTATTTTAGCAGCAGATCATGGGTATTGGCTCCCCCGCTGAATTTTACCTTATGGCCTAACAGGCAGGCACTTACCAGAATCATCTTCGATACCCCTTTCTCCCAAACACGCACACATTTATACCTAGCTTCTTCGCCAACGACTCCAAAGAATCCTCTTTTAATTCCTGCCCCGCTGCCAACGGAATCGCCGCACAGGTTCTTGCATCATCCATGGCATTATGATGCTGGAAATCAATCTGCAGATGCGTGCCCACCGTATCGAGCTTGTGGTTCTCCAAGAAAGGCCAGGCCTTGCGGGCAATGGCTACCGTATCGCAGTAGGAAAACGCCGGTGCCACCAGCCCTTCCATCGCCAGGCAGGCGCTCAGCACGCCCATATCAAAGCGCGCATTATGAGCCACGACAATCCGCCCTTCCAAATGGCTTCTAAGCTCCGGCCAGATTTCCGCAAAGGTCGGGGCATTTTTCGTATCGTTAGGCGTAATGCCATGAATCTGCACATTGAAGTAATTGTACTTATTCATGGGCGGCTGAATCAACGTATAGTAAACGTCCTTCATCTTGCCATCTTCCACGGCGGTGACAGCCACACTGCAGGCTGAATTGCGGCAGCCTGTGGCCGTCTCGAAGTCAATGGCGGCAAAGTTCATCATAAATCAATCGTTCCTTCTTCTAAAAAAAATATAACTTTCATAAATAAAAGCCAAAACGGACAAATCCACCCTGACCCAAAGCCAAGGTGGATTCCCCTATTTCTATGCTTTTTGTAAAGCTTACTTGCGTTTGCTCTGCAGATACTCGTCAATGGCAGCAGCTGCCTTGCGGCCAGCGCCCATGGCGAGGATTACCGTAGCCGCGCCCGTGACGATATCGCCGCCGGCAAATACGCCTTCCTTGGAGGTGGCGCCGGTTTCTTCATCCGCAGCGATATTGCCGCGCTTCGTGATGTCGAGGCCCGGCGTGGTCTGGGAGATAATCGGATTCGGGCCCGTACCGATGGACACGATGACCGTTTCCACTTCCAAATCGAATTCAGAACCTGCAATCGCTACCGGACGGCGGCGGCCGGATTCATCGGGTTCGCCGAGTTCCATCTTGATGCAGCGCATGCCGCTAACCCAGCCGTTCTCATCCCCTAAAATCTCAACCGGGTTGTTGAGGAGCTTGAATTCGATACCCTCTTCTTTTGCATGCTCGACTTCTTCCTTGCGGGCAGGCAGTTCTGCCTCGCTGCGGCGATAGACGATGTAGACCTTCTCAGCACCCAGACGCAGAGCCGTGCGGGCCGCATCCATGGCCACGTTGCCGCCGCCAATAACGGCTACATGCTTGCCAATCTTGATTGGCGTAGCGTATTCCGGGAACTTATACGCCTTCATGAGGTTGCAGCGCGTCAGGAACTCATTGGCGGAGTAAACGCCGCTAAGACTTTCACCCGGAATGCCCTGGAAGCGGGGCAGGCCGGCACCCGTGCCGATAAATACCGCATCGAAGCCTTCTTCTTCCATGAGCTCGTCCACCGTAAACAGACGGCCGGCTACGGAATTCAGCTCGAACTTCACGCCGAGTTTGGCGATATTGTCGATTTCCTTCTTGACCACATCGTCTTTGGGCAGACGGAACTCAGGAATGCCGTAGGACAGCACGCCGCCCGCTTTATGCAGGGCTTCGAATACCGTGACCTTGTAGCCCTTCTTGGCCAGGTCACCGGCACAGGACAGGCCAGAGGGACCGGAGCCGATAACAGCAACTTTCTGAGCATCCGCGGCATATTCGATGGGCTTTACTTCTTCATTCTTGGCCATATAGCGGTCCGCTACATAGCGTTCGAGACGGCCGATGCCGACGGATTCGCCTTTCTTGGCCAGCACACAGTATTTCTCGCACTGGTTTTCCTGCGGGCAGACACGGCCGCAGACAGCGGGCAGGGCGTTGGCTTCCTTGATCTTCTCAATGGCGCCGTCAAAATCACGCTCTTTGATCTTGCCGATAAATTCCGGGATATCCACGGACACCGGGCAGCCCTTGCGGCACTGGGGCACCTTGCAGTGCAGGCAGCGCTCTGCTTCAGCTACTGCCGTTTCCTCATCGTAGCCCAAAGCTACTTCGTCAAAATTATGGGCACGGACCTTGGGGTCCTGCACCGGCATTTCATGTTTCTTCAAAGACAAAGCCATCGTTTATTTCCTCCCCAAACCAATGCGGCAAATATGATCTTTTTCCTCGGCCTCCAGGTCGCGGTACATGCGCTGGCGGCTCATGAGTTCGGGGAAGTCCACCTTGTGACCGTCAAATTCCGGGCCATCCACGCAGGCAAACTTCGTCTCGTCGCCTACGGTCACACGGCAGCCGCCGCACATGCCCGTACCATCTACCATGATGGGGTTCAGGCTGACCACCGTCGGAATGCCCATGTCACGGGTAGCATCAGCCACGCTCTTCATCATGATGACCGGGCCGATCGCCGTGATCTGGGCAATCTTTTCGCCGCGGTCCACGAGTTCCTGCACGGCATAGGTAACAAAGCCCTTGATGCCGCGGGAACCATCGTCGGTGGTAATCAGGATTTCATCGGTGACTTCGGACATTTCCTTTTCCATAATCAGGATGTCTTTCGTCTTGGCACCCATGATGGCGATGACCTTGTTGCCAGCTTCCTTCATGGCGCGGGCAATCGGGAAGGTCGGCGCTACGCCGATACCGCCGCCCACGACAACAACCGTACCGTCAAACTTCTTGATTTCCGAGGGCTGGCCCAGAGGACCGGCAAAGTCCACGATGGTGTCGCCGGCT
Organism: Pseudoselenomonas ruminantium; assembly: GCF_900104055.1. Lineage (GTDB taxonomy): Bacteria > Bacillota > Negativicutes > Selenomonadales > Selenomonadaceae > Selenomonas_A > Selenomonas_A ruminantium_C. The sequence continues at coordinate 17,376 of NZ_FNJQ01000030.1, forward strand.
TCTTTGGCAGCCAGTGCCATGGTAGAAGCACCGATGACCTGGAACACGATGTTGATGATGCCCTTTTCGCGGTCGAAATTGGCAATGGTCAGAGGAATGCGCTCACCTTCCTCGTCCACGCGCAGGATGATGAACTGACCGGCCAGACATTTTTTCGCCACACGCGGGGCTTCGATATCCATGGAGAAGACGCTGGGAGACAGCTCTTCCTTTTTCAGAATCTTAAACATGATTCACTCTCCTAATACACATAAAACTTTATCAAGCAAATACGCCTGCTAAATACTCTTCCAGATTGGTCTTGATGGGCATCAAGTAGACATTGGCATCCTTCTTATCCGCCATTTCCATGACCTGACGGGAGAAATCCACGCTCCACTCCAGCGTGGGGTTAAAGCTCTTGGGGAAGATGACATTATTCTTGCGCTCCCAATAGCTCTGGGAAGCTGCCGTGACCACTGGCGAAACGCCCCAATACACATCGAGCCCATCGAGCATATCCATATAGATCTCCAGCAGCCGCATATCGAAAAACGGCTGCGTGAAGAATCCGGCGGCACCGGCCTGCACCTTGCGGCGGGTGCGGTAGACCTCATGGCGCATGGAACTCCTGTACTGGTCAATGCCCGCATAAACCTTGACCTCGGGCATTTCCTCCCGGAACTTGCGGATGACATCCGTGGATTCCGTAGGATAAACCTCATGCGTCATGCGCTGAGGTGGATCGCCCTGCACCACCAATACTTCCTTGATGCCTTTTTCCCGCAGATAATCCTTCATGGGCAGCTCTTTGTCGAGGTCAATATCCATAGCGCGGATATGGGGCATGGACATGGCAAAATACTCCTGGGCAATGGCCGAACCTTCCCAGCTGCGGGTGTCAAACCGCAGTAAGTCAGGGATATTGATGACATCAATCTTGCCTTCATACTGCTTCAGGAGCTGTAATTCGCCGCGCAAAGTTTCCTCGTCACGGGGAATCAGCTCCACGGATACTCGTTTCATAGGCTGCCTCCAGACTATCTGTTAATTTGTAAAGATAATAAGCTACATGAATACTATTGTAAAGTTTTTTTTATGAAAATGCAAGCTTGCCGCCTTTATTCTATGGAGGAAATTTCCTGCCCAAAGCGAATAAATACGTTAGCGATGGATTTAGTAAGGACGAACTCATAAGTAGCCGATAATATCGACAAATCTACGTATAAGTGGACAAATATCTCATTCGTAGATGCTTATGAGGCCGTTTCAAGCCCCAGTGACCGTGTTCAACGAAAGTTGTTTGCGAGATGAACTAAGTTATCAGGATAAGTTAAAGACTCACCTTCGGATGTAAACCATCAGTCCGTCGCTCTGAGAGTGCCAACCAAGAAACACCGCTAATGTCCTGCGGTGATAACAGGGAAACACATGAGCTTCCTGATGACATGGGCAAGAAGGAAAATTCTCCAGAAATGGAAGGTGGCAGAGATGCCTACAATCAAGAAATATGCGTTCGTTCTGGACGCTGAAGGGAAACAACTTGACCCCACAATCGAGCAGAACGCTTGGCGGCTTGTCCGCCAGCACAAAGCTCGATTGGTGTCAAAGTTTCCTATGGTAATTCAACTGAATAAAGTCGTAGATACCCCTAACAGTGACATGGTTCACTGCGGCATTGACGATGGTGCAAATCATGTTGGGCTGGCTCTGGTTCAGAAATGCCAGACCAAGAACAAGGTTTTGTTCAAAGGCACTATCGAGCAACGAAAGGACGTTAAGCACCTGTTGGATGTTCGCCGTGGCTACCGCAGGTATCACAGATACCATAAGCAGTATCGCCCCGCAAAGTTTCTCAATCGTGCCTCTTCAAGACGTATTGGCAGGCTGATGCCTTCGATTATCCAGCGGAGACAAGCAGTTTTGCGGGTAATCGACAGGCTTCGCCAATGGGTTCACATTGACGGCTATTGGCTGGAGGACGTAAAAATCGACATTCGGGCATTGACTGATAACTACCAGCCTTATCGCTGGCAATACCAGAAGTCTAACCGTCTGGACAATAATCTTCGGCTGGCAGCTATTCATCGTGACGGATGTAAGTGTATGGAGTGTGGCAAGGAAAAGACACGCTTTGAGGTACATCACATCACGCCACAGGAGGCTGGCGGGGCAGACACCATCAGCAACTTGATAACGCTTTGTCCTAAGTGTCATACCAGAACTTTTGGCAGAGAAGCTCAGTTTGCCGACAGATACTACGCCATGATTGGCTCTGCTGGTCATGTCGAAGGGCTTGATGATGCCCAGCGTGTCATGCAGGGTAAGCACTGGTTCAGAGAGCAGTTGCAACAGCGGGGTATGTTGAGGTTGACTACTGGCGGTGATACCGCCAACAAACGTGAGGACTGGAGCATTGTCAAGACTCACGCCAACGATGCAGTCTGCATAACCGATTTAGAGCCAGAGAACGTGGAAGTTGAAGAGTGGTGCATCAAGCCCATGCGTCGCAAGAGCAAGGCTGGCATCGATGAAGTTTGTGGTTTCCGTCATCGAGATTACGTGACCTACACATATCGCAATGGTGATACCCATACGGGCTATGTTACGGCGATGTATCCTGATAAGAGGCAGTTAAATTTTCAGTCTCCAACAAAACATTGCAAGCGTGTCCCAGCGTTAAAGGCACGGCTTTTATGGAGATATAATAGAATTTATTGGTTTAAATGTGCTTAGGTAAACACCTTTGAGTATGTTTAACCATATTTTTAGGAGGAGGTCGGGAAATCATGGGAAAACTCGATATTGCCAAAGGGCAGTTTCTCCATCGGAAAGGTGACGAGGTTAAGGATATCGCTATTGTCCTCAAGGGCAGCTTCACGCTGACAGCTAGTGACGACATTACACTGACGGCTGGCAACGGCGCCATTATCGGTGCCTTTTACTCAAGTGGCAGTGCCTATCACTATGATTACCGCGCTGAAGAGGACTGCACGCTCTTCGTCTACGATTACGCAGACGAAGATGACCTGGCAACCGCCATCAGTGCCACGCCGGCCATTGCTCCGGTAATGGCTTCGTCCAGCATTGCCCTCCTGAACAACATGGTCAATGTATTGGACAATCTCTACGAAAAAGCCCTCCACCTCTGTGACAGCCTCAAGAGTGATTACAACGATTATAAGAAAGTCTGCACCACCTTAATGATTCCCCCCCAGCATTTCGATCATGTAAACCAGCTGCAGGCCCCCGATAAACCTGCAATGCTGACTGGCTGGCAAGCGGCCCTTTGCCGTACCTGTCATGAAAAGAATGACCTGTTGCGCAAGGAGTGCTACCCAGCAGATATAAATTTCTGCATTGGCGCCGTCATGCTCTGCTCTACCCTTGCCCAACAGATACATCCCCAGCTAGATTTCATCACTGCCTTTATCCAGAATACGCTGGCTGCCGCCAATGATTTCACCAGCGAATACCGCACCCAGAAATCCAAGCTGGATGAAGCCCATCGTCAGGAAGCGCTGAAGGCTGGCAGTGGCAACATTCCCAAAATCACCAACGCCCTACATACGATTTTGGCCTTCGCCGGTATTGGCCGGGATATTGGCGATGCCTTAGAGAAGGATATCCGCCTCTTTATGAAAGCCCCGGATAAGACTGAAAAATCGACAGAAATGCGCCGGCTACGGACAGATATCAACAAGAACTTTTTCACCATCTATGAAGCCGCCTTTTTCCAAAGCCTCAACACCGAAAGCATTCCCCCTGAAGTCCGGATGTTCTTCCTGTTTGGCTTTATCGATGAGGAATTGGCCGGTGAGGAAAACACCGCCGCCCTCTATCACCATGCCGTGCTTTGGGAAGATGACCCGCAAGGCATGGTCCTGCCTGTCTATGAATGGCTGAAAAAAATCTATCGTAGCGAAGTGCCGCCCTCTAAGGACGAATTTGACAATGACTGGCCTGACCATCTGAAGGAAGAAGTACGTCAGGGCAATCTAAAACAGGCCGAGGCAGATGCCATGCTGAAAGATACCGCCGCCATGGCCCGCTTTGAACTCCATAATATGGTTGCAAATGCCAACAAGATGACCTATGGCAGCATCTTCTCCTACGTTCCGGCCTTCTATGCCCAGGCTCTGTCCCGCCCGCTGGATACCTGTCTGTCCACAGCAGCCAAAGTCACACATGCTCTCAATCATATCCGCGCCATCGACTACAGCTGCTTCTACCGGCCTGCTTATGCCACTTATCCCGAACTGAAGATCAATCGTTTTGACTACAACAAGGAAATCCTGCCCTATATCATCCTGATGCCCAACTATGGCAGCCGCGGTCTTATGTGGCAGGAAATCGAGGGGCGCGTACGCACAACACCATCCCATATGGTGCTCTCCATCTACCACTCCGAAGATTTGGAAACCACCCTGATCAAGATGTGCGCCCAGTTCCGCTGGGAAATGTGCAAACGCATCCAAGGCGTGCATTACAGCGATGTCACCGAACCATCCCTGACCGCCGAATACTGCAACTACCTGCAGTTCTACAAGAAGAACTCCACGCTGTCTGCCGATATGAAGGAAAAAGTCAAAAGCGCGCTGAAACGTTATGGCAACAGCTACAGCAAGGTCTTCGCCGCCGAATACGAGCAGTTCGTCAAGAACGAATCCGAAGGCCTGCCCCGCCTCAACAAAGTTGCCCGCGAAATTCTCTTTAAATACTGCACCTTCGGTCGCGACTATCGTGACGCCCTCTCCATCAATCCCCAGTACAAACCCTTGATTGATCGCTGGAACATCACCCACGATGACAAAGTCCGCACCTTTGAACTATTCACCCGCAGGATCCTCGGCCAAATAGCAGATTTGCCTGAGGAAATGAAAGTTGAAGAAGAATATTTGAAACTATAAGCAAAGGCTGTGACAAGGTATGCGCGCATCCACATATCTTGTCACAGCCTAATTTCATGCCCGCTTTAATCACTGCTTTTCCATTCGTTCCACAAGGCAAAGCCCAATATCATGGCACCGCCTACCCGTTTTGTTCCCGAACATATCCAAAACCTTTTCGCCTGGTATCGGCAGGCAAAACTCCATCCGCTAATCAAAAGTGCCATATTCCATTACGAATTTGAGTTTATCCATCCTTTCGCGGACGGCAATGGCCGCATGGGACGGATGTGGCACAGCCTTCTACTGGGACAATGGAAGGAAATGTTCTTATGGCTGCCGATTGAAAAATTGATTCAATCGCGGCAAAAGGAATATTATGCGACACTCGGCATTGCAGATAAAAAAGCAGATTGCGCAGAATTTGTAGAGCTTATGTTGGAAATTATCCGTGACAGTCTCAACGATTTAGCCCTTGAACAGTCGAACACCGACCAAGTAAGCGACCAAGATACCGACCAGGTAAGCGACCAAGATAACTCACCTACCGAAAGACTACTCTCCGTTCTTGGTGATAAGGAACTTTCAGCTACCGAAATCATGGAACGGCTTGGACTTTCCCATCGTCCCACTTTCCGCAAGAACTATTTGACTCCAGCTCTAGAGAAAAAATTGATAGAACGCACCATTCTCGATAAGCCGAACAGTAAAAATCAAAAATATCGAAAATGCTAAAACAGCCGGCTGTTACTATGCAGGCTCCCCACGTTTCAGCATTTGCGCAATGCGTTCTTTTTCTTCACTACCATTAGTTTTCAATCGAATAAATGGCAGTTGATATTTTGCCAATATGCTATTTTTCAATTTGTCACGTTCCGCCTGTTTGCTTCCCTCTTGATGATAAGCTACTCCATCTACCTCAATTAACAAAACCGGCAACTTACTCAACTTATTTACAATCACGAAATCAATATGTGTCAAGGGATTAGTCGCATATTTTATTTCTTTATCATTAAGTAAGTCAAAGTCACTAATCAGCATATTCATTGGCAAATGACAAACAACTTCTAATGATGAAAATTCATCTTTCGATAAAATTTCCAGCAAAGCATCATACATAATACATTCCGAAGGATATTCAGATATATCCTTGTGCTTTTTTAGAAGTTCTTGACGCTGTTTCGTATATTGACTATACAAGCAGTCAAATATAGAACTAATTTTACTTTCGCTCACTTCAAAGTTATTATATCTAATATATGAAATCAAATCATTAATATTACCATTTTTATTATGTTTATTGCCATTTGTAACCAAGCATAATCTTTTTTTCGCTCTTGATACGGCTACATTAAGCATATTAGCATTATCCACAAAATCAGTAATTTGATTATCCACCGTTGATATTATGATAAAATCTTTCTCTCGTCCTTGAAACTTGTGAACTGTATCTATCTCCACATTATTTATTTGTTTTTGCATTGCGTCCACTTGATTACGATATGGACTTATAATCCCTACACCTTCTATTACAGGTTCATTGTACAATATATCATTAAGTATCACATCAATTTCACGTTGATTATACCTCCCCCTGCAATGATTCCCCTCTCTTGTCATTATCACCTTTAAGACATTATCTTCACCATCATCCTGCGTCATAATCGCTAATTCATCATGATAAAATTTTTTATTGCAAAATTCAATAATACGAGGATGACAGCGATAGTGTTCTTTTAACAGCACACATCTTTCTGGTGATAATTGCATCTTTACAGACTGTAAAAAGCTATGTGTATATCTAAAGCACTCTTTAACTAAAGCCTCTTGAAAAATTTTCTCTGTTTCCTTTTTCATGCTACTATCCACAACATTGGGTAATTGTTTTGAATCGCCTACAATAACGGCATTCTTAGCATGAAACAAGGATAATGCTCCTGTTACCACATCAACCTGTGAAGCTTCATCCATGATAACGTAGTCATACATAGTGTCTGTGCCCAAACAAGACAAGGCAGAAAACGTCGTGCTCAAAACAATCGGATATTCATTCAAGAAATCTCCCGCTTTACTTTGCAGTTCACCAGCACTAAATACAGTGCGTTCCTTTTTTCCAGCATATTTATGCCATACTGTCTCCTTCAATATATCCAGTGACTCATCACACATCTTTTGCAACAAATCGCTTTCTCTAGTATCTAAAAAATGGACTAATTTTTCTTTCCGTTTCTCTAACTCTTTTTTCCGCATTTCATAGAATTTGTTTTGCAACGACGCAATAACCGACTGAACATTTTGTTTCCAAAAATTTAAGCTCATCACCCCATATTTCAAGGCACAAAAGCTACAAAACAAAACATACTTCCATTTCTTATTACCATCAAATGATTGGTATTCATCCAATAATCTCAATATCCTTTTTGAAGATAAAGGCAAAATACTAGAAAATTTCTTTATTTCAATACTATTATCATTTAGGTAACTTTCAAAATATTTCCTTTCCGTTTGCAATGATTTCAAATCTAATTCTATCTTTGCCAGTTCTACCTGTGCCGAAAATATTTCACGTAATTCTACAATCTTATGATTAACAGACTTCTTTAACGCTGATATATCTCCCACATAATGCCAGTCCAATATCTCCGTCGGATATTTACCATTCTGTGAATTAACAAAAAATTCCTTATTATCCTTCTTGCCAAGAACAGCCGCCATGAAGTTCATATTATTACATTTCAGCTTATCGTATACATTATCAATTGCCGAATTATTATATGACACCACTTGTACTGTTTTCCCCTGTTTTATAATATTCGCGATTATATTTAATATAGTTTGTGTCTTACCAGTACCTGGTGGCCCTTCTATGATACTCACTTGATACTTGAAAGCGTTTTTAACAGCCTCTATTTGACTGTTATTAGCCCCAAAAGGAAATATATAATCATCAGATGTTATATTAATAGCAGCATTTATCGAAGTATTTAGATAACTCTTTAACACACTTCCTTCTAATACATATCGTATACTCTTATATTTTTTTAATAATAAGTTCCCATCATTTTTATCCTTTAATGGATTTAACTCTGCAATTTTCTTTAGATAAGTAAAAACATTATCATCTTTTACATTATTACTAAATATACGTACCCTATTCGTTTTAATACTGTATTTGTATATTTTGTCATTGTTAATAAATTTTATATAATAAAAACCACCACGTTTATCACAAGCCGTTATCATTCTTGTTTTATCAATACCATCAATAATAATACTAACATTATTCAAATCCATTTTTCATCCCTGCACAAAAAGCTGGCTAACTTTTATCCGTTATATCAAAAATTCACAGCAATACGCTTCTGTTTATTCAAATATCTTTCCACGTAATCAGCACAATCACGCTGATTCATGTCGTAAAACCACATTCCTTCAGACGCTTTTACACCCTCTAAGAGGTTACTTGTCTTCACTATTTGTTTAGCCGTATTAAAAGAATAACCTCTCTTGCACAGTTCCATAACCGTAGCCCGATAGGCAAATGTTACGTCGTTTAATGATAGCATATATTTAGCGGTCTTCATCCTCATAGTACACACTCCTCCCGAAAAGTCAGTGCATTTATCGCATTTTCCGTTTTAAGCGCAATTTGCATCCCCGGCAACTTTGCCTTCAAACCGTCTCTAAAATCCTGTTCTGTTATCCTATCTGCCATTAGAAATTCCAGCATTACGGCTATTTTACCATCTGCTATCGGCCCCATTATACAATCATGGGCAGGCAAACTCTCTGCGTACTTACTTTCCCATTGCCTGAAATCCTCCTTCAATAATTATATCACCTAAATCATACTGCGAACAACAAAAACAGGCGGCTTGACCTGCCATTTTTGACAAGTCAAGCCGCCTGCTACTATCTGTATCTTTCAAAACCCTGCCGTCTTATTCTCCACCATACGGAAGAGTTCGGATTCTTCGGGGATTTGGGTATAGTTCAAGATTGCCTTATGCAGGCCCTTTTCCTGAATCGCCCCCTGTACTTCCTGCGCTTCTTTGTCTCCATCATAGTCGAAGTGGAAGGCGGCACCAATTACGGTGGCGAGTGCCGAGGGTTTCTGGCCCTGCGCCAAAAGCTGGGTAGCCGGGCTTACGAGGCGGTCTTTGGCGCCGAGCTTGCGTTTGGGGCCGCGGGCTACTCTTGTCACTTCGTCGCTAAGATGCGGGTTTCTAAAGCGGTTTTCGGTAGTCTTAACGTACTCTTCATGCTTTTTGGGATCAAAACCAAACTTGCGCACGAGCAAGTCACCGGTTTCCTGCCAAACCTTACGGGCCATATCCACGATGTTTTTATCCTGCATGGCGCTGTAAATATCCTTGATGCCTTTGCGGTAAGCCAGGTACGCAATGGAAGCATGGCCAGTGTTTACGGTAAAGAGCTTGCGCTCGATATAGGCTTCGAGGTTTTCCACCCAGGTCAGGCCCTCAATCTGCGGCGGTTCACCTTTGACCTGGGTCACGTTGGCATCCCATTCGGCATAGGGTTCGACCTGCACGAGCAGGGGGTCGTCATTTTTCTGCAGGGGTACGATTCTGTCCACAGCGGCATCTGGGAAACCGATATATTCTGCCACCGCTTCTTTGGCTTCTTCCGGCAGGTTTTCTTCGACAAAACCTTTGAGCACCGTCGAGCCGCCCACCATATTTTCACAGGCGATGACATTCAAGGGCTGCTGATTTACTTTTACGCGTTCTGCAAGGCCTGCCGCCAGATTCGGCGCAATGAATTTCAAGATATTCGGGCCAATAGCTGTCGTGATGATATCGGCTTCGCAAATCGCCTGAATAAGTTCTTCGGGATGGGCGGCACTGTTGATGGCGTGCACATGTTCCACATGGATGATTTCGGGCGTATCCCCCACGATTTTGATATCGTAAGCGCGGCGCTCATTGATTAAATCGACAAGTTCTGCATTGACGTCCACGAACGTCACTTCATAGCCGGAACGCACCAGGAGTTCTCCGATAAAACCTCTGCCGATATTGCCTGCACCGAAATGGATTGCTTTTTTCATCTTGATTACCTCCAAAATTTGTCAAAAAAATAGTCCCTTTTCCACAGGACAGACTCCTGCGTGGAAAAGGGACATGTAATATTCAGATTTTATTAGTTTGCCAGTGCGAAACGCTCATAGAGCACATTGGCATCTTTGGTGTTGTAGAGTTTTTGTAGCTCTTCATCACTGCATTCATCCATCGTAGCGGCGATGTTGGCGAGGATGGAGAGATGGTCGTTATCCTTGCCGGCAATGCCCACGAGGATATGGGCGGTGTCGTTGCCGAACTTAATGCCTTCGGGATACTGGAGCACCACGATACCGGACTGACGGATGGTATCTTTGACAGCGGCTTCGCCATGGGGAATGGCAATGCCTTTGCCCACATAGGTGCTGATATCGGCTTCGCGTTTGAGCATGCCTTCAATGTAACCTTCGTCTACAAAACCTGCTTTAACCAGAGCTTTGCCGGCGGCGGTGATGGCTTCTTCCTTGCTCACGCTTTTTAGGCCGAGCTGGATATTCGTAAGGTCCAAAACGTGTTTTTCACGGGAACCGGACTGGCCGGCAGCCATTACGCCGTCCATCTTATTTTCGGAAAGGCGGGCGATAATCTGTTCAAACACATCATTCTGCGTGAAGTTGCGCACGAGGATATGTTCAGCCTGCGGCGAATCTTCCATGGCACGCTGTGCCAGTTTTTCATGGGTGACGACAATCTGCGCATCCTTGGGGATATTGCCGATGGCGGCGTTGGTTACGGAGATATGCGTGTAACCTGCATTGCGCAGTTTCTTGCGCAGGCTGGCAGCACCGAGGGCGCTGGAGCCCATGCCGGCATCACAGGCATAAACGATATTCTGCAGTTCGCTGCCGCTGATGCGTACAGCACTTACGGCTACCTGACCACGCTGTTTGCGTTCCTGCATGGCGGCTTTTGCTTCTTCGAGGGATTCGCCGCTTTCCTCGCTAGCGGAAACTTTAATGAATACCGATGCTACGGCACAGGAAACCACCGTGGCCACGAGGAAGTCTGCCATGTTCGCGATAAAAGCACCTTTCGGCGTCATGGCGAGAACCGCGATAATGGAACCCGGAGAGGACGGGGCGATAAGACCGCCGCCTAAGAGCTGCAGTGTTGCTACACCAGCCATACCGCCGGCGATAACGGCAATCAGGAGTACCGGCTTCATGAGGACATAGGGGAAGTAAATTTCATGGATACCGCCCAGGAGGTGAATAATCATCGCACCAGGAGTGGAATCTTTGGCCATGCCTTTGCCGAAGAACCAGTAAGCCAGCAGTACGCCAAGGCCAGGGCCGGGATTTGCTTCGAGCAGGAAGAACATGGACTTGCCAAATTCTTCGGCCTGCTGAATCCCCAGCGGTGAGAGCACGCCATGATTGATGGCGTTGTTGAGGAAGAGTATCTTCGCCGGTTCAATGATAACAGATGCCAGCGGTAAAAGACCTGCTGCCACAATGCCTTCCACGCCAGAGCGCAGCACGCCATTAGCAGCCAGCACCACGGGGCCGACGCCGACAAAGGCGAGCACAGCCAAGACACCGCCTAAGATACCTGCCGAGAAGTTATTGACGAGCATTTCAAAGCCCGTGGGAATCTTGTCCTCGATGGCGGCATCGAATTTCTTCATCAGGTAACCAGCCAGCGGGCCCATAATCATGGCGCCCAGGAACATGGGAATGTCGGCACCGGCGATAACGCCCGCCGTGGCAATGGTACCGACCACGCCGCCGCGATGTTTATAGACAGCAGCACCGCCGCTATAACCTAAGAGCAGGGGAATGAGCCATTTGCTCATGGGGCCGCCCACCTGCGCCAAGTATTCATTGGGCAGCCAGCCCGTGGGAATAAAGAGTGCCGTCAAAAAGCCCCAGGCGATAAATGCACCAATGTTCGGCAAAACCATACCGGACAAAAACCGGCCAAATTTCTGCATGGCTTCCTGAAAGTTGAAGCCTTTGACAGAAGCTGTCGCTGTACTCATGGATTACCCCTCCATCAATTCCTTGTATTTCTTGGCATGAAACTCCTGGAATATGCGGATCAATTCCTCATGGATCAGCCGCTTATCCCCTTCATGCAACACTTCGATAAAGCCCCACCGTTCGAGTAGAATGGCGGATATATAACCTATTGTTTCCAGTTCATACTGACTGCATTCCTTCGGTGCCACCATCACCGCCGCCGTGCGGATTTTCTCCGTGGGTTCGGCGGGATAGAAGAAAAAGTCACCGACATGGACAATGCCAAAATGAATTTCCTGTACATGGCTGCTGCGGCAGTGCAGCAGAATCATATGATTGCCGCTGACCGCTGTGCTGCCCTTGTCTTCCCGGGCCAAAAGTTCCCGGGCCACGTTCTCCGCTGCCTGCTTATCCGCACTTATGAGCCTGCCAGCCAGCTGGGAAATTTCCTGCACCGTCATGGACTTTGCATCCTCCGCGAAGAAAAAGCCCTCGATAAGTGTCAGGATTGCCCGTTCGTAAGCGCCCATGATTTTAAGGGCGCTGACAAAATCCGGCTTGGCGGCTGCCGGAGCCTCTACCCGTTCGACGGGCAGCTGCCTGTCGAGCAGACCGTCAATTTTTGCCTGGTCGGCCGGTGTGAGCAGGGCACTTACGACCACCACCGGCAGCGGTACATGCGGTATCGGCACCGTCGCGATGATAAAATCGGCCTCGTGCTCACGGAAATAAGCGGGGGTAAGCTGCATGGTGGAAACCATATCGTGAACGATGAGATTGTCATACTGCTGGCGCAGGCGGCTCGCAAGCAAGCGGCTCGTGCCCATCCCCGTGGGACACGCCACAATCACACGACGCTGCAATTTCTTGAGCGTCTGATTGTCGTTGAGCGCCGCGCCCAGATGCATGGCAATATAGGCGATTTCCTCCTCAGGAAAAACGATTTCCAGTTCCCCTTCGATATCCTTGACACTGGCTGCCGCCAGCTGCATAAGCTCCGGATAATTGCTGTTCATCTCCCCAAGCAGCGGATTGCGTATCGGCATCCCCATTTTTAACCTGCTGATGGACGGCCCCAAATGATTGACCAGCCCCGTCAGCAGTGCCGAATTACGATATAATTTCTGACCACTGAGCCGTTCCGCCGCTCCCATGATGGCCTTGGCCATGCGCACCAGATGGAAATTATCCAATGAGGCGGGCATGCCCTGCGGCTGGTAACGGCTGCGGGCTCCCAGGATATGCATGGCGATATAGCCTGTTTCTGCCATATTGATCTCAATGGCAAATTCCTGCGCTATCTGCTCCCCCAGCTCTTTCGCCAAAGCAAATTCCCGTTTTTGCTGCAATTCCTGCAGCACTTCCTGCGCCAGGTTGATGGGCTCATGACGGCGAATACGCTGTACTGCCAGTGCCAGATGGACCAGCAGTCCCACAAATGCCTGGTCGGAAAGTTTTTCCGGCAGACCTTTTTCCGTCTGACGGATCAAGCGTTCCAAACGCTGAATGATTTCTTTATCAACAAGTTCCAACAAGTAGGATGAGGCCTTATCGGCGGCCTGCTCATCTTCGGTGAGATTGGCCTGCACCAGCTGCAAAAGCTGCGCCTCGCCTACGTTTTCATAAATATACGTTACGATTGCCTGCCGGATATCCTGTTCCCGGCCCTCGATATAGACCCCCAGCCCCGGCTTGCGGACAAGTTTCAGCCCATGTCCCTTAAACCAGCCTTCCAGCTTGTCCAGATCGTTGCTGATGGTGCCATCGGTCACGCCTAAGAGTGATGCGAGGGCAAAGAGCTTTACCGGCTCTTGATTGGGAAGCAACTGGCTCACAATAATCGAGCGCCGCTCCTCCGGAGAAAAAGTTCTGTCATTCACCTGCCCCAAGAATTCCCTGAGCGAAGCCTGGGCCTCGGCGCCGCCGTCAATCTTGTAGCCTGCCCCCTTCTTTTTGTTCAGGTTCAGGCCGTATGATTTCAGTGCTTCCGCCACGGCTGGCAGTTCCCGGGAAACCGTCTTCGTGCTGACGCCCAGCTTTTCCGCCAGTTCCGCCGCACTCTGACCGCCGGATTTCCCCTCGGTCAGCATCTTCAATATTGCTGTCGTTCGCTCACGCAGATTCATCTTCACTTTGCCTCCTATGATCACTCAGAAGCGTATCGAAACCGTTTTGTTTTTCTCTTGTTTCGATGGTTTTATTATAAGGTTTATTCTGGTTTTATACAAGTCAAAGACATTCAATCTTGTCCCGGACAAAAATGGACAAAAATAAAGAATGTCTCCCCGCCATTGCCAAACCACGACAGATGCTATAGAATAGAACAATCATGATTATACGAAGGAGCCTCTAACCTATATGACCGATATGGAAAATGAATGGGACAAGCTGCTGCACATCAAGACCACAGGCCGGGATGATACCATTTCCGACCTGGTACGCTACCCCTATGAACCAACCGATTACACGGTTCTCGAACAATTAGCCAGCAGCGGCTACATCACGAAAAACAACACCGTGGTGGACTACGGCTGCGGCAAAGGCAGGGTGAGTTTCTTCCTGACCAGCCAGACAAAATGCCATGCCATCGGCATCGAGTACAATCCCCGCCTCTATCAAAGGGCCTGCACCAACCAGCTGACCGCCCCCAGAAGCAGCCGCGTATCCCTGCTTAAAACAGATGCCATAGACTTTGCCGTTCCAGAACAGGTGGACCGCTGTTTCTTCTTCAATCCCTTCTCCGTGAAAATCCTGCGCACCGTGCTGGATAACCTGCAAAAATCCTGCCAGGAATCCCCCAGAGAAATTCTGCTGATCTTCTACTACCCGTCTCCCTCCTATACCGAATACCTCGCAACGGTCCCACATTTAACGTTGATTGACACCCTCGACTGCCGCCCCGGAGAAAAATACAGCGATCCAAGGGAAAAACTGCTGGTATTCCGGCTTAAAGAATCCAATCATTAAATTCGAAAATAAGCCGTTGGGGCTGGTAATGTTTTTTCGCAGCTTTGGGCAAGCCTGTCAAATAGGAGGCTATTACATCATTTTACTACTTGCCATAACCCCTTATAAATCAAGGGTGCAGGGATTTGCCTTGCGTAACTTTTTATAGTTTTCTACCATATAATAGGCTAGTGGCTCTACATTGGTCCTACAGTTTTGGGTATCAGGAAAGGTTTTCATAGCTGACTCGTCAAGTGACGGGTCAGTTTTTTATTGGAGTGTTTGGGGTGTTACCCGCCCTAGGCGGCGTTCTCTGCTTTGGTGGACGCTGACCCCCATGACGACGTGCCACCGCCCCCGGGCACAAGCGGTTACAGGTCACGGGTGTCCGATTACTCGGGTGGACAGGCAAGCTGTCCACTTCGCATCCGACACCAGGACAAGAAAAAAGCAGGGGCATTTGCCCTGCTCGTGATGATTATTCTTTTTTCTCCTGCTCTTCCAACGTATTCATATAAGACCTTATAAATTCATATTCTCCCTGCAGTTTCATTATATCATCCATGTTCTTATATTTTTCCCCCAGCATTTCTGCTCTTTCGCAACTCAGCTGATCCATCAGCACATACAGTGGATGCTTCTCATCCATAATATGATGCCTGTCCAGATATTCTTGCATCCTTATCAAAATATCCCAAAACAACTCACGAAATATATCTATTTCCTCTATGACCTGAAAATCCATGCTGTCTCCCTTACGTTTATTCCCGATTTTCCTGCTCCGCCGCCCGGTACAGTTTCGCGAGTACAATGTCGGTTATTGTATGTATACATTCACCCAGTTCAGGCTTGTTGTCATAGACCGTGCAATGGGTGGACTGGTCAATAACGTATACCCAAAGCAGGTAAATCTCTAATTCCGAGTATTCCTCCAGACACTTGCTGCACTTTACTTCCAGCTGTTCCCGGTTTATAAATTCGCCGTGTTCAGCATCCGCTTTTAACTGATCCCATATCGTGGGGTTATCTCCATAAAAGTAGCTCTCTTCTTCATGGGCAAATGTATAAACCCTGTCGTATATACGATCAAACATCTGCGCAGCCATCTTCATGGCCAGCCTTTCGTACATAAGGCTCTTGTCGTTAACATCGCACAAATCTTCGTCCTGCGTACCATCTTCCAATTTGAAGTACCAATCTAATTCTGACATTGAAGCATCCTCCCTATAGCAAATTTATAACCATGATCAGTTTACACCCTCTAAATTAAATTAGGGTTAAATTTACAAGGATGTATATCTTCAAATGAACAACGGCACTCGTCAACGTCCCGATAGTATCCGTATTTTTTCGGCCTCTTTCTCCCCAATCCCCTTTATCGCCTGGGGAGCCGTCATTATCTCCCGAAGCGTGAGCGTCTCGAAAACATCCTCAGAGATGTCCAGAAGCTCCGCCAGCAATTCCCGATTATTTTTTATAGTTATATCCCCATCGCTCATAGTGAGCACTCCTTTTCCACCACCAGAGACATAAAATTGCGCAGAGCCAGGTACTCCTGCTGTTTTATGTTAATTAAGCATGCTATAATCAACATATAGATGATGAAAGGAGATAAAAGATATGCTTATTTCTTCTGGCGGATTGGCTTTTCTGGTGATTGCATTTCTTACAATTGGGTTTTATTTAGTAAAATTTATAGTATGGACGAAAAACGACATAAAAAGGCAACAGCAAATAGAAAAGGTACGTCAAGAGAAATTTCACCACGAAAGCAACTCTATGGTGCGTAGATATGCAGGTGTCATAATAATTCTTTTAGTTTCCTCTCCGTTTGTTTTCTTTTTTTGGACAGACATCGGCGGAAAAATGCTTATAAGTAATCCTTTAGTATTTATCTTTCTTTATGTAGCAGCAGGCGTAGGTATTTTAAGATTGTACGAAAAACACAAATAAGCAGGGGCCAATCGCTCCTGCTTTTACATTTAAGCGGGCGGATCCTCAGCAAACCGCCCGCCTTTCCTCATTCGGTTTTTTCGATCTTACATACAGCCCTCAATCCCATAGCTCACCCGCCGGGCGGCCATCTGTGCATCTGTCAGCGCCGCCTGATATCCCTGTTCATACTGCTGGTGAGCATAGGCATCAATCAGGTGGATTATCTCATCCAGCCTGCCCTCAGTCCAAGGGCTCATGGCATAGGCTTCTCCCAGTTTGCCACGAATTACAGCCTGTAAATCCATTTCACATCATCCTCCATCTTATGAAAAATATTTAATACTCAATACTTGCCTCATGCTCCCGTTCCACCTGGGCCAGCACTTCCTTAAATCCTGTTAGTGCGGCAAAGGGCGCGAACTGGGCCGCCCGCTTTATCATGGGCATGCGCCGATGATTTTGGGGTTCAGGACGGGGCATATCTACTATTTCGGCATAATCTTCCTTTTTACTTGTTATCTGCATATTTCATAACCTCCGTGCCTTCTTTGTGTAACTTATTTACTCATAGTGTAATGCAAAAACAAGCGGTTGACAAGTCAAATTTTTGACATGTCAACCGCTCCTATTTCTGCCATTATGAAACTCTGTCCCCCAATATGCATCAGGAACGCCCGTATTATCCGTGGATTTGTCCCCCTCTAACACATCCACAGCATACCAGTTCTTAAAATATTTCTATTTTTAGGGCAATGTTCCAATATCTTTTTCTTTTATATAATCTAGTATATTGGGCGCTGCATTAAATGCACCAGAAAAACGGACGCCACTATTGTGTTTTGCCTGGCTAATTAAATTTTTTAATTTTATGATATTATCAACACCTAATAGTGGCATTATCTTCTCACACTGTCTCCTTGAAACCAACCGCTTCCACAATAGATCTCCCTTTACATAGCTATACATGTAAGGAAACCAAAAGTTATACATTCTATAAGAAACTATATCAAAAACCGTAGACAATTGGTATAATACTAAATCCGCTCTAGCCATAGCATCTTTTGTTAATATCGGATACTTTTCTCTACCGCATAACAGAAATGCTATTTTCGAAAAATAGTTTTTATCAAAATGTGATTTATTTTCTTCTATCGAATCTATGTATCTATTATATTCCAGATACCCAGACGGACGCTGTTCAGAGCCTGAATAAAAATTCGCTCTTAAGAAATAAGTGTTTTTTAATATTTCATATAAAATTGAATACGACTCATAATTCAATAGTATAGCAGTAACACCTATGAATAATTCCCATCTAAAAAAAGCAAAGCAATCAACATTAGATTGAGAATATGTTACACCATCCGCCTTAGGCGTCTCATTATACAACCTTTCAAATAAACGAATTAAGAACTCTGCCGATAGTTCCTCATTTGCAGCCAACTCTTCAATATACTCAAATACGCAGTCCCGAATTTTCTTTAATGCATTTACCTTATCAATCGCATCAGCTTTCTTAAACGTTTCAACATTTTGCTGCTCATTTAGTGCATTTATAATAATATCCGTAAATTTTCTCGCGTTGTTTTTTGCAAAATCCCCCCTTCCATTTTCGTTAGCTTTTTTTAATTTTCTTACCTCTCCTTCCATTTTTATATTCTCACTGTTATCTTCCAATAACCATGAGGGCATTTCGCCTAATGGCGGTTTTTTATTTAGTGGTTTTTCGTATAGCATCCTCAATAATTGTTCATAATCATCTTCATTGCCCGAAGAAAATTCAATATACATCCTCGAACTTATATACGTTGGTATATAAGTTTCACCATTTTCATCTCGTTCAAAAATAACAGGAATATATTTACTCTGCTGATTATGTTTGTAAACTTCAGGACTAATAATTACTGTTTCATCACCTACTCCTCCCTCTCTATTATCAGCCTTATTTTTATACACTTTATCACATATAATTAAAACTCTATCTATCGTTTCATCATTTACAGACTGCTCCATAAATGCATATTTATCTTGTCCTTCCTTTAGATCCCATATGTCTAAAACGACATCCACACCATCATGTCTTAATCGTTCCGCTAACTCTTTCACTCTATCTTTAACTTCTTTATTCCCCCATGCATAAGAAATAAAGATTTTAGGCCTTTTGTCTATCATGTAATCCACCTCATTATATAAATAAATTTAAACATCAACTAACTAGGATATATAAATACAAAAAATCCCGCAGACCTCCCGCACATAAGCCTCACAGGCATCCGCAAAGACAGCGGCATCTCTATACGTGGCAAAGAAATCGGCCACGGTTGTACAAATTGCTGCATTTTTATTCGCCATGATTGTATTCCCTTTTCAGATTAAACTTCATATCGTAGACATTGACTACCTTTATTATAACATATCCCCCAAGGGCAAACAGGCGAAATTGACATGTCAACTTGACAAGTCAATTCCGCCCTCATTACGTCATTTTTCAAACCGCTTAAGTTCCTGTATCAGCTCCCCCAGCTTGTCAGTGAACTTATCCATGGACTTTTGGAAACTAGTCAAAAGATAAAATGTCACCACAATGGGGAAGCCCACGGCAGATACGGCGGTGAGTATGGTCTGCTCCATAGCACATCCTCCTAAGCGAAAAGCCCCGGCATGGTGTGCTCCCCGTCAAGTGGACAGGTAAAAAAATAAAAATATTCATTGCTGCTCGCAACTAATGCGAGCAGCTTTTTTCATGCAGCTCCAACCAGTTTTTCGTGGTACTCTCTTGGGGTTCGTATGCCTAAATGACGCTGTGGTTTGTCATAAGTGTAATATCTTATATATTCCTCAATTGACTCAACCAACTCTTGCCGGGAAGTAAATCTGCGCCTGTAGTACATCTCGCGCTTCAAGATACCCCAGAAGCCTTCCATGGGGCCATTGTCTAGGCAATGTGCTACACGGGAC
>NZ_FNJQ01000057.1 GCF_900104055.1 Pseudoselenomonas ruminantium
TGTAATATAATATGTTACAACGATTATATACAACGATTGTTGTAATGTCAATAGATACAACGACTTTTAGGAGGATTTTTCATGCAGTTTTCGTTTCGTCTGCCGGTAGCGACACATATATTGCTTTGTATCGAGCGGTTCAAGGATGAGTACAAGGCTACTTCCACCTTTTTGGCCAGCAGTGTCAATGTCAATCCGGTTATCATCCGCAAAACATTGGGCCAGCTCAAAGCCGCCGGCCTGGTGGAGGTGGCAGCAGGTGTCGGTGGGGCCAAACTCACAAAAAGCCCGCAAGACATCACGTTGTGGGATGTCTTCCAGGCTGTGGAAGAGGACGAGGATCTATTTCACTTTCAGGAGAACCCCAATCCGAAGTGCCCGGTGGGCAGGAATATCCATGGGGTGCTAGGGGACAGGCTCGAAGAGGTCAGGCAGCATATGCAGGCTGATTTCAAGAAAGTCACCATTGCAGATTTATTGGCGTCTATTGCGGTGAAGGAAGCAGAACAGGAGCAAAGTAAATGATTACGATAGCGGAATTAAAAACAGGTGTTATCTTTGGTGATAATAATACCTGCGAATATGTTTATATGCCTGCTAGTGAAATAGGTGTGGAAAATCCCCTGTGTGTTTACGAAAATAACGGACAACGGTCTGATGTTGACCTGTCGGAAGCCCTGCGACTTATCCGCGTGCGAGCTTTACGGCAGGCATCCTGTTTTAGGAAGCACTTCCTGCTAAACTTACGCCCCCTGCCGAATTTGGATGGCAGGGGGCGTTCTTTAGAGATGGGGAATGTTACGATTGGCGAGGGGGACATTTCTTGGTCATGAGTTCCTTGTAATAGGCAATCTTGTAGTCCAGCCGTTCCATAGTGGCTTTTAGCTGCTCGTATTGTTCCTGCAAGCGGGCACGTTGCTCCACGAGAATATCCTTGCGGGCTTCTTCAGTGTCTTCCTTGAAGAACAGGTCAACATATTCAATCAGGGCTTCCACCTGCACACCGGCACTGCGCATGCATTTGGAAAATTCTACCCAGCCACAGGCGGCTTCATCGAAATCGCGTATGCCATTTTCCTTGCGGGGGACATGGGGGATAAGGCCGATGCGTTCCATCGGTGTTGATTCGCGATGATGATGGCCGCCTGTTGGGGGCGCTGTGTATCAATATTGATATGACACGTACCCAGCAGCAACTGGATTATCTGAAAAGCTTTATGCCGCAGCCGAGGCCTGAACCTGTGCGGGAAAATCAAGGTCAACGGGTGGAGAAAATGGTGCTTGCGCTGATTGATAATATTCTGGCCGGCGTTGATGTAACTACACTTAGCCGCGAGGAGCGCATCGAAAAAATCCGCTTTATGGATACACGCGGGATTTTCCAGTTAAAGGGCAGTATTGATCAGGTGGCTGAACGGTTGGGCGTAAATCGTGTAACCATATACAGTTATTTGGATGAAGTTAGGGGCAAGCGCTAAAGCCCCATCTTTTTTACCTACTCCATATAAAAAAATATATATTAAATAAATTTTTATAAAAGGAGAGATTATCATGAAGAAAGTACAACCGATGGATGTTAAAGCAAATGGACATTATAGCCCTGGTGTGGCTGCGGGAGGAATGCTCTACATTTCAGGGCAGCTGCCGATGGACCCGGTTACGGGGCAGGTGGTGCAGGGGGATGCCGGGGTGCAGGCTGAGCGTTCGCTTTTGAATCTGGACAAGGTTTTGATTGCAGCAGGCCTTAGCCGTGATGCCGTAGTCTCCGTACATGTGTATATATCCGATATAGCCTATTGGGATATCGTCAACGAAGCTTATGCCAGATTTTTTGGCGGACATAAACCGGCGCGGGTAATTGTGCCGGCGGGCAAATTGCATCATGGGGCTTTGGTGGAAATTGAAGCCATAGCGGAATGCAGAGGATTGAATATAGATTGAGCAGGATTAAAACTCTTTGGCCAGAATATAAATAATGGATAAGGGGGAGCGGACATGGAATTTGTATGTACGAAATGTGGACATAAAGAAGATGTTACGACACGAAAAAGCAAATGTGAATGTGGCGGCTTGTGGAAATTGAATTATGTACCGACCAAATATTCTGCTGAGCTTATTGATCATTCGGTTTGGGGGCTGTTCCGTTACCGCAGGTTTATGCCATTGACTGGTGATACATGGCAGCAGGTTACATTGGGCGAAGGTATGACGCCGATTATTCCCTTTGATGCGCATACTTTGTTCAAAATGGATTATTACATGCCCACGCTGTCCTTTAAGGACAGGGGCGCGGCGGTACTCGTAGCACATATCAAAGCTCTGGGTGTAGACAAGGTGGTACAGGACAGCAGCGGCAATGCCGGCAACAGCGTGGCCGCCTACTGCGGACGCGTGGGCATTGCCTGTGAGATATTTGTACCGGAAGGAACATCGGATAAAAAAATCCGCATGATTGAAGCCCATGGGGCCAAAGCAGTGATTGTGCCGGGCAATCGTGACCATTGCGCCGCTGTCTGCCGGGAAAAGGTCGAAAAAGAGGGCGTGTATTACGCGAACCACGTTTATAATCCGTTCTTTTATGAAGGGACGAAAACGTATATTTACGAAACTTATGAACAGCTTGGACGTATTCCGGAGCATATCTTTGTGCCTGTGGGCAATGGGACGCTTTTTATCGGTGTGATGAAAGGGCTGGAAGAACTGCTCGCCAGCGGCGCGATTGACCATATGCCGCAGGTCGTGGCGGTGCAGAGTGAATTGTGTCAGCCGTTTATAAAGGCAATGGCGGCGGGGGCTGCGGACATCACCGCTGAACCTGTCCAGTGGACTATGGCTGAAGGTATTGCCATTGGCTTGCCCATGCGCAGTGCAGAGATTTTGGACTATGTGCATAAATACAAGGTGCAAGGGATAACCATTCCTGAGGATAAAATCCTGAGTGCGCGGGAGAAAATTGCTCGTCAGGGCATTTACTGTGAACATACCACGGCGGCTGTATATGCCGGGTATGAGCATTACTGTGAGCGATATGGCAGACCGCAGGAAGCACTGTTGTCCATGTGCGGCGCCGGCTTAAAGTCAGACCATGCGTAAGGATGAGGTGCGAAAGATGACGGAATCGAAGACCATAAGATTATACGAACAGGTTATGCTGCGCAGCTGCAAGACGGTTGTTACGGCATGTGTGGAACTCAAAAAAGGGTTTGGCGTGGAGCTTTCCCAAACCGTATTTTATCCTGAGGGCGGCGGGCAGTTAAGCGATACGGGCAAATTGATTTTGGCCGACAAGACCGTAAGCGTTACCCATGTGCGGGAAAAGGACGGACATATCTATCATGAAACGGCAGAACCCATAGCCGTGGGAACGGAAGTTACCGCCGAAATCGACTGGCAGATGCGCTTGGATCATATGCAGCAGCACTGTGGGGAACATCTCTTATCCTATGGTTTTTGGAAACTTTGTCAGGCCGATAATGTGGGCTTTCATATGACGGAAGAAATGGTGACGATTGACCTTAATCGTGAGGTCAGCGCCGCCGAGGTTCAGCAGGTGGAAACGCTGGCGAATGCACAGATTCAGGAAAATCTGCCGATAAAAACGACCTGGATGGATGCTGAGCAGGCAGCGGTCTGTGCTACGCGTAAATTCAATGACAAGCTGACCGGCCCTGTGCGGGTGGTCAGCATTGAAGGCAGTGATGCCTGCACCTGCTGCGGCACGCACCCACCGATGACCGGTATGGTAGGTCTGGTCAAAATCTTCAAGGCAGAAAAGCATAAGGAGAGCACGCGGATTTATTTCCTCTGTGGCAGACGCGCCATGGAAAAAGTCCAAACATGCTGGCAGGAGCTGACTAGCGCTGTGCAGCTGCTTTCGCTCAAAGATGAAGAAATTAAATCCGGCGTAGAACGTTTGCAAGCAGAAAACAAAGAACTGCGGGATAAGCTGGCCTTAGCTGAAGAACGCTGGGTAAACGAAATAGCCCCGCAGCTTTTGGCCAAGGCGAAGCTTAAAGATGATATTAAGATTGTTGAAGTCCATTTTGAGGATATTTCAGCAGATGCAGCCAAAAAGCTGACGCAGAAGCTGGTCGAAGAACCACAGGCACAGGTGACGGTATTCTATAAACAGAAAAACAGGCTTAACTATATTCTGGCAAGGGGGGCTGCTGTACCGGTTAGCTGCCGGGAGCGCATAGCCGTACTCAATAAGGAATTAAACGGTCATGGCGGCGGTAATGATAATATGGCGCAGGGTAGCAGCGCTATAAGTGATTGATTGGATTAAGTAAAAATATTGAATTGTTTGTGGAGGGCTGCAAGGCCCTCCTTATTGTATGGCAAATTTTTCCTGCAAGGTTTGCAGAAACAGCTGAGAGGCTTTGGAAAAGACCTGGTTCTTTTTCCAGGCCAAAGTGCACAGATTCCCCTGCGCCAATGCGGATATCGCCGCTGATATTTTCGTTGCTGCTCAAAAGCTCGCCCTCGGTCTTTTCCACCAGCGACAGGATTTCTTCTGCACGGCGGCGTAAAAGAGCTCCGTCATCGGTCAGGAGAATGCGGCGCGGTTCACGGATGAGCAGTTGTTTGCCGAATTCATCTTCCAAGTCCTTTAACTGCCGGGAAAGGGTCGGCTGGGAGAGGTGCAGCTTTTCTGCCGCCCGTGAAAATACTGAGCAAAGTGATTGAATCACGAACTTTTGCTCGGTAAATTGCTATAATCATAACAACTTCGAGAAATTGATATTCGTTTGGAGGTATGATTATGGCAAAATATATCGTGGTTGGTGGCGTGGCAGGCGGTGCTACGGCAGCTGCCCGTCTGCGGCGGCTGGACGAAGGGGCAGAAATCATTCTGGTGGAGCGTGGCGGTGATATTTCCTTTGCTAATTGCGGTCTGCCCTATTATGTAGGGGGCGTTATTCCCCGACAGGAAGATTTGCTGGTGATGACGCCGGCCAAATTCCGCGGGTTGTTTCACGTAGATGTGCGGGTGCAGAGCGAAGTCATAAAGGTGGATACGGCAGCCCGCCAGGTAGTTATTCGCCATGGGGAGGAAGAATATCCGGAAAGCTATGATGCCCTGCTGCTGTCTCCGGGTGCCCAGCCCCTGCGGCCGCCAATTCCGGGTATCGACCATGAACGCATTGTAACCCTGCGCAATGTACCAGATGCTGCGGTCTTGAAGAAGCTGGCCGGGGATTATCCCCAGGGGCGTGCCGTGGTGGTCGGCGGTGGTTTCATCGGCGTGGAAGCGGCGGAGAATCTGCAGGCCCAGGGCCTGTCCGTGACATTGGTGGAAGCAGCACCTCATATCCTGGCTCCCTTTGATACGGATATGTCAGCCCTGACAGAAGCTGAACTGCGCCAGAACGGCGTGAAGCTGTTGTTGAAGCAGGGCGTACAGGAATTCCTCCATCATGAGGATGGCACCATTGGCGTTAAACTTCCTCAGGAGGTACTGACGGCTGATTTTGTGGTGCTGGCCATCGGCGTGCGCCCGGATACGGCATTCCTGCAGGACAGCGGCATCGAGCTGGGCGAGCGGGGGCATATTCTGGTGGATGAATATATGCAGACCAGTGCCCCGGCAGTCTTTGCCGTAGGTGATGCGGTAATGATCTTTGACGGCCTGACGGGAAAGAAGGCGGCGCTGCCTTTGGCTGGTCCCGCCAATCGTCAGGGACGGCTGGCCGCTGACAATATTGCCGGCAAAAAACGCAAGTATGCCGGCGTGGTGGGTAGTTCTGTGTTCAAGGTCTTTTCCTTGACCGCTGCTGCCACTGGCAAAAACGAGCGGGCCTTGCAGCAGGCGGGGCTGGTTTATGGCAGGGACTATCGTTATACCATTACCTATCCTAATGACCATGCATCTTATTATCCTCAGGCGGAACCCTTCGCCCTGAAGGTGCTCTTCAGCCTGCAGGATGGCAAGGTCCTTGGTGCCCAGGCAATTGGCAAAAAGGGCGTGGATAAGCGGATTGATGTGTTGGCTTCTGTTTTGCGTTTAGGCGGCACGGTGTATGATTTGGAAGATTTGGAGCTTGCCTATGCGCCGCCCTTCTCTTCAGCCAAAGACCCGGTGAATATGGCCGGATACTATGGCGATAACATCCTGCAGGGGCTGACTAATCCCTTGTTGCCGGCGGAACTGGCGGCAGAACAGGAACGGGGGGCCTTGATCATCGATGTGCGTCCGCCGGAAATGTTTGCGGCAGGCCATGTAGAGGGAGCAATCAATATACCGGCGGCAAAAATGCGGGAACAGCTGGATAAGCTGGATAAAAAACGGCCCCTGGTGGTCATCTGCAAAATTGGCATGAACGGATATTTCATGGAACGCATGCTGAAGCAGTCAGGCTTTGAGGTGCGCAATATGATGGGTGGTTTCACCTATCTGCAGGGAATCTTGCCCTGACAAAAACGTTTCAAAAGTTTTACCCAAAACGATAACAAAGAGGATTGACAGGTCAATGCTTTGATGTTAATATACTAATCAACATATTGGTCACCGGAGGACAGAGTGCCGTAGCACGGGGGATAGCAGGATTTCCTGCAGGCCGCCTGTCGGATAAGGTGTCGGGTGAGCCCGGATTCTGTATTAAATGCAGAACCCGGGCCTTTTTGTATGCCCGGGCTGCTGAAGGAGATTGTATGCATTTAGAAATCTTTTCGAAAATGCCGCCGACGCGGCTGTTCTTTCACTGTGCCCTGCCAGCTATGGCGACATCCCTGGCGGGAGGGCTCTATGCCATAGTGGATGGCATCTTTGTGGGGCGCTATCTGGGCGCTGAGGCTTTGGCGGCCGTCAATATCGTCATGCCGCTGATCATGATTGTGGAAGCCCTGGCCAATATGGTGGCAGTGGGGACTTCTGTACATATTGCCACCTTGCTGGGGGAAGGGAATCGGCAGGAAGCTTCCCGGGCCTTTTCTTTCTCGGTAAAGTTTATCCTGCTCTTTTCCACCATAACTGCCCTTATGGGCTTTGCCTCGGCAGAAATGGTGGCCGCTTGGCTGGCCCCGGGAGCAGAGGGAGAGACCTTGCGTCTGGCGGCAGATTATCTGAAGATCTACGCCCTGTTTGGCCCATTGATTCCCATTTACTTTGCCACGGATAACTATTTGCGGGACTGTGGCCGTCCCAAACTGAGTATGGGCATCAATATACTCACCCAGGTGCTGAATATCGTTTTGGACTTCCTGTTTATTGCCGTGCTGGGATGGGGCATTGAAGGCGCAGCTCTGGCAAGCTGTATCTCCATTGCGTCGGGATCAATCATTACCTTGGCACTCTTTGGCGGTCGGCGGCTGGATGTCTATTACACCTGGGAGAATATTCCGGTGAGCCGTTTCCTGCGGATACTGGCCAACGGCTCCAGTGAGTTTTTGACCAGCATTTCCTCGGCAATCATGGGCCTGATGCTGAATTTTTTCCTGCTCAAATACGGCGGGACTTCAGCGGTGGCCGCCTTTGCCATCGTCATGTATGTGGACAGCATCATCGGTATGTTGAACTTCGGTCTTTGTGACTCATTGCAGCCTGCTTTGAGTTATTGTCATGGAGCAGGGGAAAAGGCACGGCTCAAGGCCATTTTCCGCCGCATCCTTTGGGCATCGTTCATTATGGCGGTGGCCGCGTTCTTCTTTATAGAGTTAGCCGGGCCGTATATGGCAGGACTTTTCAGTCAGAGTGAGGAGGGAGAGCTGATGCAGTTCAGCAAAGATGCCTTGACCATCTTTGCCTTTTCCTATCTGGCGGGTTGGATGGACCTGTGCTTCTCGTCATATTTCACGGCCCTGGATATGCCGGGGCGTTCCCTGCTGCTGTCCTTCGTGGGCACGCTGGTTCTGCCTGCCGCGTTGCTGTCCTTGCTGGCCCCCACCTATGGTCTGCTGGGAATCTGGCTGATGCCGCCGATAGCCAACCTCTTCAGCGGTATCTTGGCCCTGTTTCTCTACCGAAACAGTCAGTCTGATTTGACCAGGAAGCTGCTGAGCAGTCATTCCTGAGAAAACGGTGTAGTCCGAGCTAAACTAATGGGAAAAAGCTAGGTAAAACGATGTGTTTGCCGCTTGCTGGCAGCCAATCCAAGATAAACTGACGGAATTTCTTGCTTGCCGTTGTGGGCAGAGTGTATTTATCCGTGATAAGGTAAACACTCTGTCCTTTTTCTGTGCCTTCGCTCAGAGGGCGAAGAACGATATCCTCATGGGTATTTAGAACCGCTGCATAATCGTAGCCGATGTTGATGGCGTGATTCTGAGCCACCAGTTCCGTGATGATTGATTCATCTGCTGTTTCGCCAAGAATCTTCACTTTCAATCCTGGCAGGAGAATGTACCGGTCAATATTATCCCGGAAACATTGATAAGCCCGGCCTTTGCTGATGATGGTTTCTCCATCCAAATCGGCATAGGATAGTTCTGGTTTGGCGGCCAGGGGATGGTTTTTATGGAGGCGGACACAGTATCGAGAAAAGAATAGCTCATCACCCTGGAAACGGCTGTTGTCCAGAGGGCCTGTCACTATGGCAAAATTGCATTTCTTGGCGGCAAGGCCGTCAAGGGCAGCATCATCTGTGGTATCCATAACGCTGAGGATAATATCGGGGTGGGACGCATGGAAGTCCAGCAGGAAATTGGCACCCAGGTAGGCCAGGATATGGTCAAGGGCATAAATGGTAACGACGCTTTTTGACTGGGAGGCCAGGGTATTCATGCCCTCGATATAGCGATAATCATCCAAAAGACGCTGGGCATGGGGAAGCAGTGTGGTGGCATAATCCGTTGGTTCCAGACCGCGTGGTGTGCGGTTAAAAAGAACTTGACCAAGCTCTTTTTCCAACTGGCGGATGATTTTGCTGATGCCCTGACGGCTGACATATAGTTTATCAGCCGCAGCTTGAATATTGCGGCTGCGATAGGCCTCGATGAAGTATTCCAGTTGTTTTTGATTCATGGGAAACACCTCCTGGTTTTAGTTTACCGCAACAGAATGGTTGCGGCAAGTGCCGAAGCATTTGCTTGTTGACGGATTATTCGATTGTTAGAATAGCAGTAAGAGATAAGTCAGCAATCTATGTGTGAGAGGAGTTTTTAACATGAAATTGACACAGATACGTAATGCCACCAACCGTTTGGAATTTGCCGGCAAGACCTTTTTGATTGACCCATGGCTGTCACCCAAACATGTGCTATCGTTTGTTGACATACCGGGGATGCCCTTCCATGTACCAGATCCTGTAAAGGAGAACATGGTTATGCCCTTTTATGACCTGCCCATGTCCGTGGAAGAAATATTGCAGGGGGTTGATTATTATGTGGTAACGCATATTCATCCGGACCACATTGATATGGCAATGGATGGCACAGTGGGGGCTCCCTTAGATAAAAATGTACCAGTCATCTGTCAAAATGAGGAAGATGCAGCTGTTTTCGAGAAATCTGGCTTTAGGAAGATTATCGTCCTTTCTCGTGAGGGGATGGATTTTGGTTCGGCAAGGCTGACGCAGGTGCCTGCTCGTCATGGCACTGTAGTTCCTTGTGGTGAAGCCATGGGAATCATGTTTACCTCCCCTAAGGAGAAAACATTCTACCTGGCTGGGGATACAGTATGGTATCCTGAAGTGCAGGAAAATATTCGCAAGTTCAGCCCAGAGGTTATTGCCCTTAACTGTTCTGCTGCTGAATTGGTAGAAAATGGCCGTTTGATTATGAATGATGAGGATGTTTGGTCTGTGGCCATGGAAGCACCGCAGGCTAGACTTTATCTTACACATTTGGATAATGTTGCTCACGCTACCATTACCCGTCATACGATGCGTTCCCTGCTCATGGCCCGTCATGTGGAAGACTATGATATGCCAGCTGATGGCGAAAGCCTTTGCTACTAAGCAATACTTGTTTGAAAATCCATGGTCAGCCTGACAAGGTTGATAAGGGCAGCCAGGATAAGGAACCGATAAAAGACGCTGTGAAGAACGTGACTTTTTATAGTCCGCATCTTCACAGCGTCTTCATATAAATGAAAGGGAGTTATTCTTTTGCTTGAGCATAAAGTCGGGGATTGATTTTATGTTTTTTATGTTGCATATGAAATAACCTGTCGGTGAAATCCAATCGGGGAACAAAAAGTTTAAAATGTATTTAGTGGTAAAAAAGGGACTATAATGCTATTATAGGCTTATTACAGAAATCAAGTTGGAGGTTTATATATGAAAACGGCGATTGTTTACGATTCAAGGACACATACAACAGAAAAGGCAGCGGTATTTATTGCCCAAGGGGTTATGGAAACTGGATACAGTGATGTAAGGTGCTTCAATATTGACGAGGCTGATTTGGATTATATCAAACAATCTGATATGGTTATCTTTGGTTCTCCTACCTATATGGCTTCTGTTACGGGGAAAATGAAAAATTGGCTGGAAAGTAATATCAAGAAGCTGAATCTGGCAGGAAAGTTGGGCGGTGCCTATGCGACGGAGCAGTATATCCACGGCGGTGCAGAAAATGCCATCAAGGAAATGATTGTGTTTATGATGGTGGCGGGCATGATGGTTTATTCTGGGGGCAGTTCCTGCGGAAAGCCCGTTATCCATCTCGGTCCTGTAGGCATGAGTCAGAATATTGAGGACTTCGAGGAGTTGTTTATTACCTACGGCAAGAGAATGGGGGAACAGCTGGGCTCCTTGCAGAAAAAATCATAAAAGCTAAAGACGGTCAGCTGACGTGAAAAGTCAGCTGACCGTTTCTTATCTAAATAATGCCAAGTAAATACTGTACCAGCAGGGACATGCAGGCCACTGCTGCCCAGCAGCAGAGCCCCAGGAAGATGGGCTTCAGGCCATGTTTTACGAGTTCCCCGAGTCTGGTGTTGAGGCCAATGGCTGTCATGGCCATGACAATGGCGAATTTGCCGCAGGTACCCAGCGTTTGCGAGAGCGTTTCCGGCAGAATGCTAGTGGTGTTGACGATGGAAGCTACCACGAACCACAGGATAAACCAGGGGAAAATCTTTTGGAAGTTAAAGCCAGCGCCAGTGCTGGCTTTTTCTCGTGCCATGAGCAGGGCAAAAAACAGGCAGACAGGTACGATCATCAAGGCACGGGTCAGCTTTACGATGGTGGCCAGGCCTCCGGCTTCTTCGCTATAAGAATATCCGGCTGCTACCACAGAAGAGGTATCGTTTATCGCGGTACCGGCCCACATGCCAAAGCCCAGGTCGGACATATTCATCAGATGTCCTAAAAAGGGGAAGATGAATACAGCCAGCACGTTGAAGAGGAAAATGGTGGAGATGGAAAAGGCGATGTCCTTGTCCTTGGCGCCAATGACCGGGGCGACCGCTGCAATAGCCGAACCGCCGCAGATGGCCGTACCGGCGCCGATAAGGGTAGTGGTATTGCGGTCAAGATGCAGCAGTCTGCCTACACCCCAGGCTGTCATAAAGGCTGTCAGCAGGGTGAAGATCATGACGGAGAAGGACTGTCTGCCGATGTCCAGCACATGGAAGAGATTCATCTCAAAACCCAACAGGATGATGGCATATTGCAGGATTTTCTTGCCGGTAAAGGCGATACCCGGCTCCAGCGCGGCGGGGCGGTTTATTCCCGCCAGCAGCATGCCCAGCAGGATGCCGAATACTGGTCCACCGATAATGGGGAATTGCCTGCCCAAGAGCCAGGCTGGAATAGCAATGACCAGAGCCAGCAAAATACCGTGGATGTGTTCTTTTTTCATTATCAGGATGCCTCCTCGAATATCATTATGGAAACATCCTAGCACTCACTAGGTAATTTGTAAAATACTATGATTTGATGATTATCATAGTCGGTTGCCTATGAATCTCCTTCCTGAGCGCAAAGGCTGATGAACTTCTCCATAGCTGGCGTCAGGTATTTGTTGATGTGGCAGACAATCCAGAAGGTGCGGGTAAAGGAAATGCCGGGAATTGCAAACTGGATAAGGTTTCCTGCGTCAAGTTCCCGCCGGGCAACCCGTTCGGACAGGACAGCTATGCCAAAGCCTGCCATGATTGCCTGCTTGATGCTTTCGGAATTGTTATAGGTGCCGATTATCTCAGGCTTTATACCCTGTTCCGACATTTTTCGTGTAAAGAGTTCCCGAGTGCCGCTGCCTTCTTCCCGGGTGATGAAGGGCAGACGGGAGAGCTCGGCAATGGTATGGGGCGGCGGATTATCCGGAGCAGTCAAGAACACTAATTCATCGGCCATAAAGGCGCGTTCTTTGAGGTAGGGGGAATGAATGGTTCCTTCCACTAAAGCCAGATCCAATTCATCATTCAGCAGGGCCTTTTCCAGTGTGGCGGTATTATGAATCGAAGAGATTACCTGTTGCTGGTAGGTCTTGCGGAATCGGTTCAGTAACGGGATGAAGACGCTTTCGCCGATGGAGAGGGTGGCACCAATCCGCAGGGGGGAGCCGGCGGCAAAATCCCGCATGGCAGATTCTGACCGGTCAACAAGGCTCGCGATATGGCGGGCATATTGTAGGAGCTCCTCCCCGGCCGCGGTCAGAAACAGCTTCTTGCCCAGCCGTTCAAAGAGCCTCGTCCCATAATGTCCCTCCAGCTCTCGGATGGCCTGACTCACTGATGGCTGGGAAATATGCAGTTTTTCGGCGGCACGTGTCATGCCATCCTCATCGCAGACACATAAGAAAATCTGGAAATGGCGCAGTGTCATAGAATTACTCCTTATCTGTGCAAATACTTTTTTATATAAGTATAAGCGAAGTGATTGGTATTATCAAAATCCAGCGGTTGACGATATATGGTGTGCTCCCCGTCAAGTGGACAGGTAAAAAAATAAAAATATTCATTGCTGCTCGCAACTAATGCGAGCAGCTTTTTTCATGCAGCTCCA
>NZ_FNJQ01000051.1 GCF_900104055.1 Pseudoselenomonas ruminantium
CAGGGAGGGACGTTTAGCGGAAACAGCAAAAGTACTCCCCCGTGAACCCCTGACAACGTATGAACGGGATACCTTCAGCACGAACTGCCCAACAAACTGCAATTTATATACGAAAAATGCCCTGCAATAATCAGGGCATTTTTTCTGTGTCTATCTTACTGTGCCGCGGGCGCTGCCTGTGGTGGATTGTTGTTATCCTCCATCGAGCGCTTGGACGACAGTTTGCTCTTCTGTTCGGTAATGAGTGCCTGCATGATGATGAACACGCAGAGCAACGCGCCTACTACGATTTTCGTCCACCAGGCGGAGAGCGTCCCCTGGAAGCTGATAAAGGTCAGGATCACGCCCTGAATCAGCACGCCGACCAAGGCGCCGGGGATAAATCCTACGCCGCCGGTCAAGAGCGTACCGCCGATAACCGAGGAGGCAATGGCATCCATTTCCATGCCCAGGCCATGCAGGTTGTAGCCCGTCAGCATGATCAGGCTGTAGGCCAGACCGCCCATGGATGCGCAAAAACCGGAAATCGCATAAACCGTAACCTTAGTGCGGAACACCGGCAGGCCCATAAGGGCTGCCGAGGACTCACTGCCGCCGATGGCGAAGACCGCCCGGCCAAATTTCGTGAAGCCCAGCACAATGGCTGCAATGGCAATCATGATCAGTGCTACCACGGCACCGATGGACACAAAGCCCACGCCTAAGTCAATGCGATAGCTGGCCAGAGCCACCCAGGTCGGATTGACAATCTGGATGGTATCCTGTGAGATCACCGCCGTGAGGCCGCGGCAGAAGAACATGCCTGCCAGCGTGATGATAAAAGGCTGCAGATCAAATTTCGTGATGATATAACCCTGCACCGCACCAAACACCGTGCCCATCACGAGCACCAAGAGCACCGCGAGCCCCACGGGAATTCCCGTGTTGGCCATCAGCCAGGCCAGCACCATGCAGACGAGGGCCAAGACCGCACCGACGGACAGATCAATGCCTGCAATGATCAAAGTGAAGGTGATGCCAATCGTAACGATGATCAGCGCCGCATTATCGATGAAGAGGTTCAGGAAAACCTGAGGCCGCATAAAACCTTTGTACATGGCCATGCCTGCTCCGTAGAGGATTACAAAGAGCACCACGGTCACAAAGAAGGAGAAATATTTCGAGGCAATCATGCTGTTGATCTTGTTCATCATAATTGCTTCACCGCCTTTCCAAGCATTGCCTTGTCATCATGTTTTTGCGTGGAATGCCGGGAAGCCTTCCATTTGTCGAACATTTCCTGTGCCTTCTTGGACTGGATCAGGCAGATGATGATAACGGCAATCGCCTTGACCACAGGCAGCTGGTCAGCCGAAACGCCCAAAGCGTACATCGTGGTAGTCAAAGTCTGAATGGTGATGGCGCCGATCACGGAGCCGCCCACATAGAACTTGCCGCCGGACAGCAGCGTGCCGCCAAGAGCTACGGCCAGGATAGCGTCCATTTCCATATTGAGGCCGGCGTTATTGGCATCGGCCGCGCGAATCAGCGAGCTTTCAATCAGGCCTGACACGCCAGCGCAAAGGCCGGAGAAAGCATATACGAGGAAGATGACCATGGTGACATTGATGCCCGCGTATCTGGCCGCCGTGGGATTGATACCGACCGACTGTACGAACAGTCCGATGCTGGTCTTCTTCATCAGGATGGCAACGAGCAGTACCATCGCCAAAGCGATGAAGATATTGGTCGGCAGAGGCATATTGGGCAGGAAGCCCGCAATATACTCGAAAGGCTTGTAATATACGGTAATGATCTGCCCTTCCGTCATGAGTTGGGCCACGCCGCGGCCGGCCGTCATCAGGATCAGGGTTGCCACGACGGCCTGAATCTTGAACTTGGCTACCAGAAGACCGTTCCACATGCCGCAGAGCACGCCGACGCCTACAGCTGCCAGCATGGCCAAAGTCATGGGCATCTGGGCCACGCCGTCGCCACGGCCGCCAATTAGGGTGCAGACCACGGCGGCAGATATGGCCACCACGGCACCAACGGAGATATCAATGCCGCTCGTGGCAATGACGAAGGTCATGCCCAAAGCCAGGATGATCAACGAGCAGGAACGGTTCAGGATATCCACGAGACGCCCGTATAAATGACCGTCCTCGGTCATCTGTATGGTCAGGAAACCATCCACAAACAGGGTATTGAAAATTAGCAGTACCGTCAATGCCACCACGGGCAGGAAAAGGGAACTGCCACTGAATTTTTTCAGCATTTCCATCAGGCTGCACCTCCTGCGATGGCTTTCATCACGCCATCCGAACTAATGTCACTGCCTGTCAGCTCGGCCACCTTGCGGCGGTCACGCATCACCACGAGTTTCGTGCAGGTACGCACCATCTCGTCCATTTCCGAAGAGATGAACACCACGGCCATGCCCTTCTTTTTAGCCAGCGAAATGGCCATCTTCTGGATCTCAGTCTTCGTGCCCACGTCGATGCCGCGGGTTGGTTCATCAAGAATCAGGAGATCGGGCTGGGTGGCCAGCCAACGGGCGATGATCACCTTCTGCTGATTACCGCCGGAGAGGTTCTTGACCAGCTGTTCCCGGCTCGAAACCTTGATGCGCAAGAGCTTGATGCAATCATCGGCAATCTTTACCTGTTCCTCATAGGGAATATGACGGAGGATTCCGTCTTTTGCCTGCATGGCGAGGATGATATTTTCCCGTACGGACAAATCGCCAATTATGCCGGAGAGCTTGCGGTCCTCGGGGCAGAAACCGATTTTCTGTTCCATGGCATCCATGGGATTCTTCAGATGAAGCTTCTTGCCGTTGATGGAAAGGGAGCCCTTGTTGATTTCATTGATGCCAAACAGCAACTCTGCCGTTTCCGTACGCCCGGAACCCAAGAGCCCGGCAAAGCCGATAACCTCGCCTTTGTGGATCTGCACGTCCACTTCATTGAGCTTGCCCACGGCGCCAATGCCTTTGGCATTGAGGAAGACCTCATCGCTGGGCACGCTCTTTTCGGCGAGATTATCCATATCCTTGACCTCATTGAGGTCCTTGCCCACCATCTTGGCGATGAGTTCCAGGCGCGGCAGCTTGGCCGTTTCATAGGAGCCTACGAGCTCACCATTGCGCAGCACCGTGATATGGTCGCAGATTTCATAGATCTGGTCGAGGAAATGAGAAATAAAGATAATACCCAGGCCCTGCTTCTGCAGCTGCCGCATAATCTTGAATAAATGTGCCGTTTCCTCCTCATTCAGGGAAGAGGTCGGCTCGTCCAGAATCAGAATCTTTGCATCCACGTCAACGGCCCGGGCAATGGCAATCATCTGCTGCAGGGCCACGGAATAGTTGTCGAGCGTTTTGGTCACATCAATATGCACATCGAGTTTGGCCAAAAGTTCTGCCGCCCGCCGGTTGATGGTCTTCCAGTCAATCATGCCAAATCTTCGCGGTTCACGGCCGATAAAGATGTTTTCGGCTACCGTGAGGTTGGAACAGAGGTTGACTTCCTGATATACGGTGGAGATACCGGTATCCTGTGCATCCTTCGGCGTCTTGGGGTTGATGGCCTTGCCATTCAGGAACACCGTGCCGCCATCCCGGGGATATACGCCTGTGAGCACCTTTACCAAGGTGGATTTGCCCGCGCCATTCTCCCCCATCAGGGAATGTATTTCGCCGGCATGCAGGGTAAAATCCACATTGGACAGCGCCCGCACCCCGGGGAATTCCTTGGTGATATGCCGCATTTCCAGCAGTGCCTGTGCCATAACTGTCACTCCTTATGCGTTAATATAGCGATAAATAAAGCCGCGTCCGCACACATACGCTGTACGGGCACGGCTTGCATTGGATTTTAAATCTTAGTATTTGCGTTCCGGCAAGGTCTTTTCTGCTACATCAGCAGGGAATACACCTTCGTCAACGTAAACCAGTTTTTCAACTTTTTCACCGGCCAGGATCTTCTTAGCCGTTTCCATCAGGAGTTTGCCCTGCAGCGGGTTGCATTCTACCGTGCAGTTTGCTTTGCCTTCGATCATGGCCTGGAACATGCCTTTTACGCCATCGATGGAGATGATGGTGATGTCCTTGCCAGGTTTGAGGCCAGCTTTTTCAATAGCCTGGATAGCACCGAGAGCCATATCATCATTATGAGCAAAGAGGATATCGATTTTCGGACCATAGGATTTCAGGAAAGATTCCATGACTTCCTGACCTTTCTGGCGGGTGAATTCACCAGTCTGGGAAGCAAGGATGTTGTACTTGGAAGCATTCGGGGACTTAGCCATAGCATCTTTGAAGCCTTCCTGACGGCGGATTGCTACGGAAGAACCAACGGTACCTTCGAGAACGACTACATTGTACTGGCTGCCGCCATCACGCGGAGTCTTTTTCTCTTTGGCCATGTATTCGTCAATCCATTTGAAGACGTTGTTGCCTTCTTTTACGGAGTCAGTACCGATCTTGGCGACATAGAGGCTGTCATCAGCCAGCTTCACGTCACGGTCAACAACCACGACGGGGATCTTGGCATCTTTGGCTTCTTTGAGCACCGTATCCCAGCCCGTCTCTACGATAGGTACGAAGGCAATGATGTCTACGCCCTGGGCGATAAAGGAACGGATAGCCTTGATCTGGTTTTCCTGTTTCTGCTGGGCATCCGAGAACTGCAGGTTGATGCCAGCTTCTTCAGCTGCTTTCTTGATGGATTCCGTGTTGGCCGTTCTCCATTCGGATTCCGCTCCGATCTGAGAGAAGCCCATGGTAATCTTCTTATCGCCACCGCCAGCTTTGCCGCTGTCCTTGGCCTGTTCACCGCCACCGCAGCCGGCAGCTACAATCATCATAACGCTTGCTAGTAATAATGCTATGAGCTTTTTCATCTCATCGTCTCCTTTGCTACATCATGATTCCGTGTGTGATGTCCTGCGCCAATCTCTTCCCCCGCCCCCTTTGCGACTCTTTTCGGCTCAGGCTTGCGGGCAATGTTACATTCTGTTCTCGTGCACATTTTAACTTGCACACAATATAGTCTTTTGGCAAAAGTCAGACTATTGACCACAGATTACAACATTTCCCTGCTTCATCACAACCTTTTCTGCTTTATACAATACTCTTTTAGCGGCCATTTGTCAATAGGTTCGTCTTCTTTATTTTTGTTCGGACACAAATTACTATTACTTTTCTTGGTCACAAAAGAAAAACCTCCCCCTTGAAGGGGAGGCAGATGAAGTGTTCTTCCTCTCAACTATTCTTTGCAATAACTGCACCAACGATGGCACCTACTGCCGCTGCAGCAATCGTCCGGTTGGTCTGCACCTTCTGATCATGCTTGCGCTGGGCTTCTTCACGCTCTCTAGCCTCACGGTAACGGTCATAGGCACTCTTATGACGATGTTCCCGTTCCCACTGCTCACGGCGTTCCTTTTCATATCTTTCGCGTTCGTGTTTTTCTTTTTCATGTTTGAGCTGGCGCACTTTCTCCTCATGACGTGCCTGCTCAGCACGGCGCTGCTGTTCGATCTTGTCCTGCTTTTCCTGATGACGGCGCATTTCCCGATGCACATCCTCACGATGTTCACGCTCGCTCCAGGAAGATTCATAAGTTGCAGCATAAGCTGGCGCAGCCAGCGTCGTCCCCAGTATACTGAACGTCATCATACCAGTCAGCACACAACCTGCTGCCTTCTGCCATTTCTTCGCCATCATATCTATCGCTCCCATCTGTTCCAAAAATCATTCTCTAATAAATTTAAAAGTTGACTATGCATATAGTATATATAGTCAACCTTTGAATGTCTTTAGAAACGGATTAAATTTTGATTAAATTTTAGAACAGACCTAAAGTCTTGAGCAGGAAAACCCAGCAAAAAATGGTCAGGCAGGACAGACCTGTGGTATAGACCACGCAATTCCCCGCCAGATCTGCATCACTGCCCATCTGCTGGGCCATGGCAAAGCTGGCCACAGCGCAGGGAGACGCAAATACAGCCAGCAGGGTAACGAGTTCGATATCCCGGAAGCCCAGGTAAATGGCCAGACTGAGCAGGATTGCCGGTACGAGCACCAGCCTCGCCGCCACACAGGTGACCAGTTGCGGCAGATGCTCATGGAAACTTCCACCCTTGAAGGACGCACCGAGGATGATTAACGCCACCGGCGTAGTGGCAGCCGCCACCTGGCCAATACCCTTGAGTACCGGCTTCGGTACAGGAAAGTCGATGAGTCTCAGGATGACTGCGATGATGGCGCCCATAATCATGGGATTCTTCAAGATACCCAACAGGATTTTGCCCAGGGCAAAACTGCCGCCCCGAAAGGTTTCCAGAATAAAGACCGCGAGCACATTATAGATGGGCACGATCACCGCAATCATCATGGTCGGGATGGCCAGCGCCGAATCGCCGAAGATATTGCCGACAATCGGAATGCCGAACAGGACGAAATTGCTGCGGAAGATGGCCTGTATCATGGCGCCGCGATGCCGGTTATCCTTATCCCCCCAGCAGACCAGGGCCGTGGCCAGGAAGCAGACAGCCAGCACGCCCAGGCCGCCGAACAGCATGAGCTTTGGGCGTACCGTATGCGCCAGATCAGTCACATAGATGTTATAGAACATCATGCAGAAGAAAAACAACTTGAATACCATGCGGTTGGTATGCTCCAGTTCCGTTTCCGTCATAAGCCTGAGCCGCTTGATGACCAGCCCCATGAAGAGCAGCGTGAACAGCGGCACCACAGCGCCTACCGCCACCCAGAAATTATTCATCATATCCATATGAACTTACCACCGATTTCCTTTCTGCCAAAAATCCGGCGTCAGCATAACCAGCAGGGTAAACATTTCCAAACGGCCGAGCAGCATGGAAATGCAAAGGATGCTCTTGCTGAACACCGATAGGCCTGCATAAGTGCAGGTTGCCCCCGCAATGCCGAAAGCCGGGCCGATATTGCCCATGGTACTGACACTGAGGCCAATCGCATCGAATACCGTCAGCCCGTCCAAGGTCAGCAGCAAAGCCCAAAAGACAATGAAGAAGATGTAGAGGAAGAAGAACTGCCCCACCCGCAGCAAGGTTTCCTCGCTGACACGGCTGCCGTTCAGGCGCACCTCCACCACCCGCCGGGGTGACAATTTCTGATGCACCACCGCCCAGGCATTTTTCAAGAGCAAAAGCACCCGCACCACCTTCATGCCACTGGCGGTAGAGCCGGCACAGCCGCCGCAGATCATCAGGAACAGGATGATTCCCTTGGAAAAGGGCGGCCACTGCTCGAAATCCGCTGACACAAAGCCCGTAGTAGAAAGGGAGCCTACCTGGAAAGCCGCATAACGCAAAGATTCACTCAGGGCAAAATCCATCTTGACCAATAGATTCAGGGTAATCAGGACAATGGCAATCCCCAGTATCCACAGATAAGCCTTGAATTCCGAATTCCGCTTGATCACCCCGGGGCCCTTCTGCCAAATCCGATAGTAAAGGCCAAAGTTGCCACCCGCCAGGATCATGAAGAAGGTCATACACCATTCAAAGGCAGGGCTGTCGAAATGCATGGCGCTTTCATCATAGGTAGAAAAGCCGCCTGCACCGATGGTACTCATAGCATGCGTCAACGCTTCATACAGGGTAAGCCCGCAAAGCATATAAACGATCGTGGCCACCAGCGTGAAGAGCAGATACATCTGGAAAAGTGCCTTGGTCATATCCCTGAGCCGTGGCAATACGCGGTCATCCGTCGGGCCAGTGGTCTCCGCATTGTACATATAGATAGTACTCTGCCCGGTCTGCGGCAGCAGGGCGATGAAGATGACGATGATGCCCAAGCCGCCAAACCAATGCGTCATCATACGCCAGAAAAGGATGCTCTGGGGCAGACCTTCCAATGTGTTGAAAACGGTGGCCCCTGTGCCCGTGAAACCGGAAATACTTTCAAACAGGGCATCCAAAGCATTGAGATACCCGCCGCAAACGTAAGGCAGCATCCCCAGTCCTGTGGCCAAAGCCCAGCCGAACCCCGTAATGGCGATGCCCTCCCGCAGGGACAGGTCCGCATGGCGCTGACGCCCATTGGACTGCAGGACCAAGCCCACGGAGGCACTGAGCCCCAAGGCCACGGCAAAGCCGGGAATGCTTGTTTCCCAATTGCCAATGGCCATGGCGAAAGGAAGGAACATCGTGACGGTCTCGGCCATCACCAGCCGCCCCAACACATAATAGACAATGCGCACATCCATCCTGTCACCACCTCTTCTGCAAGCTGCGCCGCCCCATGTCCAGCAGCACTAAGAAGGAAAAAATCTCCACCCGGCCCATGATCATCAGCAGACTGCAGACCAGCTTCGCCCAATCCGGCAATATATTCAAACTGTCAACGCCAAACAATGCCGCTGATGCCCCGGTACTCGTAAGGCATCCGGCTGCCAGCCCCAGCGCCTGCACTATGCTGATGCCGCTCAGGGAGAGCAACAGGGCAAACGTGACAAACACCAGCGTGTACAGGAAGAAAAACGACAGGATCCGCCCCACGATCTTCACCGGCACCGGCAGTCCATCCACCTTCAGCATGACCACCATGCGGGGATGCAGCGTGCGCCGCAGTTCTGCCCAGGACAGGCGCAGCAACACCAACAGGCGCATGATCTTGAGCCCGCCAGTTGCCGAGCCGATACAGCCGCCGACAAAGACCAGCAGGAACAAGACATAGACATCAAAAGATGGCCATAGCCAGAACGGCGCCGCCACAAAACCATTGGTGGAGATGAAGGCCATCGCCTGGAAATAACCATAACGCAGGCTCGACGTAAAATCATAGACGCCCTGAAAGTAGAGATGTCCCGCCAGGACAGCCCCCGCCAGGAGCACCACCAACAGAAAATGCCGAATTTCCGTATCCCCCCATAGCAGCAACGGACTTTTCATCTTCCAGGCCCGCCACAAAAGCAGCAGACTCAGGCTGGACATCAGCATCGCCGCAAAAGCCGCCAGTTCCAAGGCCGGATTATCGTAGTAGATGAAGGCATAAGCCGATGTGCCGCCGCTGGAAGATATGGTCACCATGGCCCGGAGCAATGATTCGAAGGGATCTAACCCTGCCAGATAATAGACCGCAGCCGACAGGACCGTCAGCACCGCATAAACCGTCGTTCCCTGCCGAGCCGACTGCGCCATCTTGTTCCATACAGGGCTGAAGAATATGGACTGCCGGGCCGAAAGCGTCAGTCCAAAACAACCGCTGACCTGCGGCAGCACCGTCACCATGATGACGACAAAGGTCAGTCCCCCCAGCCAGCTCATGATACCATGCCAAAGCAGCAATGCCCGCGGGAGTCCCACCCGGTCAAAGGGCAGGCAGGACAAGCCGGTTGTGGTCAACGACGAAACAGCCTCGAAGAACGCTGCCGCAAAACTCGGGAAAAGCCCTGATATCGCATAGGGCATCAGACCGATAGCCCCCATGAAGATCCAGACAAAGGACATGAAGAATACGCCCTCCCGGATGGTCAGCTGACGGCCTCTTTCCTCTGAGGTTCCCAGTTCCAGCATCTTCCGCCCCAGACCATAGGCAAAAACTGCCGGCAGGACAAAAAGCCACGCCTCTGTATCATGCCAGATAAGCGCAGCAACAAAGGGCACGATAAGTGCCCCGCCCATAAGCATTGACATCTGTCCCATCAGGAGCCAAAAAAGCTCCAGGCCTGTTTCCTTCTCCATGCGCATAAGGCTTACTATCTCCCAGGCAACCGCCTATTCCTTTCCCTTAAAATACTTGATGACCTGCTGCGAGAACTTCGTCTGGATGAACAGGATCGTACTATCTCCTGGCTGCAGCACCGTATGACCATTCGGGATATTGGCCTCGCCATCACGTACATAGGCGCAGACCAGACATTCACGGGGCAGCTTCACATCCATGAGCTTCTGGCCGGCCACCGGTGCACCTTCCTGCACGATAACCTCCACGGCTTCAGCCTTGGCCCCCTCCAACAGGGATACGGACACCACGCCGCCCCGACGGGCGAAGGCCAGGACCTCACTGGCCGACAGCAGGCGGGCTGACAGAACGATATCCACACCAACTTTTTCCATGAGTTCCACATATTCATTGCGCGACACGCGCACGACTGTTTTTGTACGGTTCCCAGACAAGTGGCGCGCCAAGAGCGCCAGCATCAGATTCAGTTTGTCATCTTCCGTCAGGCAGATGACCACATCCGCATGCGCCACATCTTCCTCGATGAGCAGGTCGATATCCGTACCGTCCCCGCAGATGGCAATGCCATTGTTGAGCATCCCCGCCATCAGCTGGCAGCGCTCCCGGTCCAGATCGATGACCTTGACATGAACTCCCTGCCCGTCCAGCTGCTGAGCCAGGGCACGGCCCGCCCGCCCCGCGCCGATGATCAGGGCGCGATGGAGTTTTCTGGCATCACGCTGCACCAGTTTCTGGCTGAACTTTTCGATTTCCTCGGGAATGCCGATAAAATAGGCATTATCCTGCGACTGAAAGCTGTCATCACCATGCGGGATAATCATGCGATGGTCCCGGAAGATCATCCCGGCCAACACGCCCCGGGGAAGCTGAATTTCCTTCAACGGCTTGCCTACCAGCGGCGATTTTCGGTGGATCTTGGTTTCGAAAAGACGAATCTTACCATGCGCAAAATCTTCTACATCCAAGGCGGCTGGCGTCATCAGGATGCGATTGATTTCATTGGCCGTGATGAGTTCTGGGTTCAGCATCACATCGATATCGAAATTCTGCTTGAGATAATCCTTGGCTTCGGACATGAACTTCATATCGCGGATGCGGGCAATCGTATGCTTGATGCCATGCTTCTTGGCCAGCACGCAGGCCACCATATTGACCTCATCGCTGGCGGTTACCGCAATCAGGATATCTGCATCCCGCACGTCCGGATCGTCCATGGTGATCGGACTGGCACCATTGGCTGCAATAGTCAGCACATCCAGCGTATTCTTCGCTGCCTCCAGCTGACTTTCATCCTTATCAATAACCACCACATCAAACTGTTCCTTGGACAGAAGCTCGGCAATGCTGTAGCCCAGCTTCCCAGCCCCAACCACGATGATACGCAAAACGACACCCTCCCCACAGGCAGATAAACTTTCATACTATTTTCATTTTATTATAACGCTTTTACACAATTTTTGTCGATAGAAAAACGGGAAAAGCCTGCTGTTTGAACACAGCGAATTCAGGCTTTTCCCGCTTGACTCAGGGGGTAAACATTATTTTAAACTTAACAGTTCTGCGCATTGACAGTAGCAAATCCCGCCACATCAGCGGCACAGAATTATCGTTCTGCGATGCACTCAGCCAGGATATCGGCCACATGTTTGACACGAACCCCCGGGTTCTGCTGATTGAGTCCGCCGCCGATCTGCATCATGCAGGCGGGGCAGGCAACTGCGACCGTATCGGCTTTGGTGTTCCCGATATTCTCCAGCTTGTCATGGAGTATCGGCTTGGAAATCTCGCTGTACTTGACGCCAAAAGCACCGGCCATGCCGCAGCAGCGGTCGCTGTCCTTCATCTCCACAAAGTCTGCGCCCGTCATCTTGATGAGCTCACGCGGCTGTTCCCAAACGCCTAAGCCACGGCGCATATGGCAGGAATCGTGATAGGTGATGCGGCTGCCGCGTTCTGCCTGCGGCAGGGTGCGGCCCTGAGCCTTGTACTGTTCGGCCACGAAGCTCGTGAACTCGCGCACCTTGCCAGCCACCGCCTCAGCTCTGGCCTTCCACTCGGCATCGTCCTTGAAGAGTTCCTTATAGGTACGCTCCAAGGTCTCGGCGCAAGTCGGGCAGGCACTGATGATCACATCAGCTCCCGTAGCTTCCAGTGCTTCGATATTCTGCTTGGCAATAACCTTGCCGGTATCCCTGTCGCCCATGCCCAAGACCGGCTTGCCACAGCAGGTCTGTTCCTGTGGATAGGTCACGGCGATATTCAAATCCTGCAGGACCTTGACCACGGATTCGCCCGTATCCGGGAAGACGAAGTCCATATTGCAGCCGCTGAAGAAGGCCGCCGTCATCACAGGAGTCTTGGGATTATGTCTGCACAGTTCCTCCGTCCGGTCACGCAATGGTTTAGCCGCAATGGCCGGCAAACTTCTGCCATCTGTCATGCCGGAAAAGAACAAGGGCAGATGGCGGATAAACTTGCCGGACTGCACGGGCTTCTGAGCCACAGAGCCAATGCGCAACAGAGAGTGGAACACCTTGCGGTGCGTGAGTATATGCTGGAATGCGG
Source organism: Pseudoselenomonas ruminantium (assembly GCF_900104055.1). Lineage (GTDB taxonomy): Bacteria > Bacillota > Negativicutes > Selenomonadales > Selenomonadaceae > Selenomonas_A > Selenomonas_A ruminantium_C. The sequence continues at coordinate 12,281 of NZ_FNJQ01000051.1, forward strand.
TTTTCTCCGGCATGGAAAGACCATATTTCTTCACATACCGTGCCCGCAGTTCGTCGATGAGGTCCGGGATGGGAATCTCGCCCGGGCAAATCGTTGTGCACTGACGGCAGCCAATGCAGAGATCACTGAACTTGGAGAATGCCTCCATATTGCCCAAGAGCCCCGTCAGGATAGCGCCGATGCCGCCGGAATAGATATGCCCGTAAACATGGCCGCCAACCATGCGCCAGATGGGGCAGACATTAAGGCAGGAAGCACAGCGCACGCACTGATAGACCTGTTTCATCTTGGGATCTTTGGCTGCAGCCAGACGGCCATTATCCAACAGAATCACATACTGCTTGCGGTTTTCCTCCACCCATTTGCCATCTTTTTTATAGATGATGGGCGTAGGCCCGGAAACCATAGTCATATAGCTCGTCATGCGCTGGCAGGTGCCGTTGCGTGGCAGCAGGCGCAGGATCTTGGCTGCATCCTTAACCTTCGGGATCAGTTTTTCATAGCCGATCAGCACCACATGGATCTTCGGCGTAGTCGTGACCAGACGGGCATTGCCCTCATTAGTCACCAGGCCGATCGCGCCATTTTCTGCAATGCCGAAGTTCGCGCCCGTGATGCCCAGGTCTGCATGCAGGAATTCCTCTCTAAGCACGCGGCGGGCTGTATGGATCATATAGGAGATATCGCTGGGCACTTCCTCGTGCAGTTCCTGTTCGAAGAAGCCCGCACACTGTTCCTTGTTGAGATGGATAGCCGGCATAACCATATGGGAAGGCTTCTGCCCCGCAACGGACAGCATCCATTCACCGAGGTCCGTCTCCCGCACATGCAGGCCGGCATTTTCCAACGCCCCATTGAGCTTGATTTCCTCCGTGGCCATGGATTTTGATTTGACGATGCGGTGTACGCCGTTTTCCTCACAGATCTGCAACAGGATCTTCTTCACATCATCGCCAGTGGCAGCGCGGAAGACCTTACCGCCGCGTTCCTCAACGGAATGCTGGAATTCATCAGCCAGCGCATCGATATGGTCAACAGCCCAACGCTTCATCGTGCGCAGGTCATCGCGCAGGTCATCGATGCTGTCCACATTGGCATAAGCTTTGAGCCGGGCCATGGGATATTCTGAAGTGAATTTGGCCAAAGCGCCCTGCATGACATTATCGTCAAGTTTATTATGGATTTCCTTGCGGATATTGCGTTTTTCCTTTACTGCCATGGTCAAGCCCTCCTCTGTGCCGGTTCATCAACGGCAATCACGATAAATCTGCCGGGGCCATGCACCCCGAGGCTCAATACGCGTTCAATGTCTGCCGTGCGGGACGGGCCGGTGATAAAGCCCATATACCCTTTCTTGTAAACCTTGGCAATCACCCGGAAGGCTGTGTCGATATTCTTCACCATATGGTCAGCCTGCAGGAAAACAATATGTGTCGGGGGAAGCATCCCCGTAACCCGGGATTCGTAGGAGGCTGTATCCACACAGACGCTGCCGCTCTCCCCTACGCCGAATTCTGCCGTCGAAATGCCCAGATCCGCCTGCGGTGCATGCTCAGCGATCTCGAATTTATCCGTATAGACCGTGCGGCCATCGCCTTGCAGGTGCTGATACATCATACCTAAACGCGGATTTTCCTCCCCGCCTACGGCCAGGATTTCCTTGGCTTCCATGTCCTGTACCAATCCCTGCAATAGTTGCTCAGCTTCCTGCCAGGTACCGGCATGGATCAGTTCCGTAGCCGCCGCCTTGGTATTCTCTGCGAATTCGTCCCAGTATTTACCACTGACCAGCTGCTCATCAAAGGCTTTTGCCGGCCAATCTGCACATACTTTTTCCATAAAGGCTCCCCCTTTTAGATAAAACCACTCTCCTATAATACCTATAAATTCATCATATGACTATTATATATTTATTTTCTGAAAATGTCAACTTTTCAATATAGGTATACACAAAAAAGATGAGGTCTTTCAGACCTCATCTTCTAACGTTTTGCTTTCCAATGGAGAATGTTCTTATTGCCTTTTTTCTCTTGCGAACTCCCGCAAAAGCTGCAAGTGCATGTTCATATAGCTGGCCGCATCATTCGGATGGCCGCCTTTTATGGCTTCGGCAATCTTGCGGTGATAGCGGATCGTGTTGCTGTCCCGTTGTACATCCTTTGTGATCTCGATATTCTTGGCAATGGATGTATTGAGAATATAGGTCAGGTTACCAAACACCCGGTTACCGCTGGCTTCGGCAATCAGCCGGTGGAAGCGGGCATCGGCCGTCACATAGGACTCACCTTCTGCTATGCAGCGTTCCACTTCTTCAGCCTGTGCCAGAATCTCGGCCTTTTCCTCCTCGCTGGCTTTAGTAGCCGCCAGCCTTGCCACATGCGGCTCAAACAGCAGGCGCACGTCCAGCATATCGACGATCAGATCGGCATCATCTTCGATAAAGGTCAGCCCCAGCGGATCATCGGGAATCCCCCGCTGATGGGAGACAAAGGAACCTGCCCCCTGACGGATGTCCAGGATATTCCGGGCCGCCAGCAGCTTGATTCCCTCACGCAGGGTTCCCCGCCCCACGCCCAGCTTTTCCATGAAAACGGGTTCCGTGGGCAGTTTATCCCCAGGCTGCAATTCATTCTTGATGATGTAGTTGATGATGGCCTGAGCGGTATCCTCGGCCAGTGTTGACTTGCTCATTATTTTTCAAACACGCTCATATCCAGGCTGTTGAAGCCGGTGAGCAACTCCTTTACTTTTTCAGCGATAATTTGTACACCGCCTGCTTTGCGGCTTTCCACATTCAGCGGCATGTTGGGATCATGCAGGGACATGCGCAGAAGTGCCCAGCCATCCGGGAATACCAGACGCACGCCTTCATAGGACGGCTTGGCAATCTTGATGCCTGCTTCTGCTGCCCGTTCCTCAAAGGTCTTGAGCACGCCTTCGCCATAGGCGCGGAAGTTTTCCTCGCCCTTGATCTTGAGGCGGAATTCCTGACCTTCCACAGGTTCACCCAGTTTAGCCACGAGATCCGACAATTTCTTGCCTTTGGCGCGGGCCTTAGCAGCGGCAATCAGCAACTTAACAGCCAGGTATGCGCCATCATCGAGATAGTAGTTCTCGGACAGAGCACCATGGCCGGAAGTCTCGATAGCCAGCGGCGAAACCGTGCCGGCTTTGTTCTGGCGGATGCACTCGTCGATGACATTCTTGTAACCGCGCATATAACGCAGATGCTTGAGGCCAAGTTCCTTTTCAAGGAAGATGGTCAGCTCGTCGCTGGTTACGGAGTCCGTGATGATCGTGCTGCCCGGATAGTCCGGCGCGAGGATTGCCGCCATCATGGCAATCAGGGCATTACGGCTGATTTCCTTGCCGTTCTTGAGCACGGCACTCATGCGGTCAACATCCGTATCGAAAATCAAGCCGAGGTCAGCATGGCTGTCCAGCACAGCTTTCCGGATTGCGGCCATAGCCTGCTTGTTCTCGGGGTTCGGGATATGGTTCGGGAAATTGCCATCCGGTTCAAGGAAGACGCTGCCGGAAGTATCGGCGCCCAGACGGCCCAGCACCTGGGAGGCAAAGAAGCCGCCAGCACCATTACCGGCATCTACGACAACATGCATGCCCTTGAGTGGTTCATTTTCCCCGCCCAGAGCCTGACGGATCTTCTTGCGTAGGTGATGGCCATAGCGCTCAATCAGGTCATATTTCTGCACTTTCGCCAAATCGCCTTCGACTACGGGATTACGGGAGGCATTCTTCAGGATGGTGAGGACTTCATCGTGTTCCACACCGCCGTCCTTGGTGAAGAATTTCAAGCCATTGCGGTTATAGGGCAAGTGGCTGGCGGTAATCATGATGGAACCGTCCATCTTGGTTTCGGGGAACACGATGGACATGAACATGGCCGGCGTAGAAGCCAGGCCACAGTCCACGGCTACAACACCGGCAGCCGTCAAGGCATTGAGCACGGCTTTCTTCAAATCTCCGGCCGACAGGCGGGAATCATGGCCTACCGCAATGCGCAGTTCCTTTTTCTTCTTGCCGAGCTTTTCGGCCAGAAAATCCAGGAAGCCACTGGTGATGACATTGGCAGCTTCCACGCTCAAGGTCACCGGTTCATCGGGCACACCTTCAATGGCCACGCCGCGCACATCGCTGCCGTTAGCCAGTTTCATCAGATTTTTTTCTGGAATAATCATATATATGCCTCCCTTATGGTTTTCATCCAATATTATACCATTATTTCGCCACAGATTGGACTTTTTCCTGCCTAAAAACGCGCCCTAAAAACTGTTATCCCTTATTCACACATAAATTGCAGTTTGTCGGTTAGTTCGTGCCAAAATAATCCCGCACATACGCAGTCAGGGGTGAACGGGGGCGTACTTTTGCTGTTTCCGCTAAACG
>NZ_FNJQ01000016.1 GCF_900104055.1 Pseudoselenomonas ruminantium
AAGTTGTTCCGCGCCAAAATTGAACAGGCCGGTATGACACAAAGCATGTCCCGTGTAGCACATTGCCTAGACAATGGCCCCATGGAAGGCTTCTGGGGTATCTTGAAGCGCGAGATGTACTACAGGCGCAGATTTACTTCCCGGCAAGAGTTGGTTGAGTCAATAGAGGAATATATAAGATATTACACTTATGACAGACCACAGCGTCATTTAGGCATACGAACCCCAAGTGAGTACCACGAAAAACTGGTTGGAGCTGCATGAAAAAAGCTGCTCGCATTAGTTGCGAGCAGCAATGAATATTTTTATTTTTTTACCTGTCCACTTGACGGGGAGCACACCATCTTGTGCTGGGTGGGGGCTTTTGCTATACTGTCTTATGGTGGCATTATGAAGAGAGGGGGCTGTTTATGGAGGAGCAGGATTTTCGCCGTATTGCGGAAGTCAGTTATTTGAATACGGACAATACCTGGCGCTATCGCTCTATTTTGCATTTTTGCTTTAAGCGTCATGAACATATGCAGACCTATGTTTATCCTGAGGATATTTTTCACGAGCTGAAAAAGGATTCTCATTTTCAGGCGTATACTTTCGAGCAGTTGGAGCAGGATCTTGCTACGCTGGTTGGCTGGAAAAACCTTATTCCCCATCAGGAAACAGGACGTTCCAAGAGCATTGCGGACTTTAAGAAGAAACGCTATCGCTATCAATGCACGCCTTATACGGTGGAGATTGAGCGCATGGTGGAGAAATTGCAATCCCTGGGCACGGAGTTTAACGGTTCACTGGAAACCACTCAGTTTGACCGCATTCTGCGCGCCTTACGGGATTTTTTAGTGTCCGGGCAGGAACTTACATCGAAGGAACTGAATCAGACCTGGGGGGATCTGGAGCATTATTTCCATACACTGGTGCAGAATTCTTCCGATTATCTGGCCCATCTGAAGAGCGCCAAGGTGGAAGAACGGATGCAGACCATAGCCTTTGTAGTGTATAAGGATCGTTTTACCAAATATCTGCAGACTTTTGTCATTGGCCTGCAGCGGTCGGCCAAGCGGATGGAAAATCTCTTTCAGGGCAGCACACCTGAGCAGGAGGCAGCCTTATTTTCCCGGCTGACGGATTATCAGCTGTCCATTCCCCGGCTGGGGGAGGAGAAGAGCCGGGAAACCTACATGGAAGATTATCAGGAGAGTTTTCTGGTTATGCGGGAATGGTTTATGGGCAACAGTTATCGGGAAAGCGAGCTGTCAGCCCTGTCCAAGGAAACGGTGGACACCATCCGCCGCATTACGAAATTTGCCCAGCGGTTGGCGGAACAGCATCAGACCTTCCGCAACCGCAAGGCTGAGTATATCCAATTAGCGCGTTGGTTCTCCCATCTCTCCAGCAAGGAGGAGGCGGATTGCCTCAGTGCCGTGGCCTTTGGCCCTGCCGGCGGGCGGCATTTCTATGGGGAAAGCCGGGAAATGGAGGATATGAACAGCCATATCCAGGATGAAGCGCCGACGAGGATTGAGCTGAAGCCACGGGTGAGCACCTATCGGGAACGCCAGCGGCAGGTACCCATCCGGCAGTATGCTGCGGCTAAGGAAGAAGCCCGTCAGCAGCATCTGGCCCAGCAGGAAAAGCTGGCAGCGGTGATGAATGGCCTGGCCGCTGATGGCGTAATCGATTTTGCCTCGCTGCCTGTTATCAGCCGCGAGGCGCGGCAGATGCTGCTGAGCTGGGTGGACCGTGCTTTGCAGCGCAATCCTGTGCGCACGGAACTGGGCAGCACGGTGGAACTTATCTATGACCGGCAGGTGAAAGGGCGCATTACCCTGTACTGCGAGGATGGTGAATTCTCACTGCCTCCCATGAAGTTTCGGCTGCAGAAAGGAAACGGATAACAGATGGCAATTACAGACGGACAGGATGAACTTCGGCAGGCCGCCCAGCTGCTTGTGGAAAACCGCTGGGTAACCCGCAAGGACATGCCCGATGAATACTTACTGGTACGCCGTAACGAAAAAGCGCTGCGGCAATTTTTCCGTGACAAATGCGGCTGGCCTCTGCTGGTAACGCCGCAGTTTTACAAATTGGAGAAAATCCCCGCCAATCCCCGGCCTTTTATGGGCATAGAGGCCATGCAGAGCGTGGAGGATTATGTGCTGCTGGCCTGCGTCATGGCCTTTTTGGAAGAATATGAGGCCGGCGGGCAGTTCCTGCTGGGGGATTTGGCTGAGGCATTGCTTTCCTATTATCCGGAGGATGCTTATACTCCTAAGTTGAATTGGGAATCCTACAACTGGCGCAAGTCCCTGATCCGGGTGCTGAAATATCTGGCCGATGAGGGAATCCTGCAGATTGTGGATGATGAAAGCGTGGCCTTTTTGAGTCAGGGCTATGGCAGCGATGGCAATATTGCCGGCGAGGCACTCTATGAGGTGACGACATTGGCCCGGTACTTCCTGCGGAATTTCCCCCAGGAATTGGGGGCCTATGACAGCCTGGCAGAACTGGGGGCGGCGGATTTCATGCCGGAGATTGATGAGGAGGCCACGGCTCTGCGGCAGCGGCGGCACAGGCTATATCGGGAAGTGCTCTTAAGTCCTGTGTACTATCGGGATACAGAGTCGGAAGGGGATTTCCTCTATCTGCGCAAGCGCCATGGCCGGCTGGAAGAGGCGATGCTGGAATGGTTCGGCCTCCATGTGGAACTTTATCAGGATGCCGTGATGGCGGTTTCCCATGAGCAGTCATCCTGGGTCAAGGACAGTTTCCCGGTCCGGTTCCGGGGGCTTCATGATGTGTTGCTGCATTTTGCCCATTATTGGCGGGAGCTTTCGCCACAGGTGACTTCCCTGAGCAAAACGGAATGGCAGGTGCATATGGAGAAATTGCAGGCGGCTGTGGGCCACGGCTGGACCAAGGAATACCGGGAGATGAGCGTCAAGCGGCTGGCGGAGAATGTGCTGGCGGAAATGACGGCCTGGGGCATGACCAAAGTGGCAGAGGATGGCCTGATTACATTATTGCCGGCCCTGCTGCGCTATGATGGCAACTATCCCACGGATTATCAGCCAGGCAAGAGTGCCAAGCGGGGCAAAACGGAGGACAAGGAATGAGCGACAATCGTTGGCAGGCCTATCGGGCAGGCATTTTGAATTATTGGTATTATGATGAGGCGGAGTTTTACTTTGCCGATGGCAGGCTGCTTTTGCGGGGCAGCAACGGTTCTGGCAAGTCCGTTACTATGCAGAGCCTGATTACGGTGCTGCTGGATGGCGTGAAGCGGGCGGATCGTCTGGACAGCTTTGGCTCCAAATCCCGTACCATGGATGATTATCTGTTGGGGGAAAAGGAAATCAGCGAATACGAGGAACGTACTGGCTATCTTTATCTGGAATACAAGCGGGCAAATAGTGAGCAGTACATCACCACAGGCATTGGCCTCCATGCCCGCCGAGGCAATTCCAAGGTGGACTTTTGGGGCTTTGTGCTGCAGAATGGCCGCCGTATCGGCGAGGATCTGTCTCTCTATCATTTGACGAAGAATCCGGAAACGGGAGAAGAACAGAAGATTCCTTTGACCCGCCGGGAATTGGAAAATGCCATCGGCCAGGACGGCCGGGTGACCACGGAGCAGCGGGAATACATGGCCATGGTGAATCAGTATGTCTTTGGCTATGAGGATATCCGCAAATACGAGGAATTGATGAAGCTGCTCATTCAGCTTCGCAGTCCGAAATTATCCCGGGATTTCAAGCCCAGTGTTATCTATGAGATTTTGAATGCCTCTCTGCCCACCCTTTCGGATGAGGATTTGCGGCCTTTGGCGGAGACGCTGGAAAATATGGAAAAGACCAGGCTGGCAATCGAACAGCTCAAGCGGGAGCGGGGGGCCTTTCAGAATATCTGCCGAGCGTATACCGCCTATAATACGGCGGTGCTGGCAGAGCGGGCTTTGGCTGAGGCCGATTGCCAGAAGGCCCTCAACCGTCTGAACAAGCAGGCGGGGGCCCAGCAGGAGGAACTGCTGGCGGCAGAAAAACAGGCGGCAGAGGCCAGTGAGCGGTTGCAGAGCCTGACGGTGGAAGAAGAAGCCCTGCGGCAGGAACAGGCCAGCCTGCAGGAGCATGAAGCCTATAAGGCTGCCGAAAGGAAAAAGGAAGCAGAATTGCAGCTGGCTAAAGAGCAGGCAGAGAAACAGCGTAAGGATGACAGCCTGCTGGAAAAACGCCGGCGGGAACTGTCCCTGCAGGAGCAGATGCGGCAGGAAGAGGCTGATCTGGCCCAATTGGAAAAACAGGTGGCTGATATTCTGGAGGATTTGACGGATCTGGCGGAGCAGGCGGACTTTGACAGCCACGCCGCTTTTCAGGAGGGCTTCCAGCTGTCCTCGCCGGATTGTGAGGAGCATTTCCGTCTCTGGCGCCGGGAACGGCAGAATCAGCTGCAGAGCCTGCAGAAACTTCATAAGCAGATGCTGCAGTACGAGCAGTCGTTGGAAAAGCTGCAGCAATGGGAGCAGGAACTGGGCGAGGAAAACCGCCGGCTGGATCAGTACCGCCATGAAGAAGAACGGCTGACAGAAATGCTGGCCCAGGAACGGGAACATCTGGTCAAGGCCTTCTATGAATGGAAAGACCGCTGGCAGGCCCTGCTGCCAATGGACAAAGACGCAGAAATCCGCCTAGCTGGCAGTTTGCGGGAACTTTTGGGCACAACCTCCTGGCTGGATATCCAGAATCAGCTGGGAACCATTGTCAGCGAGAAGCAGCGCAGCCTGAATGCAGCTATCGGCAAGGTGGAGCTGAATAAGCAGGAACTGACCGGTCAGCTGGCCGAAGCGCAGGCAGAACTGGCAAGCCTGCGTCAGACAAAGGCGGCTGAACCGGAACTGCAGGAAGCCTGGGCAGCTGCCCGTCAGGAACTGACAGCCCAGGGCATCGCCTATGTGCCCTTATACGAAGCCACGGAGTACAGAAGCACGGTTTCCCCGGCCATGCGGGAACGGCTGGAATCGGCATTGCTGGAAGCTGGCTTGCTGAACTCTCTGCTGCTGGCTTCCAATGAGGCGGCGCAAAAACTGCCGGACTCCATGCGGGGCACGGTGCTCTTCAGCGGCGAGCCAGTGATGCTGGCTGAATCCTTGCTGGATTATCTGGAACCTGTGCCCGGAGAGAGCGGTATCGCCAGGGAACGCATTGCTGACGTTTTGGGCAGCATTGCCATCAGCAGTGAAGTATACGGCAAGGGCAATGGCATTGCCCTGAATGTGGTGGATGGAGCTTATCGGCTCGGTACACTGGCAGGACGGGCAGCCCAGCGCCCGGCAGCGCTCTTTATCGGCAAGCAGGCCCGGGAAAATTACCGCCGTCAGCAGATTGCCGCTAAGGAAGCGGAAATTGCCGGCTTGCAGGCAGAGCTTGCCCATGTGCAGGAGCAGGAAAGCAGCCTGCTGGCTGAAAATGACTGCCTGCTGAAGGCTCGGGAGGATTTCCCGAATCAGCAGGAGGTACAGTCGGTTTATGATGAACTGCGCAGCCGGGAACGGGATATTGAACGACAGCAGCACAGGCTGGGTGAACTGGCGGACAGGCAGAAGAAGCTGACCTTGGAACTGCGGGACGAACGGGCCGGAATCATTGCTGAGCGTGGCGATACGGGGCTGGCGTTTTCCGCCGCTGCCTATGAGGAAGCTTTAGCCGCCCTCCACGATTATGGCGAAGTCTGGCACAAGCTCACCCTTATGCAGGCTAACTATGCCCATAGTGCGGAGCTGTTCCGGCAGCAGAGTCAGGAGGCAGAATATGTCCGGGAGGAAGTGGATGCCCTCAAGGGAGAACTGCTGGACAAGGATATGAATATCGCCCGGCTGGAGAAGAATATCGCTGCCCTGCAGGAGCAGCTGGCCCGGATGGATGCGGCGGCCATTGAAGCCCGCATTGCCGAAGTGGTGGAACGCCTCAGGCATATCCCCCAGGAAATCCGGCAGGTATCCCAGCTGCTGGGACAGAATGAAAGCAGCCGGCAGACATTGGCTAGTCAGCTGGAGCAAAGCTGGCGCCGGCAGCAGGTCTATGGAAAGCTGCTGGTTTTATGGCAGAAACTTCTGCAGGCTGAGCAGAAGCGGGGCTTTGTGGATTTGGACAAGAAGAATCTGCGGGAGCTTATGCAGGCCCGGCAAAAGAGCCGTGACAACAAGACACTGCATTCTCTGGCCCAGGATGTGGAAAGCCAGTATGCCAGACAGCGGGATGAAATTGCCGAGTATCGCTTTTCCCTGCGGGAAAATGTGGATGAACTGGGCGATTTACCGGAAATTTCCCCGGAAGATGAGGAGATTTTCCTGCCTCGTTTGGATACTCTGCGGGATCATGCCGTGCGGCAGCTGGCCCTGACTGAGGCCGGTGGCAAACCGCTGAGTCCCTATGAGCAGCTACAGCAGCTCAAAGACCATCTGCTCGAACAGGAAAGCCTGCTGTCTGAGCAGGATAAGCGAATCTATCAGGAAATTATTCTCAACAGCATCGGCCGCACTATCAGTGAAAAAATCTATGGTGCAGAGGATTGGATCAGAAAGATGAACAAGCTTATGGCCCGAAGCGAAACTTCCAGTGCGCTGCGGTTCCGGCTGGAGTGGAAGCCCCTTACCGGGGAGGGCGACAACGAGCTGGATACGGCCGAACTGGTGGAACTCTTGCACAGCGATCCGGAATTGATGAAGGAAGCGGATATGAAGCGCCTGGAGAAGCATTTTTCTTCCCGCATACGGCGGGCAAGGGAAGAGGCTCAATTGCAGGAGAAAGATGCGGAGGCATTTCAGGCTTCCGTGCGGGAACAGCTGGATTACCGGCAGTGGTTCTGTTTCCGTCTTTACTATGATAAGGGTGAGCAGATTCAGCGGAGGGAACTTACGGATAGGGCATTCTTCCGCTTCAGTGGCGGTGAAAAGGCTATGGCCATGTATGTACCGCTATTCTCGGCTGCCTACTCCCGCTATCTGGATGCTGGCAAGGACGCGCCGCGCCTGATTACGCTGGATGAGGCCTTTGCCGGGGTGGATGAGCAGAATATGCGGGATATGTTCCGCTTGGTGGAGCAGATGGGCTTCAACTACATCATGAACTCCCAGGCTATCTGGGGCGATTATGATGTGGTGCCCAGCCTTAATATCTATGAGCTGCTGCGCCCATTGAATGCCAACTATGTATCGGTGCTGGGCTATCACTGGAATGGTCAAAGCCGTGATGTGATGCTGGAGGAGAGCCGTGAAGGATAAGCTGTTAGCGGAAGCGGCGGCGTATTTCCGGGAGCATGCCATATTGCTGAAGCTGGCCGGGGAATTTTGCCGCAAGTATCGCAGCCTGGGACATTTTGGCGGGCGGGTGCTCCTGTCCGTGCTTACCGTGGAGGAACAACGGGATTTATCAGCCTTTCTGCGCCGCAAGCCGGGAAAAGCGGATTTTGTTTCTTATAAGGATTTTTCCGCTGCGTGGGAGAAAACCCGCTTCGGAAGCATTGCTTTGCCGGATTTTCTGCTTTCCCTGATGCCGGGAAATTTCATGACTAAGCGGGAAGAGCGGCAACAGGAACAGGTGAAGCGACGGGCAATCATGGACCGTCTGCGGGCTGAATATCCGGCTGAACCTGTAAGGCATTGGTTGCGGGCATTGGCTCAGGGAGATTTGCGCCTGTTTGCCAAAGATCTGTATCAGCAGGAAGATGTCCTGGCGACTGTGGCCTGCGCCTTGGCGAGCCTGCCGGAAAAATATGAGCGCCTGCCCCTGTTTGCCAATCGGGTGGCGAAAAATCCCCATGCACTGGATTTTGACCGTACAGAAGGCCGGCTTTTCCTGCAGGCGTTGGCCTTTTTGCAGGGGGGACATGTTCCGGCAGCTGCTGATGAGCGTACGGAATTGCTGTATAAATACCGTCTGATTCGGGATGATATCCTGAACTTTGCTACGGTTTATGGACTGAAGGCTTATGCGGAAAATGGACGGGAGATTGCCTATTGGCGTACGGCGGCCGAAGTATGCGCCCCGTTGAATGTGCCCCTGCGGGAAATCGCGGCAGCCAGGCAGATCCTGCCAGTGTCAGAGAAAGCGGATGCGGTCTATATCGTGGAAAATTCCGGTGTGTTTTCTACATTGCTGGACGGTTTGCAGGCAAGGCAAAAGACTGTACCGCTGGTGGCCCTGCATGGCCAGCTGAAAGCTGCTTCCTGGGCCTTGCTGGATAGACTGGCTGCAGGCGGTTTTCGCCTGCTCTATGCCGGCGACTTCGATCCGGAAGGCCTGAGTATTGCCAGCCATATCCTGAATCGCTACGAAGGAGCCGCCCTTTGGCATATGTCTGTGAACGAGTACGCCCAGGCCAATCTGCCCTTGCCGGAAAACCGGCTGAAAAAACTGCCCACAAGCAATCACCCGCAGCTGACGCCTTTGGTGGCAGCCATGCGGCACGAACAAAAGGTGCTGTATCAGGAAAGTTTGCTCCAGAAACTGCAGGCTGATTTGTGGAACAAGTAAGGCGGGCGAATGGAAAATATTGGTTGATACTATAGTATGTTTATGCTATAATGAGAGTAATAAGAGAGGTCCTGCTTTAGTGGACGATTCAAAATAAGAGAGGTCCTGCTTCAGTGGACGATTCAAAATAAAGGGATTATCGTATTGGCGGTAATCCCTTCTTAAATTGTACGGAGATGCTTGGAGAATGGATTTAGGGTTATGCTGTATTTATAAACAAACTTAGCAATATATGTTAAATATCTTTATAAATTTTGTTGCTCATTAACTGCTCTCGACAAGCCGAGTGTCGGATTAGTCCGAACCAAGCAAGCGGTCTACGCAGCAACTACCACAACTGGACGCAGCACTACGCCCTCTACCTCATAGGCTTATGCTATTTGAGGTTACTTGTTTTTGCTATTTTCATGTAGGCGGCTTTGCCGCTGAACGAGGTGTCTACGTCAACCTTGGACATTTTTACAAGCCGTAAGGGCGATGTCTCCTCGAATACGTAGAAACGAGGCTCTTTTCTCGGCTCAACCTTTCTAAAGTGCAGTTCCCGTAGGTTCGTTACGTACATTATAACAAAATATTTAATATTTGAGAATAGTTTGTTTATTTTTGTTTACTATACCGCTCCGGTGTCAGGCAGTATAACGGCAAGTATGGTGATAGGCATGAACCAAGGGAGCCTTTACGCTGGCGGCATTACGGGGAATAACAGTGGCACGCTTGCCAAGGCGTATAGCACAGAAACAGGAAGTGTTGCGGCGACAGCAAATATGGTTGATTTGAGGAACCAGATCGGCGGCGCAATTACCGGCAACGGCACTTCCACCAACGCTTACAGCGAAAATCTTACAGCGGTGGCTACCTTCGCCGAATGGGGCGACTCCATTTCCCCAGATGGGCAAAGCCGCACTGCTGTATGGCGCATCTATGATGGAACCACCACGCCCCTGCTCACCGCCTTTATGACGCGGAAGGATAATATCGAGGCCAAAGAATATGACGGCACCGCCGATGTGGGCAACAACATCATTGCTTCCACCAAAACCTCTACCCAGGCAGAGGGCATCAACTGGGTTAATAATGTCAGCATGATTACCCCCAAGACCTTGACCATAAGCAATGTAACCAAGGTCTATGACGGCAATACTGCCGTCAGCCTTTCCCTGTCCAATGTGGAGGGCATTGTGGAGGCGGATAAAACCGCCCTGAGCCTGAGTTCTACTGCCACGGCTGCCTACGACAATAAGAACGTAGGCACCGGCAAGACCGTCCTTACAGCGGCCTCGCCCTCACCGGGGACAAGGCCAAGAACTACACCGTTGCCCCAGCAGGAAGCCTCAATACCGGCAGTATCACCGCCGCCCCGGTCACCTTTAAGGCCGATGATTACACCACATACGCCAGTCAAGGGCCTGACACTTTCCACCTACTTTGATGCCAGCTGGGTAAAGGCAGAGAAATCCGGCAGCAATGCCACCACCCTGAAAGGCTGGGGTTTTGGCCTGACCTACGCCCAGCCCAACGACTGGTTTGCCAGAATAGACTACGCACGGCGTATCGGCTTTGCGGACAACCTCTCCCGCGACGCCGAAAGCCGCAGCCGCATCTGGTTCATGGTCGGGAAGGTATTCTAACACAAAATAAAAAAGCTCCCGCAGTGCGGGGGCTTTTGTCATATATGAATCCAAGTTTGGGGAAGCCTGATAATGGGGAGTTATCGGGGGATTCAAACACTTATTAATTATAGGAACAGTAAAGCAGAGAAACAACCGTTAAAAACGGATAATTATCGCTGATTTTGAACAATGGATGGATTGCTATATCGTTGTGGCGGCCTTTATGGTAGGATAGGAGTAGGGGGGGTATCTATGCAAAGATATTGGCAGCTGGTCTGCCAGGGCTTGCTGCTATGGCTGGTGGCGCTGGTTTGCAGTGGGTGTGGTAATACGGTGCAGGAGCATGGAAAGGAGGACCTGATTGTCTATAGTTCCCATCCACAGCGTTTTGTGCAGCCGCTGGTGGATGAGTTTGAACGTCAGACGGGAATCACGGTTCGGGTGGTGCATGGCAGCACGGGTGAGCTTTTGGATCGTGTGGCAAAGGAGCAGCCTGCAAGAGCAGATGTGTTTTGGGGCGGCGCCATTTCCAAGGTGGAGGATCAGCGGGCGCTGTTTACTGCGTATGTGTCATCGCAGGACGATAAGATGCGGCCGCAGTTCCGGAATACGGATGGTATCATGACGCGCTTCACCGATGTGCCCAGCGTCCTGTTGGTCAATACGAATTTGCTGGGGGACCGGGAAATCACAGGCTACAAGGATTTGCTGGCGCCTTGGCTCAAGGGGCGGATTGCCTTTGCCGATCCGGCGGTATCGTCATCGGCATATGCACACCTGCTCAATATGGTGGATGTGATGGGGAAAGGCAATACCGTAGCTGGCTGGGATTATGTCCAGGCTTTTGGGGCGAATTTGGCGGGGCAGCTGCTGCCGGATTCGCAAGCCGTATGTGCAGGTGTAGCCCAGGGGAAATATGCAGTCGGCTGCACCTTTGAAGAGGCCGCAATCCTTGAGGCGGCCAAAGGCAGTCCTGTGAAGATAATCTATATGGAGGAAGGCGTCCACAGTGTTCCCGATGGGGTATGCATTGTCAGGGATACAGTACATCAGGAAGCCGCGCAGGCTTTTGTGGAATTTTTGGTGAGTAGGGAGGCGCAGGCGTATATCGTGCGCGAGCTGCATCGCCGCAGCGTGCGCCAGGATGTTCTGCCACCGGATGACCGGACATTGCTTCCGCCATTGCTGGAAGCGGCCAGTTGGGAAAAGGCGCATGATACGGTGTCACAGGCGGATTTGTTGGCGAAGTTTTATCGATTCTGCGGGCGGGAGGATTAGTATGTATGATTTTCAGCGGGCCTTTCGCCGGGCACTGCTCAAATATGCCCTGTTGCCGGCGCTGTTGTTTGGCGGCATCAGCCTGATCTTTACCATCTATGCCTGGAATCATTATGTTGTGGCGAATAATCTGGCGGTACGAAGTGAGCTGGTTCACCGGCTGGAAGGCGGGCTGCAGGATGGGGCGTCTGTCCTGCAACAGATGGAGCATCGGATACAGGCGGGATCGGGAGCACTGGCGCCGCAAAGTAATCAGGACCGGTCAGCACTTTATGGCGACCTTTATGCGGTGGCGAATCAAAGTGCGGTTCCCCTGGACTTTTACCTGCTGGATGAGCAGGGGCAGCTGCTTTTAGGGAGTCAGCCGGTTCTGCCTTCAGGCTTGCAGCATGGGGATTGGGGCATCCTGCGGCGCCTGCACCAGAGCAGCCGGCCGTGCTGGGAGTTCATCCGCAAGGATATGGCCAGACAGGATCTGGCACTTGGCAAGGCCGTGGCAGCAGGGGACGGTGGCAAGGGCGTTCTGGTCATCATCATTTCCGGTGATAAGATTTTTGCGGGCAAGGAGAATCCGGAAGTCCTGCTGGCGGTGACGGATTCCTTCGATAATGTAACGGCAGCGGCAGAGGCGATGCCTGTGGATGAGCAGGGAAAGCTGCTGCCGATACTCTGCGCGACGGATGGTGGTTTGGCAGAAGCAGGACGGGAGATTTACTATGTGACGCAGAGCCGTTTGCCACAAGGGCTGCAGGTGGTGGCGCTTACGCCGGTACGCAGCCTGCTGGATCGTTATCTTATGGGCAGTGCCTTGTCCCTGCTGTTTTTCCTGCTGTTGATACCGCTGATCTTCCGCGGTGTGCAGCGAGAAAGCCAGTTGCGGGCTCAGGCCGTAGAACGCCTGACTGCCAAAGCTGAGATGCGCCAGCTGGAATCCCAGTTCAATCCGCATTTCCTGTTCAATACCTTGGAAAATATCAAATACATGGTCAAACTCGATCCCGCCGCTGCGATACGGATGCTGATTGCATTATCGGCGCTTTTGCGCTACAGCATCAACAATTCCCTGCAGCAGGTAACGCTGGCCGATGATCTGGACTACGTGCACCGTTATATGGAAATTCAGCAATACCGGTTTGGAAAAAGGTTGGATTTTACCGAGAACATCGATTCGGCAGCACTGGCTTGTGAGATTCCCAAGCTGCTATTTCAGCCTTTGTTGGAAAATGCCATAAAGTACGGCGCCGATAAAAGCGGTTTGAGAAGCGTGCGTTTGGAAATAAAATGTTTGGACGATGAATTGCAGGTGGATGTCGTGGATCAGGGCAGGGGCTTTTCTGCTGAGACACTGCAGGCTTGGCATTTGCTGCAGGAAAATGAGGAGAATGATACGGCGCATACAGGGCTGTACAATATCCATCGCCGTATCCAGCTGTTTTATGGCCGGCAGTTCGGTGTGGAAATCCGGTCCGGAGCAGGGGAGAACTGTGTGAGATTGCGCCTGCCACGGCGGGTGGCAGAGGAGGGGTTGATATAGATGCTGAGAATTGTATTGGTAGAAGATGAAGATATCATCCGGCGTGGGCTGGTGGAGACCGTGGATTGGGAGGCTATGGGAGCAGAAATTGCAGGTGAGGCAGCAGACGGGGAGGAAGCTTTGCCCTTGATACGGGAGCTCCGGCCAGATGTGCTGATTACGGATATCCGCATGAATAATATGGATGGGTTGGAACTGGCCCGCAGGCTGCGGGCGGAAAACATCCTGCCCAGGCTGGTCTTTTTGACGAGTTATACGGATTTTGAATACGTCCGGGAAGCACTGCGACTGCAGGCGGCTGATTATCTGTTGAAGCCGGTTGACGATGCGGATTTGGCAAGGCTGATGTGTAAATTGGGGGCTGTGCAGCAGGAAAAACTGCCCTTTGAACAGGAAATGACCGGGGCGGCAGACAGCAAAAATCCCTACGTGCGGGCCGTTTGGCAGGCCATCACGGCGAACTATCAGAACCATATCAGCCTCGAACAGGTAGCGGAAGAACAGCTGGTATCCGTCAGCTATCTGTCGCGCAAGCTCAAGGAGGAAACAGGCGATACCTTCGGCACGTTGTTGGCCAAGTATCGCCTGCAGCAGGCCGTGCGGCTGCTGCGGACAGGCAGATTGCGTGTCTATGAAGTGGCCGGGCAGACAGGCTTTGGCGATTATAAGAACTTCTGTCAGGTGTTCCGGCGTTATCTCGACACGACACCCAGCGCCATCATTCAGGAAAGCATTGGCAAATAGAAACAGATGGTTCAGGCGGAGGAATAAAAACATTGCAATCCCCCTGTCTTTATGCTACAATTCTATGTATTGTGGCGATGAACAAGAAGAGTAAATCTTGCAGGCCTTCTAAGAGAGTCTTCGTTGGTGGGAGAAGACAGGGCCGGGGATGGAAAGTTCGCTTGGGAGCTTTCCGGAGGAAATGCCGGACGCATCTCTGCGTTATGGAGATTCAAGTGATAAATCAGGGTGGTACCGCGAAATTCAGCCTTCGCCCCTCGTGTATGCTTATGACATACGAGGGCGAGGGCTTTTTAGATTTTACAGATAAAACATCAGGAGGTAAATAATGGAAGAAAAGATTGCTGAACTTCAGGCTGCTGCTGTAGCTGAAGTCAAAGCCGCCAGCGATATGACGGCACTTAACGATATCCGTGTGAAGTATCTGGGCAAGAAGGGCGAGTTCACCGCTATCCTGCGTGGCATGGGGAATCTCTCCGCTGAGGAACGTCCGAAAGTGGGCAAGATCGTCAATGTGGCCAAGGCCGCAGTGGAAGAGGCCATCAACGCGCAGGCTGGCGAGCTTAAAGCGAAAGAACTTTCTGCCCGTCTGGCTAGTGAGAAAATCGATGTTACCCTGCCGGGCCGCAATGTTCCCCAGGGCCATCTGCATCCGCTGACGCTGACCATGCAGCGCATCAAGGACATCTTCGTGCACATGGGCTTCAGCGTGGAAGAAGGCCCGGAAATCGAGCGCGACTATTTCAACTTTGAAGCACTGAACCTGCCCAAAGATCATCCGGCCCGCGATATGCAGGATTCCTTCTACATCACGGATGAAATCCTCATGCGTTCCCAGACTTCCCCGGTACAGGCTCGCACGATGCAGGCTAACGAACCCAACAAGCCGATTCGCATGATTGCGCCGGGCCGCGTTTACCGCCGCGATGAATACGATGCCACCCATTCCCCGATGTTCACGCAGGTGGAAGGCCTCGTGATTGACAGGGGCATCAGCTTTGCCGACCTCAAGGGTACGCTGGAGCTCTTCCTCCATCAGATTTTCAACGAGAATGTAGGCGTGCGTTTCCGTCCCAGCTTCTTCCCGTTCACGGAACCTTCCGCCGAAGTGGATATCTCCTGCGTGATGTGCCATGGCGAAGGCTGCAAGGTCTGCAAGGGCACGGGCTGGCTGGAAATCCTCGGCGCCGGTATGGTTCATCCCCATGTGCTCGAAATGAGCGGTTATGATCCGAAAGAGGTCAGTGGCTTTGCTTTCGGTCTGGGCGTAGAGCGTATCGCCATGCTGTCCTATGGCATTGACGACTTGCGTTTGTTCTACGACAATGACGTGCGTTTCTTGCAGCAGTTCTGATTAGGGAGGTTACACCATGCAGGTTTCCATTAAATGGTTGAACGATTACATAAAATTTAACGAAACGGCCGAAGAACTGGCCGACAAATACACCATGTCCGGCGTTCCCGTGGAAAATGTTATCCGCGCGGACGAAGGTCTCGATAAAGTGGTGACGGGCCGTATCGAAAAGCTCGAAGCTCATCCGGATTCCGACCATCTGCAGATTTGTCAGATGAATGTCGGTGAGCCGGAACTCATTCAGATTATCACGGGTGCTCAGAATGTGGCCGAAGGCCAGGTTGTGCCGGTGGCGATGGTTGGTGCACATCTGCCCAATGGCCTGCATATCAAGAAGGGCAAGCTGCGCGGCCTGCCTTCTAATGGTATGCTTTGCTCCGCTGAAGAACTCAAGATGGACCTTACCAAGCTGACGGAAGAAGAAAAGAACGGCATTTACATCCTGCCTGCCGATACGCCGGTTGGTGTACCCGCCAAAGATGTGCTGGGCCTCGATGATGTCGTGCTGGAATTCGAGCTCACCGCTAACCGCGCCGATTGCTTTAGCGTTGTCGGACTCGTGCGTGAAGCAGCAGTGCTTACGGGCAACGAGCCGCACTATCCGGAAATCACGGTCAAAGAAGATGACGAAGCTAAGGCTGCGGACATGATCAAGATAGGCATCGACAGCGATCTCTGCGATCGCTTTGCTGCCCGCGTGATCAAGAACGTCAAGGTTGGCCCGTCTCCGGAATGGATGCAGCAGCGTCTCGAAGGTGCAGGCATCCGCGCCATCAATAATGTAGTGGACGTGACCAACTTCGTCATGGTGGAACTGGGCCAGCCCATGCATGCCTATGACTATGATGAAATCGCCGGCCACAGCCTGACGGCCCGTCTGGCCAAAGAGGGCGAAAACCTCCATACGCTGGATGACAGCTCCCGTATTGCCAAGGGTACGGAGCTCGTTATCGCAGATAGCGAAAAGCCAGCTGGTCTTGCCGGTGTGATGGGCGGCCTCGAATCCGAAGTGACGGAAAAGACCACGACGATTGTCCTTGAAGCGGCATCCTTCAATGGCGCCAGCATCCGTCGCACATCCCGCGCCTGCGGCCTGCACTCCGAGGCTTCGGGACGTTTCGAACGCGGCGTGGATGTGACAGCTATTCCCCGCGCCCTCGACCGCGCCTGCCAGATGCTGCAGGAAATGGGTGCCTGCACGGTAACCCAGGGCATGGTGGATGTATATCCGAAGCAGAAAGAGCAGACGGAGATCCATTACACCGCCGAGCAGATCAATGCCCGTCTGGGGACGCAGCTCAGCGCTGCCAAGATGATGGAAATCCTCACGAGCCTGGGTTTCTCTGTTCAGACGGAAGGCGAAGGCTTTGTGGCCCAGGTTCCTTCCTGGCGCAATGACTGCACCTGCATGGAAGACCTGTCCGAGGAAATCTCCCGTATCTATGGTTTTGACAATATCGCACCGAGCCTGCCTTGGGGGGCAGTGATGCAGGGTAAGCAGAGCCCGCGCCAGAACTTCATCGACAAGGTCAAGGAAATCCTTGTAGGCCTCGGCATGACGGAGGAGCTGTCCTTCAGCTTCACCAACACCGACCTGCTGGACAAGATGTTGGTGCCCGCTGACAGTGAACTGCGTCAGGCAGTGCCCATCATGAACCCGCTGACGGATGATTATCCACTCGTGCGCACGAGCCTTCTGACCTCCATCATGGAAAACGCTGTGCGCAACTTCTCTCGCAAGAATATGGATCTGCGTCTCTTTGATGTAGCTCCCGTATTCTTCCCGAAACAGCTGCCCGTAACGGAACAGCCGGAAGAAGTCGTAAAACTTGTCGGTCTGATGACGGGCCGCCGCAATACTGTAGGCTGGAATCAGGCAAATGACATGATTGACTTCTACGATATGAAGGGCCTGGTGGAAGAACTGCTCGCAAGCCTCTCCATCTCCAAGTACACCGTGGAAGCCGGCGAGCATTTCGCCCTGCATCCGGGCAAGACGGCGCTCTTCAAGAAGGGCCGCGAGGTCATCGCCACCCTTGGCGAACTCCATCCGCAGGCTGCCGAGAACTTCGGCATCAAGCAGAAGGTTTACCTCTTCGAGATGGATGTGGAAGTGCTCATGAAGTACACCGCCAAGAATTTCCATTTCGACAGCCTGCCCAAGTTCCCGGCAACCTCCCGCGACCTGGCCATCGTGGTGGACAAAGATGCCGAAGCCGGCAGGATCGAACAGGTCATCACGAAGAATGGCGGCAAGCACTTTAAGTCTGTAACGCTCTTTGACGTCTACACGGGCGAGCATGTGGCTGAAGGCAAGAAGAGCCTGGCCTTCAACCTGCAGTTCCAGTCCAAGGACAAGACGCTGACCGATGAAGAAGCCGATACGGCGTTCAATAATATCCTCAAGGCTGTGGAAAAACAGTTTGGTGCGCAGCTGCGTGCATAAGCAGGTGATATTATGGCAGAAGAAAAGAACAGTCCCTCCGCTCAGCGCGTGGTCGTGGATATCTATGGCACGAGCTATCCGCTGAAGACGGACAATCCCCAGCATATGAAGCAGCTGGCTGCGGCGCTGGACAAGCGAATGAAAATCATGAGCCGTGCCGTGCGTACCTTTGACGAGCGCAAGATTGCCGTCCTGACTGCGCTGGAGATTGCGGAGGATTATTACAAGCTCAAGAAAGATTACGATGAACTAGTGGATCTTTTGGACGAAAAATAATCAAATAATAGCAGGATTTTTTATCCAGCCCACGAATATAACTCGTAAAGGAGAAGGAAGTACGACTTTACGGGTTATTTCTATAGGACAAAGGAGTGGGTAATCAATGGGGTGGATTAAAAATCTGCGGGTAGCCTATAAGATGCTGATACTGGCGGTTTTTGCCGTAATTGGCATGCTGGTTATCGGCTTTGCCGGGTATTCGTCGCTGAAAAAAGCTCAGGTAGACATGGAATTCATGTATGAGAAATGCGTAAAATCCTTGGGCTATCTCAGCGATATGCGCTATGGCATCCGTTATTCCCAGGGCATGATGGTGGTCATGACCACGGTAAAGGATGATCCGGCCCGCATGCAGACTTTGCAGAAAAAGTACGAGGATGGCGTGAAACTCGTGGAGGCTGGTGTCAGCAGCTATGAAGCCGTCACGGGCAAGCCCGAGGAAATGAAAAAGGAATTTGAAGAATTCAAAAAGGGATGGGGTGAGCTCCATACCCTGATGAATAAGGTTACCGCTTTGGCGCAGCAGGGGCAGCAGGAGGAGGCGCTGGCGCTGTATAACCAGAATGGTGCCAAGATGGTGGATAAGCTTCGTCCTCATATCAACAAGATGACGGAACTGGAAAATGCCCATGCCGAAGCACTGAACAAGGAAAATGATGAAGATACGGAAGCAACCATTCGCAACATGGTTATCCTGCTGCTATTGGGCTTGATTATCATGGTCGCAGTGGCGATGTTCATCACCCGGGAAATCGTCAATCCGGTGGAAGCTATGATGCGTTCCTTGGATCGCCTGCGTGGCGGTGACTTCAGCGACCATCCCCGTACGATCATCCGTGGCGACGAATTTGGTGCGATGGCAGATATGGTAGCAGAAGTACGTACGACGCTTAATAAACTCATGCGCAGTTCCAGCACCACAGCGGAACAGCTGGCTGCATCCTCCGAAGAACTCACCGCCAGCTCCCATCAGTCGGCACAGGCTTCCGAGCAGGTGGCGCAGTCCGTTACCAATGCCGCCGGTGCTGTGGCCGAACAGCAACAGGATGTGGGCGATGTCATCGATTCCATCGATAATGCAGTTGAGGCAATCGGACGTCTGAGCAAGACGGCCAATATGGTTTCAGAACATGCCAATACCAGCAACAAAGCTGCTGTAGAAGGTAATGAAGCCGTGAAACAGGCAGTCAGCCAGATCAACAGCGTGGCCCAGGTGGTCAACAGCTCAGCTGAAACCGTGGATAAACTTGGGCAGAGCTCGCAGGAAATCGGCCAGATTGTCGAGACGATTTCCTCGATTGCCGAACAGACCAATTTGCTGGCACTCAATGCGGCAATCGAAGCTGCTCGTGCCGGTGAGCATGGCCGCGGCTTTGCCGTTGTAGCCGATGAAGTAAGAAAGCTTGCTGAAGCCTCCCAGGAAGCGGCCAAGCAGATTACAAGCCTCATCAGTGGTATCCAGTCGGAAACGGCAGCAGCGGTTACCTCCATGCAGAAGGGCAGTGCCGCCGTCAAGGAAGGCACCGCATCGGTGGAACAGCTTCGTGACACCTTCAAGAGCATCTATGATGCAGCTTTGGGGGTTGCCAAACAGGCTGAGGAAATGACCAGGGAACTCAAGGCTGTTGAGAATGATACGCAGGTCATCAAGAGCAAATCTGACGGCATCCTGCAAAAGGGTGGTATGGTGGCATCGGAAATGGAAAGCGTTTCTGCCGCCTCCGAAGAACAGTCTGCCTCGGCAGCCGAAATTGCTGATGCCAGCACGGCTCTGGCCAATCTGGCCCAGGGACTCCAGAATTCCTTGCAGAAATTTAAATTCTAAAAACCAAGAAGTGACCGGTATCTTTGGCGGATATCGGTCACTTTTGTGATGAATGGGAATAGATTTTTCATTGGATTTTCAAAAAAACATGTTTATAATAGATATGAAGAAAATATTTTGGAGGTGCGGTTATGCGTGTTTTACTAGCAGAAGACGATCGCCGCTTAGGTAAGCTGATTCAGTATATGCTGGAACAGAATAAGATAAAGGCTGATTGGGTGACCAATGGCAGTGAGGTCTATGAATATGCCATGTTCACCGATTATGATATATTGATTCTCGACTGGATGATGCCGGGAGAAAATGGCATTGACGTATGCAAACGTCTGCGTACGGATGGCTACGCCAAGGCCATCCTGATGCTGACGGCCCGCGATTCCGTGGAAGACAGGGTTTCGGGGCTCGATGCTGGTGCTGACGACTATCTGGTCAAGCCCTTTGAGTTCGCCGAACTCATGGCCAGGCTCCGGGCTTTGGGGCGCCGCAGCACCCAGCAGATTCAGCAGGACAAGGTGGAAGTCGGCGATTTCACGCTGAACCGCACGACGAAGGTACTGAAGAAGAAAGATGAAGTTATCCAGCTCTCACCGCGTGAGTTCCAGATCTTTGACCTGCTGGTGCAGAATTTGGGCATTGTGGTGCCCCGCGACATCCTGCTCGATCGGATATGGGGCATGGAGGCGGATGTGAGCTCTAACAATATCGATTCCTATATCAAGATTTTGCGGAAAAAACTCGATGTAGGGGATGGGGAAACGATTATTAAGACCGTCCGCGGCATTGGCTATAAGCTGGAGGTCGGCGGACAGTGACAGAGAATCTCTTTGGCAAAAGCCGCAAACGGCTGACCATGCTCTATTCGCTGGTCATGATCATCTTCCTGGCCATCTTGATTTTCGCCATGCATCAGTCCATGGACTGGTCCATCCGTTCCGAGCAGGCAAGGGAACTTTGGGATACGGCTGATAATGTGGCCGAGGCCCAGAAGTATCTGAACCAGCATCCGGAACTCGTGATTGACGATACCCTGGCTTACAAGAATACCAATGACCGCCTGTTCTTCTATGTATTCGATGCCGATGGGAGGCTGCTGAACTTTTCCCGGGCCTCCTTCCGCATTGAGCCGTTTATCCTCGATGTGATGAGCCAATGGACAGCCCCAGAGGGGGACGTGGTGGTCGTGACCAAGCCCAAGGAGAACGGGCATAAGTCGGAAATCATGATGACCACCCAGAAAATCACCGAAAGCAATGGCCGGGTGCAGATGGTCTATGTAGGCAAGGATGTCACGGCGCTCTACAATGGTATGGAAAAGGCTACCTCCATAATGGCTGGTCTGGGACTGCTGGCCCTGCTCATTGCGACCATGGTCGGGCATATCCTGTCTGGCAAGGCCATGGTGCCGCTGAAGGCTGCCTATGAAAAGCAACGCCAGTTTGCCGCGGATGCTTCTCATGAATTGCGTACGCCATTAGCGGTGGTCATGGCTTCGGCTGAGATCCTGCAGAACGATCCGGAAATCAAATCGCCGTTCCTGAAGCAGATCGTGGAAGATGTCCATGATGAGGTCAAGAAGATGACCAAACTGGTCAGCGATCTGCTGGTGGTGGCCCGCAGCGATAACAAGGCGCTGAAGCTGAAGCCATCCAAATTCGATCTGGGCGCGGTGGCGGCGCAGACTGCCCGCATGATGCAGCCTTTGGCTGAGCAGAAGCACATCAGCATCCTGTCGGATAACCTGCCGAAAACCATCATTCATGCGGATGAACAGAAGATTCGCCAATTGGTGCTGATCCTCGTGGATAATGCGGTGAAGTATACGCAGGATGGCGGCGAGGTCAAGGTGGAATTCCGTTCCGCCGAAAAAGGCAAGGTCACTCTGGCCGTGCAGGATAATGGCATCGGCATTGCCAAGGAGGATCAGGAAAAGATCTTTGACCGCTTCTACCGTGTGGATAAGGCTCGTTCCCGCGAGATGGGTGGAAACGGCTTAGGACTGGCCATCGCCCAGGAAATCGTGGAGCTTCATCACGGCAATATTGCCATTGAAAGCGAACTGGGCAAGGGAACGACATTCCTGGTTACTTTGAAAAGCAAGATCAAGGGAAAAAATTTACATATGTTTTGATTGAAAGGCAGGAAATTTATCATTGGTAACGAATTTTATTCGTAATGAAGGAAATTTCCGGGGTGATGTGTATGAAACACTCGGGCCTAGATGATCGGCTGGATTCTATCTTGGTGCGGGCGGCTATGCGGCTGGAAGAGCGTATGCGATTAGCCTATTTTCGCGGGAATCTGACCAAGTATTTAGACCGGATTGGTCTGGCCAAGTATATTGATGATGAAAAACTATTGAAAGGCAGCCTGCTGGATCTGCAGGATGATGCGGCAGTGGCCATGGCTTACTGTCTGCGCAAAGCACGTAAGCGGGGCTACCTCAAGGAAGCGTTGGATGAGCTGAATATGTCAGAGCTCCTGCAGAGGGAAACGCGGATCAAGACCGTGGTGCCGACCATGAAACGGCAGCCGGAACTGAACAAGGTACAGCTGCAGATGGTCAAAGGCGAGAATAAGTCTTCGGCATTGACCGAGGAAGAAAAGAAGAAACTGCTCAAAAACTTCAAAGTGATAAAATGAAAAAACGCTGATGGGGGTAAATCCATCAGCGTTTCGTTTTTTAGAGGTCTGTGATTTGATTGGTGATTTTTGCCAACTGTTCTGCCGTGGGCACATTGGCCAGGCGGATCTTGTCGAGGACGATCTCACAGCCGCAGGCCTTCAGTTCTTCTTCTACCAGGCCGATGCTCTGTCCGCCCCAGCCGTAGGAGCCGAAGGCGAAGGCTTTCTTGTTCTTGGGGGCCAGTCCCTTGAGGTAGCAGAGGAAGCTGGCGATGGTGGGCATCATCTGGTTGTTGATGGTGGGGGAACCTACGGCCAGGTATTTGGCGGTCAGGATGTCGGTGAGGATATCGGACAGATGGTTTTCCTTGATATCATAGAAGCCGACGGGAATATTCTTCTGGGCAAAGCCCTCGGCGATGGCGCGGGCCATCTTTTCCGTGGAATGCCACATGCTATCGAAGACGATGACAGCCCGTTCTTCATTTTCAGAGCTGGACCATTGTTGATATTTGGCCATGATTTCCGGGATATGGGAGCGCCAGATGACGCCATGGCCCGTGGCAATCAGTTTGATTTCCAGCCCGCTCAGCGCTTTGAGGGCGGTCTGGGCCTGACGGCCATAGAGCATCAGGATGTTGGCATAGTATTTCTGGCATTCATACATCAGTGTGGGGGAATCCACTTCATCATCAAAGCGCTGGCTCGAAGCGAGGTGCTCGCCAAAGGCATCGTTGGAGAAAAGGATCTTCTCCTCGGGGCAGTAGGTCACCATGCTGTCCGGCCAATGGAGCATGGGGGTGGGGACGAACTGCAGGGTGCGCTGACCGATGCTCAAGGTATCGCCGGCTTTGACACCCTGATAGGGAAGGATGCCATAATGCCCCTTGAGACCTTTTTCACCATTAGGCAGGGTGGTGATAATCTTAGCATTGGGGCAGTGTTTCAGCATGAAGGGCAGGGCCCCGGAATGATCCGGTTCCACATGGCTGGAGATGATGTAATCGATCTTTGCTGGATCGATCACAGACTGGATGCGTGCCAGAAGTTCATCGGCAAAGAGCTCCTTCACCGTATCAATCAGGGTGATTTTCTCGTCTATGATAAGATAGGCGTTGTAGGTGGTGCCTCGCCCGGTTTGGTAGCCATGGAAACTGCGCATGGACCAGTCGATGGCGCCCACCCAGTAAATGCCCTTTTGGATTTCTAATGCCTGCATAGTATGATCCTCGCTTTCTGCTATAAATTTTTCAATCTATCTCGTTATTTCGTCAGTTAGCAGTTTTTTCCTGCCTGGTAAAGGATTTTCCCGCAGTGAAGACGAATTTAATCAGAACAAATAGTATTGAAAAACATATAGCTGAATGAAATGAGGAAGAAGAATGCGCCATAAATTTACCAATATGACAAGAAAAAAGATGCTGATTGCCGGTGGTGTGTGTCTGCTGCTGCTGGCAGTAGCGCTTTATTTTTATATGGGCACCAATAAGGATACAGCCAGGCGGGTGCGTCGCAATATGCCGGAGGTCAGGGTGCAGGAAGTGGTGCGGCAGGACATGCAGCGTCATATTGTGCTGTCTGGTCAAACTGTTGCAGATGCCAGCATCAATCTGGCACCCAAATATAATGGCCGCATCACGGCCGTATATGCAGATCTGGGCGACCATGTAGAGGAAGGTCAGGTGCTCATGGTGCAGGATCTCGGGGATCTGGATATTTCCATTGCGCAGAATTCGGCGGCGGCAGGTGCGGCCTGGGCTGATGCCCGGGAGGCAAGCGCTGCTTACAATGCTAATATCATCAGCAAGCGGAATGCCTATGAACTGGCCAAAGCAAAATATGAACGGCAGAAGTATCTTTTTTCCATCGGGGCCATTTCCCAGGATACGCTGGACAGCATGGAACAGGAATTCAGTGCCAGCCGGGCAGCTTATGAGGTGCTGGCCAATCAGGTAGCGGATGGCGGTGCGGCAGCTGTCCAGTCCAAGGAACTGACGGCCCAAAAGCAGGAACATGCGACAGAAGCGCTGAAAAAGCAGCGGGAGGATATGATCCTGCGCGCGCCGCGTGCAGGTGTCATCGTCTATCGCAGTGCCGAAGTCGGCGCGCTGGCGGCAGCAGGAACAAAGACCTTTGTGCTGGTGGATAACAGCCATATCAATATTGACTGCAGCATTGCGGAAAATGATGCAGCCATCCTGCAGCCAGGGATGGCCGTGAAGGTTACGATTGACGCCTTGGGGCGTGACTTTACGGGGAAGATCATCTTTGTAAGCCCGGCCATGGAAGAGGGGGCCAAGAGCTATCAGGTGCGCATCTCGCTCGAAGAGGCGGATGAGACGGTCAAGGCCGGCCTTTTTGCCCATACCGCGGTGGATATCATGCAGAAGCCGCAGGCCTTGTTCGTGCCGAAGGAGGCTGTGCTGACGCGCAACGGGCAGCAGTATGTCTTTGTCCTGCTGGAAGAGGATAAAGTGGAGCAGCGTTCGGTGAAAATCGGCCTGCTCAACGATGAGAGCGAGGAGATCATCGAAGGCCTGAACGAGGGGGAAAAGGTCGTTCTCACCAATCAGGATAAACTGCGCAGCGGTATGAAAGTCAAGGTGGCAGAGTCATGAATATCACGCGTTTATCCATCCTGCGCCCTGTGGGGATTTCCATGATCGTGGCGTTCTTCGTAGTGCTGGGGCTCTACAGTTACTATCGCATCGGCGTGGAACTGTTGCCGGCACTGAATACTCCCTTTGTCACGGTGACGGTGAAATATCCTGGTGCCAGCGCGGAATCGGTGGAGCAGGAAATCATCAAGCCGGTCGAAGATGCGGTGTCCTCCGTGTCCAACGTGAAGACCATCACTTCGATGGCCGGTTATGAGCGGGGACGGGTGATGCTGGAACTGAATTTTGATGCCGATGCAGATATGGCAGCAATCGAGGCCACGAAAAAGGTGGAGGCCATCAAGAACCGCCTGCCGGATGAGGCTGACGCTCCCGTGGTCATCAAGCGGGATATGAACGCCAAGCCCATCATGGAACTGGCGGTTATGAGCCAGCATAGCCTTGGTGATGCTTATTCCATGACGGAAAATGTCTTCCAGGATGTCCTGCAGCAGGCGGGCGGCGTATCGGAAATCGAGCTGCATGGCGGCCGGGACAAGGAAGTGGCCGTCGAGGTGGACCGGGAAAAGCTCGCTGCTTACAAGCTGACACTGCCCAAGATTGCCAGCGCCATCCGCAGCGAAAACCAGCTTTTGCCTTCTGGCCCGGTTTATACGGAAAGCACCAAAGCGGATGTGCGTGTGGTGGCAGAGTATAAGCAGGCGGCAGATATCGAAAAGATTCGTGTGAACAATACCGCTGGTGAATCGATTCCCCTGACGGCCGTGGCCACGGTCCGGGAACAGGATGCCCGGCAGCAGCGCTATGGCCGGCTCAATGGGGAACCAGCCATCAATGTGCTGATCTACAAGAACAGTGATGCCAATGTGGTGGAAACGGCAGAGAACATCAAGGCCGCCGTGGAAAAATTGCGCCGGGATTATCCGGATTATCAATTCATAGAGGTATCCAACGATGCTGACTATGTGGAAACCTCCCTGCATAACACATTGGGCACATTGGTGGAGGGCCTGATTACCACGGGACTGGTGCTCTTCTTGTTCCTGCGGGGCTGGCGTTCTACGGCGGCAGTCATGATTGCCATTCCGACTTCGCTGATTTCCACATTCTTTGTCATGTACCTGGCGGGGTTCACCTTCAACATGATGTCCCTGATGGGCATGACACTCTGCGTGGGAATCCTGGTGGATGACAGCATCGTCGTGCTGGAAAACATCATCCGTTATCTGAAAAAAGGAACTGAGCCGGATCTGGCTGCGGAAAGAGGGCGCATGGAAATCGGCATGGCCGCGATTGCCATCACCCTTTGTGACGCGGCGGTATTTATGCCCATTGCCTTTATGGAAGGTATGACTGGTCAGTTCTTCCGTCAGTTCGGCCTGACCATTGTGTTTGCCGGGGGCTTTTCACTCTTCGTGTCTTTTACCCTGACACCGATGTTGGCCTCAAAACTCTATAAAAAGGGCTATCAGGTGACCGACCATCCGCTTTGGGGCTTTATGGACCGATTGGAAAACGGGGCCGTGGACTTTTATCGGAAAACCCTTTACTGGAGCCTAAATCATAAGAAGAAACTCCTGCTGGGCATCCTGGCCGTATTCATAGGTGTCATCGCCCTGATTCCGCTGGGTGTTGTGGGAACGGAGTATATGCCGCGTACGGATGAGTCGAGTTTTACCATCAATATCCAATGTCCGGTCAGCGCAGCTTCGGAGGAAACCAATAAGATTGCTTTGCAGCTGGAACAGAAGCTGGCGGAAATCCCAGAGGTCAAATACTATATGACGCAGGCTGGTGGTGTGACCTCTGCGAATGAAGGACGCATCAAGGTGGAACTGGTGGGGCGTCGGGAGCGCAGCCGTTCCATCTGGGAGATTACTCAGGAGGTGCGTGAATACGCACGGGGCATCAAGAATGCGGATATCCGCGTTACGGAAACCCAGTCCAACGTGGCCGGGATTTCTGACGGTGGTGGCGGCCGTGGCGGCGGTGGAGCATTGCAGGTTGAACTGCGGGGCAACAATATGCAGGAACTGACGGCTGCCGCATCGAAGGTGGAACGCATCCTGCGCCGGGAGGTCAAGGGCGTCAGCGACGTGAACAGCTCCTATACCGAGGGGATGCCGGAACTGCAGCTGACAGTCAACCGGGAAAAGCTCAAAGCCTTTGACGTCAGTCTGGCCGATATCGATACGGCTTTTTCTTCCGCCATATCCGGTCTGTCAGCCGGACAGCTCAAAAATGATGCCTTAAACGGCGGTCAGGATACGAGCATCAAAGTGCGGCTTAAGAATGCTGACGCCTATAAGGCATCGGATGTGGCCCGGGTCCCGGTCTGGGCCAATGGCAAGCTGGCCTATTTGGGCGATGTGGCTGACATCAAAGATGGTCAGGGTCCGGTCAGCATCCGCCGGGTGGACAAGCAGCGTTCCATCCAGCTGGGGGCAAACCTGCGGGATCGTCCGGTGGGCGATGTGATCCGGGATGTCAATAAGGCCTTGCAGGATGCGGATTTAGGCGAAGGCATCACCTATCGGTTCAAGGGACAGGCCAGCCGCATGAATGAGACTTTCAGCGAGCTGCTGAGTGCCCTGTTCCTGGCGTTGGTACTGATCTACATGCTGCTGGCTGTGCTCTACGAATCCGTGCTTACGCCGTTCATCCGCATGTTCTCCCTGCCGCTGGGGTTGATCGGTTCGGTGCTGCTGCTGCTCTTGACGCATAATACGCTGAACCTTTATTCCATGATTGGCATCCTGGTCATGGATGGTATCGTGGCCAAGAATGGCACCCTGCTGATTGACTATACCCTGACCTTGATGGATCGGGGGCATACGGCCTTGGAGGCCATCGTGGAGGCTGGTTGCGTGCGCCTAAAGCCGATCTTCATGACCACGATCACCATGATGGTGGGGATGATGCCCATGGCGCTGGCATTGACCGATGGGGCCGAAACCCGCGTATCCATGGCCTGGGTGATCATCGGCGGCCTGCTGACTTCTACGGTGTTTACGCTGCTGATCATTCCCATTATCTTCCTGTATTTCTATCAGGGAAAGGAACGGCGGCGCGGGGCGGTGGAAAATTAGCTGCAATCAGCAGAATTATCCTTGACAAGTCGCGATGATAAAACTATAATGAACACATCAGTTAAAGGCAATGACAAAGACATGACAGTGAAAGAGCGTTTCCAAGAGAGGGATATGTTTGGTGTGATTATCCTGAAGCAGCGTTGACTGTTACCACTTTGGAGCTGCTGTCCGGAATTTCAGTATGGACAGACGGTCACACTATCGTTACAAGTGCTGAGTGGTCATGGCATAGCTATGGCAATCAGGGTGGAACCACGATGTTACAGCTTCGTCCCTACTTAGGGGCGGAGCTTTTTAGTTTTTTAGGAGGGTTTTGCATGTTGAAGATTACCATGAAAGACGGCTCTGTCCGCGAAGTGGAAGCGGGCGTAAGCGTTTTGGATTTTGTGAAACAGGTCAGCAACAGCCTGGCCAAGAAGGTGCTGGCTGCCAAGATCGATGGCGAAACGAAAGACCTCACGACGGTTCTCGACAAGGACTGTGCGGTTGAGTTCCTGACGTTTGAAGAAGCAGACGGCCGCTGGGCACTGCGCCATACGGCTTCCCATATCCTCGCACAGGCTGTGAAGCGCCTTTATAAGGAAGACAATGTTAAGCTGGCTATCGGTCCGGCCATCGACAACGGCTTCTACTACGATATCGATATGGACCGTCAGCTTAGCGAAGCGGACCTCAAGGATATCGAAAAGGAAATGAAGAAGATCGTCAAGGAAAACCTCAAGCTTGAACGCAAAGAGGTCAGCCGTGCCGATGCGCTTAAGATGTTTGAGGAGATGGGCGAAAGCTACAAGGTAGAACTCATCAATGACCTGCCGGAAGATGCGCTGATCACGCTCTACAGCCAGGGCGAATTCACAGACCTCTGCGCCGGCCCCCATGTGCTTTCTACGGGCAAGGTCAAGGCTGTCAAGCTGCAGAGCGTAGCCGGTGCTTACTGGCGCGGCAGCGAAAAGAACAAGATGCTGCAGCGCATCTATGGCACGGCTTTCGAAAAGCAGGCTGACCTCGATGAATACCTGCATATGCTCGAAGAAGCGGCTAAGCGCGACCATCGCAAGCTGGGCAAGGAACTTGACCTGTTCAGCCTGCACGAAGAAGGCCCGGGCTTCCCGTTCTTCCATCCGAACGGCATGGTTGTACGCAACGAACTGATCAACTACTGGCGCGAAGTGCATCGCCGCTATGGCTATCAGGAAATCAAGACGCCGATGATCATGAATCGCAAGCTTTGGGAGACTTCCGGACACTGGGATCATTACAAAGAGAATATGTACTTCACGAAGATTGACGATGAAGACTATGCTGTAAAACCCATGAACTGCCCGGGCGGCATGCTGGTGTATAAATCCCATCAGCACAGTTATCGTGACCTGCCTCTGCGTCTGGGTGAATTGGGTATCGTACATCGTCATGAGCTGTCCGGTGCGCTCCACGGTCTGTTCCGTGTCCGCAACTTCACGCAGGACGATGCGCATCTCTTCATTACGCCGGCACAGATTGAAGAGGAAATCCAGCATACGATTGACCTCTTTGACGAAGTGTACAGCACGTTCGGCCTGACTTATACGGCAGAGCTTTCCACGCGTCCGGAAGATTCCATGGGTTCCGATGAAATCTGGGAGAACGCTACGAATGCCCTGCGCAATGCGCTCGAGCATCGCGGTCTCAAGTACATCATCAACGAAGGTGATGGTGCGTTCTACGGCCCGAAGATCGACTTCCATCTGCGCGACTCCATCGGCCGTACCTGGCAGTGTGGTACGATTCAGCTCGATATGCTGATGCCGGAGAAATTCGACCTGACCTATGTGGGCGAAGATGGTGAGAAACATCGTCCGGTCATGCTGCATCGCGTGGTTTACGGTTCCATCGAGCGCTTCATCGGCATCCTGATCGAAAACTACGCCGGTGCTTTCCCGACGTGGCTGGCTCCGGTACAGGTTCGCATCCTGCCGATCACGGACAAGCATGCTGACTATGCTTACGAACTCAAGAAGAAGATGTTCGATCTCGGCCTGCGCGTCGAAGTCGATGACCGCAACGAAAAGACGGGCTACAAGATCCGTGAAAGCCAGGTCAAGAAGACGCCGTACACGCTGGTGGTCGGCGATCAGGAAATGGCAGATGGCACGGCAGCCGTTCGCAAACGCGGCGTGAAGGACAGCGAGACCATGAAGGTTGACGACTTCATTGCCTATGTTCAGGAAAAGATCGCAAGCAAGAGCGAAGAATTCTAATTTTATAAAGTAGAAGTAAGGAAGGGACTGATGGAAGGTCCCTTCTTTATAGTACGAAAATGAGGTGAATCGTATGGAATTTATCAAGCAGCCCATGGAAATCGAAAACCGCAGTATGGAAATCATCGCCCCGCATCTCGAGGGGTTGAATCTTACGCCGGAGCAGGTCAAGGTTTATTCGCGTCTGATCCATGCCGCCGGGGATGTGGAATATGCGCCGATTATCCGAATGTCGGATGATGCTATCGAGAGGGCAATGGCGGCATTGCGCGGTGGCTGTGATATCTACACCGATGTGGAAATGGTACGCACGGGCATCAACAAGCGCAAGCTTACGTCCTTTGGCGGGCAGGTACATTGCCTGATTGCCGATGAGGAAATCGCCAAAACTGCCAAGGAGCAGGGCATTACCCGTTCCATGGCGGCCATGCGCAAGTTCGGTGCGCAGATGAATGGCGCAATCATCGCGATTGGCAATGCGCCGACGGCACTGTTTGAAGTGCTGCGACAGGTCGAGGAAGAAGGCCTGCGTCCGGCCTGTATCGTGGGCATTCCGGTAGGTTTCGTGGGTGCGGCTGATTCCAAGGCCGAGTTGGCCAAGCAGACGACGGTCCCTTATATCACTGTGGAAGGCACCAAGGGCGGCAGCCCCATTGCGGCCGCGGCAGTCAATGCCATGATGTATCTCATCAATAATGACCGGGGCTAAGCTATGGCAGGAAAAATCGTACTCGTGACCGGTGGCGCCCGCTCGGGTAAATCCGCTTTCGCCGAGCGTCTTGCAGCAAAGGCGGGGGAATCTGTGGGCTATATCGCCACGGCTCAGATTTATGATGAGGAAATGCGCTACCGGGTAAAGCTCCATCAGGAGCGACGGCCGGATAATTGGCAGACTTATGAAGCGCCCTTTGGCGCAGAAAAGGCACTGGCTGAAGCGGCGGCCAGTCATACGGTTATATTGTTTGACTGCATCACCCTGTACCTCAGTAATCTGCTCTGCGCGATTCCTGAGGCAGATTTGACTGAGGAACGGGCTTATGCGGATATGACGGTACAGATTGACCGTTTGCTGCAGGCGGCACAGACGGCGGCCGAGCAGGGCGTGACCGTGATTTTTGTCAGCAATGAGGTGGGGGCAGGCATTGTGCCGGAAAACCGGCTGGCCCGCTTTTACCGCGATCTCAGCGGGTTGGCCAATCAGCGGATCGCGGCGGCGGCCGAAGATGTTTATGCCGTGCTGGCGGGGATTCCCGTCAATATCAAGCGATTGAACACCCTGCTGGTGCAGGAAGGGGACAGATAATATGGCAAATTCCATTATGCTGATGGGAACAAGCTCCCATGTGGGCAAAAGCATCATCACGACGGCGCTCTGCCGTATCTTTCATCAGGAGGGGCGCAAGGTCGTGCCGTTCAAGGCGCAGAATATGGCGCTCAATTCCTATGTGACCAAAGACGGCAAGGAAATGGGCCGGGCGCAGGTGGCGCAGGCCGAGGCGGCCGGCCTGGAGCCGATGGTGGATATGAATCCCGTGCTCCTGAAGCCGACAGGCAACAGCTGTTCGCAGGTCATCATCAACGGCAAGGCCGTGGGCAATATGAGCGCCCGGGAATATCACAAGGGCTATTCCCTCAAAGCATTTGGTGCGGTGACGGAAGCCTTGGCACGTTTGCAGGCAGATTTTGACACCTTGGTGATCGAAGGGGCAGGCAGCCCGGCAGAAGTCAACCTCAAGGCCAACGATATCGTCAATATGCGGGTAGCCAAGCATCTCAATGCTCCGGTTCTGCTGATTGCCGATATTGACCGGGGCGGTGCGCTGGCCTCGCTCGTGGGCACCTTGGAATTGCTCGACGAGGAAGAACGGGCTTTGGTCAAAGGTTTGATCATCAACAAGTTCCGCGGCGATGTGACGCTCTTGACACCGGCCGTTGACTTTTTGGAGGAAAAGACCGGCAAGCCCGTGCTGGGCATAGTGCCGCATATCGAAGATATGGGCATTGACGATGAGGACTCCGTATCGCTTGACGATAAAGCCGTGGAGCAGGATCTGCCGAAGGCGGATTTGCATATCGCGGTCATCCAGACGCCGAAGATTTCCAATTTCACGGATTTTGACAGTTTGGCGGCGGAACCGGATGTATCCCTCTACTATGTGAAGCGGGCGGAAGATTTGGGGAATCCTGACCTGATCATCCTGCCCGGCTCAAAAAATACCACCGAAGATCTGTTGCATCTGCGGGAATGCGGACTCGAAGCGGCTATCCGCGCGCAGGTAAAAGCAGGCACGCCGCTTTGGGGTATCTGCGGCGGTTATCAGATGCTGGGAAAGAAGATTGCTGATCCTTTGCATACAGAATCGGCTAATGATGAGGTGACAGGCTTAGGGTATCTGCCCATGGAAACCACCTTTGCGGCAGAGAAATTGACCAGTCAGGTTCAGGCTGACGGTCGGCTGAATTTCCTGGGGCGGGATATCGTAATCAAAGGGCTTTATGGCTATGAGATTCATACGGGCGAAACAAGATTTGACGGTCAGATTCAGCATCCCTTTACGATCATTGACCGGTCAAATGAAGCAGTTAATATTGCCGAAGGATTGACCAGTCAGATTGACGGTCAGGGACAGGTGACGGGCACCTATATCCATGGCATCTTTGACCATGACGATTTCCGGCGGCAGGTGCTCAACGCCCTGCGTGCCCGCAAGGGGCTCGCGTCTCTGCCCATCCAGCGCAGTGTGCGGCAGGAAAAGGAACGGGCCTATAATCGTCTGGCAAGTGTCGTGCGCAACAGCCTCGATATGGAAAAGTTGGCCGAAATCATGGGTGAGTGCCCATGATGACGGGAATACTGGCTTTTCTGGTGGACTGCATTATCGGCGATCCCAAGAGCCGCTGGCATCCGGTGGTGCTGATGGGAAATCTGATCTCCCTGCTGGAGAGGCTGTTCTATCATCCGACGGATAAAGGCACGCGCAAATTTGCCTGGGGGGCCGCACTGGTGCTCGTGGTGCTTTTGCTTACCTATGCTGTGGCCGAAGGCATTATGCTGCTTTCCTATAAGATTCCTTGGAGCTGGGGCAGTACGGCGGTGGGAGCGCT
This sequence comes from Pseudoselenomonas ruminantium, assembly GCF_900104055.1. Lineage (GTDB taxonomy): Bacteria > Bacillota > Negativicutes > Selenomonadales > Selenomonadaceae > Selenomonas_A > Selenomonas_A ruminantium_C. Next base: position 33,267 of record NZ_FNJQ01000016.1, read on the forward strand.
TATGCTTTCCTTTGCCATTTCGCCCAAAAGCCTGGCCAAGGCCGGCAAGGAACTCTATGGCTTGCTGCTGGCCGGCGATATGGCCGAAGCCCGGCGCAAGGTGGGCTGGATCGTAGGCCGCGATACGGATAAGCTCGATGAGCCGGAAATCGCCCGGGCCACGGTGGAGACTATTGCGGAAAATACCACCGACGGCATCATTGCCCCCTTGTTCTTCTTCGTGCTCGGCGGCGTGCCGCTGGCTATGGCCTATCGGGCGGCCAATACCATGGACTCCATGATTGGCTACAAGAATGACAAATACCTCTACTTCGGTCGGGCGGCGGCAAGGCTGGATGATGTGCTTAACTATATTCCCGCGCGGATTACGGGCGTGCTCTTTATCTTTGCCGCCTGGATTCTGGGCTATGACTATAAATTTGCCTACCGCATGATGCTGCGGGATGCAAAGAAACATCCGAGCCCCAATGGCGGCTATGCCGAAGCCACGGTGGCCGGTGCTCTGCATATCCGCTTGGGCGGCTATAATTCCTATTTTGGCCAGCAGCATTTTCGGGCCTATATGGGTGAGCCGCTGGAAACCTTGGGCATCAAGCATATCATGGGCTCCATCCGCCTGATGTATACGGCGACTGTGATGTTTATCATTATCTGTTATGCCATGTTTGGGTTATGATATGGATGTAGAAGTGATAAAAATCACAAGAGAGGATGGAAATCATGAAATCATTTATTACCGCTTTGCAGTTCCTGACGAGAATCCATGTCAAGAATCAGACGGATCTGACCGCTGAAGATTTTGGGCGCAGTACGAAATTTTTCCCGCTGGTGGGGCTTATCCTGGGGATTATCTATATGCTGGCCTCCTGGTGCCTGATTGCCGTCTTTGGCTGGGCCAATTTCGTGACGACCTTGCTCGTCATCCTGCCCATCCTGCTGACCGGCGGCCTGATGCTCGACGGCTTTATGGACACTGTGGATGGTGTCTTCTCGGGCCGGGAGCGGGAACGGGTGCTGGAAATCATGAAGGACAGCCGGGTGGGCTCCTTCGGCGTGATTGCGCTGGCCTGCCTGCTGTTGGTCAACTGGTCGGCCATGCGGGATGTCAAACTCGTGCTGATCATGACGGCGCTCTTCGTCATGCCGATTATCGGCCGCATGGCCATGGTCATGGCCATTGCCTTTTTCCCCTACGCCCGCAAAGAGGGCATGGGCAAGATCTTTGCTGAGATGGCTGATAAGGAAACCGTGGTGCTCGCAGCAGCCGTTACGTTGGTTTTCGTTGTGCCCTGGGGACAAGCGGCCGTTGCCGCGCTGGTGGTTGGACTGGCCTTTGCCTGGCTCGCGGCTAAATGGCTCAGCCATAAACTCGGCGGTCTGACTGGCGATACTTACGGTGCAATCGAAACTTTGACTGAAACCGTGGTGCTTTTGGTGTTCTGGGTGACATCCTGGATTCCTGGCGGATTGCATATTTTATGGCGTTAAATACATTGACAATAAATAATCATAATGGTATGATGAAAAACATGTTAGATAATTGAATCAAAGGGATCAGGTGTCGTAAGACTCAATAGAAAAGCCGGTTGAAGGCCGGCGCGGTCACGCCACTGTAGCGGGGAGCGAATCTGCACAAGGTAAGTCACTGGGGAAACCTGGGAAGGCGCAGACGAGCAATGATCCGGAGCCAGGAGAACTGCCTGATTGACAATCACCGCCAGACTCACGAGCGATGGGGAGGGGATTAGCCATTTTTCTGTACCATTAGGTAGTTTTATCGTGCAGTTTTCAGCTGTCCTTTTACAAGGACAGCTTTTTTGTTTGCATGTGGAGGGAATATGTGTGCGAAAATTTCTTAGATTGCAATTAGTGCTTGTCCTCTTATTGTTCGTTATATGCCTGGCTGGCTGTAAAAATGATACGGCTGGGCAGGATGAATCAGCCGCCTATACGGTGACGGATGCGCAGGGAACGCAGGTCAATATGCCGGCCAAGCCGAAGAGGATACTCACCATGTCCATGAGTACGGATGAAGTGATGTTAGGGCTGGTGGAACCGGAGCGCATGGCTGCAGTCAATGCCATGCTGGATGATCCGGCCAGCTCCAATGTGGTAGAGCTCGGGAAAAAAGTGGAGACCAAAATCCGCTATCCATCTGTGGAAGAAATCGCTAGCCTGCAGCCGGATCTGGTAATCATCCCCGATTGGGGAGACCTGTCAAGGGTGGCGGCCCTGCGGGATTTGGGCATCCCTGTGGTGGTCTGCAAGGGCCCGCGCAGTCTGCAGGAGGTAAAGGAAACCATCAAATTGCTGGCACAGGCGGCAGGCGAACCGCAGCGGGGCGAGGTGCTGCTGCAGAAGATGGATGAGAAACTGGCAGAGATTGCCGCTGAGACAGCGAAGATTCCCGCTGAAGAGCGCCGCAGCGTGGTGCTGATTTCCCTGATGAAGGGTTACGGCGGTGCAGGCTGCTGTTTTGATGAAGCCTGCCAGCTGGCTGGTGTTGTGAATGGCCGGGCGGCTGCCGGCATCCAAAACGGTGAGGAAATGAGCAAGGAAAAACTCGTGGAAATCAATCCCGATATCTTGTTCCTGCCCACCTATAACAATCATGGCAAATTTGATATTGACCGCTTCCGGGATGAATATATGAATGATCCGTCCTTGCAGAATATGCGGGCCATCCAGCAGGGCAACCTGTTGGAACCGGATGAAGGTTATATATATAACTGTTCGCAGGATTTTGTCTTCGCGGTACAGGAGATTGCCTATCGTGTCTATGGCGACAGGTTCAAGCTGGAACCGCAGCAGCATCTGACGGCAGTGGAGAACTAAGGGGGACTTTTTGATGCAGAAGGATTTGACAAGAAATGTTTTGGCTGCATTGGCTTTGGGGACACTGTGCTTTGGCACGGCAGTCTGTCAGGCTGAAACGGTGAACGAGGACTTGGGGGATGTGGTTGTTACGGCGGAACGTATGCCATCCTCGCGCATGAGTACACCGGCAGATGTGACCGTGATTACGAGTGAGCAGATGGAATCCAACCACTATCAGACCGTGGGCGAGGCGCTGGCCAACGTCAATGGTGTTGTGGTGACCAACGGCAATGCTAACGGCGATTCTGAAGTCATCATCAATGGTGACCAGCGTGTTGTGGTGTTGGTGGATGGGCAGCGGCTCAATAATGATCAGGGTTCAATGTCCCGTGCTACGGTGAATTTAGGTATGATTCCATCGGTCAAAAATATCGAGCGAATAGAAGTGGTGAAGGGAGCAGGTTCAGCCCTCTATGGCAGTGACGCTGTTGGTGGTGTGGTCAATATCATTACGCGTAAGGGTACGAAGAACGAAACCACAGTAGATTTAAATACAGGATCCTTTAAGGCACATAATTATGAACTGACCAATCAGGGTTCGGCTCAGGATTGGAGTTGGTTTATAACGGCAGGCCTGCAGAAGCGCGGCTATTTTAACTATAAATCAGATCATAATTCCAGCACACGCATGCAGAACAGCGATTACAACAATAAGAGTTTTTCATTGCGTTTGGATAAACAATTGTCTGCAAACGAATCTTTGCGGTTGAACTTTGCACATCATTTGACGAATAACGGCATCACGACTGATGCCAATGCAAAGCAAAAGCATAATTATAACTATGGTTCCTTAACGTGGAATTTTAAGGAAAAACAGCCGGTACATGGTTTCCTGCGATACTTTGCCAATTATAAATCTACTGATTATATGGGCAAGTTTGATACGCATACGCAGGGGGTGGATTATCAGAATGGCTGGAAGCTGGGGAAGAACAACAAACTGGTGGCCGGAGCAGAATGGCATCAGAGTAAATCCAGCAATAAGCAGAGCGGCTATGAAAATAAAAAGATCACTACGCAGGCATTATTCCTGCAGGATACCATGCGATTGACGAATAAGTGGTTCTTTGTGCCAGGGGTGCGCGTAGACCATCATGATTCTTTTGGTACACATTGGACACCAAAAGCGGCTGTGAATTATCGGGCTGATAAACGTACTAAGGTATATGCATCCTGGGGCCGGGTATTTAAAGCACCAACGGCAGACGATTTGTTTTATACGGTTGAAGGGGAATATATGGGATATCCCTATGCCTATTATGGAAATCCCAATTTGAAACCTGAATCTGGGCATGTGGAAACTGTTGGTTTTACCCATGAATTTTCCCGTAAGGCGATTTTGGATGCAAGTTACTTTTGGAGCAATTTGCATGATGCTATTCGCTGGGTTCCTGAGCCAACTACTGGATTTAATTATGCTACCAATATTGACCTTGAAAAGAAACATGGTATACAGGTATCCTTTACGGGAAAACCTTCTGAACATTGGTCCTATGATGTTGGTTATTCTTATATTGATGTCGATGCAAAAGATATTTATAACAATAAATTGTATTATAGTCAGCCCAATGGTTATCGCTTAGGCTTGCATTATAATTATGGACGTTGGGCGGCAAATATTTTAGGCCGTATGGGCAGTGGGTTGGAAAAGAGCAAGTATAATTGCAATAGCTATGCAATATGGGATTTCAATACCACTTATGCAGCTACAGATAACGTGAAAGTTTACTTTAAGGCTAATAATATAACCAATAAAATGTATTATCTTGGCTCTAAATATCCTTTGCAGGGCCGTTCCTTCCAACTGGGTGTGAAGGTGTCGTTTTAATGGCAGATATTTTGCTTGATGTGCAGGGCTTGCAGGCTGGCTATGGCGGGCGGCAGGTCTTGCGGGAAGTTTCCTTCCGGGCTGGAAGTGGAGAGCTTATCGGTCTGATCGGCCCCAATGGGGCAGGCAAGAGTACCCTCTTGAAATCCTTGCGGGGGCTTTTGCCTGCTGAGGGGCACATAAAAATCAAAGGGAAAAGTCTTGGCGATTATATTCCGCAGGATATGGCTAGAGTGGTGGCTTATCTGCCCCAGCATAGTCATGTACCCTTTGCCTTTTCGGTAAGAGAAGTGGTGCTGATGGGGCGCGCCCCGCATTTGCGCTGGTGGCAGCGGGAAGGTAAGCAGGATGTGAGGATTGCGGACGCGGCCATGGAATACATGGCGGTGACAGACCTTGCGGATAAGCCGGTCAATGCCTTGTCCGGCGGGCAGCGCCAGCGGGTGCTGCTGGCCAAGATCCTGGCGCAGCAGACGCCGTTGCTGTTCTTGGATGAACCAGCCAGCGGCCTCGATATCTTCTATCAGGAGGAACTCTTCCGCTTTTGCCGGGAGCTTTGTCAGGCGGGGCGAACAATCTTGCTGGTGGTGCATGACCTGGCGCTGGCGGCGAGGTTCTGTTCCCGGCTGTTACTGCTGGGGGGCGGTAGGCTTCTGGCTGATGGCAAGCCGCAGGAGGTCTTGCAGACGCAGCTCCTGAGTCAGGCCTATGGCGTACCGGTTTTTGTGGATTTTCATCCTGTGACGGGACATGCCGATATCTATACACGGCAGCCGGCTAGCGAACAGCGGCTTTTGCCTTTGTTGCTGGGAGGTGCGGGATGAGAAAGCATTTTATCGGCGTATTGGCGGGGATGCTGGTACTCCTATGCCTGTTGATTGTTCTGTCCCTTAGCTGGGGGCAGATGGCGATTCCCTTTTCTCATGTAATCGATGCGTTAGGCAGTGTTGTCGGCATCGCGCCCGCGCATGGACTGACACCCAATGAGGAGGCCGTAATCTGGCATATCCGCCTGCCCCGTACATTGGTGGGCCTGCTCACTGGTGCGGCTTTGGCGGCGGCTGGGGCCGCCCTGCAGGGGCTCTTTGCTAATCCGTTGGCTGATCCCGCGATTATCGGCGTGTCCAGTGGAGCTTCAGTGGGCGCAATCGTGGCGATTGCCACGGGACTTTCGGCGGCGACCATGTTTGCCCTGCCGGTCTGTGCCCTGCTGGGGGCTTTGCTGGCGGTCAGTCTGACCATCGCACTGGCCTTTCGCCGGGGAAGGATTCCCGTGCTGACGCTTTTGCTGGCCGGTGTGGTGGTCGGCATGTTCTTGGCGGCGGTATCGGCGATGCTATTGACGGCAGTCAGCGAGAACAAATTACAGGAATACCTGTTCTGGACCATCGGCGGCCTTGACTATCGCCGCTGGGAACATGTATGGCTGGGGCTTTTCCCGATTGTCATCAGTGTGGGCTCTATCTGCCTGCTGGCACGGCAGCTCAATATCCTGTCCTTGGGTGAAACGGAGGCCAGGGCCGTAGGTTTGCCGGTAATCCGGTTCCGCCTGATTCTCCTGTTCCTCGCGGCGCTTGCCACAGCAACGGGCGTCTGCATCAGCGGCAATATCGGCTTCGTCGGGCTGGTCGTGCCGCATATGCTGCGCATGCTGATTGGTCCCGACCATCGACGCCTGTTGCCGGCAAGTGTTTTGGCCGGTGGCATCTTCCTGCTTTTCTGTGATATTGTGGGCCGGGTGCTTCTGTCCGGCACGGAGATTCGCGTGGGTATCATGACAGCCTTTATCGGCACGCCGTATTTTTTGTATCTGTTGCGCAAGCAGCAGCGAATGGAGTAGATGTGAATGGAAAATATCGTTGCAGGGCTGGAACTCTTTCAAAAGGGCGGCCTGGTTATGTATGTACTGCTCTTATGCTCTTTATTTGTTATGGCTATCGGTTTGGAACGCTTCCAATATTTCCGCCGTATGGATTCAGGACGTGGCTTTGCCCGGTCATTTGCGGAGCTTATGGGCGCGGATGATTATGCGGGGGCGATGCGGCTGGCACAGGAATCTTCCGGCAATATGGCAGAAATCGTAGTGCAGGCCGCAGAGCGGGCCACTGGAGGGCAGGAAGTCAGCAGCTTCATGGAGATTCAGTCCGGTGTGGCGCTGGCACGTTTTAGGCGGCGCCTGTATTACCTCAATGTCATTGTGACCATGGCACCACTGTTGGGGCTTTTGGGAACCATCAGCGGCATGATTTCGGCTTTCAGTGTCTTCAATGTGCAGTCGGCACAGGCTGCAGCCATTACCGGCGGTGTTGGTGAAGCTTTGATTGCCACGGCCTTTGGCCTCTGTGTTGCCATCATGGCTTTGGCCGTACATGCCTTTTTCGTGCAATGGGTGGAAAATATCGTCACGGATATGGAGCAGGTTTTTTCTCTGGTCGAGGCCAGACAGGCTGAACTGATAAAGGCGGGTGCCGCTTATGCGTTTGCGTGACCGCCGCCATATGGAAAAGCCGGATATCATCATCATTCCGATGATCGATATCATGTTTTTCCTGCTCGTGTTCTTCATGCTCAGCACGCTCTACATGGTGAATCTCAAGACTGTGGATATCCATATGCCGCAGGCAGCGCATGCAGAGACGCAGCTCAAGGTGACCTATGTGGTCACGATGAAGGACGACGGCAGTCTGTGGCTTGAGGATAAGCCCATTGCCGAGCAGGAATTATTGCAAAGAGTGGCACAGCAGCAGGCAAATAACCCACAGTTTGCCGTGGTAGTGCGGGCTGATCAGAAGCTGGATTACGGCATGGTCATGGGCCTGCTGGACAAGATAAAAGGTGCTGGTGTGACCAAGGTTGGCTTGGCTGCGGCCAGTGCCGGAGGGCAGTGAGATGCGGCAGGAACAAAAGGCAGAACTAAAAGCCTGGGCCTTTTCGCTGGGCCTGCATGGTGTCCTATTTGTGCTGGTGGCGTTGAGCGGCTTGTTCCTGCTGGTCAAACCGGTACAGGAGGCAGAACCGGTAGAGGTGGCGCTGTTAGAAGATGATGGTGCTGCTGGTGGCGGCAATGCAGGCGGAGGCAGTCCGGCACCAGCGCAAATTCCTGCTGTCCCGCCTATGGAAGTTACCATGCCCACGCAGAACCTGCCGCAGATTCAGGAAAGCTACACGCAGGAGCCACAGAAACAGCAGGAGTATCGCCGGCAGCATCAACAGGCTGCAGAGAACGTTGCAACGGCCACTGCCGCCAATATAGGGAACACGGCAGGGGCCAATAAGACGGATGCCGGTGGAGCGGGCAATGGCAAAGGTACGGCGGCTGGTGCTGGCCAAGCCGGCCAGGGAACAGGCAGTGGGGCCGGTTCAGGCTCCAGTACCGGCAATGGCAGTGGAACTGGTGCAGGAAATCACCCTGCCAGCAGTGAGCGTGTGGCAGCACGCTGTACCTACCGCCCGAGTCCTGCCTATCCGGAAAGCCTGCGTCAGCAGGGTGTGGAAGGCTCGGTGCGGGTGCTGATCCTGGTGGCCGAGGACGATTCCATCGAAGCGGTGGAAGTGGTGAAATCCTCCGGTTATCCCGCTATGGATGCTGCGGCGGTCAGTGCCGCCCGCGGCTGCCGCTTCCAGATGAATGGCCGTCGGGGCCGCTATACCACAACTTATGGCTTCCAGCTCACCGATGGTGATGATTGGTAATATATTTAGAGAATTTAGGGAAGGGTGTTATTTTTTGAAAAAGGATGCAAAACATTTGTCGAAGCAGATAGCTTTAGCTTTGACTGCTATGGTGCTGGCCAGTGGCTATTCAGTGACGGAAGCCGCTGACAACCAGACCGTGGAGGAAAACTTAGGCGATGTGGTGGTCACGGCCACCCGCAGCCATAAGCGGGAGGTCGATACTCCGGCGGCTACAGAGGTTATTACAGCACAGGAAATCAAAGAATCTGGCGCTCAGACGGCAGGAGATGCCTTGGCGAAAGTAGACGGCATTGCTTATGGTGCTTTTGGTCAGAATGGTGCGGCCATGGGAACGATGGCTAACGACGTCAATATCCGTGGCGTTGATAATGGCACTTTGGTACTCGTGAATGGAAATCCGATTTCCTGGCGTGGCAAATATGACCTGTCCGCGATTCCAGCGGATACGATAGAACGCATCGAGGTGGTCAAGGGCAGCGGTTCCGTGCTCTATGGCAGCGAGGCGATGGCCGGTGTGGTCAATATCATTACGAAGAAAAAAGCGGCTAACACAGTGACGGCTGGTATTGGTAATTCCGGGCAGCAACATTATGCATTAAATGTCGGTGATGATCGTTTGGCGGTCCATTATAATTTTAGCAATTGGAAGCATGGTGTGGATGTCAGCAAGACGAATATTTTATTAGGGCAAACGCGCACCAATGTGAACCATGTGAAAAAACAGGGAGCAGGAATCAGCTATAGCCTGACTAAGAATCTGGATTTCTTGTATAATTATTATGAAACCGAATCAAAATATGATCGTTGGGTAACGGATGTAACTCGTGCTGAAGCTGTAGCCAAGGTGGGAGATTTATTTAATAGCCGCAAGTATGAAACCAAGCGTCATATAACCCAGCTCAATTATCATGACAAGAATTGGAAAGCCAGCCTCTATTGGAACGATGGTACGGTAGAATCCCATGGGCCAACAAATTATAAAAAAGATGGGACTTTGACTGAGGCAGGGGCTGTTCAACGAAATCCAAAGCAAACAGATTATGATGTTTTTTATAATACGAGAGAAAAAAATATAACTTATGGTCTTGATTTTCAGCGCCGTTGGAAAGTTTCACCTCGTACAGCCTGGATCGGCGGCATGAGTCTGCAAAAAGAGCGTTATCAAAAATTAGCTGCTTATAGTACGCCGAAAGCTGAAAAATATACACGCAACAATTGGGCTGCTTTTGCGCAACTGGAGCAGAAATTTGATGATAAGAATACTGGCATTTTTGGTGTGCGAGAAACATGGACTACGGGTGCATGGCGTTCGCAGAATTATAATAATCTCAGCGCATCAGGGCAGTGGCTGCATAAAATGGATAAAGCCAACAATCTTTATGTAAGCGTTGCACAGTCTTTTATTATGCCGACATTTTCTGAAATGTATTGTGCGACAGGCGCAGGAAATCCTAATCCGGATCTAAAACCGCAGAAGGGCATCAACTATGAAACGGGTTGGAAACAGAATCATCATAACCATCATTGGAAGGCGGCTGTTTTCCATATGGATATCGAGGACAACATTGATGCAAGTTGGGATGATAAAAAAAGCCGATACACATACAAAAATGAGGATTTTCGTAATACGGGGATTGAATTGGCCTGTGATATCAAGAGCCAGCGTCCGCTATCCTATCATTGGGGCGCAACCTGGCAGAATCCCGAATCCAAGAATGCCAAGAAAGGCTATTGGGATAGGAAGTTTGGCAAAGTACAGCTGACTGGCGGCATTACCTATAAAAAGAGCAAGCTGACCTCGAACCTGTCTGGTTCCTATCTCTGCAACCGAGTGCAGACGCCATCGGCAGAGCATTCCTTCAAAGCAAAACCTTATTTCCTTACCACCTGGCACACCAGTTACAAGCCGGATGCCGCGCAGGAAATCACTTTAACGATTAAAAATGTCCTGAATCGTCACGACGTGATTTCCCATTCGTCATCCACATATTATGATGCACCCGCCAGCTATATGCTGAACTACACATACAAATTCTAAGCGGAACAGAATAAACAAGAAACCGCACATGGCAGCAGGCTGTGTGCGGTTTTTGTCGAACATAATAGAAAAAGGGGGCAGGAAAGATGCAGGGATTGACACCAACGGAGCTGAAGGCCATCTTGTTTTCCAAGCGGGCCAATGTGTATTATCTGGAAAAATGCCGCGTCATGCAGAAAGATGGGCGTGTGCTCTATCTGACGGAAGGGAAAAAGGCCAATCAATATTGGAATATCCCCATTGCCAATACGACGGTAATCCTTTTGGGAACAGGTACGTCCATAACGCAGGCGGCCGTGCGGATGCTGGCCGGTGCAGGTGTGCTGGTCGGTTTTTGCGGTGGCGGAGGTACGCCTTTATTGGCCGGGACAGAGATTGAATGGCTGAACCCACAAAGCGAGTATCGGCCCACACAGTATGTACAGGGCTGGATGGCCTTCTGGTTTGAGGAAGATAAGCGCCTGCAGGCGGCCAAGAATTTTCAGCATAAACGCTGCGATTTCTTGGCAAAGGTCTGGGGGAAAGACCGGGATTTGCAGGGAGAAGGTTTCTTTGCGGATGACAGGGAGATAGAAGGCGCATTGAAGGGCTTTCGCCAGCGCATTGAGAGTGCAGGAAATGTGACAGAATTATTGGCGGCAGAAGCTAACTTTGCCAAGCAATTATATAAATATGCTGTGCAGCGGACAGAGTATGGAGAATTCACCCGCGACGCAGACGCAACGGATATCGCAAATGTTTTCCTGAATCACGGCAATTATCTGGCGTATGGAATGGCGGCCTCGGCTTTGTGGGTGTTGGGGATTCCCCATGGTTTTGCCGTCATGCATGGCAAGACGCGGCGGGGAGCGCTGGTCTTTGATGTGGCGGATTTGATAAAGGATGCGATTGTTTTGCCGGGAGCGTTTATCTGTGCAAGGAATGGCTTGGAAAATCAGGAGTTTCGGGAGTATTGCCTGCAAAAGTTCACCGAGCATAAGGTTTTGGAATTTATGTATGACACCATAGAGAAGCAGAGCTTGCAATGGTATAAGGGGGCTGGAAGCAATGATGGTGATATTTACCAGTCAGAGTGATAAGAATGCCCTGAAGACCACACGTTGGATACTAGATGCCTTTGCCAACCGCATTGGCACGGATACATGGCAGACGGTGATTACCGAGGACGGCCTGCAGATGGTTAAACGCTTGTTGCGCCGCCATGCGACCAAGAGTATGTCCGTATCCTGCCGCTGGATTCGGTCGCGTACCCGCAGTCAGCTGCTTTGGATTGTCGGTGACAGGAGTCGTTTCAATGAAGAGGGCTATGTGCCGGTGAACAGCACGCAGAAGGATATTGCCCATCAGGCATGGGAAAATGATTGGATCTATCTGCCGGAAATAAAGTCCTTGGCGGCAATGGCTGGTGCGCTGCATGACTGGGGAAAGGCGGATGCGGCGTTTCAAAAGATGCTGAAGAAAGCAAGTCATGGGAAGCGGGAGAGCGATGAATCCTGCCGTCATGAATGGTTAAGCTGCAAGCTATTGGAAGGATTGGTCTATCAGACGGAAAAACAGTCGGATGAAGAATGGCTGGAAATCCTGCACAGCGGGAAAATCCCGGAGAAAAAATTGGAGGATTGGCTGATAGAAAGTGCCGGGAAAAAACTGGCGAACTTGCCGCCGGTGGCCAGTATGTTATGCTGGCTTATCCTGTCCCATCACCGTCTGCCTGTATTAGATAAGGATAGTGCAAAAGGTTATGGAAATGATGAAGCCAAAGCGTTCTCCCAGCTTTTATCCGAGCTGGATGTTGACTGGGGCTATCGGAAGCTGGGGGATGCTGCGGTCAAATTGTCCAAAGGGTTATTGAAATCGGATAAATGGAGGAAACAGGTAAAGAAGTGGTCGGGAAGGCTGCTGGAGCAAATTCCTGTGTTGCATGACTTATGGGAGCGGGAGAATATCCGGCTGCTGCTATTGTATGCCCGCAACAGTTTGATGCTCAGTGATTACACGGTTTCAGCCGCAAAGGCAGATAGAGCATGGCCGCAGGATTGTGCTTTATTTGCCAATACGGATAAGCAGGGATTGAAGCAGCGCTTGGACGAACATCTGGTGCGGGTAAGCACACAGGCTGCGCAGGCCGCACATTGCCTGCCGCATTTTGTCCATGGTATGGATCGGATTGAAGATGTTTCCGGCCTGCGCAAAAAAAGCCCGCCAGCTTTTAGCTGGCAGGATAAGGCTGTGGACAAGATTGGCGATTGGCGTAAGGCAGAAGAAAAAGCAGGCCGCCATCATGAAGGCTGGTTCGTAATCAATATGGCAGGCACGGGCTGTGGCAAAACGATGGGCAATGCCAAAATCATGCAGGCTTTGTCAGATGATGGAAAATCCCTGCGGTATAGCCTGCTATTAGGTTTGCGCAGCCTGACTTTGCAGACCGGCCGCGAGTATCGGGGGCGAATCGGGCTGGATGATAGTGAAATGGCGGTGCTGGTCGGTTCAGCTGCGGCCAAAGAACTGTATGGAGATGATGCCTGGGAGGAGTCTGCTGATACCGAATGCATGAACGGCTTGCTTTCCGGAGAGCTCAAAGCGGATTTTGCCGTAGAAGACAAGATGCTGGAGGTCTTATTTTCCTCGTCTGTGCAAATGGCGCAGAAGCATAAGGAATTGTTGTATGCGCCAGTGTTGGTTGCGACCATAGACCACATGATGCCCGCGACAGAAACCGTGCGTGGTGGACGGCATATCCTGCCCTTATTGCGCATGATGTCAGCTGACATTGTGATTGATGAAATCGACGATTTCGCGGGGGCGGATTTAGTGGCAATCGCCCGGCTGGTGCATACCGCAGGAATGCTGGGAAGGAATGTCATTCTTTCATCGGCGACGATTCCGCCAGATTTGGCAGAAGGCTTGTTTTCTTCTTATGAGAGCGGGCGGCGGTTATATACCCGTTTCTTTGGTTATCCCTTGCGTGTGAATTGCGTCTGGTGCGATGAATTTCAGACTAAGGTGCAGTTGGCGGAAGGGACGGAACAGGCAGAGATGCTATTCGCTTATCGGCAGCAGCATAAATCCTTTGCTGTGCGTCATGGGGAAAAACTTGCCCAGCAGCCAGTGAAACGCCGGGGCTGGGTGGTGGAATGTGCAGATGTGTTGGCTCTGCCAGAGGAAGACCGGAAAAATGCTTATTTCCAGCTCATGCAGGAGGCGATACTGAAACTGCATCAGCAATATGCCGTGACCGATAAAAAGACGGGAAAGCGGGTGTCCTTTGGACTCGTGCGGCTGGCCAATATAAGGCCCTGCGTGCAGGCTGCAAAATTCTTGTTGGAAGCGGCATGGCCGGAAGATTTTGCACCACGCCTGCTCGTGTATCATAGCCGTCAGACGGCGTTGCTGCGCAGTCAGGAGGAAAAATATCTGGATAAGGTGTTGAAACGTAAAGGAGAGGAGACAGCTGAAATTGATTTTCAGGACGTAGTGGTACGCAGGCATATTGAGCAGGCAGAAGCGCAGAATATTGTCTTTATCCTTGTGGCAACCCCCGTAGAGGAATTGGGGCGTGACCATGATTTTGATTGGGCCGTGGTAGAACCTTCCTCCTATCGTTCGATTATCCAGCTGACGGGCCGCATTCGCCGGCATAGGAGTGCGCTGGAAAATAGAGAGGCAGGAAATATCGCAATCATGCAGTATAATCTGCTGACAATAACTTCAAACAATAAAGTGGTATTTTGCAGGCCGGGTTTCGAGTCGGGAAAATATGCGCTGGAAACACATGATATGAAAAAGCTGGTGGATGTTGAGGCAATAGCAAAGGTCATCAATGCGTCGCCGCGTACCGTGCGCCCGGAAAAATTATATCCACGCAGGTCATTGATTGACTTGGAACATCAGGTGGTGACCGATTTCCGTGACCTGTCAAATTGCGGCCCAGGGGTGATTCATGGCTGGCAGGAAGAGTATTGGTGGCTTACAGGCCTGCCCCAGCAATTCAATAGATTCCGTGAAGGCGCGCAGGATATAGAATTATGCCTTAAAGCACAAGATGATGGTACTGTACGTTTTTGTGAACAGAGTGAAAAGACAGGAGAGTGGATAGAACGCGAGGAGTGGTATCATATCCATAAGCAAACAGATGAAGTCAATGAACGGTTTTGGCTGCAACGCGATTATCAGCAGTCATTAGCAGCAATTCAAGGAACAACGGGAAGCGATAAAATCAAAATCCAGGCAGGTCTTTTGCATCTGCCAGCTAATCGTGAAAAGGCAGTATGGCTGTATTCGGATCAGTTCGGTATGTATGATGAGGAAGAGGACTTTCAAACGTAATGCAGAATAACAACCATAGGAAGATTTACCCAAAATTTTGCCAGCCTTCGCGAGTCCTTATAGAATAAGGACTGGGCGAGAGAAGAAAAATTAGGGTAAAATGTTGCAAAAACGGCATTAGAGCTGTGCTCTGTAGGGCTGATCAGTGGAATTTTGCAGTGCTCCGCCGAATAGGCGGCTTAGAAAGCCACGGCAAAAACAAAGCCAATAATCTTAATGTGCTCCGCCGAATAGGCGGCTTAGAAATTGTCCGTAGTGTCAATTATTAATTTCATTTGGTGCTCCGCCGAATAGGCGGCTTAGAAACTAAAGGGACATATCTATTAGCAACTGGTTCTGTGCTCCGCCGAATAGGCGGCTTAGAAAAGCTGGTGGCGTAGGTGGGGGTATACGACATCTATCAACCAGGAGACTTTGGATGAAGCCCCCATAGCCTATAAATCCCTGTCGGATATATTAGATGTAATTGGCGATACGGTGGAGATTATCGATGTGATGAAGCCGGTGTATAACTTTAAGGCTGCGGAGTGAAGCGCGGCGTTCTGTTGACAGATTAGTTGGACAGGAGAGATAGTCTTTGCTATAATGCAAAGAAGATTGTATAGAAGGGCGGGATGTGATGAATTTTCAACTGATGTGCAAGGATATTCCTGTGGCTGGTTTTACCATAAATGAAGCAACAGGGCGAATTGTCAGCGATTTGGATATTGATAATCGTGAATACCTGCCTTTGTCCGTGTTGTTTAGTGACAGCTATCGCATTGCTTTGCAGAACTGGATAGACAATCGCAGCGTGTCAGCTCATCGAAAAGATGTGGCAGCTATGTTGGCGGCTTACCATGTGGAAACGCCGAGTGCTTTGTCCTTTAAGAGTTTGGGGCTGAATCTATCGGACCAATATTGGTTCAAGCCAGAGGGCGCTGATTTTTGCTGGCATGATGTAAACCTTTTTGAGAATGAGTTTGCGGAGCAGTCCTTTCGATCTGTTGCAGGTGGGGATAGTTCAAGTTATACTCCTGACAGCAGTTCCAATGGTGACTTGCCAAAGTTTTGGAAAATTGAACAGGGGAAACGTGTTCTCTATAAGGAAGGTTCGGCTCCTTTTGATCAGCAGCCATATAATGAAGTGTTTGCATCCAAGCTATTGGATGTGCTGAATCTGCCCCATGTTAGTTATTCCTTGGAACAGGATGATGCGGGCGAAAAAGCTTATAGTGTATGCGAAACCTTTGTTACATCGGAGACTGAGTATGTGCCTGCGTTGGAGATTTTAGGCGTAGTTCCCAGATTGAACCATGAAAATAGCTATCAGCATTTTGGCCGTTGTATTGAAGAACTATCGATTCCGGTCTCCAGGCGTGAAATAGATGAGATGCTGATGTTTGATTATCTCATTAACAATGCCGATCGGCACTATGGTAACTTTGGCTTTATCCGTGAGGTGAGTACTAGAAAGTTTTTGGGGTTGGCACCGATTTTTGACAATGGTAATAGTCTTTGGTACCTGCAACTCAATAAGCGGATGAAATTTAAAGACCAGCCAGCTAAACCTTTTCGAGATATCCAGACGGAGCAGCTGAAGCTCTTAGGACAGACGAAACTTCTAGTGGAAAAATTGACCGAGGAGTTGCTGCAGCGGCTGATTGTTGATATATATAGCAAAAATGATTTATTTGATGCAGAGCGCATGGACAATCTGCTATATAATGTTACAGTAGCATCGCGGAGAATTGCTGATAGGCAGCATGATTAGAAAAGGCAATCTTCCATCGCATAGATGGCTTAGAAATTTATAATCTTTTTAGATGATGAACCGCCGTATAGGCGGCAAATGAAATAAAACCTTTATAATCTTTTTATAGTTGATTTATTGAGCCTGAAGTAATATAATATAGAACAAGGATAAATGACAGATAATATTGAAGAATATGATAAGTGGGGTGATGTTGATGAGTGTGTTGACAGATTATGTGCAGGTAGAATCTGAAAAGAAAGGCGTGCCGCTTAGGCAGTGGCTAATGGATATGGCGAAGAATGCCAGCAAGTGTCAGTTTGCCACGCATATAGGCCGGTTTGTCAATCCGGATGTGACGGTCAATTGGCAGGCAAAGGTCCAAGATAAGCCGGATGAACCATATGTATCGACAGCTTCGGTGAAGTGTTTACCGGATATTTTTGTAGCGGCTAATTATCTGGCAACGGCCAGCTTGCTGCAATTACGTTTAGAGGCTGGGAAGACGTTCTATGAGCACTTGCAGTCTGCTGATGATGGCTTGCGGGAAGATTTCCAATACATGCAGGTTGACTATGATCAACTGCGTGAAGATTTGCTGGCTATAAAGTCGGATGTAGTGCCGGATGCAACAGATAAGCGGTTGCGGCAGGTATATTTTCCTGTGGGGGATGATGGATACCATTTGTTGACCGTTTTGCCGCCTGCGAGTCTGATGCAGGAAGTGCGCTTACGTATCCGGGCAATGGAAGAGACGGCGCGGCTGGCCTGTACTAAGAAATCGGAGAGCTATGGCAGTGATCATAGGCGAATCTATGATCTGGTACAGACCAAATTCGGCGGCACCAAGCCGCAGAACATATCCTATGGGAATAATCGGCAGGGCGGACGCAGTTATATGCTTCCGGCATTGCCGCCGGTTTTGGAAAAGCGTAATTTGATTTATCCGAGGCGGGATTTTTTCAGGGAAACGTTGCGGCGGAAGGATTTTATTGGTCTGTTCCATCGTCTGCATAAGCGTTATGTTGATACGCGAAATAATCTGGAAATCCGGCGGGCTGTTCGCAGTATAGAGCAGCAGATAATGGAAATGGTATTGCAACGAGTATATGTGCTGCGAGAGAAGCATGGCTGGACAGAAAATCGCAGTTTGAGCAGAGCACAGATGATTTGGCTGGACGATAAGTATATCGATGAACGATACAATGATGAGGAGTGGCAAAAACAGCTGGCGATTGAGTTTGCCGATTGGATGATGAGCGCCTATGAAAAAATCCTAAAGAGGGAAAAAGTCGAGTTGGGCGATGGAGAACTGACGGCATTGCGAAAAGAAGCCATCAATTTCATTCGCAGTGATTTGCAGAAGCAGTAGGGGGTAGGTTGATGATCACAAAATATCTGATGATTCCCCACTTACAGATACAGAATGCCAATGCAGCCAGCAGTCCTTATACGGTAGGTTTTCCGGCAATGACTGCCTGGCTGGGGATGGTTCATGCTCTGCAACGGCGGATTCAGTGCAGGGAGGAATTGAAAAAAATCTCTATGACGCGGGCGGCAGTAATATGTCATACCTGTGATTTACAGGTGTTCCATGATGAGGGGAATTTTTACAGTTCGCTGATTGGCACGGCGAATCCGCTGAAGAAGAGCAGGAAAACCGGCGAATTTGAGCGGCCGCCTTTTGTTGAAGAAGCACGCTGCCATTTGGAGGTCAGCCTGTTGGTGGAATTGGAAGAAGTGTCAGGCAGTATCGAGCAGATTTTTGAGGAAACTGTTCGGCAAGAGTTGCCACGCTTAAAGGCGGCAGGGGGAGACATTGTCCTGCGGCACGGCGAGCAACAGGATTGGCGGGTAATAGCTGTTGATAATGATGAAGAAAAGGACGTGCGCAGGTTGAAAGCGCGTCTTATGCCTGGTTATGCAATCATTGAACGACAGGACTTGCTTCGGCATGAAGAGGGCAAGGATGCTTTGGACTGTTTATTGAACGCTATGCAGGTACAGTATACGGCCAATCGCGATGCTGATGGCAATTTTACTGGTTGGCAGAGAACAAAGGTATCTGCAAATGGCTGGTTGGTGCCATTGGCAGTTGGTTTCCGGGACTTATCCGGCAGCTTGCAGGTGAAGGAACAGCGTTCCTATGAGTATGAGCATCATTTTGTGGAGCCCTTGGTAACTGTGGGCGAATTTGTTATGCCTTATCGTCTGGCGTCGATTCAGGAAATGATGTGGGAATATGATTATGATGAAGCAGATGGCTTATACTTGTGCCGGAATATGGGTGAAAAAGATTTGCGTGGGGAGGAATAATCATGGCTAAGAAAGCTGCAGATATTGCATCAGTGTTAGCATTTGAAAAGAAATTGGTCGTTTCAGATGGTTATATGTATGGTACTTGCTGGGACGATGAGCATAAGTCAAAGGCTGAACCTTTGAAGTTGGTGGAAAAATCAGTTCGGGGAACGATATCCAACCGGTTGAAACCAGCTGTGCAGAATGATCCGGCAAAATTGAATGCAGAAGTAGAAAAACCAAACTTACAGCAGGTCGATGCCTGCGCATTGGGAATGGAAGAGGATACCTTGAAACTATCCTTTACCATCAAGGTGTTAAGTGGCGTAGAGAAGCCGTCAGCTTGCAACAATGCGGCTTTTGCCCAGAGCTATGCTGAGGCGGCTAAAGGTTATGTGGAAAAGACTGGTTTTAGAGAACTGGCTTATCGGTATGCCTATAATATTGCCAATGCCCGTTTCCTTTGGCGGAATCGTCTAGGGGCGGAGAAAATTGATGTTTGTGTCAAGGTTGGTGATTGGGAGCAGAAATTTGATGCATATACTTATTCGTTGCGTGATTTTGCCGAGCATGAGGAAATCAAGGCTTTAGCAGGAAAGATTGCGGCAGCCCTGTCTGGCGAGGAAGCGTATCAATTTATTGAAGTAGAAGCTTATGCAAAGCTGGGAATGGGGCAGGAAGTGTACCCCAGTGAAGAATTGGTGTTTGATAAGGGCAACAGCCGCAAGAGCAAGATTTTGTATCATGTGGATGGTGTAGCGGCAATGCATTCCCAGAAATTGGGCAACGCTTTGCGGACGATTGATACATGGTATCCAGAGTTTGCAAGTGAAGAAGGAACTGGACCGATTGCCATCGAGCCGTATGGTGCAGTGACAAACTTGGGAAAAGCATTTCGGAATCCTAAAGATAAGGTAGATTTTTACACATTGTTTGATAAGTTTGCCTTGGGCGAACCGCTGGCCAGTGTGGAAGAAGAGCATTATGTTATGGCAGTTCTGGTGCGTGGCGGTGTATTTGGCAAGGGGTGAGCAGCGTGAAGTTTTATCAGGAACTCACCTTGTTGCCGGATGCGGAGATTAGCGAGAACCATATCTGGAGCAAACTGTATCAGCAGCTTCACTTGGCTTTGGCAACGCAGATGGAAGACGGCAGTAAGGGGAATATTGGTGTCTCGTTTCCGCAATATGAAGATGGCAGAAAGGTTCGGCTGGGCAGTAAACTGCGGATATTTGCGGAATCAGAAGATGAATTGAAAGCGTTAGCGATAAGGAAATGGCTGCAACGGTATGAAGATTACATTCATATGACCAGCATCCGTCCTGTGCCGAAGCGGGTGAATGGCTATGCAGTTTATCGTCGTTATCATCCGGAAGCAAGTTCTATGCAGAAGGCCAGACGCTACGCCAAGCGGCATAATGTATCTTATGATGAAGCCTTGAAATTATTTCCGCAAGAATGCAGGGATAAGAAAGTTCCCTTTGTGCAGATGCATAGTGAAACGAATCAGCAAAAATATCGCCTTTGTATAGAACGCATTGTACAGGATTCGGATCAGGACGTTGGTTTTGGCAGTTATGGTCTGGATAACCAGTCAACTGTGCCGGAATTTTGACCAAAATTTCAGCATGGTACGGGAACCCGCATAAAATAAGCGTGTGGGAGAAGGGGTAAAATTAGGGTGAAATGCTATAAATCTGCGGTAAGAGCTTATTTTACGGGGATCTTTAGCGATTGAATGCAGTGTTCCGCCGTATAGGCGGCTTAGAAAATCTATGAACCGAAAGGAAAGGCGCGAGAATAGTGTTCCGCCGTATAGGCGGCTTAGAAAAAAACCACACCTACTACTTCGGCCAGCATGGTGTGTTCCGCCGTATAGGCGGCTTAGAAAGGAGGACATGGCAAAGTACAAGCAAGCCGCAGGTGTTCCGCCGTATAGGTGGCTTAGAAACCACTGCACAATCAGTCCCGAAGCATACTTGACATGTTCCGCCGCATAGGAGGTTTAGATGCACAAGACGTTGACTTTTGTTGCTGTATAGGGTAAATTCATAAGTATGATTAAGAAAAGCAAACACCAAGGAAGTATCGAAATGGAGAAGTTTTGCCGGGATATCTGGCGTACCATTGAAGATACGATTTTTGAACAACATGGCTGTCTGCTGCCGGCTGGCGATATAACAGTAGATGTGATTCTGCACTGGAACAAGGAGGAAGTGTTGGGATCGTTGAAACGCCGGGGCAAGATTGCCAGTTGGGTACAGGACAGAGAATTTGAAGATGGCAACATGCGCAGATACAAAATTATCGTAGATAGCGAGAAGATATGAAGGTATTTTTTAGATGGTTGTTGCACACAAAAAATTCGTATTTGTTTGATCAAGCTATGAAATATGGTATTTTGTGAAGGCAGAACTGCTTCAGCATATGCCCATTCATAATACATAAAGCCGCTCCGCTGATGGGTTGTCAGCAGGAGCGGCTTTTGTGGTGGTAGTCTATTTTTCAGTCAAAAACCTTGACGCGGGTTGTAATGTCTTCAGGCTCTTTGGCATCAGGTTCGGCAGCAATGCCGCCAAACGGCATTTGCGCAACGAGTTTCCATGAATCCGGGAGATTGAATAGCTTTTTTACAGCATCGTCAATGACTGGATTGTAGTGCTGGATATTGGCACCAACATTCAGGTCACGCAGAGCTGTCCAGATGGTGAACTGCAGCATGCCATTCGCTTGTTGTGACCAGATGGGAAAATTAGGGGCATAAGCAGGGTATTGTTCCTGTAAATTTTTTACGACATCTTCATCATAGAAGTACAGCACCGTGCCAGCTCCGGCCTTGAAACTGTCGATTTTCTCGCGAGCGACTTTTCCGCCAAATGCATCGTAAATCGCATCCCATAGCTCATCATGTTTGCTGTTCATGGCTAGGACGACGCGGGCTGACTTCATGTTAAAAGCATCAGGAACCAGCTCTGTGGCCTGTTGGACAATTTCCTTGATCTTGATTGCATCAACCGGCAGCTCCTTTAAAAGCTGATAGTAGCTGCGGCGCTTGTGGATGGACTCAAGCATACTCATGGTGTTTCCCTCCGTATTCATTTAAAAGATTCATGGTCTTTCAACTATAGGCTCTATTCGTCAAAGGATGTTTATATCCTGCTGGAATGATGCTGGCAGCAGAAATATTTGGACAATTAGACTTCTTCATGTTAGAATAAGATTAGGAGAGCGTTATATACGTGACGGAGTCCCCAAGGTTTTGTGTATTGACTTGGGGACTCTTTTCGTTGTATAAATAATTTTTAATTATCTATTGATTTTCATTCTCAATAGTGCTATATTATATACAGGCTTTCGTTAAAGCTCTCCTAAAATATAATACACAGCAAAGAACCGGACGTACTGCTCATGCGTCCGGTTCTTTGTCTTCGGCATTATCGTTTGTATCGCAGTTGTCAAAATCACTGCAGCTGCTGTCATCACGACGGTCGTGGTCATAGTACGAGCTGGAATGATTATGAGAAAAGTGGTCGTCGTCATCGCAGAAGGCATGAGCACCGAAAATGCTGAAATTGTAAATGGTTCTGTTGCTGCTATTGGATTGATGAGTGCGGCCATCTGAATATCGATCATATTCGGCCAGTTCATCTAGCGCATCCTGAAGGCTATAGCCGTTGTCCAGCAGGTACTCGATATCATTTACAGCGAAATATTGACCATTGGGCGCTTTATATTGGGAAAGGTATTTGGGGCAGCGTGAAAGTGCATCCTTGGCATCTTGGAGACTGTAGCCGTTATTTACCAGGTATTCGATATCGTTGCGTTCAAAGAACTGGCCGCTGGGGGCACAGTAGGGGGAAAGCCTATTCAATTCGTCATAGACTTTTTGTGCTTCGGGACTGGTCGTAATATTGTTGGATGACATAGAAAGTTCCCTCCGTATAAACGATGATATGTGTGACAAGTTTTTACGGATTTACCTTATCATAAATTTATTAAATTTTTCTTAGTTTCAGGGAAGTTTTTTCTCGAAGCGGAACATTCCTTCGGGGTATACCCTGGCCCCATAGTTGAAGGCCTCCTGATTGTCTCGGATAAACTGCTCTCTGTCATCAACTTGCAGGGGGAGAAGCGTTATCTTCATATTTTTCATGGTACTCACCTTGCTTTCATATTCATTTTGCATCAAGTATATTATAACGCTGGGGGAAATAGGCTGTCCATAAAAGGATAGGGAATGCAGGCAATAAAATATCCGAGGTTTTATGCCTTGAAGTTTTTGGGTTACTTAAAAATTTAATCATGGTCTAATATTATAGTGATATAATTTATTGAAATTGACATGAAAAAACTATACTTTAATATATCATAGATGCTATAGTGGAGAAGGAGATTATTATGTACGCAATTATCAATAAAGGGGATGGCCAGTACTATACATCAACTGTCTTTGCCTATTATGAGGATAATAATAATGATGATGGTGAGATAGATTGCTGGGACTGGTATTATATTGTGTTGAATGAGAGTAGGACGGCATTAGTTAAGCACTATGTGTTCGATGCTACAGCTAATCCGTATCTGCATAAGATGGTTATTGTTACAGATAGAGATAAGAGTAATTGGAATGTTGATGGCGAAACAGGAATCGGTGAAATAAATCTTGTAAAGAAGAATGACTTATTAAAAATGGTAGAGCAGGGAACGGTGTCTGATGAACTGTTAGCGATAGATGAAATTTATAAATTTAATGAATACCCTGAAATACAAGACTTCAAAGATATTGATAATTTAATGACCGTATCTGGATATTTTCATGATGCTTATATTGACCATTATGAAGAAAAAGATGGTACACTTTATGTATTATTCGATGGTATCTGGGGAGGAAAGGTAGAAGTTTGGTTTAGTGGCGATGTGAAATATGATGTTAGCAGGGGAAATTTAGACGAAAGATATGATCCTACTTGGTATGGTGCGACGATGCTAATAGAAAACGGATTTATATATTTGGTTAATGGCGATAACGTAACTGCGGAAAAGATAGGGGATGATTACTGTTGGTTCAAGGCACGGAAAGTCAAATATCATGTTATACCTAATCTGGAACATACTGGTGTAAGAGGAGAAGCACAAGTTTTGTGAAAACGATTGTTGATTTTGAAGGATGGATAGAGAAAAATGACTGCTGATGATTTTGTAAAACTATGCTACGAAGAAAAAGAAGCTATGTTAAATCTTACTTTGAAGAAGATACGAATCTTTCAGTAGGAATAATGATAAAAAAATTAATACAATCAGGCACGGATAAGGAAGAACTTTATAGATTGATAGATGCTATATTAGCAGAAAGTTATTAAGAATATAAGGGTGCGATAATGGAAATAGAACGTCAATTCTTGGTGGATGAGTTGCCTGAATTACCTGCAAAATATGAGGTATTGCGTCAGGGATATGTGTCATTAGAGCCTGAAATTCGTATCCGGCAGATAGGTAATGATCGTTTCATGTTGACTGTGAAGCGTGGTGCAGGACTGGTACGGGAAGAATGGGAGACGGATATAAATAGGCATGAATTTGAAAATCTGGCATCAAGGCTGTGGCCGGGAACGATAATGGTGGAAAAACATCGCTATATGTTCGTGCTGTCAGATGGACACAGGGCAGAACTTCATGTACATGTTGGGCATTTAGCAGGTTTTAACTATGTGGAAGTAGAATTTTCGACAAGGGAAGAGGCCATGTCGTTTATACCGCCTGCATGGTTTGGCCGGGAAGTCACGGAAGATGCGAGATTTTCCTATGGGACATTGGCACAGGCTGATGGTATGGAAATTGTGAAGCAGCTATTTTGAACTATTGAAATTTAGAAGGGCTAAGATAAATTTAATCTTCCTTTGCTATCCTAGCTAAGGAGGTGTTGAATATGGATGATGAAAACTTTGCTACATCCGCTCGATTCCTGGTGTTTCTAGGAATGGTGTTTTTGGCCTTATTCTTTGTTGATGAACACAAGATGGAAGTATTTGTGTTTGCCTGTGCTGTGGCGCTGTATCTGGAAGCTCACAAAGAAGGTTGGCAGAGTCCGTTGATAGAATGGCCAGAAGAACTATCGTTTCTCTCAACCTGCTATTATGCATCATTGAAATTATTAAAGCTGGGTGCCATTGTTGAGACCGTTGTACTAATCTATTTGTTTTGGAATGATGTGATGCATAGCCCACAGTTATTTCATATTACAGGTATAATATATCTGGTAAATGTTATTTGGCTATCTGCAACAGCTGGTGTACTATCAATTTGCTGGTCTATACATGATAAGTGGGCTGAGCGAACAGGCAATATAACTATAGCATCATTAAAGCCGCCTTTTACCCAGGGGCACAGAGGCTTCAAGACTTGGAGCTGGCTGCTTATGGATGCAGTTGTAATAATGGCATTGGTTATCATGTATGTGGATCATTATGCTCTAAAGCAGTTTGACGTATTCGAATTGACAATCGTATGCGCTGCATATTTTGTTTTGATGATTCCGCTGCAGTTGTGGATGTATTTTCATTATAAAGGCCTGCTGCCTAATGCGTTGCCCAAGGCGGAGCGCTGACAGAAAGAGCTATGTGCATTTTATCGAATGCGGCGTAAAACCCTAGCTTCAGATATGGGGATATAAGCCGCGTCCGCCGAAGTTACGTAAGTAATTGAAGGTGGACAATAAATTTTTGACTTGTGTTGTATTAGATTTCTTTAAGCAGTATAATATTAACATGAAAGAAATTAAGGAGATAAAATACCATTCGAGTCATGATATTGTGTACTCCTGTAAGTATCATATTGTGTTCTGTCCTAAATATCGTAGAAAAGTGTTGGTCAATGGCGTTGACACCAGACTAAAGGAGCTGGTCAAGTCAATCTGTGAAGAAATCCAAGTCGATGTAATCGAAATGGAAATCATGCCAGACCATGTGCATCTTCTGCTAGAGGTTCATCCACAGTTCGGCATCCACAAAGCCGTAAAGACTATCAAGGGCAAGACCTCCCGTATCTTGAGGCAGGAATTTCCATGGCTGACAACTAAACTGCCTAGCCTATGGACAAACAGCTATTTTTGCTCCACTGTCGGTGGTGCTCCGCTTAACATCGTGAAGCAGTATATCGAGAATCAGAAAACATCGCAAAGGAAGTGAGAAAATGGAAAAATACACAATGGGATTCAAGTTCAGGATATACCCCAATCATACCCAGCAGGAGCTAATCAATCGTACCTTGGGCTGTTGTCGATTTGTGTTCAACCATTTTCTGGCCATCCGCAGGGACGAGTGGACTGCAAATCATAAGTCTGTAAACTATAATCAAACCAGTGCCATGCTGACGGATTTGAAAAGATACGAAGAATACAGCTGGCTGAAACAGGTGGACAGCATGGCGTTGCAGGAGTCCCTGAAAAATCTCGATACAGCATACCAGAATTTCTTCAAGCACCAATCAAGATACCCCCGCTTCAAGTCCAAGCACAACCATAGTCAATCCTACCGCACCAGGAATCAGAGCAATGGCATCCGTATCTTAGGGAATCGAATCAAGCTGCCTAAAATCGGAGCTGTGAAAATCAAGCAGAGCCGAGAATTTGACGGGCGAATCCTTAATGCTACGGTCAGTCGTACTGCTTCTGGCAAATACTTTGTGTCTATATGCGTAGAATTGGACAGGGAAAATTTGCTCAAGACCAATGATGGCGGGCAAATAGGTATTGATGTAGGCTTGAAGGAATTCTATTCGGACAGCAACGGGAATACTGTTGCCAACCCTAGAATTCTACGGTGTTTGACAAGAAAGCTCGTGCGAGAACAAAGATGGCTTTCCAGAAAAATGCCAAGATCTGTCAATCGTGGCAAGGCTCGTATCCGTGTTGCCAAAGTCCATGAGCGTATATCCAATATCCGCAAAGACTTTCTGCACAAAACTTCTACAGCGTTGGTTAGAAAGAATAAAACCATAGCCATAGAACATCTGCAAATCAAAAACATGATGAGGAATCACAAACTGGCTCGTGCTATATCAGACGTAAGCTGGTCTGAGCTCTTCCGTCAGCTTGAATACAAGGCAGAATTGCATGGCTCTGAAATCTTGAAGGTAGACACATTCTACCCGTCAAGCCAGACCTGTTCAAAATGCGGATACCAGAACAAGGAAACTAAGAATCTTGGTATCAGGGATTGGACTTGCCCTGCATGTGGTTCACATCATGACCGAGATGCCAATGCAGCAATAAATATACTGCGAAAGGCAATAGAACAAAAACAGGTTGCTTAACATAAATTAGTACCGTGGGACACACGGGAATTTACGCTTGGGGAGAACGTGTAAGTCAAACTGGCTACGGCCAAACCGCAGTGTTCAGCGAACCAAGAATCCCCTGCCTTTAGGCATGGGGAGTGTCAAAATTCCTTCTTGGAGAAGCAGCGGCAGGAAAAGGGGCGTGTTGAGGTTACGACTGTCCTTTTTGATGACAAGTATGAAAAAATCGTAGAGGCCAAAGACATAAAGGCAGTACCGGAGTTAACCAATAAAGAGTACTATGCCAGAGGAATGACAGCCCTTCTGGATGCAGTGGGCAGAACCGTTGCAGATACCTTGGGCAGAATGAATCATGATGGTATCTGCCCTGCTAAACGGCGCGTGTTGTTCCTCATCATGACGGATGGCAAGGAAAACGACAGCAAGGAATATAGCAAAGCTGATGTAAAAAGAATGATTGAAAAGGCTGCAAAGGAGTACAAATGGAATTTCATTTTCATGGGTGCCAATATCGATTCTGCGTCTGAGGCTGCCGCTATTGGCATAGGTGCTGACCATGCGGTAGATTACGACCATAATGCAGGCGGCGTAAGAAAATCGTTCGCGCGCATGAATGCGGCAGCAAAAGAGGTGCGGGAAGAGGGCAGCGTTGGCGAAAGCTGGAAGCAGGCTGCTGAATAAGAAAAACGGTAGATTTTGAGTTTTAGATTAAAACCACCTGTTCAATTCGATGGGTGGTTTTATTTTGGGCAAAAATTCTCCCAAGAGTGCTCGTTGGTATTTACGCCGCAACTAAAATGAGATAAGATATTACACAGGAGTGTAAAGTATGTTAAAAGAATGGAAATTAAGTGCCGCTGCTCCTGAGGCAGTGGCTTTTGCAAAAGAGTTGGGCGTGACGAAGAGCCTGGCAAATATCTTATGGAATCGCGGCATTTGTACCAAGGAGGCGGCGGAGGTTTTTCTGCAGCCTGAGAAGCAGCCGTTTTATGATTCTTTTTTAATGAAGGATATGGACAAGGCTGTAGATCGGATCATCGAGGCTATCGACGGCGAGGAGAAAATCGTGGTCTATGGCGACTATGATGTGGACGGCATGACGGCCACGACGCTGTTGGTGCATAATCTCAAGGCGCTGGGGGCAAATGTCGGTTTCTATATTCCGCATCGTGAAAAGGAAGGCTATGGCTTTAACCTGCCTGCTTTGCAAAGCATTGCTGAGGACGGGGCGAAGCTATTGGTATCTGTGGACTGCGGCATCGCCTCGGTGGATGATGTAGCGGCGATGGCGGGCAAGCTCGATATCATCGTGACGGACCATCATTTGCCGGGAGAGCAATTGCCGCCGGCACTGGCCGTGGTCAATCCGCATCGTGAGGATTGTCCCTACCCGGACAAGAATCTGGCGGGCGTTGGCGTGGCCTTCAAGCTTTGTCAGGCTTTATGGCAGGAAATGCATGGTCAGCGTTATGCACAGGATTTGGAAATCGTGGCCTTGGGTACGGTGGCCGATATCGTGCCGCTTTTGGGCGAGAACCGCAAGATTGTGGCGGCGGGGCTTAAGCGCATGCGCAAATCCTCTTTTGCGGGGATGCGGGCATTGGTGGAGGTGTCCGATATCCGCGATGAAGAGCTTAATACCGGCCATGTGGGCTTCCGTCTGGCACCCCGGCTCAATGCTGCGGGGCGTATCGGCTCGGCGCGCAAGGGTGTGGAGCTGCTGCTGACCAAGGATGAAGCTGAGGCCGAATCGTTGGCGATGGAATTGGATATGCTCAACAGCCAGCGGCAGACCATCGAGCAGGAAATCCTGGCCAAGGCTGAGGCAGAACTCAAAGGGGAGGACGTGACCAATCTGCCGGCCATCGTGGTGGCGGGAGAGAATTGGAATCCTGGCGTTATCGGCATCGTGGCCTCCCGTCTGGTGGATAAGTATTACAAGCCGACCATCGTGTTCAGCAAGCAGGCAGATGGTGTCTGCAAGGGTTCCTGCCGCAGCATTGAAGGGCTGCATATGTACGAAGCCTTGAAGGCCTGCCAGCAGCATATCCTGCAGTTCGGCGGTCATTCGCAGGCGGCAGGATTATCCGTGGCCGAAAGCGAATTAAAAGCTTTTAAGGAGGCTTTCGCGGCAGTGGCTGAGGCAACCCTGACACCGGAGGATTATGTGCCCAAGGTCAAGGTGGAAATGGAGCTTGCGCCGGAGGAAATCACCTTTGACCTGATCGATGAACTGGCCAAGCTGGAACCCTTTGGCATGAAAAATCCCAAGCCGCTCTTTGGCGTGCGGGAAATCCGGGGCACGGCGCCGCAGGTCATTGGCAAGGAAGGGCAGCATCTGCGCTTTCAGGTAGGCAGTGCCAAAGCTCCGGTGACGGCACTATTCTGGAATCGCAGTGACTACGCAGGGATCATTAACAGCGAAGTCATCGATATGGTATACAGCCCCGCCATCAATGAATGGCAAGGCAATCGCAGCCTGCAGTGCATGGTGGACAGCATTGCCCCGGCGGACGGTGAACGCATATTCCCGGAGCGCGAGCAGCTTGTCAGTATCTATAAATTCCTCTATCAGATTCAGCAGCAGGAAGATTATATTCCCTATACTGCCGAAGAACTCACAGTGGATTTCTGCAAGCGGGGGACGCATATCTCCCTTTATACCATGAGCCTGGGCCTGCGGATTTTCCAGGAACTCAGCCTGCTGCGCATGGATATGGAGGAAAATTGTTATTATCTGCCCAAGGCCAGCGGGCGGATGGATTTGGATGCTTCGCCAACTTACCGGCGGCACCGCTAAGATTTAGGGAAGGAGATGGGACATTATGAACGACAAAGACAAAGCACCAGTGACCATAGATTCCATTATTGCAGCAGTGCAGGCCTATGAGCCTAAAGCTGATGTTGCCCTGATTCGCAAGGCCTATGATTTGGCCGCCGATGCCCACAAGGGACAGGTGCGAGTGTCCGGCGAAGAGTATATCATCCATCCGCTGCATGTGGCGGAAATCTTGACGGAACTGCATATTGACGATGTGACCATCAGTGCGGCGCTGCTGCATGATGTGGTGGAAGACACCCTTTACACCAAAGAGCAGATTGAGGAAATGTTTGGCGAAGAAGTGGCCATGATCGTGGATGGCGTCACGAAACTCGGTCGCATCAAATATAAATCCAAGGAGGAAGTCCAGCTCGAAAACTACCGCAAGATGTTCCTGGCCATGGCCAAGGATATCCGCGTGATCATGGTGAAACTGGCCGACCGCCTGCATAATATGCGCACGCTCAAATACATGCGCGAGGACAAGCAGAAGCGCATTGCCAAGGAAACCATTGAAATCTATGCACCTTTGGCCAACCGTCTGGGTATTTCCAATATCAAATGGGAGCTTGAAGACCTCTGCCTGCGCTATCTGGAGCCGGAGAAATACTATGACCTGGTGGAAAACGTCAAGCAGAAGCGCAAGGAACGGCAGGCCTTTATCGATACGGCCATCGAGCAGATTGAAGCGAAGATCGGCGAGGCCGGCATCAAGGCGGAAATCAAGGGTCGCGCCAAGCATTTTTACAGCATCTACAAGAAGATGCTGCGGGATAAGAAGGATATCAGCGAAATCTATGACCTGTCCGCCATTCGCGTATTGGTGGAGTCCGTGCGGGACTGCTATGGCGTGCTCGGCGTAATCCATGCCATGTGGAAGCCGATTCCGGGGCGGTTCAAGGACTATATCGCCATGCCGAAATCCAACGGCTATCAGTCCCTGCATACCACGGTGATGACGCGCGGTTATCCGCTGGAAATACAGATCCGCACCTTCCATATGCACGAGGTATCGGAGTTCGGTGTCGCAGCGCATTGGAAGTACAAGGAAAACGGCAAGGGTTCCACGGCGGGCGGCGCCATGGACCAGAAAATGAACTGGCTGCGGCAGATGGTGAGCCTGCAGCAGGAACTCAGCGATCCGAAGGAATACTTTGAAGCGCTCAAGGTGGATATTTTCTCGGATGAAGTGTTCGTGTTCACGCCGAAGGGCGATGTGGTGGACCTGCCGAAAGGTTCCATTCCCATTGACTTTGCCTATCGCATCCATACGGAGGTCGGCCATCACTGTGTCGGGGCCAAGGTCAATGGCAAGCTCGTACCGCTGGAACATAAGCTCAAGAACGGCGATATCGTCTCCATCATCACGAACAAGGCCAATAACGGCCCATCCCGGGACTGGCTCAATATCGTGGCTTCGTCGGAAACCCGCAGCAAGATCCGCTCGTGGTTCAAGAAAGAACGCCGCGAGGAGAATATCGAACGGGGCATGGAGCTGATCCGCGAGGAGGCCAAGCGGCTGGGCTATGCGCCCAAAGAGCTGCTGAAGGATGGCCGCCTTCTGGAAGTGGCCAAGAAGCTCAATATCCTGAGTGAGGACGATCTGCTGGCGGCCGTGGGCTATGGCGGCATTACCGTACATGGCATATTGACGCGGCTGGTGGAATTCCATAAGGAAGAAATCAAGGAAAAGACACCGCTCGATGTGACGCAGATGCTTTCGGCGCTCAAACGTCCGGCCAGCAACCGTAAGAGCAAATCCAGCCACGGCGTATTGGTCGAGGGCGAGAGCGGCCTGATGGTGCGTTTGGCCCGTTGCTGCAACCCGATTCCGGGCGACCCCATCACAGGCTATGTGACCAGGGGACGCGGCGTGTCGGTGCACCGCACGGACTGTCCTAATGTGCTCATGGATACGGATATCTCCCGCATGATTGAAGTCAGCTGGGATGTAGGTCTTGACAAGCAGTACAAGGTCGAACTGGAAATCGTCTGCAATGACCGCAGCGGCATCCTGGCCAATGTGCTGGCCGTGCCCACGGAAATGAAGATCAACATCCACAGCATCAATGCAAATCCCAACCGCAGTACCAAGACTTCTACCATTCTTTTGGGGCTTGATGTGAACAGCTCCACGCAGGTCAAGCAGATTATCACGCGTCTGCGCCGGGTTAAGGATGTCTATAGCGTAGTCCGGAAAATGGGCAGCAATGCAAATATGTAAATATGCGTGAATAAATAAACCGTCCCTCAGCAACGAGACTGTTGCTGAGGGACGGTTTTTAGGTGTGATTATTAGAATTGGAATACAGCGGAAACCGAACCAGAAAGTCCGCGCTTCTGTCCAGCGTAGCCAGTGAGATTGATATCAAGCCCCCAAGGAGATCTTTCGTTGGGGGTAAGCTTAGCACCCAGTTCCAGGCGCGCACTGCCGCCTTTGACATCGGCGCTGCGAATGGCTAAGCCGTTGTAGGTGCCACGGGCCTGCCCATCAAATTCATGTTCGTAGGCAAGGCCGGCGTAGTAGTCGAAGTTTCGGCCGTGCTTGGTGTAGCGGGCACCAATGCGCATCAGGCTGCTCTTGACATTGTCGAGGTCATAGTGACCGCCGGCGTCGAAGGAGGTACCTTTCTTGAGCGTATAGAAATATTTGCCGTATACATCCAGCTGGGCATCGTTATGGTATTTGAAGACCTTGCCGATGCCGAGGTGGGCACCATGGTATTCGCTGCGGGTGTTGTAACCATAAGTGTTACCAAGGGCATCCTGCAAGAATCCCGAAGCATTGTCCTTGACGCGGCCGGATTTTACGCTGCCTTCGAGATAAAGGTCATTCTTCGTGGTCCATTTGGCGAGGATGCCGCCGCCAGTGTATTTCGTTGTGCCATTGCCGTAGTGAGCGCCGTTGTGGGTGGAGTATTTGGCATAGCCATGTTCCACGAACGCGCCGTATTCAATGGAGCCCTGTGGCAGGCCGTGTTTCGTGCCGAGACCCAGTACGCCGTTCCAGCTGTTGCTGTTGATATAGCTGCCGGTATGCTGACGCATGGTGCCGCCGCCCATATTGGCGTAGATGGCAAGGCCCTCCTGGCCTTTGTTCTGTTCGATGGCCAATCCTTCCAGCGTATCTTCCATATAGTCATTGCTGACGACCAGATTGGAGAGAACTGCCGTCTGTCCCATCAGGACATTGTGTGCCTGTTCACTGACACCGACGGATTCCACGGTATAGATTACATTGCCCGTATCGTCCAGGGACAGAGTGCCACTGCCCTGCAGGCCGGTACCAACCGTATAGGTCGAAGCAGTAGTGAGGTTGCCAGCCTGCAACTGTTTGTCCGCCGCAACCTTGCTTTCATCCAGCAGTGTCATCTTACTGCCTGTGGTGAGCGTGGTATCACCGGTAAAATACACATTGGCCGCGCTGATCTTGGTATTGGCAAGATTGCTGTTCGTGCCATTGCTGATGGTTACGGCAGGGGTGGTCGTGCTCCAAGGCACGGTCTGGAAGTTGATGGTATTGAAGTTAGCGATATCGGCAACTTTCTGGCCGCCGCCTGTCCAGGGCGTAAAGGTATTGGCAGCGGAATCTGCAAAGCCGATATTGAGCACATTGCCAGTAGCCGTGGAGAGGTTAGCGCCATAGAGTGCGGCGCTAGAAATGTCTGACGTGCCATAGAGGTTCACGGTGTTGTTGTCGACTGTGCCGGAGGTATCACCCACATAACCGCCATAGATGCCGCCTGCTAGGGAAAGCGCCACTTCATTGGTGGTGTCCGTGACGGAGTTGCCCAAAATCGTTCCGCCGGAGAGGTTGACGGTATTGCCCGTCACGGTCTTGCCGGCATAGACACCGTAGACGCTGCCCTGCACCGTGCCTCCGGTGATATTGACGGTGTTGTCCTTGGCCGTGGTGGTGGCATTGGCACCATAGATGTTGTTGGTGGCGGTTCCTGCAGCGAACGAGGCAGTGTTGCCATCTGCTTCGTCGCAGCCGCCGCCGATGATGCCGACGATGGTCGCATCTTCGACATGGGCGGCGTTGTTGCGGGAGGTTCCGGAGAGGCTCTTGCCGCCATAGACGTAGGCGTCGAGGGTGGCGTTTCCTTTGATTTCTACCGTGTTGGCTTCGGTATTGCCCGTTTCTGTGAAACCACCATAGATATTGCCTGTGATCTGGGCATTATCGGTGACCTCCACTTTGTTCTGGCTGGTGTCGCCGGTCTCGCTATAGCCACCATAAACCGCCTGGGTTACGCTGCCACCCGAAATGGCCGTGGTACTGAGGTTCACTTCGCCGTTGTCGGATTTGCCGCCGTAAACATTGCCGCTGACCGCGGTATCCTTTACCGTGGCGGTATTGCCATTGGATACGGTGCCGCTCTTGCTGTAGGCACCGGCCACATCGCCGCTGACGGTACTTTGGTTGATGGTGGTGGTATTGCCGATGGCTGTGCCGCTGTCGCTGTAGGTACCATAGACATTGCCGTTGACCTGGGAATCAGCCACTTGGGCGGTATTGTCCGTCGTGGCCCCCTTGACACTGGTGGCCCCATAGACGTCTTTGGTGACGGTGGAGCCGGTGACGGCTGCGACATTATGCTGGGCGACGCCGTTATTTTGTGCGGTACCGCCGCTGACATCCCCCTCGATGGTTTGATTCGTCGCAGTGCCGTTTTCCTTGATGGCATCGTCCTTGCTGATATTGCCCGGCTCATTACCTGGCTCGTTGCCAGAGCCATTCTGCGTCGTGCCCTGCGTGATGAGATAGAGGAGGTTGTTGTTTTTCAGATAGGCATGGCCTTCGCCGGTCTTATCGCCTAAGGTATACGCCGTTCCGCTGATGACGCCGGAGGCGGTGCCAAAGTTTTGAACAAGCGTCATGCTGTCGTTGGTATTCAGGGCATTCACGCCGGTAAAGGAGATGTTGTCCGTGCTGACCTTGGCCGTGCTGAAGTCTACGTTCTGCATCGTCGTGTTGTGGTCAAGCAGTGCGCCGCTGTTTTTCCATTCCACTGTGCCAAAGGTGAGCTGTGTGGCCTGATTGCCTGTGATGGCATAGCGGACGGCAGCGTTGGCAGCGGACACCTGGCCCGTTATGGTGGCGTTTACGTTGACACCGCTGACAGGAGTGGTCGTGTAGCTCATAGAATGGGCGACCGCCGCAAAATCAGTCAGCGTATTATTGGCCGCAATGAGGGTCATGGCAGAACCGGAGGCTGCTTCCTGCGGATTGGTCAGTTTCAGGCTGCTGAGGTCGATACTGCTGGCGGTGAGTCCTGCAAAGTTATTGCTGCTGCCACTGGCATCCAGCAGAGTCCCGTTGTTTGCCCAGGTGATTTCACTAATTGCAGCCTGATTGATATTGTCGGCAGGGGCGACATATTCCAGCGTAGAGGTTGCATTCGCTTTGGTCCGCACACCGCCGCCGGTCTTAGTGCCTTTGAGGGCCACGCCGTTTTCGCCGGTGGAAAGGGGCGTGGTGGCCGTATCAAAGACATTGGAGCCCGTGAGGTTGTAGGAGGCACCTTCCACGCTGAAGATATCCTTGGTGGTTCCCGCAGCCAGATTGGTGGGCAAGGTGAGATTGCTGGTGTCCACATCGATGGCCGTATTGCCGACCGTCCAGCCATTGGGCAGGGTATCGGCGGTGTCGGTTACTTTGTTCAGCTGTATGCCTGTCACCGTAGCATCGGTCAGGGTATAGAGCAGGTTATGGTCTGTAAGGGATGCACTGCCGCTGAGATTCGCATTGTAGGTGGCATTATTCCCTTGATAGGTAACGGCAAAGGTGTTGTTTTCCGGCTGGGTAATGGTGCCGGACACCTTGCCGCCGCCAATCAGGGTCATGGCAGTTCCGGTGCTCAGGGCCTCTGCTGTAGTAGCGGAGGTGAAGTCAAGTTTCAGCTTCGTCAGATCCAGCGTGGCATTTTCCGCAAAGGCATTATTGTCATGCGTATAATAGACGGCCGTGGGATTCCAGTTGATGGTGCCATCCAAGACAGCCTTGTCTGCCTGATTGCTGGTGATGGTAAAGGAAATATTGCCGCTCTTGGCAAAAAGGGAACCGTTTATGAGATTTTCGATGGACAGGAGGCTGGTGGGCGTAGTGGTATAGCGGGTGGAACGGGAAACCGGGTCGAAATCTGCCAGCGTATCATTGCCGGCCAGCAGGGTCATGGTAGTGTCAGCAGTAGCTGCTGTAGGATTGGTGATTTTGAAGCCGGTGGTGTCAACCTTGTCTGCCGTGAGGCTTGCAAAATTATTGGCACTGCTGCTGGCATCCAGCACGGTGCCGGAATTGGCCCAGGTGATTTCACCAATCGTTGCCTGATTGATCTTGTCGGCAGGAGCGACATATTCCAGTGTAGAGGTTGCATTCGCTTTGGTCCGCACGCCACCACCGGTCTTGGTGCCGCTGAGGGTCACGCCGTTTTCGCCGGTGGAAAGGGGCGTGGTGGCCGTATCAAAGACATTGGAGCCCGTGAGGTTGTAGGAGGCACCTTCCAGGCTGAAGATATCCTTGGTGGTTCCCGCAGCCAGATTGGTGGGCAGGGTGAGATGGCTGGTGTCCACATCGATGGTTGTATTGCCGGCCGCCCAACCGGTGGGCAGGACGTCGGCATTGTCGGACACCTGTTTCAGCTTAACGCCGGTTACCGTGGCGCCGGTCAGCCCATAGATGAGATTGCCCTCAGACAGGGAGCCTTCGCCACTGAGATTGGCGGTATAATCGGCATTCGTGCCGGCGTAAGTGGCACTGTTGATAGCTGTGGGCTGGGTGATGGTGCCGGCAATATTGCCGCCGCCCAGCAAAGTCATGGTCGTGCCGGAACCGAGGGCCTCCGCCGTGGTGGCCGAGGTGAAGTCCAGCTGCAGATTGGACAGGTCAAGGCTGGTGGTATTGGCGAAGCTCCCTCCGCTATTGGTATAGTAGGCGCTGGCAGGATTCCAGGCAACCGTACCGCTGAAGGTTGCTTGGGATACCTGAGGGCCGATGCTGAAATCCAGCCGATTCAATTTTGGACTTTCCGTAGTGCCATTATTGACCAAGGTGAAGGTGGTGGCATCGGCTGTCATAAGGGTAAGAGCCGGTGCTGTACTGGGCGTGTAAGGTGTTGCTTCGCCAGTGAGGAAGGAATAGCTGGGATTCGCGGCGGTCAAGGTGGCATTGGTAGTGCCCGAAGTCAAAGTTGCGCCGCTGTTGTCATTGATGTTATTATCAACTGCAATCAATGTACCACTGGTGGCGGTGCCCGCATTGAAGTTCGTTACATTCAGTTTGTCAAATGTAATGATACCGCCACTGACGCCTCTGCTGTTTGCCGTAAAGTAGAGAACAGGCGTTGTGGCATCAACTGCTTTAAGGCTGATTTCGCCAGCCATAAACGAGGTTAGCTGCCCAGAGATGCGCAGGTTATCCTCGATTATTACCCTATCAGGCTTGTAGTTGTAACCACCACTCATGGTAATATTGCCGCCGGAAACAATCAAGGTGCCGCCACTAGACCATAGGGTTTTGTTGAGAGCGCCATATCCCTGTATGGTGCCGCTGATAGTGCAGCCATAAAAAGTAAGTGTTCCTCCACTTAGGTTTACGCCGTTTAAGGTGCCGCCACTGACCACGAGGCGGCCGCCACTATTGATGGTGGTGGAAGTCAGTGTGCCAGAATTGGTTTCGCTGATATTGGCATATACTTCGCCACCACTGTTGATGGTGGTGGAAGTCAGTGTACCAGCTCTGACACTAACCAGATATCCATACCCCTGAATCCAGGGGTTTTCGTTGATGATGGTGTTGACCAGCGTACCGCCGGAAACGTTCAGTGTACCACCACTACTGACAGTGGTATTGCTGGCCGTACCGCCGGAGTTAACATTTAATGTACCGCCAGAATTAACGGTAATCGTATTTTCTGTTTGGCTGGTTGTGCTATCGAGCGTTAAAGAATCTTGCCCATCTGGCAAGGTTTCGGCCTGCGCCACTTGCATGGGCAGCATGGCTCCCTGCACACTGCAGACAGCGGTCAGGGCTGCGGCTGTTTGTACGTACAGATGTCCCCCCCCGGAAAGACGCTGCATAATGCCGCTATGGGAGGCGGCTTCGCTATCGTATGCGGCTGGACGGATAATTTCCTGCGTGGGTTTTCCTTTCATCCTTGGTCACTCCTTTGATAAAACAAATCCCATATAAATTCCTAATATTCCGTATATAATTTATCGTATAAAACTAGAAAGAGGCTTAAATTATTTTTTTTGCTCGTTGGGAGCGGTCAGCTGTAAATCTTTGCGCAGGCGTTCAATCACGTTGATGACCTGCTGGCCGGTGATGGCGCGCGTGCACTCGTAGGCCTGTTCCGTGCCTTTATGCCGGGGGCACCAGAAGTAATCCTTGTGGTCAAATTCGGTGTCCATGGCATTCCAGCAGGCATGGCAGGCGTGGGTGTTGATGACGCGGTAGGGCGTGGCAAATTCGTTGGTGGGCAGGGTGAAGCCGCTGATCATGACCACAGGGGTACCAGCCGACCAGGCCAGCCAGCTCAGGCCGCTCGATAGTCCGACGAAAAATTCCGCATGGCGCAGCATGGCTGCACGTTCCAGCAGGGGGCGGTCGCCTGTGAAATCTTCGGCGTCGTGGGGAATCTGACTCCAGACATGCCCCAGGCCCTGAATGCGTTCCTTGTCAATGCAGAGTACCCGATAGCCCAACTGCTTCAGATGGTCCACGACCAAATCCCAACCGTAGCCATTATTCCACATCTTGGCCAGTGTCGTGGCCTTGGTCGCAATGCAGACATAGGGTTCCGCAATCTCCCGCGGCAAATCTTCCGGCAAGCGTGGGGCCGATTCCTGCGGGTCAACGCCCAGGATATAGCCGGCCGTGTGATGGAGCCCGACCTGCCGGAAATCGTAAGGCTGATGGTCGGTATCGCCCTTGAAGAACAGGCCCACCCGATAGGTGGTGTGCTCCCCGTCAAGTGGACAGGTAAAAAAATAAAAATATTCATTGCTGCTCGCAACTAATGCGAGCAGCTTTTTTCATGCAGCTCCAACCAGTTTTTCGTGGTACTCACTTGGGGTTCGTATGCCTAAATGACGCTGTGGTCTGTCATAAGTGTAATATCTTATATATTCCTCAATTGACTCAACCAACTCTTGCCGGGAAGTAAATCTGCGCCTGTAGTACATCTCGCGCTTCAAGATACCCCAGAAGCCTTCCATGGGGCCATTGTCTAGGCAATGTG
>NZ_FNJQ01000024.1 GCF_900104055.1 Pseudoselenomonas ruminantium
TCGTCTCGTTCGACTTGCATGTGTTAAGCACGCCGCCAGCGTTCGTCCTGAGCCAGGATCAAACTCTCCATAAAATTTATGAAGAACTTAATCAAGCTCTCAATTATCTATTAAAGAAATTGCCGATTGCTATGTTGTTCATACCAATCGATGTTTGATAAGAAACTTAAAAGTTTCTTTAACATCTGGCTTTAATCATGTTGCATGATTATTTGCATTGTTTAGTTTTCAAAGAACAATCTGTTTTGTCGTTATCGGCTCTCGCTTCAAGCGACTCATTTATCATATCGTATCGGGTTTGACTTGTCAAGAACTTTTTTAATTTTTCTTTTTTGTCTTAATTCGAAAGCAATCTGTTACAATCCCTTGCCAGTCAAGGCTTGCTGAACTGTGTTTTTTGCTCTCGCTCCCAGCGACTTGTATTATATTACACGACAAAGACTTCCCTGTCAACACCTTTTTTGGGAAAAAAAGCAAAAAATATCCCGCAGGCCGTAAAACTGGCCTGCGGGGATCTCATCAGGTCACATCTACCTCGATACCAGCCCGATTATAATACTCTGCCAACACTTCTTCCGGCTTCTGTCCGGTGTGCTCACTGAGCTCATCAGCCATCAATTCGCAGGCATAGCTGAGATTTGCAAACAGATTGATAATGCTCTGATACTTATTTACCTCTGCATAGCTGCTCTCCAGCATCTTCATCTTCTCCAACTGCTGCAAGGCCTCCCGAACCGGGCGTTTTACATCATGCATAAGCTTGCCCTCCTCCTTTGTCATCTTCACTGACTATATTCTTTATTTTCTGCCTAAAACCTGCCGTCTGCTGCAATTTTTTCTTCTAAAATAAAAGGATTCAAGTGCTTAATCACGAATATTCTCACTAAGAATTCATACCATATCAGTTAGGAGGGATTTGTATGGAGGCTTTGCTTTTGTCGCGATGGCAATTTGCCATTACGACGATCTACCACTTTCTCTTTGTGCCGCTGACCTTGGGACTCACCATCTGGGTGGCCCTATTGGAAACCTGCTATGTAAAGACGCAGCGGCCACACTGGAAGGAACCCTGCCGCCAGCTCGTGAAGTTCTTCGGCACGCTGTTTCTGATCAACTTCAGCTTAGGCGTGGTCACTGGTATCGTGCAGGAGTTCCACTTCGGCATGAACTGGTCCGAGTATTCCCGCTTTATGGGCGATATCTTCGGCGCGCCTTTGGCACTGGAAGCACTGACTGCGTTCTTCCTTGAGTCCACCTTCTTAGGCATCTGGATGTTTGGCTGGGACAAGCTCTCACCTAAGGCCCACTGTCTCTGTGCCTGGCTCATTGCCATCGGCAGCAATCTGTCGGCCTTCTGGATTCTCGTGGCCAACTCCTTCATGCAGCATCCCGTGGGCTATGTGGTACAGAACGGGCGCGCTGAGATGAATGACTTCTTCGCACTCGTCACCAATCCTTACGTGGTCGGAGAATATTCCCATGCCCTGTTCTCGGGCATTTCCACGGCAGGCGTGCTCGTGCTGGCTGTCGCCGCCTGGAAATACGTCCACGACCAAGCCTCGCAGGATGTCTTCCGCCATGTACTCAAAGCCGGCGCCATCTATCTGGCCATCGGCGTGCTCGGCGTCATGGGCAGCGGCCATATGCACACGCAGTATCTGGCTGAGGCCAATCCCATGAAGCTGGCTTCGATGGAAGCCCTTTGGGAAAATGAGGATCCGGCGCCCTTCGCCGTGATGGCGGTCATCGATCAGGACAATCATAAGAATGCCTGCGAGATCAAGGTGCCCGCCCTGTTCTCCCTGATGCTCTACAATAAACCGGACGGGGAAGTCAAGGGCATCAACACAGTCAATGCGGAAATGGTCGCCAAGTACGGCAATGGTGATTACCGTCCCGATGTTTTTGGCATGTTCTGGAGCTTCCGCATCATGGTGGGCTGCGGCGGTGCCATGCTGCTGATTGCCCTGGCCGTAGCAGCGCTGGCCTGGAAAAACAAGCTGGATGTCTATCCCTGCTTGCTGAAATTCCTGCCCTTAGCTCTGCCCCTGCCCTTCCTGGCCAACACCGCCGGCTGGTTCGTTGCCGAAGGCGGCCGTCAGCCCTGGATCGTAGTCGGCCTGCAGAAAACGGCTGAAGCCGTGTCGCCGAATCTGACCGGCCTTGAAGTCTTCCTGACCATGGTCGGCTTCACGCTGCTCTACTTAGTCCTGATCATCGCCGCCCTCTATGTGGCTGTGCGCTTTATCCGGAAAACTTCCATTCCCGCAGAAGGGAGGGACGCATAATGGATTATCAAGTGATTTGGTTCATACTGATTGCCGTGCTCTTCACCGGCTTCTTCTTCCTCGAGGGCTTTGACTACGGCGTGGGGATGCTCTTTCCTTTCGTCAGCAAACGTCCCGAAGACCGCAGTCTGATCCTGCGCACCATCGGCCCCGTCTGGGATGGCAATGAGGTCTGGATGATTACCGCCGGCGGTGCTCTCTTTGCCGCCTTCCCCCATGTCTATGCCACCATGTTCAGCACCTTCTATCTGGCGCTGTTCCTGATGCTCGTGGCCCTAATCCTGCGCGGCGTGGCCTTTGAACTGCGCACGAAGGAAAAATGCCCCTGCTGGCAAAAAGCATGGGATGCCGCCATCTTTATCGGCAGTATCGTGCCAGCCTTCCTCTGGGGTGTAGCCGTGACGGATTTGGCTGCTGGTCTGCCGATTGGCCACAATATGATTTATCAAGGCAACTTCCTGAATCTATTAAGCATCTACTCTATTCTCGGCGGCCTGGTCTTCGTACTGGTCTTCGCCTATCACGGTGCCTCCTTCCTGCAGCTGCGGCTGGTGGATAAAGGCCTGCTCTACAAGATTCAGGGCCTTGGCAAATGCGCCGGCGGTTCGGCCGTGATTGCCTACGTACTCTATTTATTGCTTACCATGGAAAACACGGACCTTCTGGCCCGTCCCTGTGCATTGGTCTTGTTCCTGGCCACAGCCGTGTTCTTCCTGCTGAGCCTTTGCATTTTTGCCAAAAAGCCTGGCAAGAACAGCTTTATCCTGGGCGCACTGGCCATTGCCAGCGTAACTTTTGGCTTCTTTGCAGGTATGTTCCCGCGGCTCATGGTCTCAAGCCTCAATCCGGACTGGAGCCTGACCATCACCAATGCTTCATCCACCGAGTACACCCTGTCCATCATGACGGTGGCCGCCTTTATCCTCGTGCCCATCGTCCTCTGCTACCAGATCTGGACCTACTATATCTTCCGCAAACGCCTGACGGCAGATGATACCGCTCATTATTGATTCACTCTCCATACAGAAAGGCCGCTATGATTCCACCACGTTTCCAACTCTATCTGCACAACGATAAAAAAACTTTACTGATGCTGGCCCTGGGACAATTCATGACAGCAGGCCTCTTTGCCGCTGCCATGAAAGCCCTGAGCCAGATCACGGCTGTTGTCTTTCTGCAGAAAAATACATTAAAAGAAGCAGCGCCAGTCTTGCTGGTGCTGCTTTTCTTGCTTCTGTTACGGGAAATTGTCCGCTATCGGCAAAAACAACTGCAACACAAAGCCTCCCTCTCCTTCCGGCAAGGCCTGCGGCAAAAACTGCATCGCCGCATCCTAGCCAATCCTCAGGCACCAGAGAACAGCCCCCTTCTGCTCACACTGGCCTGCGAAAGCACGGAAACCTTGGACGCCGATTGGCAGATACTAATCCCCACCATCCTCTCCCTGCTTATCGATATTCCGTTCCTCTTGCTAATCTTTTTCTTCAGCGACTGGCTGACCGCCCTAATCTGCCTGCTCACGCTGCCCATCGCCCCATTCCTGCTCTATCTTCTCAGCAGCCTGACCAAAAAGCGCAGCGAAACCGCCTGGGAAAAATTGCAGCAGCTTACCCATGATTTCCACGAGCTCATCCAAACCATCCCCGTGCTGAAAATCTTTCAGCAGGATAAAATGCAGCGCAAAAATGCCCAAATGCTGATGCAGGATTTTTCCAGGGCCACTATGAACGTATTGGAACTGGCCTTTCTCGCCAGCTTTGTGCTGGAACTCATCACCACCTTGGCCATCGCCCTGATTGCCGTCACCATCGGCCTGCGGCTGCTGAATGGCGAGCTTGACTTTGCCACCGGCTTCTTCATCCTGCTGCTCCTGCCAGAATTCTACCGTCCCCTGCGCCAAAGCGGCACAGCCTTCCATACCGCTATGGAAAGCAATACCGCTGCCGCTAAGATCGATTCATTCCTAACGAAAGAGAACCGTCCTCCAAGAGAACACCACGAATCCCTGCGCGTGCCCCCAATGATTTCCGTCCATAATCTCACCTTCACCTATCCCCAACGCCATACGCCCACACTGACCGATCTTTCCCTGCAGATTCCCGCGGGAAAGATCACCCTGCAGATTCCCGCGGGAAAGATCACCCTGCTCACCGGCAGCAGCGGCTGCGGCAAAAGCACCCTGCTGAGCCTGCTGGCCGGAATTCATGCCCCCACCAGCGGCAAAATCCTGCTTGAAGACCAGCCCCTGCCCACCATGCACCCGGCGAGCAAAGCAAAACTCATCGGTTATCTGCCACAGGAACCGCATCTTTATCAGGGAACACTACTGCTAAATCTCCTGCTCTTTCAGGAAGCCCCTGTCGAGCGCTGCATCCAAGCCTTGCGGCTGGCCCAGCTGGAAGATTTTTACCAGCAGCTCCCCCAAGGCCTCGAAACCATCATTGGCGACGGCGGGCAGAAGCTCTCCCAGGGACAATTGAAACGGCTGGGACTTGCCCGGCTGATCCTGCAGAACAATCCCATCCTGCTTATGGACGAACCCACCACGGGACTGGACGAAAACACAGAAAAACTCGTACTCAAGGCCATCTCGGTCTTGGCCAAACGCCGCACAGTGGTCATCAG
Organism: Pseudoselenomonas ruminantium; assembly: GCF_900104055.1. Taxonomy (GTDB): domain Bacteria; phylum Bacillota; class Negativicutes; order Selenomonadales; family Selenomonadaceae; genus Selenomonas_A; species Selenomonas_A ruminantium_C. The sequence continues at coordinate 4,914 of NZ_FNJQ01000024.1, forward strand.
CAGCCATCACGAAGCCGTAAGAGCGCTGGCTGACCATATCATCAACCTCAATAACTACCTGCCAAAGGAGGACGAATCATGTTAAGAGCAATCTTCACCATGCTGCGCCCCTTTGAACTCTGCCTGCTGCTGGTACTGAGCCTTAGCGCCATGCTTGCCAATCTCGGCCTGCTCGGTGCCGCCGCCTGGCTTATAAGCTCTGCCGCCCTGATGCCGCCCCTCTATGCCCTGACCTTAGGCATCACCGCAGTACGTGCCTTGGGTATCGGCCGGGCTGTCTTACGCTATGGCGAACGCTATTTCACCCATGCCAAAGCCTTCCAATTAGTCGAAAATTTACGCCTGCGTCTCTACGATATCGCCAATAACCTTGCGAATCAGCCCTTGAAGCAGGCAAAGCAGGGCACCATGCTCAATGCCCTGCTGACCAATGCCGCCATCTGGCAGGACTTTTTCCTGCGCGGCCTGCTGCCCCCTGCGGCTATTTTGCTGACCACCATGCTCCTGATGCTGCTGCTCTGTCCCGTCCTGGGCTATGGCGTCCTGCTGCTACCTCTGCTCTATATCAGCCATCTTCTGCCTCTTTGGCTTTCCCCGACAGGAAAAGCCCGTTTCAGCCGGGCTTATCGCAATACGCTATTGGATTATGCCCAGGGCAGCCATGAACTGCTTACGGCGGGGACACTTGGCACTGCTTGTACCGAACTTGACTGGTCAGCAGGGATGTGGCAGCAAAAACTGCTGACCAGTCAAAAAAAGCAGGATCAGATTGACCTCTCTTTAGGTTTTCTGCGCGTCCTAACTCTGCTGGTGATTTTTGCTCTGCTGATTGATGCCGTCCAACAGGAAATCATCAGCGGCATCGAGCTTTCCCTCTGGCTGTTGGTGCTCTTGGCCCTTATGCAGGAACTTGCCCAACTGCCGCCTGCTGTCCGACATTTCCAGGAAGCAAAACTAGCGGCCAAGGCTTTGCAGGCCCCAGCTATTCCGAAAGCCTCTGCTCCCGCTACGGCCAGCGAACTGTTGACCGTGCAAGACCTTGCCTTCCATTATCCCCAAAGTCCGGCTATTTTCACAGACCTGAGTTTTTCCATCATATCCGGCTGCCATACCGCCATCATCGGTGACAGCGGCAGCGGCAAAACCACGCTGGCCTATCTGCTCGCCGGCCTCTGGCAGCCCACCAATGGCACAATCTCTTATACTCCAACAGCCACGTCGCCTATCTGTGCCCTCCCTCAGGGAAGCTTCCTGTTCAGCCAGTCCATCCGCGAAAACTTCCTGCGCCTGCACCCTGACATCAGCGAAATTGACATCACAAACGCCCTGCAGGCCGCCCAACTGTCAAAACTCATAAAGAGCCTCCCTAAAGGCATTGACACGCCCTTAGGCGACAACGCCTGCACCCTCTCCGGCGGCGAACGCAATCGCCTGATCACCGCCCTGATTCTCGCCAGCAAATGCCCCCTCCTGCTCTTCGACGAGCCCACCGCAGGCCTTGACACACCAACTGCCGAAAAAGTTTTGGACAATATAATTGACCGGTCAAATCTGACCGGTCAAACCGTTATCGTCATCACCCACGACCTGCCGCAACTGCACAGGTTCCAGCAGGTTATCAACTTAAATACCTACGCTAACTGCTGAATAAAGGCCAGTGATTTGAGCGGCCTGCCCAATAAACTTTGCAAATAGTTTAGGAACAATTGCTCGGCCTGCATCAGGAGATTTCCGGTTATCTTGAGTTCCTGTGGCTTTTCCCAATTGTAGTCCCTGAGCATCAGTATAAAGCGGCGCAATTCGTCTGGGAAGGGCTGGGCGCCGGGTTCCTGACAATCTGTACAAAGGATGCCGCCCGCGGTCATGCTGAACAGGGCATCATCGCTGACATCGCTCCCGCAATGGACGCAGTGCTCGAAGTGCAGCTGCATACCGGTGAATTCCAGAAGCTGGATCACTGCCATCAGTGCCGTCACTCTGGGGTTGCGCACCTCGAAGGAATCGAGGATGTAAAGAAGCCTCGCAAACATCTGCGGCTCGGCCTGTCCCGGCGGCAGGAATTCCCGCAGGAATTCGGCCACGAAGCTGCCATAGGCCATGACCTCCAAATCCTCCGTGAGTTTCTTATAGTGACGCTTCAGGGTACATTGCCGCACCGTATCCAACCGCCGGCCCTCGGAGAGCTGCACCTCGATGCTGGAAAACATCTGCATGCCCGCAGCCAGGGGACTTCTCGGACGGCGGCAGCCAAAAGCCGCGGCCTCAACAAGGCCGCGGTCTGCTGTAAAGAGCGTCACCATCTTATCCGCTTCGCCCCAGTTTCTGGAACCTAAGACGACAGCGGCCGTTTGGTAACTTCCCATTATTTATTCTCCTCTGGTTTGACATCGCTGATGCGCTTGGGCATGACTGCACCGGCGGTCAGCATATACTGCAGGGCCGACTCGCTGCTGATGTCCAGATAGGTCACATCACTCTTTTTGACAAAGAGATTGGTGCCGGAGGTCATATTGAGACTCCAAGGCACAAAGACACAGACATAATCATCCCCGAGCTTATCCTTCAAGGTCTGGGGTACATCGGCCATGATGAAGCCCAATGCCTGGGACTGATGAAAGGGCACCAGCACCACATGGTCAAACATATTGTTGGACTCGAATACCGCCGTAGACAGGTGCTTGACGCTGTTATAGATAAATTTGATAACAGGAATCTTGCCCAGCAGTGTCTCGCCGATATGAATCAGCCGGCGGGCCGCCCAATAGGTCGAAGCCCAGCCCGTCAGATAGATGACCAACAGCAGCGTGACAATCCCCATGCCCGGGAAATAGAACGGGAGGTGCTTGCCCAGCACCCCTTCCGTAAAGTTCAGGGTTTCCAACACCACAAAGATGGTGATGGCTAAGGGTACGAGAATGATCAGGCCATTGATAAAGCGGCGGGAAATCCGTTTGGAACAACTTTCCTTCATCGCTCGTCACCAAAGCCGAAATTGCGCAGAATGCCGTCACGGTCGCGCCAGTCCTTCTTGACCTTTACCCAGAGGTCAAGGAAGACCTTGGAGCCTAAGAGGTTCTGGATATCCGTGCGAGCCAGGGCGCCGATTTCCTTGAGCATGGCCCCTTTGGCGCCAATTACGATGCCCTTCTGGGAATCGCGTTCCACATAGATGGTGGCACGGATATAGACATCATCATTGGGGCGGGTGGTCATCTCATCCACATCCACAGCGATGGCATGAGGAATCTCATCGCGGGTGAGCTGCAGTGCCTTTTCACGAATCAGTTCGGCCACGATCAGGCGTTCGGGCTGGTCAGTAACCATATCCTCGGGATAATACTGCGGCCCTTCCGGCAAATACTTCTTGGCTTCGGTCAGCAGGCTGTCGAGGTTCATTTCCTCTTTAGCTGAAATGGGCACGACACCAGCGAACTCATACTTGGAGGTATAGTTCGAGATAATGGGCAGGGCCTGCTCCCGTTCAATCAGATCCAGCTTATTGACCACGAGAATTACCGGGCGTTTCGTTGCCTGCAGGCGCTCCAGGATATAATGCTCACCCGGGCCCATCTTTTCCGTGGCATCCACCACGAAGAAGATGGCGTCCACTTCACGCAGAGTGCCTTCGGCTGCTTTGACCATGTATTCGCCCAGTTTATGCTTGGGCTTATGGATGCCCGGCGTGTCGAGGAAGACAATCTGCGCATCCGGTTGTGTCAAAATGCACAGGATGCGGTTGCGCGTGGTCTGGGGCTTATCGCTCATGATGGCGATTTTCTGCCCAATCAGGGTGTTGATCAAAGTGGACTTGCCCACATTCGGTCGGCCAATAACGGCGATAAAGCCGGATTTCATCTTCTGCTCCATATATGCCTCTTTCCTATTTCTCAGTCTCTGCTAATTCCCAATTTTTCCATAACGAAGCGCTGTTCCGCTTCCATCTCTTCACGTTCCTCATCTTCCATATGGTCATAACCCAAAAGATGCAGCATGCCATGTACGGTCAGGAATGCCACTTCCCGGCGCACGCTGTGGCCGTAATCGGCAGCCTGCTCCTCGGCCCGTTCCAGGGAGATGATCAGATCGCCCAGCATATTGATTTCACTGCCGCCGACCACCTCCGGCTCCTCGCTTTCGTTGAACGCAAAGGAGATGACGTCCGTGGGACGATCCACCCCGCGGTATTCCCGATTGATTACATGGATATGCTCGTTGTCCGTGAGCGTCACACTGACTTCACTGTTTTCGACGCCATAAAGTTTGCCCACCGTTTCGATGGCCGTGCGGATATTCGCAATGTATTCTTCCGGAACCTGTAAATCTTCCGGTTCGCTAGTGATGATGATTTCCATGTTACTGTTCCTGTTTCGCCTTTTCTTTCTCTTTTTCAGCCTTGCGCTTCTCTTCGTAAGCACCATATGCCTCGACAATGCGAGTTACGACTTCGTGGCGGATGACATCCAGCGGTGCCAGCCGCACAATGCCCACTCCCTTGACGTTTTCGAGCACTTTGGCCGCTTCCCTGAGGCCGGACGTCACGCCCCGCGGCAAGTCCACCTGACCTAAATCGCCCGTGACCACCATGCGCGAGCCAAAGCCCAGACGCGTCAGGAACATCTTCATCTGCTTGTCCGTGGTATTCTGCGCTTCGTCCAAAATGATAAAGGCATCTTCCAAAGTGCGGCCGCGCATATAGGCCAGTGGCGCAATCTCGATAAAGCCCTTGGCCATGAATTTCGTATAGGTGTCCTGACCTAAGATATCCTGCAGGGCATCATAAAGCGGACGCAGATAAGGATCCACCTTGTCCTGCAGATCCCCGGGCAAGAAGCCCAGACGTTCCCCGGCTTCCACCGCCGGACGCGTCAGGATGATCTTGCGCACCTCGCGGTTGCGCAGCGCCGCCACGGCCATCACCACGGCTAAGTACGTCTTGCCGGTGCCGGCCGGACCAATGCCAAAGGTGATGGAATTCCGGCGGATGGTATCCAGATAGCGCCGCTGTCCCAGTGTCTTTGGGCGCACGTGCCTGCCCCGGGCCGTGACGAGGATCGTATCTCCAAACAGGGTATGCAGAGCCTCGCCCTTGCCGCCCTTAACGAGCCCGATACCATAACGCACCTCATGCATGGTGATAGTCGTGCCCTGCCGATAGAGATAGAGGAGCTCCTCCATCACCTTGGCCGCCATCTCCACCTGCGCACCCTCACCGAGGATTTCCACCTGCGTGCCCCGGCTGATAAACTGGCAGTCAAACTCGCTGCGGAATACCTGTAAAAACTCATCGCCCTCGCCCAGAAGAGCGAAGGCTTCATGATTGTCCTGAAAAATAATTTTCCGTTCTAATGCCTGCTGCAAAAAATCTGTTCACCTCTAGCATATTAGCAAATCAATCTGCGATATATCTCGCATTGTACTTTTCAATCATCTTTTCCGGCTTGTAAGACTCCTTGGCCTTGCGCAAACCTTCCTGCCCCATATCTTCCTCGCGGTTGATATAGGTCATGCCGCTCCACTCATGCTCAATAAAGCCCTGATTGATGGCCGGGTAAGCTCCCCGGATATTGGGATCGGCTTTTTCCACATGCACCACCACGGAGTCACGGTTGAGCTGTTCCCCGAAGGTAAAGGCGATAATCCTGCCATGCAGGCAGATTGCACCGCCTTTGAGCTGGAAGTAATCCCAATCCTCGAAAAGTTCCAGGATTGCATCCCGTTCCCAGGGAATGAATTTCGAATCCGGCATGGCCTCGATATGAGCCGCATACCACTTCTCGAGTTCAGCCTTGCAGGCAGGCAGGATTGCCGGCGTGATCTTCATATACTCCGCCTCGGGGTAAAGCTTCCGGAAGGCATTCAAATGATTCTTCTTGGAATGCAGCTTACGCCCGGCGAGAGTGATGAGCTTGTCGGCCAGATAGACATAGTCAAAATTATCCCGGTCAGACTGGATGTCAAAAGCCCCGGGATAGCGTTCCGCCAGAAAATCCGCAAAATTTTTCTCGATGCCCGTGAAGTATAAAGCCGTCCCCTGCTCGGCAAAATAAGCACGCAGCGTTGCAACTGCTTCTTCCCAGCGGGACGAAGCACAGACCGGCTGCAGGGCATAGAGCACGCCTTCCCATTCACAGGTCAGATAAAGGATTTCTCCCTGTTCTGCATGTTTTACCTTATAGGGCTTGCGCCACATAAAAAGATTAGTGAAATTAAAATGAGAATTCTCATAGTAACCACTGCGATAATATCGATCCAATAAATTTTTGTCATCTTTAGTTAATGTTTGGAAAATAATAATATTCAGCCTCCTATTGAAAATGGCTTTCTATTATCCATTATAGATGACCTGTCAACACTTAGCCGTGACCTTGGTCACGCAAGCTTCTTTTGGCCGCAGGTTTCCTCAGCTGCTGCCACCACTTCTTCCAGGGAGCCGCCATTGGCTGCTACGACAGCCGCCCGCATTGTGCCTTCAAGCAGCGGACAGTCTGCCATGCGCACGGCATCGTCCTTGAGGTTTTCCAGCACCAGTTCCGTAGTCATGATGGCACTGCCCATATCCATGATGACCACAGCGCCATCACGGCCACAAACCAGTTCCACCGCTTCACTGATTTTCTCATAACTTGTACCCATAATGCCGTCCTCGAGGCCTCCTGCCACGGCAATCTGCACATTATGGGCCATCATCTCGGCCATTTCCTTGATGCCTTCGGCAATCTTTACATTATGGGATACCACAACAATCCCTACCAAAATGAATACCTCCTCCAATAGGTAAATGCGGCCAGCTATAAATAGACCGACCGCACACCTGTTATTTTATTGTAAATCTTAGCTGTAGTAAGCTACGCCAGCCTCAAAGAGCTGCTGGTCTTTCTCACCCGGCACATTGCGGGCGATGTCCTGTCCGATACGCTCGGAATGTCCCATCTTACCCAGTACCCGGCCATCGGGGCTCGTGATGCCCTCCACGGCGCTGACGGAACCATTGGGGTTATAGGGAATGAACAAGGACGGATTTCCCTGCTCGTCCACATACTGAGTGGCAATCTGACCGCGCACCCGCATGGAGGCAAGAACTTCCTTATCGGCAACAAAGCGTCCTTCACCATGGGAAACTGCAATGGTATGGATATCCCCCACATTCACATTGTTGAACCACGGGGAAAGATTGGATACCACCTTAGTCTTGACCATGCAGGAAACATGCCGACCTATGTTATTATACGTCAAAGTTGGCGAACTGTCTACCAAATCACGAATTTCTCCGTATGGAACAAGTCCCAGTTTGATCAAAGCCTGGAAACCATTACAGATACCGAGCATCAAACCATCGCGTTTGAACAGCAGTTTGTGGACTTCTTCCTTGATGCGGGGATTGCGGAACATGGCCGCAATGAACTTGCCGGAACCATCCGGTTCGTCACCGCCGCTGAAGCCGCCCGGCAGCATGATGATGTTGGCATCCTTGATGCCCTTGACGATGGCTTCGACAGACTCCTCAACAGCATGCGGCGTCAGGTTGCGCACCACCAGCGTTTCCGCTTCGGCGCCAGCCCGCTGCCAGGCTCTTGCCGAATCGTATTCACAGTTCGTGCCCGGGAATACGGGGATAAAGACCTTCGGTTTAGCAATCTTGATCTGATTGCGGATGGCGTTGCCCTTGGTATAGGTCATATCGACAGCTCTGTCCTTGCTGTACTGCTTCACCTGCGTCGGGAAAATCTTCTCGAGCGGCTTGGTGTAAGCCGTTTCGATATCCGCCAACATGATGACCGTATCGTCGCAAACCACGCTCGGTCCATCGGTGGTTTCGCCGAGTTCCTGGCAGCCAGCCTGCTGCAGGAGTTCGGCCAGTTTTTCCGAAGCGGCCACTTCCAAAATCAGCGCACCATAATCCGGCGTAAAGAGCTTGCTCTTGCTCATGGACTTTGTGAACTTGAAGCCCACACCATTACCGAGCACCATCTTGGACACGGCAGCGGCGATACCGCCTACGCCAATGCTCTGAGCGGCAAAGACGCGGTGTTTTTCCATGAGGTCCGTGACCATGGACCAGTTCTCGCGCATCTTCGGGAAATCGGGCAGATCCTGCGCATCCTTCGGCGCCGGTACCAAGTATACCTTGTTGCCGGGGTATTTGAATTCCGGTGATACGGCATCGTCAGCCTTGAGCACATCCACGGCAAAAGCAGCCAGCGTAGGCGGTACATGGATGTCTTCAAACGTGCCGGACATGGAGTCCTTGCCGCCGATGGCCGGAATCTCCAGTTCGTGCTGAGCCCAGAGCGCACCTAAGAGAGCAGCGAAGGGCTTACCCCATTTGACTTCATCCTTGCCCAGGCTCTCGAAATATTCCTGGAAGGTCAGACGGATCTTGTCCGCACGGCCGCCCAGAGCGACCATCTTAGCCGCAGCTTCAACCACAGCATAGAGCGCGCCATGGAAGGGGCTCCATTCCGTCAAAGCCGGATTGAGGCCGAAGGTCATGGCCGTAGCTGTATTGGTCTCTGCACCTTCTACCGGCAGTTTAGCTACCATGCCTTCTGCCGGCGTCAGCTGGCGCTTGCCGCCGAAGGGCATCAGTACCGTGTTGCCGCCAATCGTGGAGTCAAAGCGCTCAGCCAAGCCCTTCTGGCTGCAGACATTGAGGTCCTGCAGATTCCTGAGCCAAAGCTGTTCGAGATCAGCCTTATCATCCTGCAGTGCCTGGGGAATCTCATGCAGATAACGCTGCTTTTCATCCGGGCAGGTGATTCTGGCCTTTACGTGCTGGCGCACGCCGTTGGTATCGAGGAACTTGCGGTTCATCTGTACGATTGCCTTGCCCCGCCATTTCATGATCAGGCGCGGTTCCTGGGTGATTTCGGCTACCTTGGTTGCTTCGAGGTTTTCGGCATCAGCCAGTTTGGCAAAACGTTCCAGATGTTCCGGACGGATGACGACCGCCATGCGCTCCTGGGATTCGGAGATAGCCAGTTCCGTGCCATCGAGGCCTTTGTACTTCTTCTTGACTGCATCGAGGTTGATAGTCAGGCCCGGCGCCAATTCACCGATGGCCACGGCCACGCCGCCCGCACCGAAGTCATTGCAACGCTTGATCATGCGGCTGACTTCCGGATTGCGGAACAGGCGCTGGATCTTGCGTTCCGTCGGCGGATTGCCCTTCTGCACTTCAGCACCGCAGGAGGTCAGGGATTCTTCCGTATGTTCCTTGGAGGAACCCGTAGCACCGCCACAGCCATCACGCCCCGTACGGCCGCCTACGAGCACGACGATATCGCCGGCCAGCGGACGCTCACGCACGACATTTTCCTTCGGAGCGGCTGCGATGACAGCACCGATTTCCATGCGCTTGGCCATATAGCCTTCATGATAGACTTCGCGTACCTGACCGGTCGCCAGACCAATCTGATTGCCATAAGCAGAGTAACCGGCAGCTGCGCCCAACGTGATCTTCTTCTGGGGCAGCTTGCCCGGCAGCGTGTCTTTCAAGAGACGGCGCGGATCTGCTGCACCGGTCACGCGCATAGCCTGATAGACATAGGAACGGCCAGACAGCGGATCGCGGATGGCACCGCCGAGGCAGGTTGCCGCACCACCGAAGGGCTCGATTTCCGTCGGATGGTTGTGGGTTTCGTTCTTGAACATCACAAGCCATTCCTCAGGCTTGCCGTCAATGTCGGCTTCCACCACGATGCTGCAGGCATTGATCTCCTCGGACTTGTCGAGGTCTTCGAGCTTGCCTTGACGGCGCAGGGCCTTCATGCCGATAACCGCGATATCCATCAATGTTACATCGCGCTCTTCTCCGATGTAGAGCATATCGCGATAGTTCATGTATTTTGCATAAGCCTTGGACAGGCTCGGGCTGTAGTAGCCTTCATCGATCTGCACCTCATCCACCGCCGTGGTAAAGGTCGTATGGCGGCAATGGTCAGACCAGTAAGTATCAATGACGCGAAGTTCCGTGATCGTCGGCGGGCGCTTTTCCGTATCTCGGAAGTAAATCTGACAGAAAGCCATATCGGCAAGGCTCATAGCAAAACCATGCTGACGCCAAAAGTCCTGCAAACCCTCGGCATCCAGATTGTTGAAGGTTTCCAGCACTTCAACATCGGCAGGTTCTTCATATTCGCTATGCAAGGAAGCAGGCTTAGCAAGGCTGGCTTCCCGGCTCTCCACCTTATTGATGCAATATTCCTTGATTTTCCCGAAGGTCTCCAGGTCGATATCGCCCACAATGACGATGACCTTGGCCACCCGGATTTCCGGACGTTCCTTTTGGGTAATCAGCTGCACGCACTGCGCGGCCGAATCCGCTGTCTGGTCATACTGTCCCGGCAGGAATTCCACAGCAAATACGCGGGAATTGGTGAACTTGGGCAGCTTTTCCTCATAGACAACATCTACCGGCGGTTCGGAGAAAACAACATTTTTCACCGCAGCGTATTCCGCATCGCTGAGCCCTTCAATATCGTAACGCTTGATGATGCGCACGGCCTTCAGCGCATCGAGGCGGAAGGTTTCCTTGAGGTCATCGCACAGCTGCTGGGCGGGAATATCAAAATATCCCTGTCGTTTTTCTACGAAAATTCTTCTAACAGTCATGAACTTTCTTTTCCTCCAGACAATAAATAGAATAAATACATAAAGCTTTATATAGACAAACAGGCATAGAGACACCTACGCAATAGTGTCTCTATGCCTGTATATCACAAACTGTCAATGGCCACTTTCACGACCACTTTGGTTACCCTGCAGGATTCCTCTCCCACAGAAGCCTGGGGACGATGCACATCCTCAGGATAAAGCACGGCAAAACAGCCCGGCGAGAGCACGATGCTGCTATCGGGAACCAATGCCTTATAGAATGTCACATCCCGCTCCTCATCATAGGGAGCGCTTTCCTCTAAATCAGGGCTTAACGGGCACCAGCCCATAAACTCTTCTCCATCAACCATATACTGGATGTCCACGAATTTTCTGTGAGTCTCCGGCTTGCAATCATCCTCCGGACGGGTATTGTAGCGCTGCAGATTAGCAAAGCACTTATCGCCTTCAATGGGATACTTGCCGTCTTCCATCTTGGTGAAATCATGCTCACGCAAAAACGCCAGTGCTTTTTGAATAATCGCCGGATAATCCACATGATTTTCATCGAGTGTATCCATACTGCCGATAATCATTTTCTAACCCACTCCCTGCTCACATAGTGATTCATAAATTCTTCCATAACCATTTTACCTAAAACGCCTGTATTTGACAAGTGCACAAAAGCAGAGAAATCGTTATTTTTCATTGTTAAAATAATTTTGGATATCCGCTGTCACAGCAGCCAGCAGTTCAGCACCGGTCATTTCATCGGCCATATACCAATGGATATAGGGCATCTTGCGGTACCAGGTCAGCTGGCGCTTGGCAAAATGGCGGGTGCTCTTCTGAATCAGTTCTACAGCTTCTTCCCTGGTCATTTCCCCATTCAGCCAGGCGGCGGTCTCCTTGTAACCAATGCCCTGCATGGCCTGCATCTCCCGGGTAATCCCCTTGTCCAGCAGGCTTCTTACCTCCTGCTCCAGGCCGGCAGCAAACATGAGCTCCACGCGCTGATTGATGCGTGCATAAAGCCCCTGCCGTTCGCGGTTGAGCCCCACGACATAAACATCGTAGCAGAGGGAAGCCTCATCATCTGCCCGGCTTTCCTTTGCGCGGGAAATCTGTTCCCCGCCGAAATGAGCCACCTCCAGCGCCCGGATTACCCGACGCAGGTTGTTGGCGTGGATTTCCTCCGCGGCCTGCGGATCGAGCTTGGCGAGCAATTGATGCACATATTCCTTTCCCCGCTCCTCGGCCAAAGCCGTCATTTCCTGCCGGAATTCGCTATGGTCGGCGGTTTCATTGAACTCATAGCCTTCCAGAAGCGCCTTGATATAGAGTCCGGTGCCACCGGCAATGATGGGAATCTTTCCCTGCTGGTTGAGCTTTGTAATCAGGCTTTGCGCTTCCCGCACGAAATCCGTCACATTGAAATTCTCCCAGGGTTCCAGATTATCCACGAGGTGATGCACGATACCCGCCCGTTCCACGATTGTAGGTTTGGCCGAACCAATATCAAATCCCTTGTAAAAGAGCATGGAATCCCCGGAAATAATCTCCGTATCCAGTTTTTGAGCCAGCGCGATGGACAAATCCGTCTTGCCCACCGCCGTTGGCCCCAATATCACGATTAGTTTTTCTTTCTTATTTGTCTTATCCGTCATCTTCACATGGAAAGCGTGGCCCCGGGTTCTACGATATGAACCTCTGCCCGGGACATCGCTTCCGTAATCTCCTTATAATGGCGCACATCCTGATTGATGATAGGCCAGGTATTGTAGTGGACAGGAATCACATGACGCGCATTCAAAAGCTGCGCCGCCATCGCTGCGTCCTCAAGCCCCATGGTGTAATTATCACCTACAGGCAGGATGGCATAGTCCAGATCATCCTTCTTGCCGATCAGCTGCATATCCGAGAACAACGCCGTATCACCGGCAAAATAAATCTTGAGTCCGCCCATATAGATCACATAGCCGCAGGCAATGCCGCCAGGCACACCGCTGCTGTGCTGGGCCAAGGTCATGCGCACCTTGCCGAAGGGCAGATTCAGCGAGCCGCCCAGATTCATGGGATGCTGCCGCAAACCTGGCACGCGCTCCTCGCAGACGCCCAGCACCTCTGGTATCCCCACCAGCTCGGCTCCGGTGCGGTCAGCAATCTCCGGCGCATCGCCCAAGTGATCCCCATGCGCATGGGTAATCAGGATAAAATCTGCATCCACATCTTCCGCCTTCACGGTCGCCTTGGGATTCCCTGTCAGGAACGGATCGCAGAGCACCTTGTACTTGCCATCGTCCAACAGGAAGCAGGCATGACCATAATAAGTAAAACGAACCATCGCAAAAACTCCTCTCTACACAATTTGCCTGTAAACAATCTTCATGTTATGCTATAGCTATCATTATAGCATAAAATCGAGGGATTGTTTATGACCAACTCCACCCACAATAGCCTTACCCTGCCCCAGCTGACCATCAATGGCAAACGTTACGACCAACAGCCATGGCTGCTGATTACCGGCGGACGCCCGCCAGCAGCTGAATGGCTTAACCAGTTGCCAACCGTCGAGGAAATCTATGCCGCCGACCACGGACTTGACACCTGCAGGAAGAACAAGCTCCGCCCGACTTATATCCTAGGCGATGGCGACAGTGCTGCTCCTGCCACCTGGCAATGGGGTAAATCCCTTGGCGTGCCCATGGAGGAATTTCCCATGGCCAAGGATTACACCGACACGCAGCTGGCTCTGCAGAAAATGGCAAAAGCACCGGTCATCCTCATAACCGGTGCCTTTGGCGGCCGCCTTGACCACCTCTACAGCCTGATGTATTCCTGTGCTTATCAGCCAACGCCCTGCGTATTGACAGACGAACAGGAATTCCTGTGCTTTGTGAAAGACAACGAATCCCTTACTCTGTCCTTCACGCAGCGCCCGCTTGCCATTTCCCTGCTGCCTGTCACCGCAACATGCCATGGCGTATGCCTCGATAACGTCCGCTGGCCGCTTATGGATGCTGATCTTAACCAGTCAATGCCCAATGCCGTCAGCAATGAACTGCTGACTGACCAGTCAACTCTGACCTGTCAGGTACGCCAGGGCATTTTAGGTCTCTATTGCCATTGGCCAGCTTCTTGAAACGATTCAACGAAAATCATATTCATCCTGAGGAAATGACAACCGCTTTTGCAGGGATATACCTGTCCCAAGCAGAATTTATCCTTTATCGATATATTTCAGAAAGGATTTGAGCTTATGGAAGAACCTGCCTTTATCCTGATGGCCATCTTTGGAGCATCACTGTTACTGTCCGCACTGATCATCGTTTCCGTGAAAGACCCGCGGGAACTGCCCTTCTTTACGCCCATACACCCCATCACATCCATGCCACTTGCCAGGGCCAGGATTGAAGCCAAGACCATCGGCAAATATATAGCTATCATCGGCGGCATCATCCTGGCTCTGAGCCTGCTGGGCATATTGGTTTGCGAGTGAGCGGTAAATCAGAACCGCCGCTGGCGCAGGGCTTCGTAGAGTACGATGGCCGCCGACATGGCCACATTCAGGGATTCGGCCTGCCCATACATGGGGATATAGGTCTTCTGTGCCATTGCCAGCACTTCTGCCGACACGCCATTGCCCTCATTGCCCAGCACCACTGCCGTGCCCCGGGTAAAATCCTGCTGGAAATGTGGTTTGGCATTTTCGTCCAATGCCGTGGCCAAAAGCTGCAAATCCTGCGCCTGGACAAAAGCCTGCAATTCTGCGGCACTGATGCCTGCATAAACCGGCACATGGAAGATGCTACCCATGGTGGAACGCACCACTTTGTCGGCGAAGGCATCCACGGAACCCTTGAGCATGATCACGCCATCAGCCCCCACGGCATCAGCGGTGCGGATGATGGTCCCCGCATTGCCCGGGTCCTGCACGCCATCCATAATGACATAGAGAGGCTTTTCCGTCCCTGCCTTCTGCATAGGCAGGGACGGATTTTTTGACTCCATGACCAGCAGGATGCCCTGCGGCGTATCCGTGCCTGCGGCTTTGGCAAAGATGTTTTCCGGCACTTCGAAAAGGGGCACGCCCTTAGCGGAAAGCTTTTCCGTCAAATCCCTGCCCCGCGGCTGACTCGTCAATTGACCGGTCAGCAGGCCATAGGAAATTGACCAGTCAGATCCTGCCGCCATCTCGCATAGACGGATGCCCTCAGCCACAAACAGGCCGCTCTTTTCCCGCTGTTTGCGCTGTTTCAATGCCGCCGCCAATTTGACTTTCTTGTTGGCCGGACTGTCAATTCGTTCCATCCAAGATTCCTCCTGTCAAAAAAGCCGCCCCCGCAGGGACGGCTTGCATAAACCAGCTATAAAATTAGAGGTTTTCTTTAGCAACAGCAACGAGCTGAGCGAAAGCCTTCTCATCGGAGATGGCCAGGTCTGCCAGCATCTTGCGGTTAACTTCAACGCCAGCCTTGGTCAGGCCGCAAACGAGACGGCTGTAGGAAATGCCGTTCACACGTGCAGCAGCGTTGATACGAGCGATCCAGAGACGACGGAAGTTGCCCTTCTTCGCACGACGGTCACGACGAGCGTAGTAGAGAGCCTTCATTACGGTCTCGTTAGCTTTCTTGAACTGTTTGCTCTTGGAACCTTTGTAACCCTTAGCGAGCTTCAGGATTTTCTTATGACGTCTATGTGCAGTCACGCCTACTTTTACTCTTGGCATGGTTTCATCCTCCTAAAAAATCAAAATGAACGATAAAATTACGATTTAATTATGCGTAAGGAAGCATTCTCTTTACGCGACCGAAATCAGCGGCAGTAACCATAGCAGCTTTACGCAGGTTACGTTTACGCTTCGGAGACTTCTTCTCCAGGATGTGGCTTTTGAAAGCCTTGTTACGTTTGAATTCACCACTACCAGTTGCGGTAAAGCGTTTAGCTGCTGCTCTGCGAGTCTTAATCTTTGGCATTACATTTTCCTCCTTAAATTAGCCTTGCAAAATCAGGATTCCTGTGCAGGCTGTTTGGGCTTCGATGCTTTCTGCGCTTTGGGCGCAACGATCATCGTCATATTTTTTCCTTCAAGTTTGGCATTGCGTTCAATGGAAACACGGTCGCCCAATGCTTCTGCCACGCGGCCCAGGACAGTTTTGCCCAGTTCCGGATGGGAGAGCTCACGGCCACGGAACATAATCGTAACTTTGACTTTGTTCCCTTCCTCTACGAAACGAAGTGCATTCTTCAACTTGACGTCAAAATCGTGTTGTTCGATATTCGGGCGAAGCTTCACTTCTTTGATGTTGATGACCTTCTGCTTCTTCTTCGCTTCCTTTTCCCGCTTCTGCTGTTCGTAGCGGTACTTACCGAAATCCATGATGCGGCAAACCGGCGGCTTGGCCTTCGGCGCGATTTCCACGAGGTCAAGATGCTGTTCCTCTGCCATGCGCAGGGCATCGCGGGTAGCCATGATACCGAGCTGTTCGCCTTCGGCGCTGGTCACGCGCACTTCACGAATACGAATTTCCTCATTGATGCGTAAGGATTCTCTGCTAATAGTAAAACACCTCCTGCTTAAAGTCTACGTCTCTTATAAAACAAGAAAAAGGCGGCACAAAGCCACCTTCAATAAAACTCATGCTATAAACCCGACTGACTCAATCCAACCGTCAGTAGGTGAGAAGCGGTGGCTTCTTCTTGTTCACGACTTTGATAGTTTACCATAAGCCATACTTACCTGTCAACCTTTTTTCAGGATTTTTCCTGCTAATTATGCCCACGCAAAAAAATTTCCCTTAAGGAAATACAAGTTCGTATTTCCTCAGGGAATGAGCAGGAGAGTGTATACTCAGGCTATAACCTGACCGGCATCTGCAGCGCCGAAATCCCGGCAGTGCAGGATGCCCTCTTTACTGATCGCCTCCTTTCCGTATCTGCCCTTATCCTCGCCCACCGGACAGGCGGCGATGCAGCGGCCGCAGGGGTAATGGAACTCCTGTTTGAGCTGCTGATGGCAGAGTGCACATTTATGCTTATCCATGCGGGCGATGATCTGCCCCTTGACCGGGGAGAACACCTGCATGGGACAGGCCTTGACACAGATCTTGCAGCCCAGGCAGATATCTTCTTTGAGCATCTTATCTGCGGGCAGGTCGGCGTCCGTGATCACGGACACCAGCCGGATGCGGGAGCCGTATTTCTTCGTCAGCAGGGTGTGGTTCATGCCCACCGTACCCAATCCCGCATAAAGCCCCGCCAATACCTGGGAAAAAGCCGCTTCGGGCCGCTTCACGAGCGCCGATATATCCCCGTAGCAATCCCGGGGAAAGAAATGGGCCCGGTAACCTTCCTCATTGAGAAAGTTCGCGATGCGATAGGCGGCATGATCCAACAGACGGTTGGTCGTATTATATAACTCCGAATAAACTACGGAAGGGGTTGTCTCAATCATCGAAGGAAAGATCTGCATGCCCATGACGATGACATTGCGGCTCCAGGGCCAGATGTTCTGGGGCCAAAAGTCCGGACTCTGATGAGGCTCCTGCTCCCAGCGTTCCACAGGAGCTATCCCCAGCATATTGATATCCATGGCCTTGGCCCGGCGTTTGATCTTTTCCTTCAGCTTAACCCGGTCTGACCTGGGCATATCCATTCCTCCTCAAATCTTTGCCAATGCTGCATCGAGTTCTGCGATGATGTCTTCCACCTGTTCCAGCCCCACAGACAGGCGCAGCTGCCCTAAGGTAATGCCTGCCGCCGCCAGGTCCGCCGGCGGATAAAAGCGATGGGAGGTCTTGGCCGCATAGGAAAGCGTGGTAGCCGTCCCCGCCAGGCTGGGTACGTATTTGATTGTCAGCAGTTCCCGGATAACAGTAGCCGCCTCCTGCTCGCCACCTTTGAGATTAAAGCTCAGCATGCCGCCGTAAAGCCCCGGGGCAAACTGGGCCGTGGCCCGCTTGTAGCTGGGTGATGAGGGCAGACCGGGATAAAAGACCTTCTCGATCTTGGGATGTTTTTCCAGGAACTCTGCCACCTGCAGGGCATTGCGGGAATGCGCCGTCACCCGGAGATTCAGGGTGCGCAGGCTCCGGGCCAGCAGCCAGCTATCCTCGGCTCCCAGCACCGCCCCGTAAAGAGTCAGTGTCTTATGGATCTTATCGATAAGTTCCTGCGAGCCTGCCGCAGCGCCGCCCACGATATCACTATGGCCGCCCAGATATTTCGTAGCACTGTAGAGCACCACATCAGCCCCCAAGGCCGCGGGTTTGACCACCACCGGCGTGGCAAAGGTGTTGTCCACTAAAAAGAGCAGGTCATGCTCATGAGCTGTTTTGGCCACCGCAGTCAAGTCCGGTACTTCCATCAAAGGATTACATATGGATTCCGTATAGATGAGTTTCGTCTCCGGCCGGATAAAGTCTGCGATATTTTCATGCAGGAAATCCACGAAGGTCACGCTGACACCGAACCGGGCCAGTTCGTTCGCTAAAAAATCATGGACGCCGCCATAGAGCACCGGCGAGGAAATGATATGGTCGCCCTGCTGCACAAAGGTCAGGATACTCAGGGCAATGGCCGACATGCCCGATGAAAACACCAGGGCGGCTTCCGTCTCATCAGCGGCGGCAATGATCTCGCTCACCGCCTCCGTGTTGGGATGCTTGATGCGGCTGTAGATATAGCCATCATCCTCCCCCTCATAGATGCGGTCTACCGAAGGCACATCATCAAAGGCAAAGACCGAAGTACGGTAGATGGGCAGCACCTCCGGCACGGAGGAAGATTTGGCTACCTGCTTGTAGAACTGCCCATCCCCGGTATGATTCAGACTGGTATTCAGATTTTTTCCCATATTCATTCCCCCTGCGTAATCAATGTGTGTTCTTCGCGGCCAGCCGGTTGCCCAGGAACTGGATCAGGCAGACGATAGCCACCAGCACGATGACCGTGCCCACAGTCACATCCTCCTGAAAGCGGTTGTGGCCATAGCGGATGGCAAAGTCACCGAGACCGCCAGCTCCTACCGCCCCAGCCATGGCCGTCAGGCCAATCAGGCTGATGGTGGTAAGTGTCGTAGCCCGCACCAAAGGCGCAATGCTTTCCCGCAGATACACCTTGAAAATCACTTCCCAAGGACTCAGCCCCATGGCCTGGGCTGCTTCGATAACCCCGGTGCCGATTTCCGTCAGCGCTGACTCCACCTGCCGGGAGAAGAAGGGCACAATGCCAAAGACCAGTGGAATGATGGCGCCCTTTACCCCAATGCCGGTGCCTACTACCATTCTAGTGACCGGCAGGAGCAGCGTCAACAGGATGATGAAGGGAATGGAGCGGAATGTATTGATGACCTTGTCGATGAACTGATAGACCTCCCGGCGTTCCAAGATACCGCCGGACTTGGTGACAATCAAGGTCACCCCTAAGATAATGCCTAAAACAAAGGATATGCCTCCGGAAATCCCCACCATCACAAAAGTATCGATAATCGCCTGATAGAACTCAGGCAATTTCTGCATAAGGTTTGGAAACAACAGATTCAGCAGCTCCATCTTTGATTACCTCCACATCCACATTACGCTGGCTTACATATTTCAAGGCCTGCTTCAACTGGCCTCTGCCCCCCTTGATGATGGCCACGGTGCCGCCCAAAGGTTTCCCCTCGACCAGTTCCACATCACTGAACAGGATATTCACCGTCACCTCGAACTTCCTGGAAATATACGAAATCAGGGGCTCCGATACATTGGTTTCCTGATAGCGCATCTTCACCAGCTGTTCATCATGGTCAAGCGCCACAATCTCGGCCTTGTCCTCAATAAGCTGATAGATTTCTGACAGATTGGAAGTGGTATTGATGAAGTTACGCGTGATTTCCTGCACGGGATGAGCAAAGAGCGAATACACGGTGTTTTCCTCCACCACCCGTCCATGTTCCATGACCGCCACCCGATGGCAGAGTTTCTTGATGACATCCATCTCATGGGTGATGACCACCACGGTGATGCCCAGCTCCGTATTCAGCCGGGCCAGGAGTTTCAGGATGGATTTCGTGGTCTGCGGATCCAATGCACTCGTGGCTTCATCGCAGAGCAGGATTTCCGGGTCAGTAGCCAGCGCTCTGGCAATAGCCACCCGCTGTTTCTGCCCGCCGGAAAGCTGTGAGGGATAGGCTGCCGCCCGGTCTTCCAGCTCCACAAAGGCCAACAGCTTATTGACCTTTTGGGCAATCTCTTCTTTGGACAAGCCGCTGTTTTCAATGGGCAGGGCAACATTCTGAGCCACGGTACGGGAGGGCATCAGATTGAACTGCTGGAAAATCATGCCGATTTTCTTGCGCTGTTCCCGCAATTCTTTCGGAGATAATGTCAGCATATCCACACCGCCCACAATGACGCGGCCGGAGGTAGGACGCTCCAAAAGATTGATGCAGCGCACCAGGGTGGATTTACCAGCCCCGGAGAAACCGATAATGCCGTATATTTCCTTATCCTCAATGGTCAGGTTCACATCGCGAACCGCCGTGACCTCCTTATCCTTGAGCTTGAATGTCTTGTTGATATCTTTCAGTACAATCATCCCTGCCACCTCATTTCATCAGCGCTCCCAAGCGGGAATATACTGGCCGTGGAAATCCTTCTTGTAGATTTCCTTGGTCGTATCCGACTGGTAGGCTTTGACAATTTCCTTGTAGAGTTCCTTATCCTTATCTTCCGTTCTGGCGGCAATCACATTGAAGTAGTCATTGCCTTTGTAGTATTCCACACCGTCTTTGAAAACAGCATCCTTATCCGGGTCCAAACCAGCATCTACGGCGTAGTTGCCGTTGACGATAGCCGCCGTCACATCCGGCAGCAGGGAGGCCGTCTGAGACGCATCCACCTGCACGATTTCAATCTTGGCGATGTTTTCCTCGATATCGGAAAGCTCCGGCGTCGTGCCTGCCGTGCTCTTGAGGCGGATCAGGCCAGCAGCCTGCAGGACAGTCAGCGCACGGCCAAAGTTTACGGTGTCGTTAGGCACGGCAATCTTGTCTCCTGGCTTGATTTCCTTGATATCATGGATATTCTTGGAATAGAGGTTCAAAGCCGACAGCATGGTGTCACCGATAGCGGTAATCTCATAGCCATGCTTCTTGATCTCATTGTTCAGGAACTTGTAATGCTGGAAGGCATTAAGCTCGATTTCTTTATTGGCCAGTGCTGCGTTGGGCTGGGTGTAATCCGTAAAGACCACCAGCTCGATGTCCACGTTCTTCTCCTTGAACTTGTCGATGATGGGCTTCCAGATGACTTCCTCGGCAGAACTGGATACGCCAATCCGCACCTTCTGTATGTCAGCGCTCTTGTTGTCCCCACAGCCAGCGGCCACCACGCCGATTACCAATACCAGAGCAAGCAATAATCCCTTTGCTAACTTCTTCATAAAATCAACCCTCTTTCAAATTTTCTTCTATTAATCATTCCGCCCTAAGTATTCCAGCGCGTAATTAATATGCAAATCTGCGGCGATGTCCACCGCTTCTTCTGCCGGTGCCAGCTTCTCGCTATGAAGCACCCTGGCAGATGCAGAACCTTCCAGATAGACACCCACATGAGCATAAGCTCCTTGGCTTTCCTGCAGGTATTCGGAAAAATCATCCCCGGCAAAGCCAAAGATGGGTGCCTCGCTGATCTCCACCTTGTCTTTTCCCAGGAGGTTTTCGGCCACCTGAGCCACCTCCTGCCGAGCTGTCTCATCGTTAATCAGCGCCCGGGCAAAGCAATCGTATTCGCAGAGTACCTGCACGCCATAGCTGAGCCCCGCACTGTCAGCCAGCTCACTGATCTTTTTCTTGAGCTGCTGGCGGCTGTCTTCGGAAAAGGCCCGGAAACTGCCTTCGATAACGGCATGGTCCGCTATGATATTGTAGGAAGTGCCCGCCTTGAAGGTGCCGATGCCGATATTGATGGGCTCCGAGGCTGGCAACAGTCTGCCGGGGAGCTTAGCGATTTCTCCCACCAGCAAAGCCCCGGCCTGCAGGGCATCCCGTCCCAGATGAGGCTTGGATGTATGGGCCTTCCTGCCCGTAAGGGTGATGCGAAAGAAATCACAGGAAGCCGCATCGGCTTTCCGCGAGAGCACCACCTTGCCCACCGGCACATCGGGCGCGATATGCACCCCGAAGGCCCGTTCGTAACCTTTGGTCAGCCCCTGCTCCTGAAAATACTGGGCGCCATGACCAAACTCCTCCGCCTGCTGGAAAGCCAGCAGCACCGTGCCGGAAAAGCTATCCTTCAACTCTGCCAGTTTCTTGGCCGCTGCCAGCAGCGCCGCTGTATGGATATCATGGCCGCAGGCGTGCATGATGCCGGGATTCACGGATTTATAGGGAAGGTCCGTCTGTTCCTCAATGGGCAGGGCATCGATATCCGCCCGCAGCAGGATCTTCCGGCCATTATCCTGATGGCCCTTTATCCAGCCATAAGTCCCCGTCTCCCCGACAGCCTGATACTCAATGCCAAACTCCCGCAGCTTTTCCCGGATAAATTTGGCTGTGTCGTATTCCTGCCCGCTGAGCTCCGGGTGCTGATGGAGATACCGACGGCTCTCCTGGGCAAATTCTTTATCGCAATGCTGCATATCCGTCACCTCATTTCTTTCAGGAAACCCAAGCTTCATGCGAAACAGTGTTTCGCACTGCGCCCTTACACGAACACTAAGCTCCCACTGCGCCTTTGGCTTGTGCTCGCTAAGTGTTCATAGTAAAAAGAGGTTTTGCACAGAAAATGCTTCTATGCAAAACCTCTGGTTCTTCCAGTCAGTTTCCTCGCTTGACGATGACCTTATGTTACACTATTACACCAATCATGTCAATAGGTGTAAACAAAATTTGCCCAAAAATTTTTCCTCAACTGTATTTTACAGTGCCTGTCATGGCCGCAATATTCTGCACCGGAGTTTTGGTAGACAGGCCGCAGGCCGGGCTGATGATATCAATCTTATTGTTCACCAGCCGTTCCGTCACCTGCTGTATCACATCTGGTGTCTGCAGCTGCAGGGCAAAGGTGCTGACATTGCCCATGACCACACCGCCATCCCGCACCTCTTTGATATCCAGCAGATTGACCATGGCATCGGTGCTGATGGCATCCCCCCGGATAGCGGACAATGGCTTTTTCACTGCGTCCAGCCGCCCGCAGATATGCACGATGGCCTTGGTATCCATGGCATGGATGGCATCCAGCAGCTTGTTGAGATAGGGTACGGCGTAGTCACCGAACATCTTGGGGCCAAGGATTTCTCCCGTGGCCGTGGGATCTGCAATGGTGATCACCGAAAAACCACTGTCCACCAGCACCCGGGCATATTCGATCAGGAAATCCGTCACATAATCCAGCACCCGATGGGCATTCTCCTTATCCTTCCGCAGCTCCTTCAGGAACACCATGGGGTCCACGATGGAAGCCGCTGTAGATACCGGTCCCGTGAGGCTGCCAATAACGGGAATATCCGGCTGCTGACGGCTGATGGCAAAACCAGCCTCCGCAATAGCCGCAATCCGCCCCTCTTTCACCAATTCCTTCGGATCACGCTGGATGACATCGGCGCTATGTGCATAGTATTCCTTGGCAATCTTGGGTTCGCAGTCGTGATTGCCAAAGTCGATCTCGCTGCCCAGGATTTCCGCTTCCACGGTCATGCAGTAAGGAATACCGAAGTTCTCAAAACCCGTACGCTGCTGCACCGCCGTGGATAGCCTGGCCATGTCCGCCGCACTCTTATGCACTTCCGGGAAAAACAGCCCGCATTCATCCATCACATCGGTGGTAGCACTGTTCATCATGCCGCCGGGGCAGATGACCGGCGGGCGGTCAACCGTTTTTCCTGCCAGCACCCGGTCCAGTCTTTCTTTCGGCGATAGTTCATTCATAGGCATCCTCCTAAGCCGTCTGTCTGACCTTTTCTTCCAGTCCCACCAGTTCCTTGGCAATGCGGGCGGCTTCAGCCGCATTCACCGCATAGGCATCGGCTTTTATTTTCTTGGCAAAGCCTGGCGAGATGGGACCGCCGCCAATGACCACCTTGTAGTTTTTTCGTAGCTGCTTTTCTTCCAGCAGGTCAATGACCTCCTTCATGGCCGGCATGGCTGTGGTCATCAGGGTGGACAGGGCAATGATCTCGGCCTCATGCTCTTTGGCTGCCTGCAGGAAGGCCTGGGGCTTGATATCCCGCCCCAGGTCGATAACCTCAAAACCGGCGCTTTCCAGCATGATTTTCACGAGGTTCTTGCCGATATCATGGGTATCCCCTTCCACCACGCCAATGACCACCACATGTCTTTCGCTGTTTTCCTGACGGACAATATGGGGTTTCAGGATATCGATGCCCGCATACATGGCATCGGAACAGAGCAGCAGTTCCGGGATGAAATATTCCTCCTGCTCATAAAGCTCCCCCACCTTGTCCATGCCACGGGAAAGGCCATCTTCGATGGCCGCATAGGCATCATAACCCTCTGCTACCACCTGGCGGGCCAGTTCTGCCGCCCGGTCTTCATCCATGTCCACCACAGCCTCATAGAGTCCCTGGTGCAGTTCCTGCTCAGTTGCCATAATTTCTTTCCTCCTCATCAGCCAGTGATTCCCTAAGCTGTAATTGATACACGCCCCCATTGCAAAGAGGACTGTAGGACCGCTGCACGCAGCCATGCCCCCAAAAACGCCCGCGGGACTTATGGATAGCTTCCAGCAAGGCTTCTCCATAAGTCAGCTGCAGCACATCAAATGCTATCTTATCCGAGGTACAAAAGCCGGCTTTTTCAAAGCCCACCGAAGTGACATTGCAAAGATGTATGGCTACCCTTTGCGTGGCCGCCTCCATTTCCTTCAGCACTTCCCAGGAGATCCTGCCGCAGATCTGTTGGTAAATCTGCGGCGAGACCAGACTGCTGGCCACCGTGGGGTCCGCATAGGAAAGCAGGCTTACCCCATGGCACTCTGCCTCCTGGGCATAACGGGCCAGTTCCTTGCCAATCCGGGCGCATATCTGATTGAGCTTTCCGGGCTGCCGGTAAAGCCCCTTGTATATTTCCTTGGCCGAAATCAGTTGACCTAAAACGGTAAAGGGGCCTTCGATATTCAACATGATATTTTCTCCCTGGGCCTGCAAAATGGCAGCCGCCCGCAAGACCTCCGCCAGCCGCCCCTGGGAAAAATCCAAATGAGGCAATTCCTCAATATCTGCCAGCCGCTCATAACGGAAACGGGTAACCGCCGGCACGCCGTACAGAGAATTAAGGGATACCTCCGCCCCCAGGGCCTCGGCCTCGATGGTTACACAGAAGGGCAGCTTCACCCAGACATCGCGGTTCAGCCGCTTGACTTCCAAGGCCGCCCGCACCATATCCTCCGCCTTGCTGAACACCGAGGTATATCTTGCTCCGGCATTGCGGCAGAGGTCTTCAGTGATGGGGCGTTCCGGCTCTCCCAGGCAGGGAAAATCCTCCTCTCTCATAGGCTCCTCCTTTCCCGTCAATCGGATTTCCCCTATGTCAGATGGGGGAAACTATCCTTGGCATGGGGAATGGCCAGCGCTTCCATGAAACGCGTCTGGAAGTCCGGCTCCACCGCCGTTTCCACAAATTCCACCTGCCTTGCGACACTGGCCGCCTCCCGGCGCTTGTCGATATCCAACAGGGCAATGCGGGCACCATCCCCGGCGGCATTGCCCACGGCCTTGACGTTATCCAGATCACAGTCGGGAAACAGTCCCAAGGTCAGGGCACTCTGCTTGTTGATATAACTGCCAAAAGCCCCGGCCAGGATGACTTCTTCCACCTGCTCAATGCCGTATTTTTCCATCAGGTATTTCGCCCCCGTATAGATGGCTCCTTTGGCCAGCTGCACGGCCCGGATATCTCCCTGCTTGATGGTGATATCCTTATGGATGGCGGTTTCCTCCGCCCAGGCCAGCACATATTCCAGACGGCCATTCTCATCCTTGCGCACCCGGGGCGTTTCCAGCCTGCCGTTGATACGGCCGGCCTTGGAAATGATGCCCGCCGTATAGAGGGCCGCCACCACATCGATGATGCCGGAACCGCAGATGCCTTGGGCACCGGTGAATTTCAATTCAGGATACCAGGTCTCCTGTCCGATTACCTTATAGCGGGGTTCCTTGGTCTCCGCGTCTATCTCCACCCGCTCGATGGCGCCGGCTGCCGCCCGCATGCCAAAGGCAATCTGAGCGCCTTCCAGCGCCGGGCCGGTGGCACAGGAGGTGGATAACAACCTGTCCTTATTGCCCAAATCAATCTCGCCATTGGTACCAATGTCGATGATGAGTTTTACCTTGTCGCTCTTATATGGTTCCTCAGCCAGCAGCACCGCCACATTGTCCGGCCCTACAAAGCCCGCTTCCACCGGCAGAGAATGGATATTGGCCGCAGGATTGATGGCAATTCCCAAATCCCTGGCCTTGATATCCAAAGGCTCACTGACCGCCGGTACAAAGGGCGAACGCCCCATGAACTTCGGCTCCAGCCCCAAAGTGAAATGGTGCATGGCCGTATTGTAAACCAGCACCATTTCATCCACCTCCAGGGGCTTGCGGCCAATCTTCGCCGTCATCTCCGCAGCCAGTTCGCTGATAGCCTTCAGCATGACCTGCTGCAACTTGTCCCGGCCATCCTCATTGCTCATGGCATAGGATATGCGGGCCAGCACGTCTTCCCCATAGCCGATTTCCGGGTTCATGCGGGAGGCCCGCCCCAAAAGCTCCCCTGTGGTCAGATCACAGAGGAATGCCGCCAGCGTAGTGGTGCCAATGTCAATAGCGATGCCCAGACTCGGGGCGGCTTCTCTGCCCGGCACTACCCGGATGACTTCCTGCCCCTGCCAGACCGTGGCCGTAACCTGCCAGTCCTGCTGGCGCAAAACCTGCGGTAGGTCGCGGAGTACGTTATAGTCAACGGTCAGATGCTCCAGGCCATAGCTCTGTGCCAGTGCATCCAGCAGGCGCTGCCTGTCATCCCGGGCGTCGTCCAGCGCAGCAGGCTCGATGGTCAGGCTGTACTGCTTCACCGCCGGATTGAGGCTGTAAGCACGCGTCTTCCCCTGTTCCAAGATCACCTGCTTGGCCGTGCGGCTTTCTTCGGGCACCGTCACCACCAAATCCGCATTAACCTGGGCCAGGCAGGCCAGCCGGTAGCCCTGCTCTAGCTCCTCCCGGCTGAAGAATTTTTCTTCCACCGGCGAAAGCGCTGACACATGGCCCCGGCTGGATGCAATGCCCAGTTTCTCAAAACGGCCTTCTTCCACGATAACCCGGCATTTGCCGCAGACACCTTTGCCGCCACAGACGGCTTCAATGCCCACCCCCAGCTCCTGGGCTGCCGCCAGCAGGGTTGTCCCTGCCAGCGTTCTGCCCCGCCTGCCGGAGGGTTGGAATACAATCTCTACAGTATCCGCCACATCATCCTCTCCTTTCCACAGGCTTGCTTATTGGATGGGCAGGCCCATTTCACGCAGCTCGGCCTTTACCTTGTTGTAAATGGCCAGATATTCCGGCTTGGGCTGTACGGTCTTCAAATCGTAAGCCGTGCGGAAGTCCCCGCCCACGGTATGCAGGGTGCGGTTGTCAATCAGCGGCTGATACTTGGGCAGGATACGGTTGACCAGTTCATTGGCCTGTACACGCGTCAGCCGCGCTTTGCCCACGGCCTTGCCCACATCGGCGGCAAATCTTGCACCTAAGCCGCCAGCCTGGTCGAGGCCTGCACTCTGATGCCCCGTGCCACCAGCCACCAGGAAGCCCAATGTCGCACTGCCGATAGCTCCGGCTGCCGTCTCCCAGAAGTATTCCTCACTGTTGATGCCTGCCGTCATCTGCCAGGCGGCACCGACCAGTGCCGGGAAGTGGGTGTGCTTGCTGAAAGCCGCCCCGCCGTAGTTGGCCACATAGAGGGCGTACTTGCTGGAGTTGCTGAAGTAGAGCGCATCGGTCGGCCAGGTGCCCAAAAGCGTGGGCTCGTAGAGCATCACATAAGCCAGGAGGTCGGCCACGCCATTTACGGCTGAAGTTGCCGGGCCGCCGGCGGCACCGCCAATATAGGCCTGCAAGATGCCCCAGATGTTGGCGCCATAGGAATGCCAGAAATAAGCGCGGCTCATCTGGTCATAGTCCGTCTTGAGCTGAGGCATGATGTAGACATGGCGCACATCGCCCTTCTTCACGCCCCAGAGGGGATTGGCTGCTGCCATTTCCGCCTGGAGATTCACTGGCGTGGAGCCGCCATCGGGAAGTCCCGGACGGCCCACCCGCCGTTTTATATCATTGACGACTGCCACATGCTGCTGTTCAGCCATCATTTCAAAGGGAGAACCCGGTTTGATGGGTATCCCGTTGATTTCCGTCTTCACGCCCTGGAAATGCACATAATCCACCAAAGGTTCCTGTGCATAGGACAGGGCAATCTTCTCATAAAGGTCATCGGAAATCGGTCCTAAGATGCGGCCCATGGTGCCCACCGGGGTTGGCCCGTTGTCGTAATCCTCAAAGCCCCGGTGCGGAATGGTTATCGCGTCCTGCCCTTCCCCTAAAGTCACGCTGCGGGGCAGGTTTTCCAAAGCCGCGTCGATTTCCTCTTCGGTAAAGAGAATGCGTCGTTCCGTGGATACATTCAGGATACCCACGTCCAAGAGCAGTTCCTTGCCGGCCTGCCAGATGGCATCCAGCTCGTCATCGTCCGTAGGAACCACTTTGCCTTCAGCGTACTCAATGCCGTATTTCTTGGTGAGTTCTTTCAGTCTCGGCCAATATACTTTCGTGTCAAATTCCTTCTGGAAGGTGATGGGGCCAGTCTCACCGCGCCCCCAATACTCGATGAATTTACCTTTTGAACCATGGCTCATAGTCATTTCCTCCGTTCCCCAAAACACTGGTGCTTATGCACTCTTATCTAACATCACGGATCTTGCTTTTAGCTTCAGGCTACATGCAGCAACCGCTTAGCTAAGTTTACAGTGGCGATGGCATCCTGACCGTAACCGTCAGCGGCTATCTGGTCCGCCCATTCCTGGGTGACTACGCCGCCGCCCACCAGCACGATGAACTGGTCACGCACGCCCTTGGCCTCCAAAAAGTCTATCAGGTCCTTCTGCACCGGACGGGTGGTTGACATCAGCGATGCCGCCGCAATTACCTTGGCCCCCAGACGCTTGGCCTCTTCGAGGAAGCGGGACGGCGCCACATCCACACCCAGATCGTAGACCTCGAAACCAGCCGTAGCCAGGAAGGTTGCCACCATGTCCTTGCCCACCTGATGGATATCCCCCTGCACCGTGCCGATGACAATAGGAATGGCCTTCTTGCCTTCGGTGTTCTTCTTCTTGATTTCCGGCTCCAGTACGCTCAGGGCATTCTTGAAGGCATCGGAGGCCAGCATGATTTCCGGCAGGAATACCTCCATGCGTTCAAACTTCACGCCCAATTCATTGAGACCGTCCGCCAGCACTCCCACCGCTTCTACGGGATCAATGCCCTGCGCCAGCGATTCTTGGGCCAGCTCCAGCGCAGCATCTTCATCAAAGTCCAATATGGACTGCTTCAGTTCGCTTAAAATATCCTTGTCTGCCATTTTCATTCCCTCTCTTTCCCAAACACGAAATTACAGATCCAATTCGGCGGCTGCTTTGGTCAGCTCCAGCAGATTTTCCAGCGGCGTATCCGGGGCGATGGCGCAATCGGGCGAAATGGCATCCACACCAGCCGCCACGGACTGCTGTACCGCCTCGCGCACATCTTCCCGGCTGCCTTCCAGCAGCACATCGATGGGGTGAACCGCCCCCAGGATGGGAGTCGTTATCCCTGCCTGCCGGAACTCTTCCTTCGCCGCCGGAATATCTACCGCCGATTCCACACTGATGGCCGCAGCACCGGTGGCCGCCACATCTTTCATCACCTGATCCAGCTTGCCGCAGATATGAATGATGACCGGCACCCTGCCGCCGATGAAATCAATCAGCTGCTTTTCATAGGGAGCCGCCATGGCCTGATAAGTCTTCGGGCTGATCATATCCAGCGAGGCCATCATGTCTTCGATGACAATGGCATCCGCGCCGGCATCGATTATGGCCTGGGCATACTGTTCCGCAGTCTTTTCCGCTGCCTCGAAATAAGGCACCAGCTGTTCAGGCTTGCGGAGGCTGGCCTTCAGCAAAGCGGATACGCCGATGATATTGGCGGCCACGCTGAAGGGCCCCACCAGACTGCCCATCACCAGGGTTTCTGCCCCCACCGTCTGCTTGAGCCGCCGGATCGCATCCAGCACCGCTGGTATGCGTCCTTTGGCCGTGAAGTTTTCCGGTATCCGGGGCTCCTCCCCTAGAGAAAAGGCCGGCTTTGCTATGCTGGGCAGATGGGTTCGCCCGCCGTCCTTGATGGCAGAGCCATAGATTTCGGCTTCCACCGTCTGACAGTAAGGTACCCGCACCGCATCCAAATGGAGGATCTCGGCGCCCCCGGCCGAAAGCCTGGCCATCTTCTCCCCGTCATAATGCGCCTCCGGCCAGTACGCGCCGGTCTTTTCCATCAGGCCATAGGTGACATACTGACAGACGCTCAGGACAGGTATCCTGTCCACATCCTTTCCAGACAGCAGCGCCGTCAGCCGTTCTTTACCAGTCATTCCCATTAGCATTCCCCCTAACCTAAAACACAAAAAAGAGGTTTTGCGCAGGACTATCCTGCACAAAACCTCTGGTTATCCAGTCAGTTTGCTCGCCTTTTTGGCGTTGGGTTAATGTTACACTATTACACCCAGTCTGTCAATAGGCAGAAACTGATTTTTTGTAAATCATATGAAATATTCAATCGTTCTCTCCGCCGTGAGTTTGGTACGGGTGTCAAACAGCAACACAGCTTCCCGCTCCTCCACCTTGCCCAGGGAATAGGGCTGCGTCCCCTCCCGGTTGAAGCAGGCAAAGGGCACAATGCGGTTGTACTTAAGCGGATGCTGCAAATCCAGTTCAATCTCCGGACCGAAGGGATTTTCCTCCATGTAATAGGGATCAAAGAGGTAAATCCTCTCCCCTTCTCTTCCCGTCAGCAATACATAATGCTCCCCGTCCATATGCAGCCGCATGACCACGGCGCCGCTGCGGCATAGGGCATCGGTCACGAGGCTGTTTTCCCCGAGATAGACCTGCTTGCCGGAAAGGTACTGGCATTCGATGGGCAAAAGCCCCGCCTCGCCTGCTCCGGAAAGCCAGCGGGACAAAAACATCATGGCCATGCGGGAAGTGCCGTTCTGGCCTTGGACACCACTCTTGCCGTAGCAATCCAGCGAATAAAGCATGATATTGCGCAGGATTTCCGGCTGTATCTCCTCCCGCTCAAAGAGGAAGGAAACGGCATTCAGCAGCGATGTGGGGCCGCAGTCATATTCCGATACCTGATAACGCAGGGGATTTTTCATGGCTTGATTCCTCACTTTCATCTGCTGATCCGTTTGCCCGGTTTATATTCAGGCTTTCGCCTGCACAAAATGAATGAATTCCTGGGTAGCTGCATTATCGGGTGTTTTGACCGTATACATCTGATTCCCCATCTGCGGCACCATCATCTCCGGCATGCGCTCGCACATCACCATGCTGTCACCATAACGCTCCAGTATCTCCTCATGACTGTGAGCGTAGTTGTGGCAGTCCCGGCGGCTCGCATAGACGCAGTAGCAATGCTCGCCGCTGTCGGGGATTTTCCGTTCATTGTCCGTTATCATATCCGCCCAAATCTGATAGACATCCGTGGAATGAGCATAGTCAATCATATCCGGCGTATAGCCGCCCGCGGGACGCATATTCACTTCGAGGCCCACGAAGTCACCCACCTCGCCCAGACCTTTCTTGGCCTTGGTCAGGCGGAAGAATTCCAGATGCACAAACCGGCTCTTGACGTCAAAGGCCTTGACCGTAGCCCGCCCCATTTTCTTCAAGGCCTCCGGCGCATGGTCTACCGTATAATAGGACAGGTCCAGCTGCTTGATGACGATATCCATGACCGAAGGCGGCCAGACCGTCATGGACTCCAGCAAGGGATTGCCTTCATTATCCAGGATGGCATCGTAGGAGCAGATATCCCCTGTGATGAAATCCTCCATCACATAGGGCGCATCAGGCTTATTGGCAAAGAAGCGCTTCAGATCCTCATCATTTTCCAGCTTATAGGTATCCGTAGCCCCCACCCCGGTATCGGGCTTGACGATAACAGGATAGCCAACCTGACCGATAAAGGCCTGAGCCGCCTCATAGTCCGTGACTTTGGCGAGGCGGGCCGTGGGCACCCCGGCCTTGGCATAATACGCCTTCATGGCGGACTTATGCTTGATGCGGGAGATATTGGCATACTGTTCTCCCGTGGTAATGTGAAAATCCGTCCGCAGGCGGGCATCCTGTTCCAGCCAGAACTCGTTGTTGGATTCCAGCCAGTCAATCTTCCCGTACTTGAAGGAGAAGAACGCCACGGCCCGGAACACTGCATCATAGTCGGAAAGATCCGGCACGAAGTAGTATTCCGTCAAAGACGCCTTCAATTCCCCCGAAAGATTTTCATAGGGCGTGTCCCCAATGCCCAGCACGGTAACACCGTTCTTGTTGAGCCGGTCACAAAAATGCTCATAATGCTTGGGAAACTGCGGCGAGATATACACAAAATTCATTCCAAAAAGACCTCCCAATTAATTTTCATGCAACAGCTGGGGCAGGAAGTAGCGAATCTGCTGCTTCCACCAGTACCAGTCATGGTCCACATCATAGCCCCAGAAATCCACGGTGCCTTGGATGCCCTTGGCGGCAAAGATGTCCCGCATGATGGCGGTGGTGCGCCGCCCCTCATCCTCCCAGGCCCCCTGCCCCACGCAGAGGATCAGGGGCTTTTCGTTGTACTGAGCGATATAGGGATGATTGTTATCCATATTGCTCAGGAAATCGATGGGCGAATTGTCATAGAGGACAGGATTCAGCCAGCCATCGAAGAAGAACTTGGCATCATAGACACCGGACAGGGAAAGCATCCCGCCAAAGAGCTCCGGCCGGCGCAAAAAGACGATAGCCGCATGCATCCCTCCCAGGCTGCAGCCGGCAGCCAGCGGCAATTCTCCCGTGCCATTCACTTCCCGGATATAAGGCAGCACCTCATCAATGATGTAGTTATAATAAGCTTCCTGATGACCGGCCCGCCAGTCCTTATCCCCCCAGACATTGGACCAGGTCTCGATATCCACCGTATCCACGCAGAACAGCTGGATGCGTCCCCTGTCCAGATAATCCGCCAGCGTGTCAAGCATGCCAAAGTTCTCAAAGTTATCGCTCATGGCATCCTGGGTGGGAAACACCAGCACCGGTGTCCCCCCTTGCCCGTAGATGCGTATCCCCATATTGTGCTGCAAATTATTGCTGAAGCGGCTGACATACTGTTTCTCCATATCATCACGACCTTCCCCATAGGTTTTCTGCTGGCATAGAAAAGAGGTTTTGCCCAGAAAAATTCTCAGCAAAACCTCTGGTCTTCCAGTCAGTTTCTTTTTGACGTTGGGTTAATGTTACACTATTACACCCATCATGTCAATAGGTGTAAACTTAATTTGCCAAAAATATTTTCCCGCCACCAATGATACGGCCTTCGTCGTCATAAAACACCGCCGACTGCCCCGGTGCCGGCGCGCGGACGGGTTCGGCAAATCTTATCTGTATCCTGTCCTCGCCCACCCGCTGAAGGCGGGCCGCCGCCCCCGCATGGTGATAGCGTATCTTTACCTGAGCGGATACGACTTCTCCCGGTGCAATATCTGTCAGGGACATAAAGCAGAGATTCTCGCACAATACTTCATCTGTATAGAGCCCCTCTTCCCGGCTGACCACCACTTCATTGGCGGCGGCTCTTATCTCCTTGACATAGGCCGGATAGCCCAGGGCCAAGCCCAAGCCTTTCCGCTGCCCCACGGTGTAATGGATAATCCCCTTGTGGCGGCCTAAGACCTTGCCCGCTTCATCCACGAAATTTCCTGCTGCCGTCAAATCCTTATCGCTGTATTCTTCGATGTAATCGGTGTAACTGCCCTCGGTAACAAAACAGATTTCCTGGGACTCTTCCTTGTCTGCCACATTCAGCCCCGCCTTGCGGGCAATATCCCGCACTTCCTGTTTCGTCAGCCGCCCCAGGGGCAGGATGGTACGAGCCAGCTGCTCCTGGGTGAGCTTGTAGAGCATATAGGACTGGTCCTTGCGCCCATCGGCCCCCTGCTTCAAGGTGTAACGCCCATTGGGCAGCTGCTCGATCACTGCATAATGGCCCGTGGCCACATAATCCGCCTGCATGGAGGCCGCCACTGCCAGCAGCTGATCCCATTTCACATAGCGGTTGCATTCCACACAGGGGTTGGGCGTGCGCCCTGCCTCATAATCGGCCACAAAGGGCTTGGTCACATAATCGTGAAAACAAGCCACCGTATTCCAAGGATAGTATGTGATGCCCAGCATGGCCGCCGTCCGGCTGGCCTCGTCAATCTCACAGCACTTGCTGCTGCCCGCCGTCCAGGATTTCAGCGTGATGCCGATGACCTCAAAACCGGCCGCCTTCAATAAATATGCCGTTACCGCACTGTCCACACCACCGGACATGCCTACAATTACCTTGCCTCTGCTCATATAAAAATGTTCTTCCTCTCTTTCACTGTCATTAATGGCCTAATGTTATATCTTTTAACCTATTATGTCAATAGGCATTTAATTGTATAGGTTTACAAATTGACATGTCAATCGTAAAAGGTATATACTCTTGGTATTATAAACATCCATTATTTCATTATTTTCGTACAGGTGTATCTTTTTCAAGGAGTCATTTTATTTTATCAAGGAGGCATTATGAAAAAACTAAATCTAGCCACTCAGGTGCTGATTGCCTTTGTCATCGGCACAGTCCTCGGCATCATCTTCCAGAAGGACATCCTGTTCCTGCAGCCTGTGGGTGACATCTTCCTGCGGCTGATCCAGATGATCGTCGTTCCCCTGATTTTCTTTTCCATCATCGGCGGCATCGCCAATATCGGGGACATCCGCAAGCTGCGGCGCATCGGCTCCAAGGTCATGGGCTTTTACGTCATCACCACCATCCTTTCCACCATCATCGGTTTAGCCGTCGCCAATCTTATGCAGCCGGGCAAAGGCTTCAGCGCTGACCAGATTGTCGCCACAGGCGAGCCCATCAAAGAGGCAGACCCCATGACGGTGGGCGGCACCATCCTGAGCATGATTCCCTCTAACCCGCTGCACGCGCTCAGCGAGGGCAATATCATGCAGGTCATCGTCTTTGCGGCTTTCCTGGGCATCGTCATGACCATCCTGGGCAATAAGGTCTGCACCGTGAAAAAATTCGTCGAAGAAGGCACGCTGATCATGTTCAAACTCACGGATTTGGTCATGAAGGTCACGCCGCTGGGTGTGCTGGCCCTGGCTGCCTGCAGTGTAGGCGAATACGGCACGGCCATGTTCAGCGCTTTGGGCATGTTCATCCTGACGCACTATGTGGGGGCATTCTCCGTTATCGTGCTGTTGTATCTCTTCATCATCAAGGTCATTGCCAAGGTGCCGCTGACGGAATTCTTCCGCAAGATTGTCAGCATCTGGCTGGTGGCCTTCAGCACCACCAGCAGTTCCGGCACCCTGCCCGTCAGCCTCAAAGTCACGGAAGAGGATTTCCATGTCAAGAGCGAGCTGGCGTCCTTCTCCTTGCCGCTGGGTGCTACCATCAATATGAACGGCATCGCAGTTTACTATGCCGTCACCATCATCTTTGTGTCCCAGATTTACGGCGTTGATTTGACGCTGGGCCAGCAGGCCATGTTCATCTTCCTGACCACTTTGATTTCCATCGGCACCCCGGGCATCCCCGCCAGCGGCATCGTGCTGGCCATCATGCTGCTGAACACCATGGGCCTTCCCACCGCCATCATGGGCATGATCGTAGGCATCTTCCGCCCCATCGACATGATCCACACCGCCCTCAACGTAACCGGCGACGTGGTCAGCACCCTGGCCGTGGCCCGCATGGAAAATATGTTCCAGGATGAAAGCGAGGACGCATCATCACAGCTTATCGCCGAACCGGCTTTCGAGCACGAGAAAATTTAAAGTCAACCTGAAAATCAGGTACAAAACGGGCGGCCTGACCGGTCAAATTGACTGGTCAGGCCGCCCTGATATTGTATTATGGAGTTGATTTGTCAAAAGCAAGGGAATTTCACATCACTTTGAGTATAGAGTTTTAGAATCTTTTGAATTTTAGCAGGATTATTGAGTAGTATGGCGAATAAATAAATGTGTAGGTGTTCTAACCTTTATGAAGGAGGTATGTTCTATGAAGGCTCTCACATTAAGGCTTCTGGCTTTGATTGCGCTGGCTCTGTTCTGCGCTGCCGCACTCCCTCAAGGAGCAGAGGCCAAACCGCATATCAAATTCAGCATTGAACGCGTCCATATGCGTCAAGCGGGCCAAGTGGAAATCGTCGGCTATTTCGAGAATACCGGTGACCAAGGGGCATACGTCAAATGGACAGAGCTTGATATCACGCTCATCGCCAGCAACGGGCAGCAGATGTGGGCAGATACCGGCATCCGCCACTATGTGAACGACATCTACGTTCCCGCAGGCGGCTACAAAGCGTACACTTACCGCGTCAAAAACCCGGACATTCCCGAATATCATGGAAAATTCCGTTATCGCTGTCATACCAACACGCACTGGGGAAAGGCTGCTGGTTAATGAAAAGACTGCATAATTAAGTAAAAATTGACAGGTCAATCACTTTTGACCTGTCAATTTTTTACCTATTTTTTACATACGAGCTTTAAATGCCGCTTTCGGCTGGCCGCAGAGTGGGCAGACGTAATCGTCCGGTTCATCATCCATGCTGCCTTCGTGTTCAAAGCCGCATACCGGGCAGATATATACTTCTTTGCCTGCCTGGGACGGTGCCTCCGGCTGGTACTTGTCCAAAAGTTCCTGCATCATTACACCGTGATGACCTTCTTGCTTAGCAAATACTTCCATTTCGTCAGCGGCTTCATCAAAGCCTGCTTCCCGCATCTTGGCAGCCATGGCCATAACCTTGACTTCACCAGCTTCTTCCGCCTTCTGCACTGTACGCACAAGGCCCCAGAAATCCTGCGGATATCTGCCGTTAAGGTTGGCATAGAAACCGGCATGTACGGCTTCCTGATTGGCAGATTCAATGAATTTCTCTGCCGCATCATCCAAGCCCTGCTCCTTGGCCAGCCGTGCCAAAGCATAATACATCATCGTGCCATTGGCTTCTGCCTGCATGATCATCTTGACCATCTGTTCCAGTTCCGTGCCCTTCGTCAAACCGTAAATGCTCATTTCCAAACCCTCCAAAAATATATTGTCAATTTTCCTCTCTGGGTTTATTATATTTACTAAATTCTATTTTGTCAAATGTTATTTTCTAAAATCGTAAACTTTTATCAGCCGCATCACCTGCTCTACACTATCCACCATATTCTGCCGGGCTACGGCAGAATCCATAGCTTCTTCCAGCGTCGATACTTGCCGCAATATAGGAAAGAACGCGTCAATACCGTGCTCATTGCAAATCTTTGCCTCTGCAGTCACGCCGCCGGCCAAGGCAATGACTGGCTTATTATGACGCTTGGCAATCCTGGCCACACCAATGGGAGCCTTTCCCATGATGGTCTGCCCATCCAGCCGCCCTTCCCCGGTAAGCACCAGGTCAGCCTTTTCTATCTGCTCCTCAAGCTTTGTTTCGGCCAGAACGATCTCAATACCAGATTCCAGCTTAGCCTTGGTATAAGTGAGAAAAGCAAAGCCCAACCCGCCAGCCGCTCCGGCGCCGGGAGATTCAGCATCGGCATGGAGGAATTTCCCGCGGGATAGTTCGGCATAACGGGCCATCCATTTATCCATATCCGCAATATCACCAGGACTTGCCCCCTTCTGCGGGGCAAAAACGGCACTGCACCCCTGCGGGCCGCAAAGGGGATTGGCCACATCACAGGCAATGCGGAAGGTGCAGTCCTTGAGTTCCGGCAGAACATTGCCCGTTTCAATGCGGGCAAGTTTCTTGAGCCCAATCGCACCGCGAGGAACATGCGCACCATTTTCATCCAGCAGCTCATAGCCCAAGGCCTGCAGCATGCCGAGACCACCATCATTGGTAGCACTGCCGCCGATGCCGATGATAAAATGACGGCAGCCATGGTCGATAGCATCCCGCAAGACTTCCCCCACACCATAAGTAGTGGTATAGAGGGGATTGCGCCTGTCCTGGGGCACCAAAGTAAGTCCCGCAGCAGCAGCCATCTCCACAATGGCCGTTTTCCTCTCTGGCAAAATACCATACTCAGCCACGACCTTATCCCCCAGCGGACCAGTAACTTTCACTCTATGCAGCTCACCGCCCATGCCCAAAGTCAGTGCCTCCACCGTGCCCTCGCCCCCATCGGCCAGAGGCATGACCTTGACCTTAGCATCCGGAAATACCCGCTCGATACCAACGCAGGCAGCCTCCCCCGCCTCAAGAGAAGTCATGCTACCCTTAAACGAATCTATCGCAATTACAATATTCACCACAACCCACCTCACAGAATCAAACTGATACAAGTATATTTTTCTTCGCTCCCAATGATAATCCTGCCAAGGAACGAAAGTGACCTTGGCGCAGGTGCTTGCTTTCATGCGGGCCATTTAGTGCGCAGGCCAAAAAGCAAGCACCTGCGCCACTACGCACTAAAAAAATCCTCGCCCGCTCCCAAAGAGCCAGACAAGGATTTTGTAATTTATGCAGATTTGCTGATAGCCGTAGTAAATATCTTTTCCAACAGCGTCAGCGCCCCACGATAGCCAATATAGGTTTTGTTAAGCACCACGTCATAGGAAACCGGGTAGCTGACTTCCACGATATGGCCGTTCAGCTCCTTGACCACGTCACGTTCCCAACTGGTGCCAAAGATGACCGGCGGCTTATGGCCGTAGTCTTCTTTTTTCAGCAATTCGCCAACGATATAGCCGTCTTCCACAAATTCCACCTCGGCGGACACGTCATCAGCCAGATGCTTGTACTCTTCCCGGATGGCTTCCCGGTATTTTTCTGGCGTATGGTCGGTGATGAACTGCTTGACCGGGATAAGGCCCAGCTGATTGACCACGAACTTGTTGACGGCCAGATTA
This sequence comes from Pseudoselenomonas ruminantium, assembly GCF_900104055.1. Classification (GTDB taxonomy): domain Bacteria; phylum Bacillota; class Negativicutes; order Selenomonadales; family Selenomonadaceae; genus Selenomonas_A; species Selenomonas_A ruminantium_C. The sequence continues at coordinate 43,749 of NZ_FNJQ01000024.1, forward strand.
TAGGCCGCATCACTGACCACGGAATAGGTCGCCGGCAGGCCCCACCAGTATTCGGCATAGAAGTCGGTGAAGTGTTCCAGATAATAGTAGTATTCCTTTTCCTCCTGTTTGATGAACTTTTCCGTCTGTACTTCGTTCTCCTTGGCAAAGGAAGCAATGGCTCGCAGGAATTCAGCCACCTGCTTGGCACCGATGGGCAACACTGGCAGGTGTAGATAAGGCTGGCCGTACTTTCTTTCCAACAGCTTAGCCGTCTTGACACCCAGCCAGGGCCCCACCACCAGGTTGAACTCGGCATTGGGAATGGTCAGCCATTCCTTGACGCCTTTGGAACCATAGCCAAAGAGGATGTTTACCTCCCAACCGGCCCCTTCCAAGATGCGTTTGAGTTCCGTCAAATCGCCCCGCCAAAAGGTATTCTGGAAGGGCAGTTCCGACCAGACATTGATCAGGCCCTTCTTTTTCGTGTCTTTATCCTTGGCATACTTATCCACATACTGCTCGATAATGGCCTCGGTGACAATCTCGTGGCCCGTGAAGTTATTGCCCTTGAAGCCGCCGGTTTCCGCCGACACGATGGGCACACCCTGCTCCTGATAGCGGGCCACCACGGCGCCGATATCGTCACCGACGATTTCGGGGATACAGCCGTTGAGCACCACGAACAAATCCCCATCCATGATTTTGAGAGATGCAGCAATGAGTTCATCCAGATGCCGCGCTCCGCCAAAGACCACATCTTTTTCCTGCAGGTTTGAGCTGGGCGGTACGGCACCGCCGGAATAGCCGCCCCCCTGATAGCCATTGTAGAACACCAGGCTGGTATACTGCTTGTCCACGCAGCCGGGGCCACAGTGGGTGATGGGGATGGCGCCGGGAATGGCGCTGACGGAATGGAGTGCCCCCAAGGCGCAGCCATAGCGCACCTGATTGATGGAATTAGTCTGACCGTTCTGGTCCTTCTTGATTTTAGGCATGGGCAGCCTCCTTTCTTTCCTGCTCGGCATGGAATTCATCGGCGTCAAATTTTGCCAGTTCCGGGTGTTTGGCCAGAATATAGGCATCCTTCTGCTCCAGCCACCACTTCTTATAGGGCAGTTTGACATGCCGCTTGATATCGTCATGGAATTTCTTGTGGGCCAGGATTTCCAAAATGGTCTCGCCCAGATTCACAATGCCGTCATAGCCCACGGCGATGTGCTCATCCCCCAAGGGCGCTGCCGGAATTCCCAGGCGGGCTGCCAATGGTGCCAGACCGTTATGGCGGATCAGCAGGAAGTCGGGCTTATTCTCCTGCAGGAAGGCGTACAGCTGATACTGCTGGCGATTGGACACATGGAAGTTCTTTACCTGGCCATAATGCTTGTTCAGATGACCTAAGGAATCTTCCCGGGAATCGCCGCTGTCGTAAACCGGATCGTGATGGAAGGTCAGCGAACCATCCACCTCCACTTCCAGTTCCCGCAGGACCTGAATCAGGCCATGGGCATAAGCCGAACCTGTGGCCACGAAGCCCTTGACGCCTTTGAGTTTTTTCTTGAGTTCCTCAATCTTCGGTTTGACTCTTGCGTGTTCCCTGGCAATGAAGTCCTCCACCAGATGTTCCCGATGGGTGACCTTGGCGATTTCCCGCAGCCAGGCGTCCGTACCGGCAAAGCCATAGGGCATGGGAGCCTTGACTTCGGGCACGCCGAAATGCTGTTCCAATGCCGCCGCCATATAGGAGGACAGCGTGTAGCAGAAGCCCACGGTGGCTGCCGCTTCGGACATCTGGGCCAGCTCCTCCACCGACGCCAGGTCCACCACATAATTCACCCGCAGGTTCAGATTGGCCAGCATGGGCGTAAACACATCGGAACCCCAGAGATTGATGACATTGACCAAATCCTCCTGTTTCTTCGTCGGGTTCTTGCGCACAATCTGCCGCAGGATTCCATGCTGGGTGGCGTCAAAGCCCGTGCTCCAATGCTTGGAGCGGAAGCCTTCGCAGGCCAAGGGAATCACCGGAATGCCCAGCTCTGCTTCCTTCTCGTCCGTAATGCTTTCGATATCCTCACCGATAATGCCGGTGGCGCAAGAGGAAGCCACAAAGATGGCCTGGGGCTGATAGCGTTCCCAGGCATCGTCAATGGACTGGCGCAGCTTGTCGGCGGCACCGAACACCATATCGCTTTCCACCAGGTTCGTGTTGATAATGCGGATGTTTTCTGCCTTGAAACCGCGCATGACCAGACCATTGCGGTAGATGTTGTTATAGGGAACCTGACCGCCACCGCAGCCGATGGGCGCATGCTGAATGAGCACTGCATCCCGGACATTGCCGGCCTGGCATTCTACCATCTGCTCACTGCAGACAGAGCCTTGGGTAAAGGGGCCCTGCAATTCGCAGAGACGGCAGTTGCCGCCGCAGCCCGTGCCCCGTTCCCGCTGGCCGCGCAGTTCGTAGCTGGACTCTTTATGCAGTTCCTCCGTGGTGCCGTCCCAGGCGATGATGGTTCCCAGACGCTGTTCGCGCTGCTCCACGGAGGGAATATCCAGATTGATTTTCTTTGGCATAAGCTCTCCCTCCTGTCAGATGCGATAATCGTCTTCCACGTTATCCATCAGGCCGTACTCCAGCAAGATCTCTTCGAGCCTGTCCTGCGTCATGGGCTTGGGAATCACGAAGAGCTCATTTTCCTCGATTTTCTGCGCCAGCTGACGGTATTCGTCCGCCTGATGTGCATCGGGCTTGTACTCGATAACGGTCTTCTTGTTGATTTCCGCGTGCTGGACGATATTGTCGCGGGGCACGAAGTGAATCAGCTGTGTGCCCAGTTCTTCGGCAAAGGCTCGCAGCAGTTCGATTTCCCGGTCCACGTTGCGACTGTTGCAGATGATGCCGCCCAGACGCACGCCGCCCTTTTCCGCATAGCGGGCAATGCCCTTGGAAATATTGTTGGCGGCATAGAGAGACATCATTTCGCCGCTGGCCACGATGTAGATTTCCTTGGCCTTGCCCTCACGGATTGGCATGGCAAACCCACCGCAGACCACGTCGCCCAAAACATCGTAGAACACATAATCCAAATCATCGGTATAGGCCCCCAGGCGTTCCAAGAGGCCAATGGAGGTGATGATGCCGCGGCCGGCGCAGCCTACCCCGGGTTCCGGACCGCCGGATTCCACGCAGCGAGTCTCGCCATAACCGGTCTTTAAGATGCTGTCGAGCTCCACGTCCTCCCCTTCGTCACGCAAGGTATCCAAAACGGTTTTCTGGGCCAGACCGCCCAGCAGCAGGCGGGTGGAATCTGCTTTGGGATCGCAGCCCACCACCATGACCTGCTTGCCCAGTTCTGCGAGCCCCGCCGTCAGATTCTGGGTGGTGGTGGATTTGCCGATACCGCCCTTACCGTAAATTGCAATTTGTCGTAAGCCTTCTTTTGCCATAAAAAAACTCCCCTTCTAACACTTTTTATATATCAACCGTGGGAAAAAGTTTCCTTCGCCTGCAGGAGCCCCTTGTAAACTTCCTGACTGAAGTTATTTTTCCCCGGGATACCAACCGCATCTGCCCGGCAGTGCTGGCAGTGGCGGAACACATCGATATGTTTGCCCGCCTCTTTCCGGGCCACCGCCAGATCCACGCAGCTGGGGGCCTCGCAATCCTTGAGGTCATGCTGGGGAATCAGCGGGATGATGTTGTAAATCGTTGCCCCTGCTTCCTTGACCGCTTTGGCGATGGCGCCAATATGGAAGCGGTTGATCTCATTGACCAGCACCGTATTGACCTTGACCACCACACCGGCAGCCGCCACCTTGCGGATGCCCTCCAACTGATTCTTTATGATAATCGCTCCGGCTTCCTCACCGGTATAGCGCTTGCCATGATAGATAAGTCCGTTGATCATCCTGGCCTCAATGGCCGGATCTACGGCATTCACCGTCACCGTCAGGGTGTCGATGCCCACATCGATTACCTCCTGGGCCCGCTCATTCAGCAGCAGGCCATTGGTGCTCATGCACTTCAATAATTGCGGGAACTTATTGCCGATAAAGCGGAAGGTCTGCAGAGCTCTGTCCGAAGCCAGGGTATCTCCCGGCCCGGCAATGCCCACCACGCTGAGTTCCGGGCAGAACTTCAGCGCCCGCTCCACATAACTTACCGCCTCCTCCGGCCGGATGACCGCCGAAGTCACCCCCGGCCGATTTTCCACATCGTTGATTTTCCGGTCACAGAACCGGCACTCCAGATTACACCCGGGGCATACCGGCAAATGGATACGCCCCCTGTTCTGCTTTGCTCCAAAGCACGGGTGGAGCTCCCGGACACGCTGTTCGTCCATTGGTATGGCCCCTTTCTCTCCTAACACAGTCCATCAGTAAGCAACACTTGCCCGGCGCTTATTTACCTCATAGGTATGGATTTTCGGCAGCGCCGCTGCCACCGTTTCCCCTTCAATCTCCAAGGGCAGGATATCCTGCCGCTCCAAAGCCTTCTGTGCGCCCGGGCCAATGGCCTCGGCCACCACATAACGGCAGTCGGACAAAGCCTGCACCGCCGCCAGCATGGCACCTTCATCATGATAGCCGTGCTGGCAGGGCGATTTAGCCTGCCGCCGTTCCACTTCCGCAAAAGTGCCGTCATCAGCCACTTCCACGATCACAAAGCCATCGGCGGCGCCGAAATGACGGTCAATATGGATGCCATCACTGGAGGCTGCCGCAATCCGATATGCCATAGAATCACTCCTAATCCAAAATATGTTTGCTGAAATACCGCTCTGCCCGGTCGATGACCGCCAGAACGATATTGCCTTTAACCCCGGAATGGGCCAGTTTCAGCGCTGCGGCAAAGGAGGCACCACTGGAAGAACCGGCAAAGATTCCCTCTTTTGCCGCCAGCTGCCTTACGCCAGCAAACGCTTCCTCATCTTTAATCTTATAGACCTGATCGATAAACGATGTATCCATCGTCTGGGCAATAAAATCATTGCCAATGCCTTCAATCTCATAATCACCATGCTCCCCGCCGCCGATAATCGAGCCATAAGGATCGGCAAGTACCCCCTGAATGGCGGCATTCTGTTCTTTCAAGTAACGCATAATCCCCGAAAAGGTGCCGCCGCTGCCCGCACCAGAAACGAAATAATCAATCTGCCCATCCAAATCCGCATAAATCTCTGGTCCGGTGGTTTCGTAATGGGCCTGCGGATTGGCAGGATTCTCAAACTGCTTCAGCGTGATGGCCCCGGGAATCTTCTGACGCAATTCCTCCGCTTTGGCCGCCGCCTCCAGCATCCCCCCAGCCCGGGGCGTATGCACCAGTTCCGCCCCCAAAGATTTCATCAACGTCTGCTTCTCCGCCGAAAATTTCTCCGGCACCACGAAGATGATCCGATACCCTTTATTCAGCGCAGCATAGGCTATCCCCAGTCCTGTGTTGCCTGCCGTAGCTTCGATTATGGTGCCGCCGGGCTGCAGCTGACCGCTTTGTTCTGCCGCCGCAATCATCTGACGGCCCACACGGTCCTTGGCACTGCCGCCGGGGTTCCATAACTCCAGCTTGGCAAAGAGCCGGACGCCCTCCGGCAAATCGAAATGTGTCAGCTCAACGAGCGGCGTATGCCCGATGAGCTCCTGCATGGATTTATAATAGTGCATGTTCTTCGCTCCCTTTTCGTTGTTAAATGCGGCTGGCCTCAATGGCCTGCTTGATATCTGCCAGCAGATCTGCCTTGTCCTCAATGCCCACCGACAGGCGGATGAGGTTATCCGTTATGCCGATTTTCTCGCGCGTTTCCTTGGGAATGGCCGCGTGCGTCATGGTTGCCGGATGGCAGACGAGACTTTCCACGCCCCCCAGGCTTTCGGCCAGGGATATCAGCTGCAAGGACTTGAAGAACTTGCGGATATCGTGATCGGCTGTCAGCTCGAAGGATATCATGGCGCCGCCGTTCTTCGCCTGCTGCTGGTTGATTTCGTAGCCGATATGGCTCGTAAGTCCCGGATAGTAGATTTTCTCCACTTCCAGATTGCCTGCCAACCAGTCGGCCAGATACTCAGCATTTTCTACATGACGGTCCAGGCGCACCGCCAAGGTCTTGATACCTCTGATCAGCAGGAAGGCATCCTGCGGGCCGAGCACCCCGCCGGTGGAATTCTGTACAAAGGCTAACTTCTCGGCCAAATCCTTGGTCTTGACCACGGCCAGGCCAGCCACCAGGTCGCTATGGCCGCCCAGGTACTTCGTGGCACTATGGATGACCACATCTGCACCCAGAGCCAATGGCTGCTGCAGGTACGGCGTCATAAAGGTGTTATCGACAATCACCAGCGCCCCATGGCGATGGGCGATTTCCGCCACAGTCCGGATGTCCGTGATGGTCAGCAGGGGATTGGCCGGGCTTTCAATGATGATGGCCTTGACATTGGGCGTGAACTGCTTCTCCAAATTCTCCAGATCCGTGGTATCCTCCAGCGCATAGGTCAGATTGAAACGGCTGAACACCTTGTCGAGCACCCGGAAAGTACCGCCGTAGACATTGCTGGACAGAAGCACCTTGACATTGCTCTGGAAAAGGCTCAGCACCGCCGTGATGGCCGCCATGCCCGAGGCAAAGGCAAAGCCCGCTTCGCCGCCTTCCAGCTCAGCAATCAATTTTTCAAGTGCCGCCCGGGTGGGATTGCCCGTCCGGGCATACTCCCAGGTTCCCTCCCGCAATTCTCCCAGCCCATCCTGCTTGAAGGTCGATGTCTGGTAAATCGGCACATTCACAGCGCCGGTTTTCGTATCCCCATCAATGCCGCCATGAATCAATTTCGTCGTAAATTTGCACATAGTATCATCTTCTTCCCTTGTTTATCTCAATACTGCTTCTTCTCCGCCAGGATAAAATGCACGTTTTCCATAGCCTGCTGATGGTCCGTGCGCTCATCGAAGAAATGCCGCTGAATGTCTGCCGGGGACTCATGATTGCGAATCACAAAACCTTCCCGGGAAAGGATTTCCCGCATCTCTGCCAACGAGAAACCATGCCGCATTGGCTCACCCAGCTGCTCGGTGATTTCCGCGAGCCGCCGCACCCGGGAATTGGAATCCGGTTCGAAGGTGGATTCATCCGGAAAATCCAGCACGAACTGGCTGCCCGGCGACGCCAAAGAACTCACGCTGCGCACAAATTCCTGAAAGGCCTCCGGTGTCAGATAATAGGACACACCCAGCAGCGAGAAGAACGATGGCTCATAAGTCTGAAAGCCGCTGTGCAGCAGGACTTTCCCCAGGTCGTCGCGTTCAAAATCAATCGCCGCATAATGGGTATTTGCAGGAATCTCCCAGCGAAGTTCATGAATCCGCCGCAGTTTGTATGCCTGCGTATCCGGATGATCCAGCTCGAAGATCTGCACGGCTTCATCCGTATTGCGGAAAGCGAAGGTATCCATCCCCGCCCCGCAGATCACATACTGGCAGCTGGCACGATTCCGGGCAAAACGGTACAAGGCCCGCTCCGCAAAGGCAATCCGTGACAGGGCAATGGGCGAGAAATAATGATCCATCTCCTCAAAGACCAGCAGGCTCTCAAAACCATAACGGGGCAATTGCCCGGCCGCTTCCGCCTGTCCGCGGAGCAAGCCGCCGATTTCGTCATACGCATCCTTGCCGATGATGTCATAGGCCAGATAGTCATCGAAAATCTTGTTCTTCCCCAGCATGGAATGATAAGCCCGGGCAAAGGAGCACAGTTTCGCAGTCATACTTTCCTGAGCGGCAATCATGAAAAATCCCTCCTGTTAAATCCACATTCGTTCGTGTTTCAAAAGAATCTTGCCAATATTACAACAATCACATTTCATAATCGCTACCGTCCTTTCATCACAAATACAAAAAAGAGGTTCTGCGCAGGGATTTACCCTTGCACAGAACCTCTGGTTATCCAGTCAGTTCATTCGTCTTGCAACGATGACCTTATGTTACACCATTACACCTATCATGTCAATAGGCATAATGGCTTTTTATGGAAAAATAATCTTACGCGTTTTCTTCCGGCTTGGCTTCTTTTTTCTTCACAGCCGTACGGATGGACAGCTCGCGGAGCTGTTTTTCCTCGACGTTGGAAGGAGCATTGGACATTACGTCGCGGGCGCTCTGGTTCTTCGGGAAGGCGATGACATCGCGGATGGAAGAACGCTTAGCCATGATCATGACCAGACGGTCCAGACCGAAAGCCAGGCCGCCATGAGGAGGCGTGCCGTACTGGAAGGCATCCATCATGAAGCCGAACTTCTCATGAGCTTCTTCATAGGTGAGGCCCAGAGATTCGAATACCTTCTCCTGCAGTTCTGCGTTGTAAATACGCAGGGAACCGCCGCCAATTTCGACACCGTTGAGGACCATGTCGTAAGCGTTAGCCTTTACGCGGCCCGGATCAGTGCCCAGGAATTCGATATCTTCGTCACGCGGAGCCGTGAACGGATGGTGCATGGCCTTCCAGCGTTTCTCTTCGTCGCTCCATTCGTACATCGGGAAGTCAACAACCCAGAGGAAGCGGAGCTTGTCCGGATCGATGAGGCCGCGTTCCTTGCCCATTTCGAGGCGGAGCTGGCCCAGAGCCGTGTCAACCACGAGGCGCTTGTCAGCCACAACGAGCAGCAGGTCGCCAGTCTTGGCGCCCGTAGCTTCGGCAATCTTCGCGAAGGTTTCATCCGTATAGAACTTCTTGAACGGGCTCTTGATGCCTTCTTCGCTGTACTGGATCCAAGCCAGACCTTTGGCACCGTAAATCTGTACGAACTTGACGAGTTCATCCAGGCGGCGGCGGGGAATGTCAGCATAGCCGTCTACCTTGATGCACTTGACCATGCCGCCGTTTTCGATAACGGCATTGAACACCTTGAAGTCCGAACCCTTGACGTATTCGGAGATGTCCATGAGCGGCATATCGAAGCGGAGGTCCGGCTTATCGGAACCGTATTTGTCCATAGCCGTATCCCAATCCATGCGTTCGAACGGCGTTTCCACCTTGGCACCGATGGATTTTTCGAAGAGTTCCTTGATCATCTCTTCCATGATCGTCAGGATTTCGTCCTGATCCTTGAAGGACATCTCGATATCCAGCTGGGTGAATTCCGGCTGACGGTCAGCACGCAGGTCTTCGTCGCGGAAGCAGCGGACAATCTGGAAGTATTTTTCAAAGCCAGCCACCTGCAGGATCTGCTTGAAAATCTGCGGGGACTGCGGCAGAGCGTAGAACTCGCCCGGATTCACGCGGCTCGGCACGAGGAAGTCACGTGCGCCTTCCGGCGTGCTCTTGCAGAGCATCGGCGTCTCGATCTCGAGGAAGCCGTTGCGGTCAAAGTAGTCGCGCATGATCTTCGTCACGCGATGACGCAGGATGATGTTCTTCTGCATCTCCGGACGGCGCAGGTCCAGATAACGGTACTTCAGACGAATCTTCTCGTCAACATCCACTCCATCCTGAATGTAGAAGGGAGGCGTGTTGGCCTTGTTCAGGATGCGCAGCTCTTCGCAGACCACTTCGATTTCACCGGTCTCGATGTTGTTGTTCACCGTCTCTTCGCTGCGGGCGCGCACAGTACCGCGCACAGCGATGCAGAACTCGTTGCGCAGGGATTCTGCCTTGTGGAACGTACCTTCCGCCATGGAAGCCTCGTCAAATACCACCTGCACGAAACCGGAACGGTCACGCATATCCACGAAAATCAGACCACCGTGGTCACGGCGGCGGGCCACCCAGCCGCAGAGGACAACCTGCTGTCCTTCGTCTGCCTTACGAAGCTCGCCACAATGATGGTCGCGCTTCATACCTTGTAATGTTTCCATTAACCTTTCACCTCAGCACATAGCGTATTTACAATATTATCAAAAGAAACTTTCTGCTGCTCGCTCTTTTCCATATCCTTGAGCTGCACACATGCTTCCTTGACTTCATCTTCACCGATGATCAGCGCAAAACGGGCATTGGCCTTGTTTGCCTGCTTCATCTGGGCCTTCATGCTCCGACCGGCATAGTCCATGCTGGCCTTGAGCCCTGCCTGACGCAGCTGCGTCAAGAGCTTGAAGGCTGCACCCTGAGCCTCTTCGCCCAAAGCGACCACGAAGGCATCGGTCTTGTTATCCATTTCCGGCAGGAGATTCTGTTTCTCCAGTGCCAGCAGGACACGTTCCAAACCGGTGGCAAAACCCACGGCCGGCGTCGGATTGCCGCCGATTTCCTCAATCAGACCATCATAGCGGCCACCGCCAGCTACGGCACTCTGAGCCCCCAGCGGAGGATATTTGATCTCAAAGGCCGTCTTGGTGTAATAATCGAGACCGCGCACCAGGCGGGCATCGAGTTCGAATTCCACACCAGCTTCCGTCAGGAAATGCTGTACCTTGTGGAAGTGCTCCTGACATTCCTCACAGAGGCAATCCGTGATCTTCGGTGCATCGGCCATATAGGGCTTATCCGCATCGGCCTTGCAGTCGAGGATACGCAGCGGGCTGCGCTCAAAGCGGTCCTGGCAGTCCTCACAGAGGTCATCGAGCTTATCCCGGAAATAGTCCTGCAGGACCTTGCGGTAAACCGGACGGCATTTCGGACAGCCCACGGAGTTCAGGGACAGCTTGAGATCCTTAAGGCCCAAACCGCCCAAAAGATCCATAGCCAGCATAATGATTTCGGCATCCACCGCCGGATTGGATTCACCCAGAGCCTCTACGCCGAACTGATGGAATTCACGCATACGACCGGCCTGAGGACGGTCATAGCGGAACATGGAGCCGATGTAGAACAGTTTCGTCAGGCTGTTGTCGCCATAGAGCTTGTTCTGCAGGTAGGCACGCACAGCCGAAGCCGTGTTTTCCGGGCGCAGCGTGATGCTGCGGTCACCGCGGTCGGTGAAGGTATACATTTCCTTGTCCACCACATCGGTACCTTCGCCGATGCCGCGATGGAACAGTTCCGTATGCTCGAACATCGGCGTACGGATTTCCTTGTAGCCATAACGGGCACACAGGTCACGGATTTTTTCTTCCACATAGGTCCATTGTCCGACGGTATCGGGCAATATATCCTTTGTCCCTCTTGGGGCATTGGTCAACATTCGTTTTACTCCCCCTAAGCCTGGCAGGCTTCGTCAAGCAAGGCCCGCCGTTTTTCGATGTAAATATCAATATCGCGCAGATACGTCACCAAATCCTTGGCATTGAACGATGACTTCATGCGCTTGTTCTTGAAATCAACCACCTTGCTGGTGGCGGCGCCGCCAATGCCGATGATGGTCTGATGTTCCTCCATGATCTGGATGTTGTACATCCCCTCGGCACCTTTACGGCAGCAGCCGATATTTTCCAAATCCCCCGCCATATACCCCTGACGGTAGAGATAGTACGGTTCATAGCCGTATTTTTTCATATAGCCCATAGCCACCTCGGCCATCTGACGGGTAACTTCTGCCCCAGGCAGGTCCACATGGCGCTCTTCCATGATGAGCTTGAGCCTTGAACCACGCTTCAATGCCAACGCATGCAGGGTGATATCATCCGGCTGCAAAGCCGTAACCTTAGCCAGCGTATCATCCACATCCGCCGCCGTCTCGCCGGGCAGGCCGAGAATCAAATCCATATTGATTTCGGGAATGCCGGCTTCGCGCAGAGCGTGGTACATCTCGGCCACGGCCTCCGGCGTATGCTGGCGGCCAATGACCTTGAGCGTCCGCTGCTGCATGGTCTGGGGATTGACGCTGACACGCGTGACCTTGTAGTCACGCATGGCCGCAATCTTTCCCGGCGTAATGCTATCGGGGCGTCCGGCCTCCACGGTGAACTCAGCTAAGCCATCGTGATAGAAAGCCTCGCAAACCCAGCCCAGCATCGTGCGGAACTCATCGTCCGGCAAAGCCGTCGGCGTACCGCCGCCCACATAGATATTCTGGACTTTGAGCCCATGGGCCTCCACTGCCGCTTTGGCCCCCTCGATATCCTTATGAAGCACCGTCATAAACTCCGCAAGCTTCTTCGCCCCCGGCAGGACATTGGCCGGGAACGAGCAATAGAGGCAGCGCGTCAGGCAGAACGGGATGCCCACATAGATGCTGATGGTCTTTTCATCCGAAGTCCTGAGGAATGGCAACTGGCGGAAAGCCATCGGCGTGATGATCCGCGCTTTTTCCTCGCTGCAGGCAAAGTCCCGCATCAAGCGCGCGACTATGCCCTCCTCGTCCATGCCGTATTCAATCCAGCGATGGACGATCTTGGTTGGCCGCACGCCATGGAGAATGCCCCAGGGCGCTGGCTCATAGCCGAGTTCCTCGCAGAAGATACGGTAGAGATTGAGCTTGATCGTGCGGTTGACAGCCGCCCGCTCCAGCTCATCTTCCTTGCCGCTTTCCCTGCGGGTAAAGCTTCTAAGCCCGCCATCCTCGCCAAAGAGCATCAACGTGGTCTCCATGCAGACCTTAGCCCCTTCACGTAGCTCGCCCTCCACAGGCAAACGGTGATTGACCACGGAAAGCTGGGCAAGATCTGCCGTGCCTTCTTTCCCCACGATTTCCACCTTGAAGAGCGTCAGCACTTCCCGGGTGATCTTGGAGATGATTTCTTTTTTTGAGTTCAGGGTAAAAGTTCTTACCTTCAATTTTCCTGCTGGCACTCCTTGCATGTACCGAAGAATTTCACCTGATGATTCAGCACATGGAAGCCCATCTTCTTCTGGATATCGCTTTCCAGGTCGTCCAGAAGGTCGTCTTCGAACTCCGTGACCTTGCCACAGGTGGTGCAAATCAAATGATGATGATGATGTTCCGACGGATCGGTGGTATTTACCTCATAACGGCTACAGCCGTCCCCGAACTCCATCTTCTGCAGAATTTCCAATTCCGACAGCAGCTCCAAGCTGCGATAAACCGTAGCCAGACCAATTTCCGATTTGTCCTGCCGCAGGATGCCGTGGACATCTTCTGCCGAAAGGTGTTCGCCAGGGTGGTCCAGAAACACCTGCAGCACCGTCTGCCGCTGCGGCGTCATCTTATGCTGCCGCGCCTGCAAACGCTGCTTTAAATCGTCCATTGTAAATGTCTGTGCCATAAAACCAACCCTTTCATTATCTAATAACGCGTCATGTTCTCCGTCTTATAACACACAGTTTGACTTCATAAATCAAATAAAATCATTATAGCAGATATTTGCCTTGCTGACAAATAACATCTTGCCTGCAGGCCCCTTTTTTCAAAAAAAATCCCCCCGAACAGGATTTGTTTTCTGCCATCACGAATTAAAGAAATATTATAGGACTAAATTTATTTGTGAAAACGGAGGCTTTCTATTGGAAAACGAAGCGAAAACTACCGCTGGCTCAGCGCCAGCAGAAAATACTGCGCCAGAGAACACATCTGCGCCAGCCCCTGATCCGTTCTTTATCCCGCCACCGGCAGAGCCTACACAGAAAGGGCCGCGAGGCATCCGCTTTGACTTCAACGACGGGGCGCGGATCAAGCTGCCAAAGGGCGACTGGCATGTGCAGATTGAAGATGAAGATTCCGGCAATATCCTCTTTGCCTGCGACGCACAGGAAGGCTGGGCCATCAGCAGCAAGAAATATTTCGTCCCCTTCCGTCTGCGTGTCTGGGACAAGAAAAATCTGGACAAGCCGGTACTCGACCATCTGCTGGACCTGAAGAACAAGCCGGTACTGATCAAGTTCCCCGTAGGTACCCTGGGCGATATCATCGGCTGGCTCCCCTACGCGGAAAGATTCCAACAGCAGCATCAATGCCGCTTGGAATGCTCCATGGCTGAAAATCTCAAAGAGCTTTACGAGAAGCAGTATCCGGCGATAAAATTCTCCGCCGCCCCCAAATGCAAAACAGAAAAGCCCTATGCTTCCTTGATATGCTCCCTATTAGGTAGACAGAAGAAATAATAAAACTGTCTGCTTGATAGGGAGCATTTTATGTACAAGAAGAGATTATCACCCGAAGAGAAAATCCACTTCATTGAAAAGTATAAACGTGGAGAGGGCAGTTATGCCTCCATAGCCGCGGATGCAGGCGTTGACAGCAGATCCTTCAGGCAATGGGTTCGTAACTATGATGCTTGCGGCCCGGATGTATTCTTCAAACGACATCATCAGCGCTATTCTGTTGA
>NZ_FNJQ01000014.1 GCF_900104055.1 Pseudoselenomonas ruminantium
CAGGGAGGGACGTTTAGCGGAAACAGCAAAAGTACTCCCCCGTGAACCCCTGACTGCGTATAAACGGGATAACTTTGGCTCGAACTAACCAACAAACTGCAATTTAAAGAAACTTTTGCCTTTGGCAAAACTGGAACAACGGCGTTATAATAGTAGGGAGAATATGGCTTTTGAGAAAAGACTTTTGGATGTGATTTTTTGCAACTGACGGACTCGATACAATATGTGAAAGGCGTAGGGCCTAAGAAAACGGCGGAGCTGAAACGGCTGGGGCTGCATACGGTCTATGACCTGCTGATGTATTTTCCCCGTACTTATGAAGATCAGAGTGTGCTGACGAAAATCTCGGAACTGCAGGCCGGGGAAACGGCAACGGTAGGCGGCACGATCATGAATGTTTCTGAACGGCAGGGGGGCCGGCGGGGCATGAATATACTGATGGCACTGATTGGCGATGGCACCGGGGTTCTGCAGGTGACCTGGTTCAATCAGAAGTATCTGAAAAGCAAATTAAAGGTGGGCAGGAAAGTCTTTGTGACCGGCAAGGCTGCTTATGCCTTTGGTGGGCGGGGACAGTTTGCCATGAGCCAGCTGCACAGCTTTGAAATCATGGATGAGGACGAAGAACCCGCGAGCCGGGCGGGGATTGTGCCGGTTTACCCGGCCACGGAGAAACTCAATCAGAAATTCTTCCGCAAGGTCATCGCTGGTCTGTTCGGGGAGGAGCTTGCTATCCATGACTTGATTCCGCAGCGGGTGATGAAGTCATACGACCTGCTTCCGCGGCAAAAGGCATTGCAGGATATGCATTTTCCTGCGGATTTTACGGCACTCAAGGCAGCTCGGAAGCATCTGGCCTTTGAAGAACTCTATCTGATCCAATGCGGACTGCTGCTGCTCAAGCGGCAGGCTCGCGAAAACAGCAAGGGTATCCGGCATTTGCTGAGCAGTGAGCTGACAGCCAAGGTCAGGAAGTCCTTGCCGTTTGAATTGACCGCTGATCAGGCGCGTACCTGGCAGGAAATCCAGCGGGATATGGAAAGCCCTCTGCCCATGCGTCGTTTGGTGCAGGGCGATGTAGGCTCGGGCAAGACGGTCATTGCCATGCTGGCGCTGGTCAAGACCGTGGAAAACGGCTATCAGGGGGCGCTGATGGCACCGACGGAAATCCTGGCCAGCCAGCATTATGAAGGTTTCTGCAGGCAATTGGAACCATTGGGAATCCGCATTGGTTTCCTATCGGGCCGGCTCACGAAAAAGAAGCGTGAGGAAATGTATGCGCGGATTGCGGCGCAGGAAGTGGACATCGTGATTGGCACCCATGCGCTGATACAGGAAGGCGTGGAATTTGCCAAGCTTGGCCTTGTAGTGACCGACGAGCAGCACCGTTTCGGCATTGCCCAGCGGGCGGAGCTGGAAAAAAAAGGAACGCTGCTGCCGGATGTATTGGTTATGACGGCAACGCCGATTCCGCGTACGATGACATTGACCGTCTACGGGGATCTGGATGTGTCCCTGATCCAACAGCTGCCGCCGGGACGGCAGCCAATCCGCACCTTTGTGCGCAAGCCGGACCGGCGGGACCTAATCTATGATTACGTCCATCAGCAGCTCGCGGCCGGGCGGCAAGCCTATGTGGTCTGTCCCTTGATTGAATTGAATGAGGAAAGCGACCTGCCTTCGGCGGAGGAAGTCTATGATGAACTGTGTTATGGGATTTTCCGCGATATGCCCTGCGGCCTGGTGCATGGCAGGATGAAGGCGGCAGATAAGGAACAGGTCATGCAGGCTTTCTATGAGGATAAGATCAAGCTCCTGGTGTCCACCACGGTCATTGAAGTCGGTGTCAATGTGCCCAATGCCAGCATCATGGTGGTGGAGCATGCGGAGCGCTTTGGCCTAGCACAGCTCCATCAGCTGCGGGGACGCATTGGGCGCGGGCAGTATAAGTCCTACTGCATCCTCGTATCGGAGATGAAGACGGAAAATGCCAGGGAAAGGCTCAAGATCATGGCCGAAACCAGTGATGGCTTTAAGCTGGCTGAAGAGGACTTGCGCTTGCGCGGGCCGGGGCAGTTCTTTGGCTCGATGCAGCACGGCCTGCCGGATCTGAAGGTGGCCGATGTCCTGAATGATATGGATATTCTCCTGAAGGCCCGACAGGCAGCGCAGGAAACGGTGGCAAGTCGGGAGGAACGGCGGGATATACTGCCCATTCTCTCGCTGCAATATAGGGAGCAGTTTGAGAATATCACGGATATTTAGTGTATTTTTGTCGAGAACATCTTGACATAACACATAGACATAGTATACAATATTTTCAGCTTAAACATGCATAGGAGGCGTGTATCTTGGTAACAGTATTGGTGAATGGTGCCTGCGGCCGGATGGGGCAGGCTGTCTTGAAAGCCGTACAGGAAGCAGAGGATTTGCAGCTCGTGGGTGCTGTGGATATCCATGGTGGTGCTGATTGTGGTGAACTGGTTGGCCTGCCGAAGAACAATGTGACGGTGGAAACGGATCTGGCAGCTGCTTTGGAACGGATCAAGCCGGAGGTCATGATTGACTTCACCCGCCCGGATGTGGTCTTTGACAATGTGATGACGGCGCTCAAGGCAAAGGTCAGCCCTGTGGTAGGGACGACGGGCCTCAGCGAGGAACAGAAGGCAGAAATCAGGAAATTGGCGGAAGCAAATGCTACGCCGGCCTTCATTGCGCCGAACTTTGCCATCGGTGCGGTATTGATGATGGTGATGGCCAAACAGGCGGCTAAATATATGCCGGAGGTTGAAATCATCGAGCTTCATCATGATAATAAGCTCGATGCACCTTCGGGCACGGCCGTGCAGACGGCAGCGATGATTGCCGAGGTGCGGGCAGCCCATAAGCAGGGGCATCCTGAAGAAAAGGAAAAGATTGCCGGCGCCCGTGGTGCTGACTACGAGGGCATGCATATCCACAGCGTGCGCCTGCCGGGCTATGTGGCCCATCAGGAGGTTATCTTTGGCGGTTTGGGGCAGACGCTGACCATCCGTCACGATTCCCTGAACCGGGAATCCTTTATGCCCGGTGTGGTGCTGGCCGCACAGAAGGTCCGCACGCTTACGGGCTTAACCATCGGTTTGGATAAACTCCTGGAGTTTTAAATAACGCAATAAAGAGCATAGCAGCGAAAGGATGAAGGTTAATGAAAAAGTATAATGTGGCAATCCTGGGTGCAACGGGTGCCGTAGGCCAGGAATTCCTGAACCTGATTGAGGAACGCAATTTCCCCTTTGCCGATTTGAAGATGCTGGCTTCCAAGCGCAGCGCTGGTAAGAAAATCCAGTTCATGGGCAAGGAATACACGGTGGAAGAAGCAACAGTGGATTCCTTCAAGGATGTGGATATCGCCCTGTTCGCTGGCGGCAGTGCCAGCAAGGAATTTGCACCGGCTGCTGTCAAGGCTGGTGCCGTAGTCATCGATAATTCCAGTACCTTCCGCATGGACCCGGAAGTGCCGCTGGTGGTTCCCGAGGTCAACCCGGAAGCCATTGCCCAGCACAAGGGCATCATTGCCAATCCGAACTGCTCCACGATCATCATGGTCATGGCACTGAAGCCGCTCTATGATATCTCCAAGATCAAGCGCGTGGTCGTTTCCACCTATCAGGCTGTATCCGGTGGTGGCAAGGAAGCTATGGCAGAACTCGAGCAGCAGGTCGCTGATATCGTAGCGGGCAAGCCCGTCACGGCCAACATCCTGCCGGGAGCTGCGCTCAAGAAGCATTATCAGATCGCCTTCAACCTGCTGCCGCAGATTGACGTCTTCAAGGAAAACCTCTACACCAAAGAGGAAATGAAGATGATCGATGAAACCAAGAAGATCATGAGCGATGACGCTATGCGCATCACAGCTACTACGATTCGCGTGCCGGTATACCGCAGCCATGCCGAGTCGGTCAATGTGGAATTCGAGGACGAAGTGAGCCTCGAAGCTGCCCGCAAGGCTCTTGAAGCATTCCCTGGCGTCGAAGTGGTGGACAACCCGGATGAACAGCTCTATCCGCAACCGCTCGAAACCTCCGGCAAGAATGATGTGGCAGTCGGCCGCCTGCGCAAGGACTACTCCATCGAGAACGGTCTCAACATGTGGATTTGCGGTGACCAGATCCGCAAGGGCGCCGCACTCAATGCCCTGCAGATTGCCGAATACATGATCGAGCATGATATGGTGTAACTGATAATTTCTTAAGGACCAGCAGCTGCTGGTCCTTTTTAATCATGAAGCATATGAGAAATTTATGGACTTATAGTAAAATCCTATTGGAAACTTGTACGTTGTGACATTGAGATTTTGCTTGATTTTCGCTATAATGAATAGGTGTAAAAAGATTAACGGTTTTAGGAGGAATTATCATGATTAGTCCATATACTGCAGGTGCGTTGGTGCTCGTCGCTTTGATCGTGTTTGGGCCGAGCAAGCTGCCGGAAATCGGCAAGGCACTGGGCAAGGGCATCAAGGAATTCAAGTCCGGTGTTGTTGAGGAAAGCAAGAAACCGGAAGAACAACAGATGATGAATGTGACCGAGCAGCCGAAAGAACTGCCTAAGGCTGACCAGCAGACGAAGCAGTAAGCTGGTGGTGTAGATGGCAGAAGAACAAAAATATGAAGAAATCGAGGCGCCAAAGCAGATTGGCGCCCCGGCAGATGCCGAAGTGGTGATGGACGACGGCAGCATGTCCCTGATTGCCCATCTGACCGAACTGCGCAGCCGTCTGATTAAATGTCTGATGGCGACGGCGCTCGGAAGCTGTGTCGGTTATTTCTACATTCAGGAAATCATGCATTACATCACCCTGCCCGCGGGCAAGCTCTACTATATGCAGCCAGCGGAAGCCTTCTTCACCTATCTGAAGGTGGCCTGCGTGGCCGGGTTCCTTTTGGCACTGCCCATTATCTTTTGGCAGGTATGGCGGTTTTTCCTGCCGGCCCTGACCACCAGGGAACGCATGGTGCTTGGTATCGTGGTACCGACATCAGTCGTTCTTTTTTTCTGTGGGCTGGCCTTTTCTTTTTTCCTGGTACTGCCGGCGGGCATCAAGTTTTTCTTGGGCTTTGGCAATACGGAACTCGAGGCATTATTATCGGTAAACAAATACTTTGACTTCGTCATTATGTTTGTGCTGCCCTTTGGCTTTATCTTTGAATTGCCTTTGGTCATGACGATCATGGGTAAACTGGGGCTGATTACTTCGGCTTTCCTGAAGAAGTATCAGCGGATCATCATCTTCCTGTCCTTCGTGGTGGGCGCAATCATCACGCCGACACCAGATGTGTTCACTCAGTCCATGATTGCTTTGCCCATTATTGTACTCTATGAAGTAGGTTATTTTATCGTTCGTTATATTTTACGCAGATAAGCAGATAAAAAGGAGGTATTTGCTTGGCTTATAAGGATTTGCGGGAGTTTATGGCTGATTTGGAGTCAAAAGGTCTCCTCAAACGTATCAAGACGGAAGTAGATCCGGAACTGGAAATCACGGAAATCACTGACCGGGTATCCAAGATGGAAGGGGACAAGAACGTCGCCCTGCTCTTTGAGAATGTCAAAGGTTCCAAGATGCCGGTGCTCATGAACGCTTTCGGCAGCTATGAGCGCATGGCCATGGCCTTGGGCGTCGAAAAGCTCGATGATGTGGGGGATGAGCTGCGGGAAATGATGAAGCTTCCCTATGTGTCCCTGCAGAACAAGATGAGCGTCGTGACCATGATTCCCATGATCAAGCGGGCCATCAACTTTCCGAAATACGTGAAGCATGCGCCCTGCCAGGAAGTGGTGGAGACGGAAAATCCGAATTTGGACGAAATCCCCATCCTCAAATGCTGGCCCGACGATGGCGGCCCCTTCGTGACCTTGCCATTGGTGTTCACCAAGAACCCTAAGACGGGGAAACGCAATGTGGGCATGTACCGCCTGCAGAAATACGACAGCCGTACCACGGGCATGCACTGGCATATCCATAAGAACGGCGCCGAGAACTTCCGCGATATGAAGGCACAGGGCGGTGACCGCATCGAAGCAGCTGTGGCCATCGGCACTGATCCGGTCATTACCTATGCGGCTACGGCACCGCTGCCCCGCGATATCGACGAGATGGTATTCGCCGGTTTCCTGCGGCATAAATCCGTGGAAATGGTCAAGTGTAAGACTGTGGATATCGAAGTGCCGGCAACTGCGGAAATCATCCTCGAAGGCTATGTGCTGACCGATGAGAAGCGCCGGGAAGGTCCCTTTGGCGACCATACGGGCTATTATTCCCTGGCTGATGATTATCCCGTGTTCCATATCACGGCCATCACCCATCGCAAAGATCCGATCTATTTCTCCACGGTGGTGGGCAAGCCGCCCATGGAAGACTGCTATCTGGCCAAGGCCACGGAGCGCATCTTCCTGCCGCTTCTGCAGCAGATGCAGCCGGAAATCATCGACATCAATATGCCGCTCGAAGGCGTATTCCATGACTGCTGCATCGTGTCCATCAAGAAGCAGTATCCCATGCAGGCCCGCAAGGTCATGCATGCACTCTGGGGCATGGGGCAGATGATGAATGTCAAGATGATCATCGTTGTGGATGCCCATGTCAACGTACAGGATTTGAAGGAAGTCTGGTGGCGGGTGTATAATAACATCGATGCCAAGCACGATCTGGAAATCGTGGAAGGGCCGCTCGATGTGCTCGACCATTCTTCGCCGATGGCAAAATGGGGCTCCAAGCTCGGCATCGATGCCACGAAGACCTGGCCGGAGGAAGGGCATACCCGTGAATGGCCGGAAGAAATCAGCATGAGAGAGGATATCAAGGCCAAAGTTGATGCCAAGTGGAAGGAGCTTGGTCTCGATTGATTGATATAAAAGCGCATATTAACAATGTAGCCCTGCACCATACGATCTTTGACCTGCCCTTTGCCTTTATGGGGGCAGTGCTCGCGGCAAACGGCCAGCCGACAATCCACGACCTCGTCTGGATTGCGCTGGCCATCACCACGGGGCGGGCGGCGGCCATGGCGCTGGATAATCTGGCTGACCTCAAATATGACAGCCAGCAGCCGCGCATGAGCTACCGAGCTATGGTCAGCGGTCGCATCAGCAAGTTGGAGGCGAAGGTCTTTATCGTCATCTGCCTGGTGCTGATGGTGCTTTCCGTCATGCAGCTGCAGCCTATCTGCCTGTATCTGCTGCCGTTGGCGGCACTGCCGTTCCTGATCTATCCGTTCACCAAGCGGTTTACCGGCTGGTGCCATTTGTTCTTAGGCGTGGCGATTGCCATGGCTCCGGCAGGCGGCTGGGTAGGTGTCAGTGGCGAGATTACGACGCCGATGGTGCTCTTGTGCATTGCCGTAGCCCTTTGGATTGGCGCCTTTGACTCCATGTACGGCGCGCAGGATGAGGAATTTGACAAGAGCCAGGGGCTTCATTCTCTGGCGGTAAGCTATGGTGCTGAAAATGCCTTTAAGCTGTCGGCCGCCATGCATGTGATTTGCATTGCCTGTTTCTTTGCCGTGGGCGTAATGATGTCCTTAGGGCAGCTCTACTTTATCGGCGTGGGCATTGCAGCGGGAACGCTGATCTATCAGCACCGCATTGTGAGCCCTACGGATTTCAGTCAGGTTACCCAGCGGTACTTCATGCGCAATGGCATCGTGTCCGTGGCCATCTTCGTATGTACCTGGCTTAGTTTTTACTTGTAATCGTATTCGTATCCATAAATTGAGGTGACTCTATGTCCGCAAAAATTCTCGAAGGTAAGTTTTTTGCACAACAGTTGAAAGAAGATGCCGGCAAACGTGCGATGGCCCTGCAGGAAAAGCATGGCCGTGCACCGGGGCTGGCGGTTATCCGTGTCGGCAATGATCCGGCCTCGGAGGTCTATGTCCGTAACAAGGACAAGGCCTGCGCTGCTTTGGGGATTTACTCCGAAGTCATTGCCCTGCCCGAGGAGACTACGAAAGACGAACTCATCGCTCGTATCGATGCGCTGAATGCTGACGAAAAGATTGACGGCATTCTCGTGCAGCTGCCGCTGCCTGCCCAGATTGCGCAATTTGAGGCGGAAATCGTAGGGCGCATCGATCCGTCCAAGGACGTGGATGGCTTCCATCCCGTCAATGTGGGCAAGATGGTGACGGGCGAGCCTGCCCTGCTGCCCTGCACGCCGGCAGGCTGCATTCGCATGCTGGAAATGGCGGGCATCGAGATTGCGGGCAAGCGTGCTGTGGTCATCGGCCGCAGCAATATCGTGGGTAAGCCCATGTTCCATCTGCTGATGGCTAAGAATGCCACGGTGACGGTCTGCCATTCCCGTACGGAGAATCTGGCGGAAATCACCCGCCAGGCGGATATTCTCGTGGCGGCCATCGGCAAGCCTCAATTTGTCAAACAGGATATGGTGAAAAAAGGTGCAACGGTTATTGACGTGGGCATCAATCGCATTGCTCCCAAGAAATTAGTGGGGGACGTGGATTTTGAACCCGTCAGCGAGATAGCCGGGGCTATTACCCCCGTGCCGGGAGGCGTAGGCCTTCTGACCGTCGCGATGCTGATGCAGAATGTTGTGCAGGCAGCAGAGGCGCACCTGAATCGTTAAGGCAATACTGCCGGAGATCGTGCGTCTTCGGCAGTATTTCTTATATAAGGAACTGGTAAACAGTTCCGAAGCTTTATGTTTAATTGCAGAGGAGAAGAAAGCTCAATGAAAACCGATGTGGAAATTGCGCAGAGCGCACAGATGCAGGACATTCGCCTTATCGCAGAGAAACTGGCGATTTCAGAGGACGAACTGGAACTCTACGGCAAATACAAGGCCAAGATCAGCCTCGATGCCTGGCAGCGGGTGAAAAACCGCGAGAACGGCAAACTGGTGCTGGTAACGGCTATCAACCCCACGCCGGCAGGCGAGGGTAAGACGACCACCAGCGTGGGGCTTGCCGATGCCTTCCATAAACAGGGCAAGAAGGTTGCCGTGGCCCTGCGTGAACCGTCCCTGGGCCCCTGTTTTGGCCTCAAGGGCGGCGCTGCTGGCGGCGGCTATGCGCAGGTCGTGCCCATGGAGGACATCAACCTGCACTTCACCGGGGACTTCCATGCCATCACGACGGCCCATAACCTCTTGGCAGCCGTAATCGACAATCATATCCAGCAGGGCAATGCCCTCGATATCGATGTGCGCCGCGTGGTCTGGAAGCGCGTGCTCGACCTCAATGACCGTGCCCTGCGCCATGTGGTTATCGGCATGGGCGGCAAGGCGCATGGTGTACCCCGGGAAACGGGCTTTGACATCACCGTGGCTTCGGAAATGATGGCCATCCTGTGCCTGGCTTCTGACCTTGAGGATATGAAGAAGCGCCTGGGCGAGATCGTGGTAGCCTATACTCGTGATGGCCGTGCGGTCAGAGCCAAGGAACTCAATGTGACTGGCGCGTTGACACTGCTGTTCAAGGATGCCATCAAACCGAATCTCGTGCAGACGCTCGAAGGTACGCCAGCCTTTATCCATGGCGGCCCATTTGCTAATATCGCCCATGGCTGCAACAGCGTTATGGCCACCAAGTTCGCGCTGAAATTTGCCGATGTGGTGGTTACGGAAGCCGGCTTCGGCGCAGACCTCGGCGCGGAGAAGTTCCTCGATATCAAATGCCGCTTCGCCGGCATCCATCCCGATGCCGTGGTCATTGTGGCAACGGTCCGTGCGCTCAAGATGCATGGCGGCATGGATAAGAAAGACCTCGGTCAGGTCAATATGGAAGCCTTGGAGCGCGGTATGCAGAACCTCGAAAAGCATATCGAGAACATCCAGAAGTTTGGTCTGCCGGCTGTGGTGGCCATCAATGCCTTTCCGACGGATACGAAAGAGGAGCTGGACTTTGTCGAAGCGGCCTGCAACAAGCGCGGTGCTGAAGTGGCCCTGTCCGAAGTCTGGGCCAAGGGCGGCGAAGGCGGCCTGAAGCTCGCAGAAAAAGTCGAAGCAGCCATGGCAAAACCAAATGATTTCCATTTCATGTATGAGGTGGAGCAGAGCGTGGAGGAGAAGATCACCGCCATTGCCCGCGAAATCTATGGTGCCGATGGCATTACGTTCACCGATGCAGCGAAAAAGCAACTGGCCGAAATCAAGGAACTGGGCTTTGACAAGATGCCCGTCTGCATGGCCAAGACGCAGTATTCCCTGTCCGATGATGCCACGAAGATTGGCCGTCCCACGGGCTTTACCGTTACGGTTAGAGAACTGCGCATTTCCGCTGGTGCCGGCTTTATCGTGGCTCTCACGGGCAATATCCTGACCATGCCCGGCCTGCCCAAGAAACCGGCAGCCGAGAATATGGATATCGACAACGATGGTAAGATTACCGGCTTGTTCTAAGCAAAATGTATCCTAAATTGCAGTTTGTTAGTACGTGTTTAAAATAAATTGTTACAACTCAGCGGGGCGGCGGTGGGGATACTTTTTCGCTGCCTTCACTAAATGACCCGCCAGCAGTAGTGCTCACTGTTTAGTTACCTGCGCCGGGCAGGCCGACGGCGCGTATGTTCAGCTCAATTTCCAGCAACGCCTGTTTGCGGGCCAGCCCTGCGGGCAGTCGTTCCGGCGTCAAAAAAGTATCCCCACCACCGCCCAAAGTTATGCCTGTGCAATATTGGCAGGCTTCGGCTGTAAGCTGCAAGTACATCGATGTGCTTGTTACGGGAGAGACGGTTCGTGCCAATTGCCTAATCCGTGCCTGGGGGCGAACGGGGGAGTGCTTTTGCTGTTGGAGCGACAGTCTGAGCGAAGCGAAGACCGGCCCGTTGCCAAAAGTCACTGGGAGCACGCTGAAAGCCGCGCCGTTGGCCTGCCCGGCGCATTCAACCTAAGAAATGCTGACTTTGTCGAGCGGGTCGTTTAGCGCAAACAGAAAAAGTACTCCCCCGTTCACCCCTGACAACGCATGACCGGGATACCTTTACCACGAACAAACCGATAAACTGCAATATAATGAGGTCCGCCGACTCTTTCGAGTCAGCGGACCTCATTTTTAGTGGTGAAAAATCCTACAAAAAAGAGGCTCCGAAAGGAACCTCTTTCTTTATGCCGATTGGGCAATTATTTTGCGTTGATGAGCGCCATGATTTCGTCTGCACGGCCATCGGAACCCAGAACTTCTTTGATCTTGTGTTCAACGAGTTCTTTGATGTAAGCGCGGCCATCAGCAACATACTGACGCGGGTCGAAGTGGCCCGGGTTAGCCATGAAGTGCTCACGGATACCAGCCGTAAGAGCCAGACGCAGGTCGGAGTCGATGTTGATCTTGCAAACTGCGGATTTAGCAGCTTTGCGGAGCTGATCTTCAGGAATACCGATAGCATCGTCCAGTTTGCCGCCGTTAGCGTTGATGATCTGAACGTACTTCGGAATAACGGAAGAAGCACCATGGAGAACGATCGGGAACTCAGGAATCTTCTTCTCGATTTCAGCCAGGATATCGAAACGCAGTTCGGGCGGTACGAGAACGCCTTCAGCGTTGCGCGTGCACTGTTCCGGCTTGAACTTGAATGCACCATGGGAAGTACCGATAGCGATAGCCAGGGAGTCTACGCCAGTTTCTCTGACGAATTCTTCTACTTCTTCCGGCTGCGTGTAAGCTGCTTCATGAGCAGCAACCTTAACGTCATCTTCGATACCAGCCAGTTTGCCCAGCTCAGCTTCTACGCAAACGCCATGTTCATGTGCGTAAGCAACAACTTCCTGCGTACGTTTGATGTTCTCTTTGAAATCATAGTGAGAACCGTCGAACATAACGGAAGTGAAACCGTCATCGATGCAGGCTTTGCAGGTTTCGAAATCTGCGCCATGGTCGAGGTGCAGAGCAACAGGAATGTCGTTGACTTCCAGAGCAGCCTCAACGAGGTGACGGAGATACGGGCCCTTTGCATATTTGCGGGCACCAGCGGATGCCTGCAGGATAACCGGGGAGTTCAGCTCAGCAGCTGCTTCCGTGATACCCTGTACGATTTCCATGTTGTTCACGTTGAAAGCACCGATAGCGTAGCCGCCTTCGTAAGCTTTCTTGAACATTTCTTTAGTTCCAACTAATGGCATTTTTCATTACCCCCTAAGAATAACTGTTCAATATTTTTTGTTGAACCTTGATTATTATATCATAGAAAATACTTCTCGTATAGGCTGATGGAAAAATTTTTACCCTGTCCCTGCAGGCAGGCTACAGGCGGTCGGTTTACCTTGGTACTTTTATCCGTACGGTTGTACCTTTTCCGGGGGAGGATGTGATGCGGAGGTCTGCCCCCGCAAAGCGGGCTCCCTCCTGCATGCAAGCCAGGCCAAAGTGGCGGCGGTCTTCGTCGTCAGCTGCCGACGGGGCTTTTTTCAGGTCGAAGCCTTTTCCCGTATCTTTTATCACGATCTTGAGGGCCTCCGGTGCATAGTCGATATCGATGCTTCCTCTTGTCTGGCCGGAATGGTGCAGGATATTGCTGAGTGATTCCTGCACAGCCCGGTAGATGGTGATTTCGACATGTTTGGGCAGGGGATATTCTTCCCCCTTCAGGTTATAGCTGATATTCAGGGTGTTCTTATCTCTGTAGCTGGTACAGAGCTGGTGGATGGCAAAGGCCAATCCTTTGTCATCCAGGGCCATGGGACGCATATCGAAGATTACCTGCCGGGTATCGGCGAGGCAATTCCTGATATTGTCGCTGGTATCATCGATGGCATGGGCAGCTCCCTCCGGATCGCCATCTGCCAGTGCCAGCTTGCAAATACTCAATTGCATCAGAGCGGCGGCAAGGCCTTGGGCAACGGTATCATGGAGATTGCGGGAAATGCGCTTTCGCTCCTCTTCATGTGCCATGATTACGCGGGCACCGAGGGATTGGCTTTCCTCGGTAATCTCAATTTGCTGGGTTATCTTGCTGAATTGGAAACTGAGGTAGGTAGCTACAGAACCGATGGTCATCGTCATCTGCTCAGCCTGTTCGAGCAACCCGTCCAAGCCGCGGAGACTGATTTCCAGGGCATCCCTCTGACGGCGGAGACTTTCTTCCTTCTGTCTGGAAACCTGCAGTTGATCCAGCATAAAGGCGACTTCACCATATAGATCCTGCATATCCTGGGCGGAAAAAGCCTTGCTGGCAGCGGCCAGACTCTGCTTTCCCTGTTGTGTCTTGCGTTCCAGGTAATCTACCTTGGCGATGATTTCCACCAGCTGCCCCTTTATGTCAGCCAGTTGCTTTCGTTGAAAATCCACTTCTTTGCGGGCCGTCTCGCTGATAGAGAACATCTGTGCCTTGTTTTTTTCCACGGTCTTCAGAGTGGCACTGTATATATCCTTCAGTGACTTACTGGTGATTTTCTTGAGGTCCTCCAAAGCGTTCCTCTCCCTTCGGAAATTGGTTATCATAGCTAATTTCGACAGTCAGGGTTGTTTTTCCTGTGCCTGTATAGCTGCAACCTTATGTCGCAATTCCATTTCGTTGAGCGCCATCAAGAATTCGATGCCGTAGATGATGAAGCTGACAATGAACTTGAACCAGACAAACAGGGCAAAGAGGCCGAAGAGTGAGCCATAGGCAATGCCCATGCCGGGGATGAGCGTCATGCACCAACTGTAAATGCCGGTCACGGCCAGCCAGAGAACGGTGACTAAGAGAGCCGTGATGAAGGCTTGCCGGAAAGGAGTTGTATAGGAATGTGGGGCAAAGATATAGAAGAAGGTGAGCCAGGTCACCAGCACGACAAAGGGCAGGAATACCCGCAGGAAGTTCCATAATGAGAGGAAAAATGCGGGGAAATGGATGATCTCATCAAGGTAGTAGACCAATGAGTTGCCAAAGACAGGCAGTCCCAGCGAGAGGAAGATCACTATCATCAGGCCGAATGTGAAAATGATGCCCTTGACATAGACCAAAAGATTATGACGGTTGTCCCGGGCCATGGTTTCGGTTTGGGCATAGTCGAGACTGTCTGTGGCCCGGGTGAGTATCACCAGTCCCTGAACGAAACTGTATAGGGAAAATAGCCCAGTAACCCACATCCAAAGGGTGCTGCGGCTGTCCATGATGCGATTGATATCACCCAGCAGGGGCCCTGCCATGCGGTCGGGCAGATAATGCGTGACCATGCCATAAAGCGCATCCACTTGCGAGGCCATGACAAAAAGCATCAGATTGACGGTAAAGACCAGAAAGGGCAAGAATCCTAAGAGAAAATAATAGGTAGTGCCCGAAGCCATATCAAACCAGCTGGAAATGCGATGGTAACCAATGAAACGCTGGTAAAAGAAGTAAAACGTTTCCCAGAGGGGCGTGAGCCACTGCAGGAATTTTTGCACCAGTTTGTCCATAAAGTCTCACCTGCTTTACTGTTTGTAATCAGTATACCATATCACAGCGATTATGGGGTGGAAATGGTGGCAGCAATCTGCTGGAAATCCGCCGGCGGCGGAGCTGTGATCGTCAGTTCCTTTCCTGTCATGGGATGTCTGAAGCTCAGGCGGAAGGCATGCAGGGCCTGCCGCTGTATTAGCTCCATCCGGCCACCATAGAGGTCGTCACCGAGCAATGGATGTCCCAGATGGGCCATATGCACGCGGATCTGGTGCGTGCGGCCGGTTTCAAGTTCCAGTTCAATCAGGGAAAGCTGGACATTGGTTTTGACCGTGCGGTAGTGTGTACGGGCGCTCTGGCCTTCCGGGGAAACCTTGCGCAGGATAATGCTGGGCAGGGCACGGGCAATGGGGGCGTCAATAATGCCATCAGGCGGGGCAAGCTGTCCTTCGATAATCGCCTGATATTCCCGCTTGAAATTCTTGCAGCCCTTCGGGGAAAGCTGATATTGTATCTGCGGTTCTTTGGCCACGAGCAGCAGGCCGCTGGTATCCCGGTCCAGGCGGTGAACGGGATGGAAGGCATGGGACTCGCCTTGGGTGGCAAAGTAATGCATCAGGGCATTGCCAACGGTGCCGTGGCTTTCCTTGGTGGTGGGATGCACGAGCTGGCCGGCGGGTTTATTAATGACGAGCAGCCATTCATCCTCATAGCGGATGTCTAAGGGCAGGTCTTCCGGTTCGATATCCGTAGGCCGCAGGATATCATAGGTGATGATATCGCCATTTTTGACATTGGCCATGGTGGCATTACAGATTTCGCCGTTGATGGCAAAGGTGCCGGAATTCTTGATGCGTTTCCAGATGGTATTGGATATGCCTGTATGCGCTTTTAAAAACGCCTTGACCGGCATAGAGGTCAAGGCGTTATCAAGCGTTACTTCAATACGTGTCATGCTTCCTGTTCTTCATCGGACAGGTCGTTTTCCACCGGCTGATGGAATTTGCCGATCAGCTGGAAGGCCAGGGAAAGGATGATGGCCACCACCGTAGCCAGGGACATGCCCTTGAGCGTGATCGTGCCAATCGTGATGCTGGCCGTGGAAACACCCAGACCGAGCACGATGGCCGTCAGCATGAGATTCAGCGGATTGTTGTAGTCAATGTTGCTTTCAGCCAGTACGCGGATACCGGAAGCGGCGATAACGCCGAAGAGCAACAGGGAAACGCCGCCCATGACCGGTGTCGGGATGCTCTGAATCAGTGCGGCAAGCTTACCCAGGCAGGACAGGACGATGGCAAAGACAGCGGCGCCGCCGATAACCCAGGTGGAAAATACTTTCGTGATAGCGAGAACGCCGATATTTTCGCCGTAAGTCGTGTTCGGCGTGGAGCCGAAGAAGCCAGAGATAACCGTGGAGATACCGTTGCCGAGGATTGACCGGTCAAGTCCCGGATCTTTGGCGAGGTCAGCACCGACGATATTGCCCGTGACAATCAGATGGCCTACATGTTCGGCGATGACCACGAGAGCTGCCGGCAGGATGATCAGGATGGCATCGAGATTGAATTCCGGCGTATAGAATGTCGGCAGGGCGAACCAGGGAGCAGCTTCCACGCTGGCCAGATCCACAAGACCGCAGATGGTGGCGATGATATAACCGCCAACCACACCCAGCAGGATGGGGATGATGGCCAGGAAGCCGCGGCAGGCAACAGAGGCAAATACCGTGATGGCCAGCGTGATCAGGGAAACGAAGATCGTGGTGCTGTCACCCTTGCCCGTAAGGCCGGCCATATCGGCAGCCGTAGGCATGAGCTCCAGACCGATGACGGCTACGATGGCACCCATGGATGCGGGCGGGAAGAGCACATCAATCCAGTGTGTACCCACAGCCTTGATGATGAGGCCGACAATACAGAACACCAGACCGACGGCGATAAAGCCGCCTAAAGCCGCTTCGTAGCTGTACTGGCCCAGTACCAGGAATACCGGGGACAGGAAGGCGAAGCTGGAACCTAAGTAAGCAGGGATCTTTCCTTTACATAAGGTCAGATAGAGAAGCGTGCCAATACCGTTGAAGAGCAGTACGGTAGCCGGATTCACATGGAAGAGAATGGGCACCAGCACCGTGGAGCCAAACATGGCGAAGAGGTGCTGCAGGGAAAGCGGCAGGGTTTCAAGCAGTGGCAGGCGCTCACTGACACCGATGGTACGGTTTTGCAAAATGATACACTCCTTAAGATAAATGGGTAAATAAATCTCTAATACTATAGCACAAAAGGGACTTATGTCCAATAATAGATTGCTTGCAATTGAAATACGAAAATATTTATCATTTTGCGGGTAAAAAAATACTGAAAGCTGCATCTTTGTAACATGAAAAGCAAAATATGTTTCCTGTAAATAAACAATTTTACATAAATCAGTGAAAATTTATAGACATATGCCTTTTTTTAGGGTATAATATGTTTCGATTAAACATCAAGTATACAAAAAAGAAGCTTTCCGTGGCCTGCGGAGTTGTTTCTTATGAAAGTTTAGGGGGAGAGTTATGGCACTTATTGTAAAGAAGTTCGGTGGCAGCTCGGTAGCGACCACGGAAAAAATCATGAATATTGCCAAGCGCGTCTTAGGCGAGAAAAAGCCGGGTGACAAAATCGTGCTGGTGGTTTCCGCGATGGGCGATACCACAGATGATCTGATTGGACTGGCAGAAGGGATTACGAAAAATCCCTATCAATATACAAGAGAAATGGATATGCTGCTGACCACGGGTGAGCAGCAGTCTGCTTCGCTGATGGCCATGGCTTTCAAGACGCTCGGCCAGGATGCCGTATCCCTTACGGGACCGATGGCTGGCGTCAAGACCAACGATGTTTATACGAAGGGCCGTATCAAGGACATCCAGCCGGAACGCGTGCATAAGGAACTCGATGCCGGCAAGGTGGTAGTCATCACGGGGTTCCAGGGAGCCAACTCCCTGGGCGATTATGTAACGCTGGGTCGCGGTGGTTCCGATACTTCTGCTGTGGCCATCGCCGGTGCCCTGAAGGCAGATTCCTGCGAGATCTTCACGGACGTGGATGGCGTGTATTCGGCTGATCCGCGCATTGTCAAGGGTGCTCGCAAGATGCGTGAGATCACCTACCATGAAATGCTGGAAATGGCCCGCTTAGGTGCTGGTGTCATGCAGCCACGTTCCGTGGAAATGGGTGAGTACTTCGGCATCCCCATTCATGTACGTTCTACTTTTACGACTGATACTGGTACCTTTATTAGGGAGGATTATACGATGGAAGATAAAGATTTTGTGATCCGGGGCGTAGCCCATGATGAAAAAGTAGCCAAGATTGCTGTCCTGGGCATCCCCAATACGCCGGGCATTGCGCATGAGATCTTCTCTGCACTGGCTGATGCCAATATCGATGTGGATATGATCGTGCAGAGCATCCGCAATATCGAGAAGAACGTCACGGATATGGTCTTCACCGTAGCTGCCGGTGACCTGCCGCAGGCCAAGAAGGTCGTGGACGGCGTAGCCGACAAACTCAGCGCTGTGGCTGTCCTGATCGAAGAAGACGTGGCCAAGGTTTCCATCGTCGGTGCCGGCATGCTGGGCAACCCCGGTACTGCTGCCCGCATGTTCGGTGCACTGTCCCAGAAGGGCATCAACATTGACATCATCAGCACGTCGGAGATCAGCATTTCCTGCCTTGTGAAGGGTTCTGTGCTGAAAGATGCCGTCAACGCGATTCACGACGAATTCTTCCCGAAACAGTAAGCTTTAGCCTTCCCCTGGAGGGGAAGGCTTTTTTCATGTATTGTAGTCATTTTTACAAAAATATTGTATACATACACTTGTTTGGGTAGACAGGACAGAGAGAAACAGTTATTATATTACCTGTGAGTAGATTTTAGATCTTAGTAAATGTTTTATGGACTTGAGAGGAGAGCTTGTTTATGACAATGGCAGCCAGCCATGCGGCGGATAAGAAGTTACGGGATGCGATTTTTGGAGCTACGGCGGCTTGTAACAAGGCAGCAGAAAAACATGGTTTGGACAAAGTTACCAATGCCACCATCGGCATGATGATGAATGATGAGGGCGGTCTGGCCGTTCTGCCTACGGTGGAGAAAGTTTACCGCGAACTGGAAACGGAAGAGATGTTCCGTTATGCTCCAATTGCTGGCCTGCCGGCATATCTGGCCGAAGTGGAAAAGCTGGTCTTTGCCGACAACCGTCCGGAGGGCTTCATCGCTTCCTGTGCTACGGCGGGCGGCACGGGTGCCATCCATCATGCGGTGGCCAACTACGCAGAACGCGGCACGAAGGTGCTGACTTCTGACTGGTTCTGGGGCACCTATAACGTCATCTGCAACGAATGTGACTGCAAGCTCGTGAACTACAAGCTCTTTGATGCGAATAATAATTTCAATATCTCCGCTTATGCTGACAAGGTAGCGGAAATCTTCCAGGAGCAGGACAGCCTGCTGGTCATCATCAACACGCCGGCACACAATCCCACGGGCTTCAGCCTGACCGAGGAGGATTGGGATCAGGTGCTGGCGCTGGCCAAGAAATACGCTGCGCAGGGCAAGAAGATGAGCATCCTTGTGGATATCGCTTATATTGACTTTGCCGGTGAGAAGAATGAAGTCCGCCGCTTTATGCGCAAGTTCAGCAATCTGCCGGAAAATGTCTTCATCATGTTCGCTTTCTCCATGTCCAAGGGTTATACGGCTTATGGCCAGCGTACCGGTGCTCTGGTAGGTGTATCTTCCAGCGAGGCGGTCATCACGGAATTCCAGGACATCAACAAGTACACGAGCCGTGCTACCTGGTCCAATATCAACCGCGCAGCGATGACCACGCTGGTGAAGATCCAGCAGGATGAAAGCCTGCGTGCGCAGTATGAGAATGAGCGCGACAGCTTCTATCAGACCATCCAGAAGCGTGCCGAAGTCTTCATGAAAGAAGCCAAGGAATGCGGCCTCAACGCCCTGCCTTACAACGGTGGTTTCTTCCTGTCGGTGCCGGCTGCCGATCCGCAGGCCGTCTGCAACAAGCTCCATGATGACCTGATCTTCGCGGTGCCCCTGAAGATGGGCGTGCGCGTAGCTGCCTGCTGCGTGCCGGAAGAGAAGATGCATGGCGTAGCAGCGAAGGTGCTCAAGGCATTGAAGGCTGTGGAGAATTGGTAAATGGCCAATTGACCGGTCAATTTGGCTGATCAGCTGTATGAATTTTTCCGAACGAAAATATTTTTTTACGAAGGTCAACTCCTCTATATAATAGTAGGAGTTGACCTGTTTTTACGTATATGTGAAAATTTGCGGTTGAACCACAGGGCAAATGATGTTATAGTTAACTTGTGTGTATGTGATATTTCTTTCGGGAGGACGCAGAACAGTATGTTTAAATTCAAAAAGAAGGACAGCGAGTTCTTTGATTTGTTCGTGGAAAGCGCCAATTATTTCTATAAAGGTGCGCTGATGATGGACGAAGTTATGCTCGACTACAGCAAAGCCACGGATAAGGTCAAGGAAATCATGGACCTTGAGCATGAAGCGGATCGTATCAACGATGCCATTATTGACAAGCTTAATCTCACCTTTATCACCCCCATTGACCGCGAAGACATCTATGCACTGGCCAACGGCCTTGATGATGGCGTGGATTACCTGCAGGGCACGCTCCAGCGCATCGTGATGTACCGCACAGGCAAGGCTATGACCGGTGCTGTTTCCCTGACAAAACTCTTGATTGAAGCGACGGAGGAAATCATCCGTGCGTTCTCCCTGTTGAAGGACATTCGGAAAAATCAGGCCCAGATTCTCGATGCCACCCATAAGATTGCCCAGCTCGAAAGCGAAGGCGACCGGGTGTATCGTCATGAAGTGGCCTATCTCTTTGACAAGGAAAAAGATCCCATTGAACTGATCAAATGGAAGGATATATTGGAAAAACTTGAAGACACACTGGATCATTGCGAGAAATTGTCAGACATGATTCGGGGAGTGGTAATGAAGTATGCATGAGTTACAGCTTTTAATCTTTACCGTCATCATACTGGCATTGCTCTTTGACTTCATCAATGGCTTCCATGACACCGCCAATGCCATTGCCACGGCGGTGTCCACAAGGGCAATCCATCCGAGTCATGCCATCATGATGGCAGCAGGCCTGAACTTTATCGGTGCTATGTACAGTACCGGCGTGGCCAAGACGATTGGTGCGGATATCGTCAGTTCCGCGCAGATGGTAGATGAACATGTATTGATTGCGGCACTGGCCGGCTCCATCATCTGGAATGTTCTGACCTGGTGGTTTGCCGTACCGTCCAGTTCGTCCCATGCATTGGTGGGCGGCATCATCGGTGCCGTGATGGTATCGGTAGGTGAGCAGGGACTGAATTTCTGGGGCATTGGCAAGATTGTCCTGTCCCTGATTGGTTCGCCAATCATTGCCATCTGCACCGGCTGCATCGTGATGCTCCTGCTCTTCCGGATTTTTGGCGGGTTCAGCCCTTCGGCCATCAATCATAAGTTCAAGAAGATGCAGATCCTCTCGGCAGCAATGATGGCTTTCTCCCACGGTTCCAACGATGCGCAGAAATCCATGGGTATCATCACGCTGGCTCTGTTGGCTGGCGGCTATATCGGCGAATTCGAAGTGCCGACTTATGTAAAGGTGCTCTGTGCTACGGCCATGGCTCTGGGCACGGCGATGGGCGGACGGCGGATCATCCGCACCATCGGCGGCAAGATCTTCAAATTGGAACCCATTTCCGGCTTCGCAGCGGACCTCAATTCCTCAACGGTCATCTTCGGCGCAACGCTTTTGCATCTGCCGGTAAGTACCACTCATGTGGTGTCCGGTTCCATCATGGGCGTGGGCACAGCTAAGCGCGTCAATGCTGTAAGATGGGGGGTAGCCCAGCAGATGGTGATGGCCTGGGTGCTCACGATTCCGTGTACGGCTTTGATGGGCGCGTTGTTCTACAAGATTGTCTGCATGTTTATGTAATTTTCTAACAATTTTATAGCCAAAATAAGGCTTAGATGTTACAATAGTAGTAATATCTAAGTCTTTTTATTGCTTTCCTCTTGGGGCGGAGGCTGTGGGAAGATCAGGGATGAGGTGATGATTATGGCAATGGTCGAACTAAGGGAACTGGCAGAAGCGGCGCAGCAGGATTACGCGTCGGAAATCGTGGCAGGTCTGGTCAATAATGAGATCCGGGATTTGCAGAGTGAGATTGACACGTCAGGCAAGATTGACTTTATCGAGCTCAATACAGCGCGGGGCTGGAAGATTTACCGGCGCACGGTCTTGTTTGTGTTGTTCACGGCGGTGCATGAGATGTTTTCTTCCGTGGAAGTCGTGGCCCAGTTCAGTGCCAACAAGGGGCTTTTCTGTGAACTGCGGAACTTTCATGACCTGACGGAACACGGCGTGGGGCTGATTGAGCAACGGATGCGGGAAATCATTGCCGAAGACCGTCCCATCATCAAGATGAAGATGGAAAAGGCGCAGGCTGTGCGGATTTTCAAGAATAATCGGCAGATTGAGAAAGCCAATCTCATTTCCTCTTTGAACATGGAGATGGTAAGCCTCTATCAGTGCGGGGAGTTCTATGACTATCTCTATGGCGTGATGATCGGCCATACGGGAGGACTGGGGCGTTTTGCCCTTGACTTTGAAGCCGGGGGAATCTTGCTGCGGATTCCGGATGTGGATACGCAGGGGGAGGTGCGGGCGCGGCTGCCCCAGCCGAAGCTCAGTCAGGTGCTGGCCGAGTCACGGGAATGGGCGGCAGCACTGCGGTGCAATTTCGTGCCGGATCTCAACCGCATCAACCGCCATGGAGGAATCGGTGAACTGATCCGCGTTTCCGAAGCCTTGCAGGAAAAGCGTATAGCGCATATTGCCGACCATATTGCGGCGCACAAGAAGACGATGCGACTGATCCTGATTGCGGGGCCGTCATCCTCAGGGAAGACCTCCTTCGCCCAGCGGCTGCGGGTACAGCTATTGGCGGATAAACTCATGCCTGTATCCATTTCGTTGGATGATTATTTTGTGAACCGGGAGGATACGCCCCGGAAGCCTACGGGAGAATACGATTATGAATGTCTGGAATCCCTGGATGTGGAACTCTTCAACCAGCATATGCTGGCGTTGCTGGCCGGGGAGGAAATCATCCTGCCGCGCTACAATTTCCTCACGGGCTATCGGGAATGGGACGATACCCGGCGGCTGGCGGTGAGCCGGGATCAGCCAATCATCGTGGAGGGCATCCACGGCCTTAATGAACGGCTCAGTGAGTATGTGCCGCATAGCCGCAAGTTCAAGATTTACATCAGCGCCCTGACGCAGCTCAATATCGACGCGCATAACCGCATTGCGACAACCGATGCCCGGCTGATCCGTCGGCTCGTGCGGGATTATCAGTTCCGCGGTTCGGGAGCACTCAAGACCTTGAAGCAATGGAAGGATGTGCGGGAAGGTGAGGAGAAGAATATTTTCCCCTTCCAGGAGGAGGCGGATGTGATGTTCAATTCGGCGTTGATTTACGAATTGGGAATCTTGAAGCGCTATGCTTATCCGCTGCTGCAGAATGTTCCCCAGGACATTCCCGAACATGCGGAGGCGAAACGCTTGCTGGATATCCTGCAGTATTTCGATGATATCAAAGAGGAAGATGCCGTGCCCAATAATTCCCTGCTCAGGGAATTCATCGGCAAGTCTGTTTTCTTCAAGTGAATGATGGAGGGGCTGGAAAAGCCCCTTTTTCATGGTTCAGCTTTGTATTGGAGGATTTGGACAATCGTATGCCGAATGTATCAAAGTGAAGGTTTTGTGAGGAGTGTGAATTTTATGTGGCAAAAGAAATTGACAGCATTGGCATTAGGTATAATGCTGGCCTTGCCGGTGTCAGCCGGTGCATCTGTGCAGAAGGATGGCGTTCATATCACCATCCTGCACACCAATGATATCCATGCCCGGGTGGAGGAAAATGCAGAGCAGAAAATCTTGGGCATGGGCTGGATTGCTGGCGGCATTCGAGCCCAGAAGGCAGCGGATGAAGATACCCTGGCTTTGGATGGTGGGGATACCTTCCATGGCCTGCCCATCATCAACCTGAGCAAAGGCGCTAACATGGCCATGCTGCTCAATCTGTCCGGTTATGATGCCATGACGCCGGGAAACCATGATTTCAACTATGGGGAAAGACGGTTGCTGGAACTGGCTAAGATGCTGAACTTTCCTATCTTGAGTGCCAATACTTATGACAAAACGCAAAAAGATTATCTGTTCCGTCCCTATAAGAGTTTTACCTTCAATGGCGTGAAGGTTGCCGTGATTGGCCTGACCACCCCGGAGGTAGCGTTCAAGACCAACCCGGCTAATGTGACGGAGGTGTTCTTTGCCAATCCGATCACAGAAGCCAAGACCATGATGGCCAAGCTGCGGAAATCGCATGATGTAGTGATTGGCCTGATGCATATGGGCGTGGACAAGAGTTCGGAATTCACCTCGGAACGCATTGCCAGGGAAGTGCCAGGCTTTGACATCATCATTGACGGGCACAGCCATACTATCCTGAACAAGGGCTTGCGTGTCGGCAGGACGCTGATCTGCCAGACCGGTTGCTATGATAATGAACTGGGCAAGGTGGAACTCGTGGTGAAGGGACATAAGGTGCGCAAGGCAGAAGCATCTCTGCTCGATAAGCAGGCCGTGGAAAAACTAGCCGGCCAGCCCGATGCCGGCGTGCAGCAGGCTTTGGCTGAGATGAAAGAGTCGACTACGCAGGAACTGAAAAAAGTCGTGGCTTCCAGCCCCAGAGAACTGACTTCTGCCCGTGAAATCGTGCGTACTCAGGAATCGGAACTGGGGAATCTGACGGCGGATGCCCTGCGTGCGGCAACGGGGGCGGATGCAGCCCTGGCCAATGGTGGCAGCCTGCGGGCAGACCTGCCACAGGGCAAGATCACTCGGGGGACGATCTTGTCGATTTTCCCGTTTGGCAATACCGTACAGAAAGTGGAACTGAAGGGGGAGGTCATAAAGGCAGCCCTGGAACATTCCGTGGAATATGTGCCAGCGGCTTTTGGCGGCTTTATGAATGTCAGCGGCATGACGTTCGATCTGGATAAAAAAGCTCCGGGCGGCCAGCGCATCAGCAATGTCAAAATCAATGGCCAGCCTCTGGACCTGCAGAAAAAATACACCGTGGCGATGAATGATTTCACAGCAGCCGGCGGTGATGGCTACACCATGCTGAAGGGCGCACGGATGCTGGGTGTATATGGTGCCATGGAGGATATCGTGGTGGAATACATCCGCACGCATGGTGTGCAGGATATCGCCGTGGGCAGGATTCATGTGAAATAAGATAAGGTTGTAAAAAATCTATACGTATCTTATTTTGTGCTGTATAATATAAACATACGGGATGTGATTGTGTTGGGGGAGGCTGATGGCTTGTGCTGAAGGTGTATGCAGTGGAGAACTTACGGTCGGGATTGGTTGTAGGCCGTGATATCATGGATGAAAAGGGAAATGTGCTCATCAGTACAGGAACGGCCTTGACCAAGGAAATGATTTATGGACTGCTGGACCGGCCGATATTTTCGGTCTATATCGAGGAAAAGGAGCCGGCAGCGGAAGTTCCCGGTCAGGATCACTTATTGGATGATGAATACCTTGACTGCTATCAGGATGCCTATACCAAGCTCGCGAAGATGTTCCAGGAATTGGCGGAAAGAGGGCAGTTTGATGCTGCTGATTTGCAGGCCCTGATGGATGAAAAGAACTTCACGGTCCTGAGCGATGGAGCTAAGGCCGTGTCCCAGATCCATAATATGGAGCATCAGGAACCGTATCTGGTGCATCATTGCCTGCATGTGGGCATCCTGGCCGGGTTGATGGCCAAATGGCTGGGGCTTTCCATGCTGGATCAGTATAATCTGGTCATTGCCGGGCTTTTCCTGGATATCGGCAAATTGCGGATTCCTGCGGAGGTGTTGGACAAGCAGGGCAGCCTCACGGAAAGTGAATTTGATATGGTCAAGAAACATGCGCAGTTCAGCCATGATATGATCAGCATGACCACCCTCAATGCCAATCAGGATATCATGCGGGGCGTATTGCAGCATCATGAGCGCTGTGATGGTTCGGGTTATCCCAATCATCTGACCGCGGAAAATATCTCCAGCTTTGGCAAGATCTTAGCGATATTGGATATGTATGATGCTATGGCCAGTGATCGCATCTTTGCCAAACGGCGTTCCCCCTTTGACGTGTTTGCTACGCTCTATGATGATATCCTGGATGGCAAATTGGATACGGAATATGGCGTGCTGTTTATCAAGCATCTCTGCCATTCACTCAATGGTAACTGGGTGGGGCTGAGCAACGGGGAAAAGGCGCGCATCGTATATCTCGATGAAAGCCGCGTCCGTTCCCTGCCTGTGGTGCAGACTTTGAGCGGGGAATTCATCGATTTGGGCAAGAATCGGGATATCAAAGTGGAATGTATCCTGACCGCCAATGAAGTAAAGGCATAACGACAGGTAAGATACTTTGGGAGCTATGAAAATTTTTCGTAGCTCCTTTGTTTGCGAGGAGGATGGATCATGGCCATGGTGCCGAAATTGAATACGATGCAGTTTGATAAAGAAATCCCTTTTAAAGTAGTGGCGCCGTTCGAGCCGATGGG
Source organism: Pseudoselenomonas ruminantium (assembly GCF_900104055.1). Lineage (GTDB taxonomy): Bacteria > Bacillota > Negativicutes > Selenomonadales > Selenomonadaceae > Selenomonas_A > Selenomonas_A ruminantium_C. The sequence continues at coordinate 26,094 of NZ_FNJQ01000014.1, forward strand.
TGACCAGCCCAAAGCCATTGAAGACCTGGCGGCGGGCATCGAGAATGGCCAGCAGGCGCAGGTGCTTTTGGGGGCTACGGGAACCGGCAAGACCTATACCATTGCCAAGGTCATCGAGAAGGTGCAGAAGCCTACCTTGGTCATTGCGCACAATAAAACGCTGGCGGCGCAGCTGGCCAGCGAGTTCAAGGCCTTCTTCCCGGAAAATTATGTGGGTTATTTTGTCAGTTACTATGATTACTATCAGCCCGAAGCCTACATTGCTTCGACGGATACCTATATCGAGAAGGACAGTTCCATCAATGATGAAATCGATGAACTGCGCCATTCGGCTACCTGCTCACTGTTTGAGCGGCGGGATGTGATCATCGTGGCATCCGTGTCCTGCATCTATGGCCTGGGCTCACCGGAAAGCTATCATGAGATGGTCTTGTCCCTGCATAAAGGGCAGGAAGTTCCTCGGGAGGATATCCTGCATAAATTGGTGCAGATCCGCTATGAGCGCAATGATATTGCCTTTGAACGCGGGCGGTTCCGGGTGCGGGGGGATGTGATCGAGGTATTCCCGGCAGGCTATAACAACCGTGCCGTGCGCATTGAACTATTTGGCGATGAGATCGACCGCATGGTCGAGTTCGATGTGGTGACGGGCGAGGTCTACGGCGAGCGCACGCATCTGATGGTGTTCCCAGCTTCCCACTATGTCACGGAAGACGAAGACATGAAGCTGGCCATGAAGGATATCCGGGATGAGCTCGACGAACAGCTCAGGATGTTCCGGGAAAATGGCAAGTTGTTAGAGGCCCAGCGCATTGAACAGCGCACGAACTACGATCTGGAAATGATGCAGGAAATGGGCTATTGTTCGGGCATCGAAAACTACTCTCGTCACCTCACGCACCGCAAGGCCGGGGAGGCACCTTATACCTTGCTGGATTACTTCCCCGAGGATTTCCTGATCGTGGTGGATGAGTCCCATGTGACACTGCCACAGGTCCATGCCATGTATGCCGGTGACCGCAGCCGCAAGGTGTCGCTGGTGGAAAATGGCTTCCGCCTGCCATCAGCCTTTGACAATAGGCCGTTGACCTTTGATGAGTTCGCTGCGCGTATCAATCAGATCATCTATGTGTCGGCCACGCCGGGCAAGTATGAACAGGAACAGGCACAGCAGATTGCCCAGCAGGTAATCCGTCCGACAGGACTTGTCGATCCGGAAATCGAAGTGCGGCCGTTGGAGGGGCAGATCGATGATCTGCTCAGCGAAATCCGCATTCGCATCGAGCGCAATGAGCGCGTTCTGGTCACGACCTTGACCAAGAAGATGGCGGAAAATCTCACGGATTTCCTCAAGGAAGCCGGCGTCAAGGTACGCTATCTGCATTCGGATATCGCGACGATTGAGCGCGCAGAAATTATCCACGATCTGCGGGCCGGGGAATTTGATGTGCTGGTGGGCATCAATCTCCTGCGCGAAGGCCTCGATATGCCGGAGGTTTCGCTGATTGCCATCTTGGATGCGGATAAGGAAGGCTTCCTGCGTTCCGATACCTCGCTGATCCAGATCATCGGCCGAGCCGCCCGCAATGCCAATGGGCGGGTAATCATGTATGCGGACCGGATTACCGATTCCATGAAGCGGGCTATGGACGAAACCGAACGCCGCCGGGAGATTCAGCAGGCATACAATAAAGAACACCATATTGTGCCCAAGACCATCATCAAACCCATCAAGCCGCTGATTGAAACCACATTGGTAGCCGAAACGGCTGCAAGCTATACGGCAGGAGATGGCAAGAAGAAAAAGAAACTGTCCAAGAAAGACAAGGAAAATCTGGTCAAGACCTTGCTCAGAGAAATGCAGCAGGCCTCCCGCGCCATGGAATTCGAGCGGGCGGCAGAACTTAGGGATATGATATTGGAACTCGATGGGACATTGCCTAAACCGGGGAAAAAGGAAAGATAAATTGCAGTTTGTTGGTGCGAGATTAAACGCAATTGGTTACAGATTTGTGAGGCGGAGGCGGGGATACTTCTTCGCCACTTCACTAAATGACCCGCCAGCAGTAGTACGCGTTATTTTAGTTACCTGCGCCGGGCAGGCCGGCGGCGCGTATGTTCAGCTCAGTTTCCAGCAACGCCTGTTTGCGGGCCAGCCTTCACTTCGTTCAGGCAGTCGTTCCGTCGGCGAATAAGCATCCCCGCCTCCACCCAAAGGTATAGTTGTGTCAAATGGCTAAGTCTCGGCTGTAAGCCGCAAGTACATCGATGTGCTTGTCACGGGAGAAACGATTCATGCCGATGGTTGATTCTGTATCTTGGGGTGAACGGGGGTGTGCTTTTGCTGTGGGAGCGACTGCCTGAGCGTCAGCGAAGGCCGGCCCGACACAAGTGGTTACTAGAAAGCACGCTGAAAAACGCGCCGCTGGCCTGCCCGGCGCATTCCAGCTAAACACCTATAACCTGGCAGGGAGGGTCGTTTAGCGGAAACAGCAAAAGTACACCCCCGTTCACCCCTGACTTCGCATGAACAAGATACTATTCAGTACATACTAACCAACAAAATGTAATTGTTTCATTGAAAAAGTCCGCTGATGGTCAGCGGACTTTTAACATGTTATGGAGACATTTATTTATACTGCGGTCATTTCTTCTGCCGTCAGCGCTTTGCAGCCGGCCTTGCGCAGGGCGGCTTCGGCATTTTTTGTATCGCTGACGCGGAAAATCATATAGGCGTCTTTCTTCCCGGCGAAGGCGTACATGTATTCGATGTTGATCTGTGCTGCTTCAAATTTTGCCAGCAGGTTGTCGAGGCCGCCGGTCTTGTCGGAGACGGCGAAGACCAATACGGGAGTGAGGCTGGCGATGAAGCCGGCGTCTTTTAATACATTGGTGGCATCGAATACATCATCCACGAGCATCCGTACGATGCCGAAGTCATTGGTATCGGCCAGCGACAGGGCGCGGATGTTGATGTCGTTTTCGGCTAGCACGGCAGTCAGGCTTTTTAGCGTGCCGGGGCGGTTTTCCAGGAATACGGATATCTGTTTTACGCTCATCTTGACACCTCCTCAAATCTTGCGTTTGTCGATGATGCGGACGGCTTTGCCGTTGCTTCGTTCAATGCTCTTGGGGGCCACCAGCGTTACCTTGGCACGGATGCCCAGGATGTTTTTGATGCCTTCGGCCAGCTCCTTACGGCGTTCGTCGATTTCGCCCACATTATCGGTAAACATCTGCGGCGTCATCTCGACTTTGACCGTCAGGGTATCGGTGTTGTTCACCCGGTCGACGATGATCTGATAGTTGGCGGCATAGCCGTGGTTCAGCAGAACCGTTTCAATCTGACTCGGGAATACATTGACGCCGCGGATGATCAGCATATCGTCGCTGCGGCCCAACGGTTTGGTCATGCGGACATGGGTGCGGCCGCAGCTGCATTTTTCCCGGTTCAGCACGCAGATATCCCGCGTGCGGTAGCGCAGGATGGGGAAGGCCTGTTTATCTAAGGCGGTCAGGACAAGTTCCCCCTGACTGCCTTCGGGCAGGACTTCGCCCGTATCGGGATCGATGATTTCGGCGAGGAAATGGTCCTCATTGATATGCATGCCGTCCTGCGCCGAGCAGGCAAAGGCCACGCCGGGGCCGGACAGTTCCGTGAGCCCGTAGATATCGTAGGCTTTGATGCCCAAGGTCTGTTCGATATCCCGCTGCATTTCCTCGGACCAGGCTTCCGCGCCGAAGATGCCGATTTTCAGGGGGATATCCTCAGGGCCGTAGCCCATTTCCTTCATGGATTCGGCCAGGTAGGCGGCATAGCTTGGTGTGCAGCAAAGAATGGTGGCTTTTAGATCCATGATAAACATGATCTGCCGTTCCGTGTTGCCGGAGCTGGCGGGGACGGTGAGACAGCCGAGCTTATGGGAGCCACCGTCAATGCCTGCACCGCCTGTGAACAGGCCATAGCCATAGGCGATATGGCAGACGTCCTCGTCTGTGCCACCCGCCGCAGCGAGGGCGCGGGCCGTGCAGTCATTCCACATATCGATATCAGCCTGGGTGTAATAGGCAATGACACGCTTGCCCGTGGTGCCTGAGGTGGAATGGATGCGCACACAGTCCTTGAGGGGCACGGCCAGCAGGCCATAGGGATAGGTTTCCCGCAAATCGTGCTTGGAGATAAAGGGAAGTTTGTGGATATCGGCTAAGGTCTGGATATCCTCGGGCTTCACGCCGTGTTCTTCCATCTTCTGACGGTAATAGGGTACATGCTCCCAGGCATGGCGCACCTGTTTCAATAGTTTTTCTTCCTGCAGGGCGCGGATCTTTTCTACCGGGGCACATTCGATTTCAGCTTGAAAATAACGTTCCAATGTATGACCTCTTTTCTCTTTACGCTTGATAGTTTCGGCCCAGGGCAAAGGCTTTTCGGTTGAGTTCGAGGAATTTGGGCGGCACGTTGGCGGTGAGAACCTCCTGCCATGCTTCCTCGCTGATGTCAAAATAGTGGGAGAGCCTGCCCAGGAGTACGATGTTCACGGCTTTGAGGGAACCGGCCTGCTGCGCCAGCGTCAGACAGTCCATGGCATCAATCTTGATGTTTTTTGCCTTGATCTTTTGCGCCAAATCTGCGGGATAGGCAGCTGCGCCGGTAATCACGGGCATGGGATCGATCTGCTGGGTGTTGGTGACAATCTGGCCACCGGGTTTCAGGCATTTGAGCCAGCGGGCCGTTTCTAAAAGTTCAAAGGAGACAATGAAATCGGCTTCGCCTTCGTCAACTACGGGGGAATAAACATGGTCACCGAACCGTACATAGGTGATGACGCTGCCGCCACGTTGGGACATGCCGTGTACCTCTGAGACTTTGACATCATGGCCCTGGCGCAGCAATAAATCGCCTAAAATCTTGCTGGCCAGTAGTGAACCCTGACCGCCGACACCGATGATGATGATATTTTTTGTTTCCATAGCCGCCTCCTTAATCTTGCGCCGTGCTGGCAAAAGCCTGTTTGGGACAGAGCTGCTCGCAGACACCGCAGCCCACGCAAAGGGTGATATCCACATGGGCCTTGCCTTCCTTGATGGAAATGGCCGGGCAGCCGATGCGCATGCAGGCCTTGCAGCCGATGCATTTTTCCCGGTCAACCGCAAGGGGTGCCTTGTGCTTTACTTTTTTGAGCAGAGCGCAGGGACGGCGGGAGATGATGACCGAGGCTTCAGGGGCGGAAAGTTCCTCTGTGATGGCCGCTTCCGTGGCCTTGAGGTCGTAGGGATCTACCACTCGCACGCGGGCAAAGCCCATGGCTCGGCAGAGAGATTCCAGATCGATGCGGCCTGCGGGTTCCCCTTTGATATTGAGGCCGGTGGCCGGGTTCTGCTGATGGCCGGTCATGCCCGTGATGGAATTGTCGAGAATGATGATGGTGGAGGGGGACTGGTTATAGGCCACATTGGCCAGCCCGGTCATGCCGGAATGGATAAAGGTGGAGTCGCCAATCACCGCCACGGTTTTGTCGCTGCTTTCTGCACCGCGCATCTTGTTAAAGCCATGAGCGGCGCTGATGGAAGCACCCATGCAGAGCGTCATATCCATAGCGCTGAGCGGCGGAACCGCGCCGAGGGTATAGCAGCCGATGTCGCCGAGCACCGTGCATTTTTTCTTCTGCAGGGTGTAGAACAGGCCGCGATGAGGGCAGCCCGCACACATCACAGGCGGCCGGGGCGGGATGGCATCCTCCAATGTCTCTCCGGTCGTGACGTCACGGCCAAAGGCTTTGGCTACGATATTCTGGGAGAATTCGTCAATGCCGGGCAGGATATCCCGTCCGGAAACGGTCAGCCCAAGGGAGCGTACATACTGCTCGATGATGTCGTCCAATTCCTCGACCACCACGAGTTTCTGCACCTTGGCAGCAAAGTCGCGGATTTTCTGCTCGGGCAGGGGGTTGACCATGCCGAGCTTGAGAACGCTGGCGCTTGTGCCAAAGACTTCCTTGACATATTGATAGGAGGTGGAGGATGTGATGATGCCCAGCTCCGTGCCCCCCATCTCGATGCGGTTGAGTTCGGTGGTCTCCGCAAACTCCTTGAGGGCTTGGGTGCGTGCCTCCACGATGGGATGGCGCTTTTTGGCATTGCCCGGCATCATGACGTATTTGGCAATATTTTTCTCATAGGGCTTGTCGTGTTCCTGACGCTTACCGGTTTCCACCACCGATTGGGAGTGAGCCACGCGGGTACACATCTTGATGAGCACCGGCGTATCGAATTGCTCTGAAAGTTCATAGGCCTTTTTCGTGAAGGTAAGGGCCTCGGCTGAATCGGCAGGTTCGAGCATGGGTACCTTGGCGGCGATGGCGTAGTGGCGGCTGTCCTGCTCGTTCTGGGACGAGTGCATGCCCGCATCGTCGGCTACGACGATGACTAGCCCTGCATTGACGCCGGTATAGGACATGGTGAACAGCGGATCGGCGGCTACGTTGAGCCCCACATGTTTCTGGGCGCAGAAGGAGCGTTTGCCTGACAGCGATGCGCCGAAGGCTGACTCCATGGCCACCTTTTCGTTTGGGGCCCATTCGCAGTATATTTCGTCGTATTTGACCGCTTCTTCGGTGATTTCCGTGCTCGGGGTGCCGGGATAGCTGGACACGAAGCAGACGCCGGCTTCGTAGAGCCCCCGGGCAATGGCTTTGTTGCCTAACATTAATGATTTCATACGCATTCTTCCTCGCTCTCCACCTGCTTGGCTACCAGATTGTCGGCACCGTACAGTTTACGCAGTTTTGGTTTTTCAATCTTGCCTGTGGCATTGCGCGGCACGGGGGCAAAGATGATTTTCTTAGGGCGCTTGTAGCGCGGCAGTTCCAGACAGAACTCGTCGATTTCCGCTTCGGTGCAGGCGGTATCTTCTTTGATTTCGATGATGGCCGTGCAGATTTCGCCGAGGCGCTTGTCCGGCATGCCGATAACCGCTACATCTTTGATTTTTGCAAATTTATGCAGGAAATCTTCAATCTGAACGGGATAGATATTTTCGCCGCCACTGACGATGACATCTTTCTTGCGGTCCACGAGGAAATAGAAGCCATCCTCGTCCTGCCGGGCCATGTCGCCGGTAAATAGCCAGCCATTCCGCAGGACTTCGGCAGTGGCCTGTTCATTGTTGTAATAGCAGGTCATGACGCCGGGGCCTTTGACACAGAGCTCGCCGACTTCCCCGCGGGGAACCTCCTGGCCATTGCTGTCGACGATCTTGCATTCCCAGCGGTAACCAGGCACACCGATGGCGCCGACCTTGTGGATGTTCTCCATGCCCAGATGCACGCAACCCGGGCCTGTGGACTCGGACAGGCCATAGTTGGTATCATAGGCATGGTGCGGGAAATATTTCTTCCAATGACGGATCAGGCTCGAAGGCACCGGCTGGGCGCCGATATGCATCAGCCGCCATTGTGCCAGCTCATAATCTTCCAGTTTCAACTGACCTCTGTCCAAAGCCCCCAGGATATCCTGCGCCCAGGGAACCAGCAGCCAGACGATGGTGCAGTGTTCCTGCGAAACGGTCTGCAGGATGATATCGGGCTTGGTGCCCTTGAGCAGGATGGCCTTGCCGCCTACGACGAGGCTGCCCATCCAATGGAATTTGGCCCCCGTGTGGTAAAGTGGCGGGATGCAGAGGAATACATCCTCATGGGTGGTGGCATGGTGCTTTTGTTCCATTTTGGCGGCCTGCGTGAGACTGCGGTGCTTGTGCAGGATGGCTTTGGGAAAGCCTGTCGTGCCCGAGGAAAAATAAATTGCGCCGAAATCATCATCGGTGATGGGGGGCACATTGGGCTTAGTGCTCGGGCAATCTGCCACCATCAGATGATAGCTCTCGGCAAAACTCGGGCAGTTGTCGCCCACGTAGATCAGCAGCCGTCCCTTGGACAGCCGTTCTGCGTTCGTTTCAATACGGCCGATAAACTTCGGCCCGAAGATGATCACGCTGACCTCGGCCAGTTCCGCGCAGTAGAAGATCTCTCCTGCGTCGTAGCGGAAGTTGAAGGGCACGGCAATGGCGCCGGTCTTGAGGATGCCGAAGTAAATAGGCAGCCATTCCAGGCAGTTGTACATGAGGATGGCCACCTTGTCCCCCTTGCCCACGCCGCGCTGCAGGAGCAGGTTGGCACAGCGGTTGGCCTTTTCCTCAAAGACGCTCCAGGTGATTTCCCGCCGGTAGGGGGCAAAGGTGTCAGACTCGATGAGGCTGTACTCCTTCCAGCTCATGCGGCGGGTATCCGGTTCGGTGGGGTTGAGCTCCACCAGCGCAACCTCGTCGCCGTAAAGCTTTGCATTGCGCTCCAGGTATTCCATAACAGGCATATCGTCAAAGTTCTCCTTCCTGATTTGAATTCATACAAATAGTGTACATTTTTAGTAAATTCGCTTTAGTTGCGGTTTATTCCTGCAGTGAATCTTGTTAACTTTACAACTGCTTCAGATTAATGGCATGATAAAGACGGAGGAAGATAATCTGTGACAGTTTAAAGGACATATGTCCTTTAAAAGAAGTCCTCATTCCTGTAGAATAATAAAAAACGATAATAAATATAACGGAGTGTTGACTATGGAACAGGTTTTACGGGCAATCAAGGGAATCAATCAAACGGATATTGTGGTGGCTTTTGTATCGGCAGCCGCATGCGCAGGTGCCTTGCTGCAGTTGCCGGTGTGGGCTGTTTTTATCGGTTGGGCCTGGTATCTTGCAATAGGCGCAAATGGCAAGGCCATAAAGGAAGGTACCGTTACAACCGTAGCAGCTGGTCTTATGGCAATTACAGCAGTGGTACTGACCGATGTGCTTTCGGAGATCATGCCAGGGCTGGCAGCTAATATGTCTGCTGTTTTTGTTATGATTTTGGTGTTGATGGTATCGCTGAAATTATCGTTCATCAATCATTCCTTAGTAGGCTTCAACACCTTCTCCTGTGTTTTTGCCGGATATTATCTTGGTGCATTCCCCACACAACCTGATTACTGGCTGAACCTTGGCTATGCTTTTGCATATATCTGCGGTTCCAATGTCTTGGGGCTTATAGTGGGCTGTCTGGCGCAAAAACTGTGCAACCTTTCCTGGCGCAGGGAGTCTGCTGAAGAAATTGCTGCGAATTAAGAAAACAATGAAGTTCGATGTCATGGGAGGTACTATGCTATGTTAAGTAGAAGGAATTTTTTACAGTTATTACTGGCAGGCGGCATAACGGCAGCTGTTGATGGTCTGTCCGGAGTAAAGGCTTTGGCTGCAGCAGGTGATACGATACAGCTTACCATTTTGGGAACCAGCGATGTGCATGGACGGTTTATGCCCTGGGACTATGCTACGGATACGGAGGATCGCTCCGGCAGCTTAGTGCAGTTATATACCGCCATAAAGGAGATCCGTCAGGAAACGCCTCATGTCATCTTGGTGGACTGCGGCGATTCTATCCAGGACAACAGTGTGGAGCAGTTCAATACAAAACCTCATCAGCCTATGATTGTGGCGATGAACGAAATGCACTACGATACATGGACCATGGGCAATCATGAATTCAATTTTGGTTTGGATGTCCTCAAGCATGTAACCGACCAGTTCAAGGGTGAAAAACTCTGTGGCAACGTGTACAATGAAGATGGGAGCCGTTACCTGCCTGCATCTGCCATCGTAGAAAAAGCCGGGGTAAAGGTAGGCATCATCGGCCTGAATACGCCCATGATTGCAGAATTTGAAAAAGATACCGATCATCTGCAAAGTGTAAAGGTAACAAATCCTGCCATAGAAACGCGTAAGGTCATTGAAGAATTGAAGGGAAAAGCCGATATCCTGATTGGCGTTATGCACATGGGGCTGGAAAATGAGAATGGTCATCCGGATACCAGTGTCACGGATGTTGCCCAAGCTAATCCGGAGCTTACAGCCATTGTTGCCGGCCATATGCACAAAAACGTCAGCAGTGCTATGGTGAATGGCGTACTGATTTCTGAACCGTACAAATACGGTCAGGTACTTACACGTATTGATTTAACATTGTCCCATAAGGATAAGCGTTGGGAAGTTACGGCAAAGAAAGCACAGACCATTCCCATGAAGAACTATGACAGTGATGGAAGATTAGTGGAACTTTTGGCGCCCTATCATCTTGAAGCTCGTAGAACAGCCAATGAAGAGATTGGCACAGTTACAGGCATGAATATGGTTCCGGAAGATTCTATGCCTGGCATTAGCGAAGTGCAGATAACCGATACGCCGTTGACCAATTTTTTCAATGAAGTGCAGCTTTACTATAGCGGCGCAGATGTAACTTCGGTGATTATCAGTCGTGATAATGCTCAGATGCTCGTAGGCCCAATCCGGCGCAAAGACATTGCCTTCAATTATCAGTATACTGGTGGTGAAACCACTGTCTATGAAATCAGTGGCAGGGACTTGCGCACTTATATGGAATGGTCAGCAGAATATTTCAATCAAAAACAGCCGGGAGATATTGCACCCAGCTACAATCCTGTCCGCCGTGCTTCTAAATACAGCACGAATGATATTTTCGGCGGCGTGAATTATGTAATCGACCTTACCGAACCGGCGGGCCGCCGTATTAAAGATTTGCGTCTCAAACGCACAGGGAAAGTCATCAAGGATACCGATAAGATCCGGTTGGGAATGAACTCTTATCGCATGAATCAGCTTACTGCCAAGGGGGGGATCTTTGAAGGTCAGCATTTTCCTCAGCTTTGGACAAGCATTGAAGCCTTCGGTGAAACCGAGGGAACCATCCGCAATATGTCCATACGTTATATAAAAGAAGTGAAAAATGGCATTATTGCTGTTAAACCAGTAAATGATTGGCATATTGATGGTTTTGAGCGGAACTCTGAAGCTTATCAAAAAGCTGCCAAGCTGTTGCGTGAAGGAAAACTTGCGTTGCACAATTCTGTTGATGGGAAGTACACGAACATTGCTTCCATGAATGAAAATGATATAATAATGCAACATTAACTGAAATACCGGCTGGATAAGGTGACGATAGGCAGTGGAACAGGTTATTGGGGCAGATAAGATTAATTTCTTATCTGCCCTTTATTTTTCCCTGTCATGGTTTCTGCTTCCTTTCCATCAGGACAGTAGAAATAGTCCGCACTTGCAAAAACAGCATGATTGCAGATGAAAAAATTAAATGGTAAAATGGAGATAAATTGTTGAGAGCCTGCAGAAAGAGGTACATAATGGAACAATTTATTAAAATCAAGGGCGCACGCGCCCATAACTTGAAGAATATCAATGTGGATATTCCTAGAGATAAATTAGTCGTGGTCACGGGGCTGTCCGGTTCGGGCAAATCTTCGTTGGCCTTTGATACGGTCTATGCCGAAGGGCAGCGGCGCTATGTGGAGTCGCTGTCTTCCTATGCCCGGCAGTTCCTGGGGCAGATGGATAAGCCCGATGTGGATAATATCGATGGCCTGTCGCCGGCAATCTCCATTGACCAGAAGACCACGAGCCATAATCCGCGTTCCACGGTGGGCACGGTCACGGAAATCTATGACTATCTGCGCCTGCTCTTTGCCAGAGCCGGACGGCCGCATTGTCCGAAATGCGGCAAACCGATTACCCAGCAGACCGTGGACCAAATGGTCGATCAGATAAAGGAACTGCCCGAGCGCACGAAGCTGCTGATCATGGCGCAGGTGGTGCGGGGCAAGAAGGGCGAGCATCGCAAGATTCTCGACCATATCCGTCATGAAGGCTATGTGCGGGTGCGTATTGACGGGGAAATCTTTGATATCAACGACGATATCAAGCTGGAGAAGAATAAGAAACATACCATTGAGGTGGTCATTGACCGTCTGGTTGTGCGCGAGGGTATGGACCAGCGGCTGGCCGATTCGTTGGAAACAGCTTTGAAGCTCGGGGAAGGTGTCGTCTATGTGCAGGTTGTGGACGGCGAAATCTTGATGTTCAGCGAGAATTTTGCCTGTGTGGACTGCGGCATCAGCCTGCCGGAAATCACGCCGCGCATGTTCTCCTTCAACAGCCCCTTCGGTGCGTGTCCGGTCTGCATGGGGCTGGGCAGTCATATGGAATTTGACGAGGAACTCGTGATTCCCGATCCGCGTCTGTCAGTGGCGGGTGGCGTGTTTGCTCCGTTGTCGAAAAATCCGCATTCCTATGCCATGTGTGCCATGGCGGCGGTGCTGCGCGACTATGGCTGTGATATGGATACACCCTGGCAGGAGCTGGACAAGAAGACACAGAAAGTCCTGCTGCATGGTTCGAAGGATGAGAAGTTCCGCTTCCACTATGTCAATATGTTCGGGGAGAACAAGGAATACAATGTGGAATTCGAGGGTGTGATGCCGCTTCTTTCCCGTCGCTATCAGGAAACAGATTCGGATGAGATGCGGGAGTCCTACGAGAATTATATGACGGAGATTCCGTGTTCGGCCTGCCATGGGGCAAGACTCAAACCGGAAACCCTGTCTGTGCTGGTGGGCGGCAAGAATATCCATGAAGTCACCAATATGAATATCCGCGAGGCCGAGAGCTTTTTCCAGGATCTGGAATTGACGCCCCGCGAGGCGAAGATTGCCAGACAGATCCTGAAGGAAATCCATGCGCGGCTGAATTTCCTGCTGAATGTCGGCCTGGACTATCTGACCTTGTCGCGGGCGGCAGGTACGCTATCAGGCGGCGAAGCCCAGCGCATCCGGCTGGCCACGCAGATTGGCTCGGGGTTGCAGGGGGTGCTCTATGTACTGGATGAACCCAGTATCGGCCTGCATCAGCGGGACAACAACCGACTGTTGGAAACTCTCAAAAACTTGCGGGATTTGGGCAATACCCTGCTCGTGGTCGAGCATGACGAAGATACCATGTACGCCGCGGACCATATCATCGATATCGGCCCCGGTGCTGGTGAGCATGGCGGTCAGGTGGTGGCGCAGGGCACGGCGCAGGAAATCATGCAGGTGCCTGAGTCCGTGACCGGTCAATACCTGTCCCGCAGGAAATTCATCCCCGTGCCGTCGCGCCGCCGTCCGGGTAATGGCAATTTCCTTGAAGTGGTTGGTGCGGCCGAAAACAATCTCAAGGATATCAGTGTGAAATTCCCCTTGGGAACGCTGACGCTGGTAACAGGTGTATCCGGCTCGGGCAAGAGTACATTGGTCAATGAGATTCTCTATAAGGGCATTGCCTCAAGGCTCTATCATGCCAAGGGCAAACCGGGCAAGCATAAGAAGATCAAGGGACTTGAACATATCGACAAGATCATCGATATCGACCAGCAGCCTATTGGCCGTACGCCGCGTTCCAACCCCGCCACCTATACCGGCGTATTCGATGCCATCCGCGAGCTGTTCAGCCAGACCAGCGAAGCCAAGGTGCGGGGGTACAAGCCCGGGCGCTTCAGCTTCAATGTCAAGGGCGGGCGCTGCGAGGCCTGCAAGGGCGATGGCATCTTGAAAATCGAAATGCACTTCCTGCCCGATGTCTATGTGCCCTGCGAAGTCTGCAAGGGAGCGCGTTACAACCGGGAAACCTTGGAAGTCCGCTATAAGGGCAAGACCATTGCCGATGTGCTCGATATGACCATCGATGAAGCGGTGGTGTTCTTTGCCAATGTGCCGCGCATTGCCCGCAAGCTGCAGATCATTCAGGATGTGGGCCTGGGCTATATCAAATTGGGCCAGCCGGCTACTACCCTGTCCGGTGGCGAGGCTCAGCGCGTGAAGCTGGCGACAGAACTTTCCCGCCGCAGTACGGGCAAGACCCTTTACATTTTGGACGAACCCACCACGGGGTTGCATTCTGCCGATATCCATAAGCTGCTGGGGATTTTGCAGCGGCTGGTGGATGGGGGCGATACCGTCGTGGTCATTGAGCATAATCTCGATGTGATTAAGACGGCGGATTATATTATCGACCTGGGGCCTGAAGGGGGAGATAAGGGAGGCACCATTGTGGCCTCTGGCAGACCCGAAGATATCGTGAAGGTTCCGGCGTCTTACACTGGGAAATTCCTGAAACCCTTGCTTGAAGAGAAGAATGAATAATAATTCGCACCATTGATTCGTGGCATATGACGCGGGGCCGGGGCATTGGCTGTTCTTCGCTATGGTGCTTAGCTAAAACCGATTTTTGCCTTTCAATTCAGTATCTGTAAAAGTCAAAACTCGCTGCGCTCAGACAGCAGACTTTTACAGATAGAACGGATGTAGGCAAAAATCGGTTTTTTTACGCTAAGCACCATACGCTGCAGACAGTCAATGCCCCGGTCCCGCTTAGTATGCGACGGAACGCAGTGGGGGATTGACATGTCAAATTTTAGCTTTTGGGTGCTTTTATGTTAGGAATAGACGGGAAAATAGTGATTAAGTTTCCTTGTTTTTTTACGATATATCGGATGTAAGGGATTATGGTCGTTTGAGGAAGGAGCCTGAATAGCAGAATACTGGTAACAAAGTTGAAAAGGAGGGCTTATTTTGCGGGAAAAACTGACGGTTGAGAAGAAGAATGCAACGGTCCAGACGGCGAAAAGGAATGCAGCGGTTTATGAGCAGCTGGATTTCCACGACAAGCGCGAAGGGGAGTTTGCGCGGCGGGGATTGCTGGCGGCGCCGGAGGCTTTGGAAATCCGCAATGCAGACGGAGAGGTGGTCTGGAGCCAGGCTGCTTATGCCTTTTTGGACGAGATGAAGAAAGCACCTGACACAGCGAATCCGAGCCTCTGGGAAAATACGAAGAACAATCATATCGCGGGGCTTTTTGAGGTCACCAAGGGCATCTATCAGGTGCGGGGCTTTGATATGGCCAATGTGACATTGATTGCCGGAGATACAGGCTGGATTGTCTTCGATACCTCCATGGCGGTGGAGACGGCAAAGGCAGCCATGGAGTTAGTGGAGAAGCATTTGGGCAAGCGCCCTGTCAAGGCTGTTGTCATTTCTCATCCCCATATCGACCATTTTGGCGGCATCAAGGCCTTCCTGACCGACGAGGAAGCGGCGGACCGCTCCCTGCCCATTGATGAGCAGATTGCCAGCGGTAAGATTCCCGTCATCGTGCCCCAGGGCTTTACCAAGTCCGCCATGGAGGAAAATCTCTACGCAGGCAGAGCCATGAGCCGGCGGGCGGGGTATCAGTACGGCGTTTTCCTGGAAAAGGGGCCAAAGGGCGGTCTGGGTATCGGCATTGGCATGGGGCAGACCCGGCGGGCCACCTCTTCCTTTATCCTGCCCACCTGGGAAATCAAGGAAACCGGGGCGACTATCATCATCGACGGGGTGGAGATGGAATTTCAGATGACGCCGGGGACGGAAGCGCCGGCGGAGATGAATACGTATTTTCCGCAGAAAAAAGCCCTGTGGCTGGCGGAAAACTGCACCTGTACCCTGCATAATCTCTATACCCTGCGGGGAGCTCAGGTTCGGGACGGCAATGCCTGGGCCAAGTACATCATGGAAGCGGCAGCCCTTTACGGCGACAAGACCGAAGTGACCTTCCAGTCCCATAACTGGCCCCATTGGGGGAAGGATTTGATTCGCGATTACCTGCTGGATACGGCGGCGGTCTATAAATTCATCAACGATGAGACATTGGCTCTATTGAATCTGGGGTACACTGCTGACGAAATCGCCCATATCATCGAGCTTACGCCTATGCTGGCGAAAAACTGGTACACCCGCCAGTATTATGGCACGGTGTCCCATGATGCCAAGGCGGTCTATCAGAAATTCATGGGCTGGTATGATGCCAATCCCATTCATCTGCACAAGCTGCCGCCGGAGGAGAGCGGAAAAAAGTGGGCTCAGTACCTGGGCCTGGGCAGCGTGGAAGCTGTTTTGGAAAAGGCCCGGCAGGACTTTGAGGCTGGGGAATATCAGTGGGTGGCGGAGCTGACCAATAAGCTGGTCTTTGCCGACCCCGGGAATACCGAGGCCCGTCGGCTCTGTGCCGATGCCTTTGAACAGCTGGGTTATCAGGCGGAATCTGGCCCCTGGCGCAACTGCTATCTGACGGGAGCCGTGGAACTGCGTCATGGCAATTTGATGTTGAAGATACCCAATCGCCCCGGTTTTGGTGGCGATATGATGGAAAACCTCACCCCGGAAATGGCCTTTGATTATATGGGGATTTTGCTGGATAGGCAGGCCACGGCAGAGGAGAATGCTGCCATCCGCTTCGAGCTTACCGATATCAAGGAAACGTATACTGCCTATCTGCGTTACGGCGTGCTGCTCTACGCCAAAGAAGCACGGCCGGTGGATACTGTGGTGAAGTGTCCTGCCAAGGCCCTGTTGCTGATGATGGCAGGGATGGCGGACAAATTCCGCCAGGCAGCGGAGATTACGGGAGATGCTGCTCCTATGGAGCTTTTGATGCAGTCCTTGAACCGCTTCGTGGGCGGCAAGCCCGGGGATTTCAATATTGTGGAGCCATGAGTGGGGGTACGCTATGTCTGAGTTTATGGAGTATTACAATCCGACGAAGCTCTTTATTGTCGGCAAGGTTATGTTTGTGCTGAATCTCGCCATATTCCTGCGTAATCTCTGGCGGTTGCCACCGGTTATCGCTGTACTGCTATTGATTGCCACCCTGTCCTGTTCCCTGCCGATTTTGTTCCGCCATCGTCAGCAAAGCATCGGCGATACTGTGTTTTTCAAGCGCATCATCCTGCCAGGCTTTTTGGGGCTGACGTTATCCATCCTGCTGATTGCAGGACTGGTGGACTGGGCACGGCTGCCTTATGGTCTGAGCCATCGGGAGGCTATGGGGCTGTTCTTTGAAAGCAAGGGAATGTTCTTCCTGGTCATGTCCAACGTGGCTCTGGTGCAGATGGTGTTGCAGGAGGCCATACCAAAGGGCGAGCGCAAGCCTTATCTCTTGTTGTTGGTCCTGCCGTTGGCTCTGTTGTTGTTCGTATAAGGGGATATAGATGAAATATGAGGAGGGGAAGGAATGTTTGAGAGATGGCGTACTTTTGAACTGACAGCAGAGACTTTTCGACAAACCATCGCAGCTATCGGTGAGTCTCTGCAAAAAATAGGCGTATCGGAGCGGGAGGCAGAAACAGCCAGGCAGCTGTTGGAGCATATCTATTCGCTTCAGCTTTCCTTGCGCCCGGAAGTTCACGTTAAGGTCTATCTGCAGAAACACTTTGGTGATATTTCCGTGCGCATGGAAACCATTGGCAAAGCCTATAATCCATTGCAGCTTTTATCGGAATGGAATGAAGATGATCCGGATTATCAGCGGACGATCGTGCTGAAATCCCAAAAGGAAATGCTTTCCTATACCCATAGCAATGGCAAGAATATCGTCACCATCAAGGTACATGAAGCAGGCAACAAGCAGATCCGTTATACGCTGTTTGCCATGTTCATGGGCATCCTGGCCGGAGCCCTTATCCAGGAAATGCTTTCGTCGGATTTCATTACTATGCTGAACAAGAACATCATCAGCAGCCTCCGGACGATGTTCCTCAATTCCCTGAATATGATGATTGCGCCAGTGGTGTTCTTCTCCATTATCTCAGGCCTGACCAGCATATCCAATGCTTCGGACATCGGGCGCATTGGCGGTAAGCTGGTGGGGACCTATATGTGTACCACCATAATTGCTACAACGCTCAGCATTATCATCGGCTTGTTCATGTTTCACGGCGGCGTGCCACAGATGGGGACGGTCAGTGGCGGCGGAGAAAGGGTGAGCATCTCTCTGCTGGATATGCTTGTGAACGTGGTGCCGGAAAATCTGGTGGCTCCCATTGTGAATCGGGATATGCTGCAGATTATTTTCGTCTCTGTGTTGTTCGGCATAACCATCAATATGCTGGGAGAAAAAGCGCAGCTTCTGAAAAACTTCATTGAAACCATGAATACCTTCTGCCTGCGCGTCATCACTTTATTGGCACAGTTTATTCCGCTGATTGCCTTCCTGTCCATGATGGCTTTGATGTTCACGGTAGGTACGGATTCCCTGTTATTATTGGGACGCGTGCTGCTGGGGCAGTTCATCGGCGCCATAGCGATGCTGGGCGTCTATGCCGCCGTTATGATACTGATGGGGAAAATCTCTCCTATGCCATTTTTAAGAAAAATCGGCAGCTTTGTGCCAGTGGCCATTTCCATGGGCAGCAGCACCGCAGCTATGCCCTTTACCATGCGTTTCTGCACGGAAAAGATGGGAGTTTCACCACGGCTGTCCTCTTTTTCCATTCCCTTGGGGGCTACGGTCAATATGGACGGCGGCTGTTTCTATTTTTCCATTCAGGCGATTTTGTTGGCGAAAATGTACGGCTTGGAAATGACACCAGCTTTCATTGGGGCGCTGTTCGTTACGGTTGTGGCTCTGTCCATCGGCGCGCCTGGGGTGCCGGGCGGCTCCTTTGTCTGCCTGACCTCCATTATCGTATCCTTCGGCCTACCTGTGGAAGCATCGGCCATTGTGCTGGGAATTGATCCGCTGACCTCCATGTTCCGTACTACCATCAATACCATTGGTGATATTGCGGTGACCACGGCTTTGTCCCAAAATGAAAACATGTTGGATAAAGCCACCTATATGCACACAGAACATGCTGCTTAATCCTTCACATAATATAAAGACGTTCCACAAGAGAAGCTTATCCTCTGTGGAACGTCTTTTGTGGGTTATGTTATAATGAAGATATCATATTGGAGAAAAGGTGATAGATTTGCAGACAGTCAGCAATGTATTGAATTTGGTGAAGGCAGCAATCCTGCCTGCTTTGGCGAAGGCTCGTGTAGTGGTGGATGCCACAGCGGGCAATGGGTATGCTGGAAGAATTTCTGCAACATTTGCCACGAAAGATCTATACGGCAGGCTGTTATCGCCTGCTGAATCATGCACGGACAGCACCGTATGCCTATGTGGTGGAAAAAGTAAAATGAGAGCCAAATTAGTGTTTACTGAAAATAATCTGAAATTGTGTAAAAAAATGAGAATGAAGGAGAAAATGTATGATAATCCACCCGGGGGGGGGACATGTGTACCTGAGTGAGGCTTGATTATCCACAATATACAGAATATTATAATAGAAGTTAGGTGTGTTGTTTGACAGTAGGAAACATGGACACTAATGTTGCAGCACTCCTGACAGTAAGTATTATTTTATTTCAGGAGGGATTTCTCATGAAAAAGACACTCAGTGCAACTCTCGGTGCTGCTCTGCTGGTAGGCATGACCAGCACCACCTTTGCTGCCACGAATCCGTTCTCGGATGTACCGGCAGATCATTGGGCCTATGATGCGGTAACGCAGCTGGCTAATGACGGGGTTATTGAAGGTTATGGCGACACGACTTTCAAGGGCAATCGCAATATCACCCGCTACGAAATGGCACAGATGGTAGCCAAGGCTATGGCCAAGAATACCAGCGGTGCAGATAAGGCTCTCGTTGACAAACTGGCTGCTGAGTTCGCTGAAGAACTCAACAATCTGGGTGTACGTGTTGCCAATCTGGAACGCAATGCTGACAAGGTAAAATGGAATGGTGAAGCTCGTTACACCTATACCAGTGATCGTTATGACCTGATTAAGAGCGGGAATGAGTTGCTGGCGAGATTGCCGGGGCTACCAATACCAAATAATGTGCTCGGTAAAAGTAAGAAAAACAATGACAAGGTATTGTTCCGCTTACAGCCGACGGCAGAGGTCAACAGCCATTGGAAGGTAAAGGCACGTTTGGATGCTACCAACAATATGCAGTCTGACGAATCCGGCAATGTTTCCCTGAAGCGCATCTGGGCAGAGGGCAATTATGGCAAGTTCACGGCTAAACTCGGTAAACTGCCGATGAGCGTTGACAGTGATCTGCTTTTCGATGATGAATATTCCGGTGCACAGTTGGAATATGGCAAGGACGTGAAAGTGACTGTTGGTGCAGGCCGTTGGGATCTTAAGCGTTTGGGTGCCGTGTCCTTCGCTGATTCAGTAATTGGTGATTCTGATACCATTCAGAGGGCGCTGCGTGCTGACAGCGTATCGAAGATCCCCCAAGTGGAAGATAAGTCCAAGGCTGATTACCAGGTTATCGGTGTACAGTATGATAAGGGTGGCAAGTTCTCCGGCGGTGTAGCGTTCCATCATCTGAAAAATGAAATCTTTAATTTCACCAGTATGAGCAATATTCGTAAGCTTATGGCCGGCGAAAAAATCAAAGATAAAGATGCTTATATCTGGTCAGTGAATGCTGCTTATAAGTTTGATAAGAACTCCAAATTGAAACTTAACTATGCACAGAATACAAAGGCAGATAGCAGCTTAGGTACTGCCAATTTTGTACCGGTAGATCTTGCTAAATTGAACGGCGCAGATAAGGCATATAGCATCGAGTATGACTATAAAGGTGCTGTGCCGGCCAACCGTGGCAGCTGGGGCGCTTATGTAGCTTATCGCCATCTTGGTGCTTTCGTAGCCGCTGATCCATCCTATGATGGCATCAAGTGGGCGGAAAGAGGTTGGGAACTCGGTGCTAACTACACGGTAGCCAAGAATGTCGTGACTACGGTTAAGTATGCACAGGGCAAACAGCTCTTTGACAACCAGATTGGCCTCGACAATGGTGTGAAACGCATCTTCGGCCGTGTACAGTTCTTCTTCTAAGGGCTGACAAAATTCATAAACCTATAAACCGCCACAGGGGCAGCAATAAGGCTGTTTCCTGTGGCGGTCTTTTGTAGTAGAATGGTAGCAGGGAGTTGATAAAGTGCAGACAGTCAGTAATGTAATCAATTTAGTACAGCAGTCCATCCTGCCGGCTTTGGCCGGGGCCAACGTCATAGTGGATGCTACAGCGGGCAATGGCAATGATACTTTATTTTTGGCAGAGCATGGTCCTGACCAGGCAAAAATCTATGCCTTTGATATCCAGCAGGCGGCGCTTGAACATACCCGGTTGAAGACGGCGGCTTATGCTTCGCGGATTGAATATATATTGGCCAGCCATGCGGAGATTGACAAGCAAGTACCGGGAAATATTGATGTGGCTATGTTTAATCTTGGCTATCTGCCGGGGGAGGAGCATAAGGTAACGACAGTAAAGGAGAGCACTCGCATGGCAGTGGAGCAGGTGCTGGACAAATTGAGTATTAATGGCATATGCATCATTGTGGCCTATCCGGGACATGAAGCCGGAGCCCAGGAAGCAGTGATGCTGGAAGAGTTTTTAGGTAATTTGCCACGCAGGGATTATACAGTAGGCTGTTACCGGCTGTTGAATCATAGACAGACAGCCCCTTATGCCTATATGGTAGAGAGAGTTCGGTGAATGAAATAAAAAAGTCCGGAAGAACCTTGGAAAAGGATCTTTCGGACTTTTTTTTATTCAGCTTCAAAGAGGGGCAGGGCTTCGAGGAAGATGATATCATCCCGTTTGGCTGCATCGCCCTCAGCCAGTACGCAGGCCTGGCCGATTACCTTGCCGCCGGCTTTTTCCGTGAGTTCGGTCAGGGCTTTCATGGAACCACCTGTGCTGATTACGTCGTCCAGCAGCAGGACGTTCTTGCCCTTGAGACGGTCAACATCTACGCCATCGAGGCAGAGTTTCTGTACGCCCTTGGTGGTGATGGAGACATCTTCCACCCAGACGGCGTTTTCCATATAGGCCTTGACGGATTTGCGGGCTACGACATAGCGTTCCATGCCGAGCTCGCGGGCCAGGTCGGCAGCCAAAGGAATGCCCTTGGTTTCAGCCGTGAGGATTACGTCAGTCTCGGCTGGAATCTTCTTGGCCAGATCCTTGGCACAGGCCAGCGTCAAATCCGGATCGCCGAGCATGATGAAGCCTGCAATCGCTAATTTGTCCGTAACATTCAAAATGGGCAGCGAACGCTTGCAGCCAGCCACCGTCAGATCATAAAATCTATTTGCCATATAATAATACTCCTCGCTTGAGAATTTTTACCCACCTATTATACGCTCTTTTTTCCCTTAGCGCAAATATTATTGTACGAAAGTGCCGAAATTGTGTAAAATAGGGATAGCGTATGAACGGAGGAGGAAGATTTTTGCGTATTTTACTATCAAATGATGACGGTGTAAAGGCCGCAGGTCTGGAAGCATTGGTGCAGGCTCTATATCAGGAGCACGAAGTGATCGTGGCTGCACCCATGCAACAGCAGAGCGGCATGAGCAACGCCCTGACCATTGGCAAACCCATTGAAGTGGCTCGGGATAAAACTTTGGAGGAGAAATACGGCATTGAAGCCTGGGCCATCGGCGGCACGCCGGCGGACAGCGCCAAGCTTTATATTGAAGCCTTTATGACAGAAGACAGGCCAATCGATCTGGTGATTTCCGGCATCAATCATGGGGCGAACCTGGCGACGGATATCATCTATTCTGGCACGGTGGGCGCAGCGATGGAAGGTTATTTTCACGATATCCCGGCGTTTGCCTTATCAATCGATGTGGACAGCCAGCTGACCTATCAGGAGGCGGCGAAGATATTTGCCCGGGATTTCCGGAAACTGATGCCTGAGGAGGGAAAATGTTTCCTGTTCAATCTGAATTTCCCGCTATTCCTCAAGGATGATGTGCCACAGTATGTCTTCGGGCGGCAGGGCAAGCGGGATTATCTCAATGCCTTTACCAAAGAGGAACGGGACGGCAAGGTTTTCTATACCATGGCCGGGGAAATCTATGACCGGGATAAGGGCAATGCCACGGATATCTATGCCACGGAGCAGGGCTATATTTCCATTACGCCGCTCGTGGCTGATCTGACGGATTATATGGAACTGGACAAGCGGTTGGAAAAATAAGAAAAAAAGTGACGGCAGGCGCGTTTTCATGTTACAATAAAGTTTAAGATTTTATTCATATTATACTTATCTATGTAATAGGGAGGGCATTACCATGAAATCAATGATTCGCGATATTAAGCTGGCTCCGTCCGGCCATGATAAAATTGAATGGGTAAAGAATTTTATGCCGGTTATGCGGGCTGTGGATGAAGAATTTTCCAAGACCAAGCCCTTCGCTGGCAAAAAAATGGTGATTACCCTGCATCTGGAAGCCAAGACCGCCTATATGGCCGAGGTCTTCATGCATGCCGGGGCAGAAGTGGCCATTACGGGCAGCAATCCGCTTTCCACGCAGGATGATGTGGCCGCAGCCCTCGTAGAAGACGGCGTCAACGTCTTTGCTTGGCATGACTGCACGGAAGAGGAATACTTCAAGTTCATCGATGAAGCGCTGAAGATTGAGCCGGATTTCATCATCGATGATGGCGGCGACCTCGTGCATGCCCTGCATACCACTCATCGTGATTGCCTGCCAAAGATTGTCGGCGGTTCCGAGGAAACCACCACGGGCGTGCATCGTCTGCGCGGCCTGGCGCAGGAAGGTAAGCTGGAATTCCCGATGATCGCGGCCAACGATGCCTATATGAAGTTCCTGTTTGATAACCGTTATGGCACGGGCCAGTCCACTTGGGATGGTATCATGCGCACGACGAACCTCGTGATTGCGGGCAAGACCGTGGTTATCGCTGGCTATGGATGGTGCGGCAAGGGCGGCGCTATGCGTGCCCGCGGCCTCGGTGCTAACGTCGTGATTACGGAAGTAGATCCAATCAAGGCTATCGAAGCGGTCTTTGACGGCTTCCGCGTGATGCCCATGGACGAAGCGGCAAAGATTGGCGATATCTTCCTGACGCTGACTGGTGATAAGGACGTTATCGTCAAGCGTCATTTCGAGTCCATGAAGGATGGCGCTATGCTGGCCAACTCCGGTCATTTTGACTGCGAAATCAACATTCCGGAACTGGAAAGCCTGTCCAAGTCTCGCCGCAAGGTGCGCAATAATATCGAAGAATTCCTGCAGCCCGATGGCCGCAAGATCTACCTGCTGGCCGAAGGCCGTCTTGTAAATTTGGCTGCTGGCGACGGCCACCCGGCTGAAATCATGGACCTGTCCTTCGGCGTGCAGTTCTTCTCCATGATGCACCTCTTGGAACATGGCCAGGAACTGGCGAAGGAAGTTCATCTGATGCCCAATGAGGTCAATGTGAAACTGGCCGAGCTGAAATTGAAATCCTTGGGAATGGCCATCGACACGCTCACGCCGGAACAGCGGGCTTATCTCAATCTGGAATAATAGGAGGAAGAATCTTGAAGACTTTAATCAAAGACGTATATGTGGTGCTGCCGGATGGCACGACACCATTGACCAATATCATGCTCGATGGCAATAAGATTGCCGCTATCGGCGAAGTGCCTGAAGATTTCCGTCCGGGCAAGGTAATCGATGGCAAGAATCATCTGGCTGTGCCGGGGTTTGTCAATGCGCATACCCATGCCTCCATGACGCTCCTGCGCAGCTATGCCGATGATATGGCGTTGATGGATTGGCTCAATAATATGATTTGGCCAGCCGAAGCCAAGATGGATGAAGAGGATATCTACTGGGGTGCTATGCTGGCCATGGTGGAAATGGTGCGTTCCGGCACCACCACCTTTGCCGATATGTATGGCCCGTATATGAACCGGGTAGCGGAGGCAACGATGGATGCCGGTATCCGTGGTGTGCTCTGCCGCGGCATCATCGGCGTGGCGCCGGACGGGGAAAAGAAACTGCAGGAAAATGTGGAGCTTTATAAGGAATTCCATGGTGCCAATAATGGCCGTATCTCCGTGATGTTCGGCCCCCATGCGCCCTATACCTGTCCGCCAGATTTCCTCAAGAAAGTGGCCAAGGCTGCGCAGGAGCTGGGGGCAGGGATTCATATCCATATGCATGAGACGAAAATCGAGGTAGAGGACTCACTCAAACAGTATGGCAAACGTCCTTTTGCCTGGGTGGAAGAAACGGGAATTTTCGACAATGACCATGTATTGGCTGCTCACTGTGTGCATCTGGATGACAATGATATTGAAATCATCAAAAAACATAACATTGCAGTTGCCCATAATCCCGGAAGCAATATGAAGCTGGCCAGCGGTTTTGCCCCGGTAACCCGTCTACTCAAAGAAGGTGTAGTTACGGCTCTGGGTACGGATGGTGCTTCCTCTAACAATAATCTGGATATGCTGGAAGAAGTGAATCTAGCGGCAATGCTCCATAAGGTCAACGAATACGATCCTCTGGCCGTTCCTGCTTTTGAAGCTCTGAAGATGGGCACGGAATACGGCGCTCAGGCTGTGGGACTTGATAATTTGGGCCGTCTAGAGACTGGCGCCAAGGCTGATATCACACTTTGGGATATGAACAGCGCCGCTTGGTTCCCGCGCAATAATCTCATTTCGCTGCTGGTCTATGCCGCTAATTCCAGTTCCGTGGATACGGTCATCTGTGACGGTCAGGTCATCATGGAAAATCGCGAGCTCAAGACGCTTGATGAAGAGCGTATCTTCTTCGAGGCCCAGCGCTGTGCTGAACGCATCACAAAGTAATAATGTAATATGGTTGAGGTGATCCCTTGAATAAGAAAGTAGCGGAGCGAAAGACTGCTCCGCGGCGCAGAAAGGCCTCCGGCAGGAAAAAGACAACGGCAAAGCCTGCCGCCAATCCCGAACGCAAGTATGAACTCTGGGGCCTTCTCTTAGTGGCGGTAAGCCTTATCTCCATTTGCGGCCTTTGTGGCCTGAACGTCGGCTTTGTCGGGGTGTACTTTGCCAAATGCCTGCATTATATGTTTGGCATAGGGGCAATCGTGATTTCCTTGCTGATACTATTGATTGGCTATCAGTATATCGTGAAACACCATGGACTGGTGTACAGTCCGAGATTTTTTGGCATGGGCTTATTGTTCCTGTCCGTGCTGGCTATTTGGCATAGTTTTGCCATTGAGCCGGGCGCCGAGATCCTGCCGGAAAGCCTGCCCCAAGGGGGCGGCCTGCTGGCAGGCGGCTTGCTTCTGATCCTGCGGAAGTTCTTTGGTGTGGATGGTTCAACTATCCTGTTGGTTGCTGGCGTGATTGGTTCTGTCCTTTTGAGTACGACCTGGTCTTTGGCCAATGGTGTACGGCGCACCCAGCGCACGGCGGCCAGAAGCGCGGTTGCCACGGGCAAGGCTATGGCCGTAGCCTATGAAAAAGTGGCCGATGTCAGTGAGCGCATGGAAGAAAAGGTAGTTGAGAAGGTAAAAGCCTCCTTCTATAATCAGGAGGCAGATGATCGTTTTGCTCAGCCGCCTTTGGCGGAAGAAGAACAGCCGGCTGCAGTTCATAAGCCTGTGGCCGATAATCCTTTTGGCATAGAACCGGAGCCGGAACCGCAGGCAGAGGATTTGCCACAGTTTACCATTGAATACGGCCGGGCAGACAATGAGCCGGATTTTGAGGAGGAAGAGGCTGAATTGGGCTTGGCCGATGACTTTATGCCTCTTGACCAGTCAAGTGATCAGTCAGATCAGACCAGTCAGATTGACCGTCAGCCGGCCATCAATGTAGCCCAGCCTAAGCCGGTGGCACCATCTGCCAAGCCGATGAAGGATGCCGCCAAGCGCACGGCCATGCCCAGCTATGGGGAGATTGCTCCCATCATGCCGGCGGCCGCCATTCTTGATGGTTCGGAAAAGGCCGTGGAAGAGGCTCCCAAGCCTGTCAAGCCCTATGTACTGCCGAAAGTTACGGAAATCCTCAGCAAGCATGTCAAGGCGCAGAATACGGAACTAGAGCTCGAGATTGCTGATAATGCCCGTACCCTGCAGCAGACCTTGGCTGACTTCAAGGTCAAGGCCAATATATTGAATGCCTGCCATGGCCCGGCGGTTACCCGCTATGAACTGGAACCGGCTCCAGGCGTCAAAGTCAGCAAGATCACCAATTTGGCTGATGATATTGCCCTGCGGCTGGCCGCGGCTTCCGTGCGCATCGAGCAGATCCCGGGCAAGAGTGCCATCGGCATTGAAGTGCCGAACAGGGAGCTCGAAGGCGTACAGCTTCGGGAAGTGCTGGAAAATGCCAAATTCGACAAGGCTAAATCAAAATTGACCGTTGGTTTGGGCATGGATATCGGCGGGCAGGGCATCTTTGCCGACTTGGGCAAGATGCCGCATCTGTTGGTAGCCGGTGCCACGGGTTCTGGTAAATCCGTCTGCATCAATACGCTGATCACGAGTATCCTGTTCAAGGCCAAGCCGGATGAAGTGAAATTCATTCTGGTAGATCCCAAGATGGTCGAACTGTCCAACTATAATGGCATTCCCCATCTGATGGTGCCCGTGGTTACCGATGCGAAGAAAGCCGCATCGGTACTCAACTGGTCGGTGCAGGAGATGGAGAAGCGCTATAGCAAGTTTGCGGAAAAAGGTGTCCGCAATATGCAGGGCTATAACGACAGCTTCCCCGATGATAAGATGCCGGCCATTGTCATCATCATCGACGAGTTGGCCGACCTCATGATGGTCGCGCCCCATGACGTGGAAGATGCCATCTGCCGTTTGGCGCAGAAAGCCCGTGCGGCTGGTATCCATATGGTGCTGGCCACCCAGAGACCGTCCGTGGATGTCATCACAGGCATCATCAAGGCCAATGTGCCGTCGAGAATCTCCTTTGCCGTATCGAGTCAGATTGACTCCCGCACGATTCTTGACCGCAGCGGTGCCGAAAAACTCCTGGGCCGCGGCGATATGCTCTTTTTCCCGATTGGCGCCTCTAAGCCCCGCCGCGTGCAGGGCGCTTTTATCAGCGATGGGGAAGTGGAAAAGCTTCTGGAATTTATCCGCGCTCAGGGGCAGGAAATGGAACCCAACGAGGAAATCGAAGCCTTCACCCAGCGGGAAATGGAAGCCGCCAGCGAAGAGGAGAGCGGCAAGAGCGGCGGTGCACGCAGTGCACCTAAGACCGATGCCCTGCTTAACGATGCAGTCAATCTCGTGATGAGTACGGGACAGGCTTCGGCATCGAGCATCCAGCGCCGCTTCCATATCGGTTATACAAGAGCGGCAAGGCTTATTGATACCATGGAAGAGCTCAATATCGTCGGCCCGAACATTGGCAGCAAGCCTCGGGAAATATTGATGACTACAGAACAGGCTTTGGAAGTCCTGGCCAATGCATGATTGCTGCTAACATTTTGACATTAATCCAAAATGCTCTGCGAGATTTCTGGCAGAGCATTTTGCTGTGTCTGGATATAATTTGCAGAGATTTATTGCTCTTTTGTCCATAATTCGCTATAATAGGGGCGTTGAAAAAAATTCGAGGTGTACGAGATTGCATATTGTATTGATAGAGCCGGAAATTCCCGGCAATACGGGTAATATTGCCCGGCTGTGTGCCGCTACCGGCATTGAACTGCATCTGGTCAAGCCCCTGGGCTTTTCCACGGATGACAAGCATTTGAAACGGGCAGGACTAGACTACTGGCATCTGGTCAAGGTTCATTACCATGAGAACTTTGCCGAAGTGCTGGAAAAATATCCGGATCATAATTTTTACTACTGTTCCACCAAGGCTCCCCATGCCCATACGGAAGTGCAGTATACTTCCGAGGACATGCTGGTCTTTGGCAAGGAGTCGGCAGGAATTCCTGAGGAAATCTTGAATGCGCATTGGGATTCCTGCGTGCGCATCCCGATGATTGAGGAGGCACGTTCTCTGAACCTGTCCAATGCCGTGGCTGTCGTGGCCTATGAGGCCCTGAGACAGCTGGATTTCGGACAGCTGGAGGAAGTGGGCCCTGGCCTGCGCATGTGGAAAAAATAAAAAGTAACGAGGAAGAGAAAGCAACAATGATCAACGAAAATTTCCTGGCGGACTGCCGCAAGTTCCTTAAGCCAGAACAAATCATATTGGATGCTCCGATGAGTGAGCACACCACGTTCAAGATTGGCGGTCCGGCGGACTGCCTGTTGAAACCTTCCAGCCTGGAGGAGACGCAGAAGATCCTTCAGCTGGTCAAGGAATATGACCTGCCTTTGACCTTTGTAGGCAATGGTTCCAATATGCTCGTGCGGGACAAGGGAATCCGTGGGGTAGTGGTGAACTTTGCCGATAATATCGATTTTGTTCGGGTGGAAGGCACGCGGATGACTGTAGGTGCAGGCGCAATTTGGAAGGATGTGGCGGAAATCGCTGCCCAGCATAGTCTGGCGGGCGTGGAATTTGCCTGCGGTATTCCGGGCAGTATCGGCGGCGCTGTCTTCATGAATGCCGGCGCCTATGGCGGCGAGACCAAGAGCGTGGTCAAGACGGTCCGTGCCGTCACCCGCGATGGCGAAATCAAGACCTATTCCTTGGCTGAATTGGACCTTGGCTATCGCCACAGCATTTTCCAAAGCAACGGCGAGGCCATCGTGGAAGTAGAACTGGAACTTACGCCGGGCAAGGAAGAAGACATTCGTGCCGGCATTGCCGACTACACGAACCGCCGGGAAAGCAAACAGCCACTGGAAATGCCCAGCGCAGGCAGCACCTTCAAGCGGCCGGAGGGCTACTTTGCCGGCACCTTGATCGATCAGACGGGGCTCAAGGGCCTGACCGTAGGCGGTGCTCAGGTGTCCACCAAGCACGCCGGTTTCGTGGTCAACAAGGGTGGCGCTACGGCAGCCGATGTAGTGAACCTGATCCATGAAGTCCAGAAGCGTGTCAAAGAAGCCCATGGCGTAGAGCTGCAGCCGGAAGTCCGGATGATTGGCGAAAAATAAAATAAGCAGGAATTTTCCACTCCTTTACGGAATTATACCTATATAAATCCGAAAGGAGTGGATTTTTATGCGATTGGAATTTTTAGGCGCAGCTCATACGGTAACAGGTTCCTGCTATCTATTGGAGACGCAGGAGCGGCAGTATCTCATTGATTGCGGCATGTTTCAGGGCGCTCGGCGGATTCGGGAGCTCAATTACGAGAACTTCCCTTTCAATCCGGCTGGGATAGAGGCCGTTATCCTTACCCATGCCCATGTCGATCATTGCGGCTTGATTCCCAAACTCGTAAAGGATGGCTTCAAGGGAACGGTGTATGCGACGCCGGCTACCTGTGATCTGGCACAGATCATGCTGCCGGACTCAGCCTTTATCCAGCAGTCCGATGCGGAATCCTTCAATCGCAAGAATCAGCGACGGGGCGAAGAACCGGTAGAACCCATCTATTCCCTTGATGATGCGATGGGTGCCTTGAAACATTTTGTTCCCATGTCTTATGAACAGGAATTCACTCTGGGCGATAATGTCAAGGTCAGATTCTTTGATGCTGGTCATATCATTGGCTCGGCCATTGTGGATCTGCAGGTTACTGAAGGCGATAAGACTACGAAGCTGGTGTTCTCCGGGGACTTAGGCCAGCCCAAGCAGCCCATCATCAAAGATCCTACGGTAATCACCGGAGCGGATTTCCTCGTCGTGGAATCCACCTATGGCGACCGTCAGCATAAGCTCTATGACAAAGAAACCAAGCTGCTGGAAATCGTCAATGATACCATGGACCGGGGCGGCAATGTCATTATTCCGTCTTTTGCGGTAGGACGTACGCAGACTTTGCTCTATTATTTCCATAATCTCTGGAAACAGGGACGCCTCGATGGGGATATCCCTATCATCCTCGACAGCCCTTTGGCTATCAATGCCACGCGCATCTTCATGAAGAACTTTCAGGAGTTTGACGAAGAGGCCATCCGGATGTTTGGCGATGGTGAGAAATTGACGGAGTTCCCGCAGCTCAAGATCTGCAAGACGCCGGAGGAATCCAAAGCACTCAATAGTTCCGAGGGCTCAGCCATCATCATCTCGGCTTCGGGCATGGCCGATGCTGGCCGTATCCTGCACCATCTGAAACACAACCTCTGGCGGCCGGAATCCACGATTGTCTTTGTCGGCTATCAGGCGGAGGGCAGTCTGGGGCGGCGGCTCGTGGAAGGCATCAAGCGCGTGCGGGTGATGGGCGAGGAAGTAGCGGTAAAGGCTCAGATCCAGGTGCTCAATGGCTTTTCGGCTCATGCCGATACCAATCAGCTGATGGATTGGATCATGGCTTTCCAGAGTCCAAAACCTGCCAAGATCTTCATCGTTCATGGTGAAGCGCAGGGGCAGGAATATTTGAAGAGCCGTATCCAGAAAGAATATCAGGGCGAAGCCTACATCCCCTTCCGCGGCGATGCCGTGGTCATCCATGGCCGGGCCTGCGAGCTCCAACCCTCCAATATTCCGGAAGTGTCCGTGGAAATGGAGATGGAAGAACAGCTGGCCATCTTCGATGCCGAGTACAGGAATCTGCGGCATAAAGTCCTGCAGCTGGCAGTTCGTCAGCCCAAGACCATGGAGCCGCTGCTGAAGGCCATTACCAAGGGCTTCAATTATCTGAAAAAACTTTTTGCCCCGTTCAATATCTGATGTATTCCAGCTGACTGTCTTGACGCCTGACCGTATAATTGATATATTAAATACGATTAGAGTATGAAATAACGTTTTGTCGGAGGATGCAGGAATTAATGGAGTTTATCGAACGTGTCAAGAAAATCAGCAATGCCTGGGAGCCAGAGCTTTGCCGTCATACGGTAAATCGTGACGAACGGGTGTGCATGGATATTTATCACACGGGGGCCCTGGTGCCGGAACGGCACAAAATGACCATGGAACGAGCTACGGAATATATCAGCGGTATGGCGGCGGTAATGGATATCAAAAGCATGCTGCGTGATATAGACCATATCACCATTCGCAGCATGAAGGACAGCCGCATGATTTATCGGCTGACAACCCGCTATGGCTATGCGGAAGAAGAATTCAAGGCTGTATAAGGATAAATTGCTTTATTGCATTGACAATAAAAAAAATTTATGCTAATATACATACTGTAAACGAAAGACCAATAGAATATAGGTTGGATCAGGTGTCATAGACTTAATAGGGAAGCCGGTATAAGCCGGCGCGGTCCCGCCACTGTAACAGGGAGTTTATCTGCATAGTTATGTCACTGGGGAGTTTTTCTCTGGGAAGGCGCAGGTAAATGAGGATCTGGAGCCAGGAGAACTGCCTGATTAACAATCGCCGTTTGACCTGCGAGTGATGGGGATGGAGATTTATCGGTACTGAAAAGTTCTTGGAGCCTGAGTTAGTGTGGGTATTTTCGAGTAGCGTAAATAAGCTCTTCCCTACGCGGGAGGAGCTATTATTTTGCCTATTTTGTCGAAAGGTTTTTCCTGTCAGGGGACTGACAGGAAGAAATGCTCATACATTTCATTCAGTTCTATGGATTGGCCGCGCCGGTCGCGGCAGCTCCGATAGTTATATCGGAGCTTATTTTTTTCCATTTACATAGGGACAGTGTTCCCAAAAGACTATCGGGGATAGTGGATATTAATTTGAGGGGAGTCTTTGGACACCATGGAAGCACTTTGTATCGGATTAGCACTTTTAGGACTTATGTATTTTGCTTACCGCGGTTGGTCAATCATCCTGATTGCGCCATTTTTCGCGGGACTGGCGGCACTGGCTAGTATGTTTGATATCCTGCCGGTGTACAGTGAACTTTACATGACGAGATTGGCGGAGTATGTCAAGACGTATTATCCGGTCTTTCTCTTTGGCGCGGTATTTGCCAAGCTGATGGAAAAAGGGGGATTGGCCTCGGCCATTGCCGGTAAGATTGTGGACGTGTTAGGGGAAAAACGCGCCATCCTCGCCGTGTTGATGGGCTGTGGCGCCTTGACTTATGGCGGCTTATCCGTATTCGTCGTGGCTTTTGTCATGTATCCCTTTGGCGCGGTAGTATTCAAGAAGGCCGACATTCCGAAGCGGCTGCTGCCAGCGGCTCTATGGGTGGGTATTTTCTCTTTCGCCATGGTATCTTTACCCGGTACTCCGCAAATTCAGAATATTATTCCGTCCTCTTATTTTCAGACAAGTACCTGGGCAGCACCGGGCATTGGCCTGTTTGCTTCCCTGTTGTTCCTACTGATTGGCTGGGGGTGGATTGGCCGCCGGGCAAAGATGCTGCAGGCGAAAGGTGAGGGCTACGGCGACCATGGCAGTGATGGTCGCAAGAAACGCAATCCCAAGATAAATATTCCCTGGTATTGGGCGATGGTTCCGCTGCTGATGGTCATTGTCATCAATGTGATCCTTTCCAATCCGTTTGGCTGGGAATGGGGCTTCCATTGGAATGAGGAAAGTCTCGCGGCCTTCGTGCCGCTGAAGCTGACCTTGCTGGCATCTCATGTGGGCAAGGTTTCGGCTATCTGGTCCATCAGTGTGGCCTTGATCCTGAGCAGTATCGTGGCTGCTTATATCGGCCGTCACCGTCTGAAGGTGACGGATGGCCTACTGCCGACGGTCAACTATGCGGCGCTGTCTTCTGGTTCGGCAGCACTGAATGTTGCTTCCGGGTACGCTTTTGGCTGCGTGATTACGGCCATGCCGGGCTTTGCACCGGTGACCGAATGGCTGGTCGGGATTGCCGCTTCATTTGGTCCGCTTTTGTCAGCGGTCATCACCACGAACATCATGTGCGGCATTACCGGTTCGGCATCCGGCGGTCTGACCATTGCTTTGTCGGCATTAGGGGATCAGTGGGCAGCGATGGCTATTGCTGCCGGAATCCCATTGGAGGTCCTTCATCGTATCGTGGCAGTGGCTTCTGTCGGCATCGATCCCGTACCCCATTGCGGCGCCCTGGTTACGTTGCTGGCCATTTGTGGTTTGTCTCATAAAGAGTCCTATTTTGATATTGCCATGATTATGGGCATGAAGTTTCTGGTGCCTTTCTTATGCATCCTGTTCTATATGCTGACGGGAATTTGCTAAATCGAATATGAATTGAGTACGAAAAAGCCCGGCATAGCTATTTCTGAAGCAGCTGGCGCATAGCGCCTAAGCAGATGAAATAGTTATGCCGGGCTTTTCGTGCAGGCATTATTTACGATAAGGAAATCAGCTCTTTAAGGGTTCATAGGCATCCGTATGCAGGAATTCCCGTTCCACGACTTCGCCGTTCTGCATCCATAAGCGGTAAAGTGAAGGCCGCATGCTGCTGCCTTCCGTGACCAAGGCAATGCTCTTGCCGGCCAGGTCAGCCTTTGTCCCTAGGACGTAAACGGTCAGGGCACTGCCGCTGTTGGCAACGGTCAGGTAAACGGGATGGGGCAGGGGATTGCGGAAGACGAAATCAATCAGGCCGTCGGCAACTGTCGCATCCCGGCCAGCCGGGACATAGCTCGACGAGGCGAAATGTCCCGTCCGTTCCACCGGTGTGAGTCCTGCCAGCAAAACAGCATTATAGAGTGTGGAACTTACCTGACAGACACCGCCGCCTACATCGATGGCATGTTCGCCGTAGACGATTACCCCGGCATTCTTATAGCCTGCATCACGGGTGCGGGGGCCGACGATGGAGTTGAAGGACAAGGTGGAACCGCTGCGGACCAGCGCGCCCTGCAGATGGCTGGCAGCCAGTCCGATATTATCGCCCCGGTCGCCGGGATAGAATCGGGTGGTGTAAGAACCCAGGATACCATCCATGGCCGCTAAATCCGTATCCTGTACAAATGGCGGCTGTTCGGCAGGCGTCAGCTCCTTCTGTACGGTCAGGTTGAAGGTCTTGAAGTCCGGTGCAAGTTCAGCGGCAAGGGGGGTGATATCAAGGTCGAGGCCGGTGACTGCGGGGGTTTTTTGGATGCTGCCATCGGCTGCAAGTGTGGCAGTGCCGTTTACTGGTTGAGTGTCAATTGCCTTTTTTATAGCCAATAATTTATCATTGAGGAGCTGTTCATCGAAACTGGCATCCATGGTAACGGTTTTGCCAAAGATCGCAAAACGCATCTGATTGAGCAGGTTTTCCACAGGTGTTCCCTCGCGCCCGATCTTGTAGGCAGCTTCAGTGGCTTCGTCCACGTTGCCATGAAGTTTGATATCGGATGGATCGATCTGGAAAATCCGCTCTTTGTAGCTGAGAACAGCTGCCTTGCGCTGCAACTTGCTGTTGGCAAGATCTGCGAAATATTTATGTGCCTCGGTCTTGGTCAGGCCGGCAATCGTATGACCGTCAGACTGTACGCCCATAACGATCTTGTTCTGATTGGCGACAGTAACGGAAATGCAGCCAATGGTAAAGATGGACAGTGCAGTGCCCAACGTAGCCAGCGCTACGATCTTACCCAGGGAGCGATTGGAAATACTCATAACGAAGAAACACCCCTTAAAGAAATTTCTTAATTTAACAATATTATACTTTTTTTAATCAATGGGCGCAATGGGGATGATGCGATAACTTTGTTTTTTTGACTTTTTTGCCATTACAACTTGACATTTTGACTAAGAAACGGTAGTATAAGAACTGTGCTTAGCACTCAAGGCTAGTGAGTGCTAACAGACTTGTTACGTATTTCATGATTAGGAGGAAGATACCTATGATTAAGCCATTGGGCGAAAGAGTTGTCATCGAAGTTGCTGAAGGCGATGTAAAGACCGCCAGCGGGATTGTACTGCCGGATACGGCTAAAGAAAAGCCCCAGAAGGGCACGGTTGTAGCTGTTGGTGCTGGTAAGCTCCTCGAAAACGGCGAGCGCGCAGCTATGGAAGTCAAAGCTGGCGATGCAGTTGTCTTCTCGAAATATTCCGGTTCCGAAGTCAAAGTTGACGACAAGGAATACCTGATTGTCCGTGAAAGCGACATTCTGGCAGTTCTTTAATTAGAAGTGTATTTTCTGGAGGTAATATAAATGGCTAAACAGATTCTGTTTGATGAAGAAGCTCGCCGCGCACTCGGCCGCGGTGTAGATGCACTGGCTAATGCCGTAAAAGTAACCCTTGGCCCTAAAGGCCGTAACGTTGTGCTCGAAAAGAAATTCGGTGCTCCGACCATCACCAACGATGGTGTGACGATTGCTCGCGACATCGAACTGGAAGATCCGTTCGAAAACATGGGTGCGCAGCTCGTGAAGGAAGTTGCTACCAAGACCAACGATATCGCTGGTGACGGTACGACGACGGCAACCCTGCTGGCTCAGGCTATGATCCATGAAGGTATGCGCAACGTTGTTGCTGGCGCTAACCCGATGATCATCAAGAAGGGTATCGACAAGGCTGTAGCTGCTCTGGTTGATGAAATCCAGTCCAAGGCTAAGACCATCGAAAGCAAAGCTGACATCGCTCAGGTTGCTACGATTTCTTCCGCTAACGAAGAAACGGGCGAACTCATCGCTGAAGCTATGGAAAAGGTTGGCAAAGACGGCGTTATCACCGTGGAAGAATCCAAGTCCATGGCTACGAACCTCTCCGTTGTGGAAGGTATGCAGTTTGACCGCGGCTACATCTCCCCGTACCTCGTAACGGATACGGACAAGATGGAAGCTGTTCTCGATGATCCGTACATCCTGATCACGGACCGCAAGATCTCCGCTATCGCTGACATCCTGCCGATCCTGGAACAGGTTGTAAAACAGGGCAAGCAGCTGGCTGTCATCGCTGAAGATGTGGACGGCGAAGCTCTGACGACGATCGTGGTTAACAAGCTCCGCGGCACCTTCAAGGCTCTGGCTGTGAAGGCTCCTGGCTTCGGTGACCGCCGCAAGGCAATGCTCGAAGATATCGCTATCCTCACGGGTGGTACGGTTATCAGCGAAGAACTTGGCCGTAAGCTCGACAGCGTGACGCTCGAAGACCTCGGTCGTGCCCGCCAGATCCGTTCCACGAAGGAAGAGACCACGATCGTGGATGGCGTAGGCGATAAGGATGCTATCGCAGCTCGCGTAGCTCAGATCAAGAAGCAGATTGCCGAAACGACTTCTGACTTCGATAAGGAAAAACTCCAGGAACGTCTGGCTAAACTGGCTGGCGGCGTAGCTGTTATTGAAATCGGCGCTGCTACCGAAGTCGAAATGAAGGACAAGAAGTACCGCATCGAAGATGCCCTCAACGCAACTCGTGCTGCTGTTGAAGAAGGTATCGTAGCTGGTGGCGGCACGACCTTCATCGACATCCTGCCGGCTCTCGACAAGATCAATGTCGAAGGCGACGAAAAAGTCGGCGTGAACATCGTTCGCCGTGCTATCGAAGAACCGGTTCGCCAGATTGCTAACAACGCTGGCCTCGAAGGTTCCGTAGTGGTTGAGGAAGTGAAGAAAGCTGGCGAAGGCATCGGCTTCAACGCCCTCAAGAACGAATATGTGGACATGATCAAGGCTGGTATCGTTGATCCGGCTAAGGTTACCCGTTCTGCCCTGCAGAACGCTGCTTCCATCGCTTCCATGGTTCTGACCACGGAAACCCTGGTTGCTGACAAGCCGGAAGAGAAACCGGCTATGCCAGCTGGTGGTGCCCCGGGCATGGGCATGCCGGGCATGATGTAATAAGATATTCATCTGTTCTGTACAGAAAAAGAGGCTTACGGGCCTCTTTTTCTTTTTGATAAAGAGCATTGCAATTCTGAATCTTTATGCTATACTGATACTAGACAGGTGTATCAAATCGGAAGGATGCAGCTGTCCCAGAAATGGATTTCGTTAGTTGTCAAGGGAGGAATTGACATGGTGAACAACATCCGTAACCAACAGCTGCTGTCCTATCAAAAGAGTCTTTTCAACAGAAAGAATGAAGGGGCAGATAAGCAAAAGGCGCAGGAAGAAAAAGATCCTATGGCCCAGTATGGAGCCGATACCCAGGTGGAGTTGTCTGCTGATGGCCGGGCAGCTTACGAAATGCAGGTCAAGGCGGTAAAAGCTTTCGTGGAAGAAAATGGCGGCAACGCTGAGCAGAAATCACCGGAGCTGTCCAGCAAAGCGCAGGACCTGCTGGGAAGGCTGCAGGATCAGTATGGAGAAAAGTACGACTTCTTCGTGGTGGATACAGAAGAAGATCTGCGCAACTTCAAGGGACAAGGAACGAAAGGGTATTCCGTCGTATTCACCAAAGATGAGTTGGAACGTATGGCCAACGATGAGGAATATGCCAAAAAGGTTATGGATACCGTGGATTCCATTGTGGGCATGACCAAGAAGATGGAAGAAAACGGTGAACTGGGCGAGGGCGTGAAGCTCAAGAGTGTGATGATTTCCGTAGGGGAAGATGGCAATGTGAAACTCTTTGCTCAGTTGGAGAAGATGAGCGAGGAGCAGGAAGAACGTCTGGAAAAAGCCAAAGAGAAGAAAGCCGAAGAACGCAAGGCCGAGCAGGAGGACGAGGAAGAAGTGAAAGCTTCACCGGTCAAGTGGGCGCAAGTGGAAGCTGGCTCCGTAGATGAGCTGCTGCAAAATATTCTGGCGCTCGATTGGGAAAAGATTGCCGAACAGAAAGAAAATAAGGAATAAAAGGTTAAGCGGTTCAGGAAGAGAAAATTTTCCGGACCGCTTTTTGCAGGATTTTTCCTGTTTATCGCGAATAAAATAAGATATATAGTTTCGAGTTGAAGGAAGGATTTTATGACTTTAGATTCCAGTACAGAAGTTGTAGCGATTTTATATGATATTGAAAATGCCCCCTTTGAGATGCTGAATTATACCTTGGGCAAGGCGCGGCGGTATCAGCCCTGCCGTACGATCGTAGTGTCGGATTGGGAAGCACGCCCGGAGCAGAAGCGCTGGGAGAAGCTCTTGCGTCGTCCCGGTTTTACTTTCCGGCAGATCAGCCGGACTTATCAGGGCAAGAATTCGCTGGATTCGGCAATCTATGATTCGGCAAAATTGCTCTATGATGAAGGCGTAAGGCGGTTCTTTATCATCACCACGGATTCTGATTTTGTGAAGATTGCGGAATACCTGAATTCGGATACGCCGTCCTATATCATTGGCGTGGGGACCAAACAGGCCAGTGAAACCCTGCGTAATGCCTATGATGAGTTTATGGTCTATCCACCGGAGGAGAAAAAGCCTGCCCGCAAGGTCAAGGCTGTTGCCAAGGAGGAGAGCAAGCAGGAGAAAAAAACAGCCAAAACAGCCAAAGCAGCCAAAACGGCTAAAACCGCTAAGGAAAATAAGCCGGTTAAGCCCATGAAGGAAGCGAAAGAAACCAGGACTGCCAAGGTGGAAAAGACGACCAAAACAGTCCGGAAGGCAAAGGAAGCGGCAGCAGCTTTGCCGGAGGGGACTTTGACGGTCAGATTGCCGCGTACCCTGCGGGAATCCTTACAGGAAAGACAGACGGTCGAGGGCGTCTCTATGGATGAATTGGTGACATATCTGCTGATGAGGGGCATGGCCCGCTGGGTGGAGGACTAAGGCGATGAAGAAACAGGAACAGGTTCTTTTCTATCAATTCCAGGACAAGGAAAAACTCTCCATCGCCTGCAAGACGCTGCATAAGCTTGGGATTGCTACCAGGATACTGCCCGCAGAAGCCTGGCGCGAGAAGGTCGGATACCTCTTGGGGGCGAAGGGCTTCCAGCCGGCAAAGGCGAAGGAGGAGGACAATTTTGTCTTTCCCCATGAGGTCATGGTCATGCAGAATATCCGCAACAAGCGTCTGGACGAGGTGCTGCTGGCACTGAAAGAGGCGGGGGTGCCTCATATCCGCTTCAAGGCGGTGGTCACGCCATTCAATACTCTATGGACATTGCGGCGGCTTTGCGAGACCATGCAGAAAGAGCATGGTGCTATGGCTGCGCAGTGATTGATTCCTTGTGAGCCCTTTCAGGGGCTCCTTTATTTTGCCGGTAGGAAGGTTGGACAGGCGGGGGGGAGTCTGCTATAATGCAAATGATATAATTTTTGCTATATTGGAGTAAAGACAATGAAACAGGAAGATTTGGATAAAACGCAGCTGATGCGTCCTGCTGGGCAAGATGACCGCGAGGAAGAAAAAAAGTTTGATACACAGCCTTTGCCGCGTATCGATGAAACGGAAGTGGAAGAGATCCAGCCGGCTTTCCCGCAGCAGGGTGGGGATACGGATAAGGTGAGCAGGGTGCGGGAAATTCCCGCTGAGACGATTCCTTCGCCGCGTCCCAAGGCCAAGAAGCATTTTTTTACGCTGGGACGCAAGCGAGGCCTGCTATTGA
Organism: Pseudoselenomonas ruminantium; assembly: GCF_900104055.1. GTDB lineage: Bacteria > Bacillota > Negativicutes > Selenomonadales > Selenomonadaceae > Selenomonas_A > Selenomonas_A ruminantium_C. The sequence goes on from NZ_FNJQ01000014.1 coordinate 66,007, forward strand.
CTGGAGGATTTGTTCTGGCTCTGTTTGGCGGCTTTATGCTTGCGGGCTACAGTCAGGATCAGTCTGAGGCCAAGCAGAATCAGTATCAGCTGGAACAGCAGAAAATGCAGGCCCGGGAGCAGAAACTGGCGGATCAGGAAAATGATTTGAAGGCCCGCCGGCAGGAACTGGAGCGTCAGAAAAAAGAGTTGCAGGAGCGGGAACGGGAACTGGAAGATAAGGCCAGCCGGGCCAAGGGGCGCAATGAGCAGATCGCTGAAAATGCGCCGGATTCTACATTCGGAAAGTTCATGGACAAGGTCACGGGCAAGGAGGCTAAGCGCAGGGATCAGCAGAAGGAAAATGAGGCCATAGCGGCACAGGCTGAGGGCGATGTAGCCAAACTCAAGCAGTCCATCGCGGAAGCCCAGAACATGCTGGATGATGTGGATGCCAAGCTCGATACGGTGGCCGAAATGCAGCAGGAGGCCAACCGGATAAAGGCCAAAGCGGAAAGTGCCTATGCGGAGAACAAGGATGTAATCGACAAAGCCGTGCATTATGCCAAACTGGGAGCAGATGTCCTGTCGGATTGGCTGACCACGAAATAATTGCAGATTTTATGAAATAGAAAGAAGGATGGGCGTTGAAAAAGTTATTCGTCTTATTGCTGGCAATTCTGACTGTAGGGCTGGTGGCTGGATGCGGCTCGGACAAAGCTGCAGATAAGCCGTTGCAGCCCCTGAACATCGGCCTGATGCCGGACACGGATTCCCTGCCGTTTATCATCGCGCAGGAAAAAGGATACTTTAAAGAAGAAGGTTTGGAAGTCAATATCCAGCAGTACAAGAGTGCCATGGACCGCGATTCGGCGCTGCAGAGCGGTAACCTCGATGGTGCCGTTTCCGATATGCTGGCCGTGGCTTTTGCCAAGGATGGCGGCTTCAACGTGAAGGTGACCTCCTTTACGGACGGCAGCTACAAGCTGATTGCCGGCAAACAGTCCGGTGCTAAGTCCGTAGCAGACCTGAAAGGTCAGGATGTAGCAGTTTCCCGCAACACCATCATCGAATATGTAACCGATCAGATCCTGGCGAAGGAAAATCTCGGTGAGGACAGCATCAACAAGGTAATCATCCCGCAGATTCCCACGCGTCTGGAAATGCTCCAGAATGGCAAGCTGGCGGCTGCCACGCTGCCGGAACCCATGGCCAGCATTGCCGTGCATAACGGCTGCCAGTTTGTGACGGGCTCGGATGAGCTGGGCATCAATCCCGGCGTCATCATGTTCACGGGCAAGACCACCAATGATCGCCGTGCTGAACTGGCTGCGATGTACCGGGCATACAATAAGGCTGTGGATTACCTCAACAACACTCCGCGGGAAGAATACATAGACCTGATCGTGGAAAAGGGCGGCTTCCCTCCGGCAGCCAAAGAGGCACTGAAGTTGCCGGAATATCATCATGCGACGCTGCCCAAGGAAAGCGATGTAGTGGACTGCGTGAAGTGGCTGCAGGGCAAGGGCCTGATCAAGAAGAATTATACTTATGCCGATTTTGTGGTCGATGTGTTGAGTCAGAAATAAGTCATGATTGAAGTAAAGAATTTAGCCGTTGCTTATCAGCGTTTACAACAAAGAAATATCGCATTGCAAGATGTCAGCCTTACCGTTCCGCAAGGAACGGTTTGTGCTGTTATAGGCCCTTCTGGCTGCGGCAAGTCCACGCTGCTCAAGGCCGTGGCAGGCCTGCTGCACGATTATTCCGGACAGGTGCGCATCAATGGCCATGAATTCAACCCGCAGAAACTTCGCATTGGCTTTATGCCGCAGAACTATGGCCTGCTGCCCTGGCAGACGGTGGAAGATAATATCAAGCTGGCCTGTCGTATCAAGGATGGCTGGTCTGAGGCAAAGTCTGGCAAAATGCAGGAACTTTGCCGGAAACTGGGGCTGGAAAACCTGTTGGCGCGCTATCCGCAGGAGCTTAGCGGTGGTCAGCAGCAACGGGTGAGCCTGGCCAGGGTATTCCTGCTGGAGCCGGATATCCTGCTGATGGATGAGCCCTTTTCGGCCTTGGATGCCATTACCCGGGAGGAGATGCAGGACGTATTCCGGGATTTGTGGGAGGAAGCTGGCATAACGACCATGCTGGTCACGCATTATGTGGAAGAGGCCTTGTATCTGGGACAGCAGATTGCCTTGATGTCCGCCAATCCCGGCACGATAGCCGAAGTCATGGAAAATAAATGGCAGGGCAGCCGGGAGTGGAAGACGACCACGGAATTCTTTGTCAAGAGCCAGGAACTGAAGGAGAAGATCAAGGCTATGGGGGCGCGGAAACGATGATGAAAAAAAGAAAAGTTCTTCTGCGTGCATACTTGTTGGGCATGCTCTTTTTGCTGCTGCTTTGGCAGGCTGCCGCCAGTCTGGTGCAGCTGCCCATTATCCCGGAACCTTGTCTGGTCTTTGAGCGGTTGGGAGAAATCTTTGTGGATAAGATTGCCGTCCATGCCGCCTACAGCCTGTGGCGTATTGTGGCTGGCATCCTGCTGGCTGTGCTGGTAGGCTATCCCCTGGGCATCATCATGGGTTATTTTCGCAAGGCAGACCGTTATCTGGCACCGTTGGTGTATCTGACTTATCCGGTGCCCAAGATTGCGCTGCTGCCCATTCTGATGCTGCTGGCTGGAATCGGCGAATTATCCAAGATCATCATGATCTTCCTGATCGTGGTGTTTCAGATCGTGGTGGCATTGCGGGATGGTATCCGAGGAATTCCGGCGGAAACCTATTATCCCTTATATTCATTGGGGGCTGGTTTCCGGCAGGTGTTCCGTCATATCCTCGTGCCGGCAACGCTGCCGAACTTCATCACAGCTATCCGGGTGGCCATGGCTACGGCAGTTTCGGTCTTGTTTTTCACAGAAACCTTTGGTACGCAATATGGCATGGGCTATTTCATCATGGATGCCTGGTTGCGGGTGAATTATCTCGAGATGTATACAGGTATTGTGATCCTCAGTTTATTGGGGCTGTTGCTGTTTGGTCTGTTGGATATCTTGGAAGGACGGCTTTGCCGCTGGCAGATGAAATGAGGATGTCATGAAAAAAATTGCGATAATCTTACTGATACTTTTGGGTGTACTGTCTCTGCTGGGCGGGGCACAATGGTGCAGGGATGGTATTGCCAGGATGGACGGCCGCGAACCTGGCAGGATTTATGTGGATACCCTGGGCACGCCGGATGCAGAAGTTTTGCAGGATGTAAAACAGGTTGCAGGATTTTTTCCGCAGTTCATGCACGAAAAATTCCAGGTGAAGCTGGAATGCCCGATTGATGTCCTGGTCAGCGCGGATCGGAATACATATGAAGAACTGCTGCGCAAGCGTATGGATGTATCACCGGAGACTTTAAAGGAGAAAGCGCAGTTTACCAGTGGGCAGTCATCGGGCAGCAAGGGGCTTTGCATCATCAATGGTGATAAGAACAGCCTGAAGAAAAACAATAACCGCTACAGTACCACAGCACATGAGTTATTTCATCAAATGCAGCATGAATTGAGCCGGGGGAAGAGCGGCTATGAAAATTCCTTGTACTGGCTGGAGGAAGGCTCGGCAGATTATGTCGGTGCGCTAGTCAGCGAAGCGCTGGGCGCTGGTTCTGTAGAAAAATGGTATCTAGACGCCAAATTCGCCCTGCAGTATGCGAAAAATCCGGCAACGGTGGGGCAGCTGCAGAGCACGACGGAGGAGGAACGCCTGCAACTGCTAACCACCAAGGCACATTCCTATGACCTTTCGGATGTGATGACCTATTATCTGTTGCAGCATTATGGTGCTGGACAGCCAGAGGCAAAGATCGTGGCTTTTTACAAGAAGCTTGGGAGTGATAAGGCGGACAAAGCCTTTGCCGAGACTTTTGGTATTGAACGGGATGCTTTCTTGCAGGAATTTGCCGGTTGGTGGCAGGCAGAATGCAGCCACCCGGCTAAGTTTCGCGTGATTATCAGAGGAAATGCCGATAAGGCTGCAGTGGAGCAGTTCGTGAATCAACTGGAACAATCAAGAAACTGGCTGAAACGTCATAGCGGCGGCGAGCTGAAGGGCGATTACCAGCTGGTCTTTGTGGGCAGCGCCGATGATTTTGTCGCAGCGGAAATGGAATATGGTTCAATCAGCGAAGCGGAAGCCAGAAGTATCGCTGGCAGCGTATGGGCAGAGAACAACAGCACCTTGTTCATCAACACGCCGCAGGTGGCCGATAACGTACAGAGTATTTTCGTCAGCAGTGCCATGTTATGCCGATTGTATATGGTGCAGCAGCTGGCCAGTGAAGATGGCAGTGATATGGCCTGGCTGCTCCGGGGCGCAAGTTATGTGTCAGGTGTGGCCAGACTCGGTGAGAGCGGCCATGGAGATATTGCGGCCTATCAGCGTCATTGGCGGAAAAAACTGCGGGAAAGTCAGCCTATGCCTACATTGGATAAGCTGAGTACCAGCAAGGCCCTGCAGGAAGCTGGCAGGCAGTATGAGGGAGAGCGCCTCAGCAATCTCTGCGAATATGCCGCAGCAGAATTGGTTCATCGCTACGGTTGGCAGGGAATCTTCAACTGGCTGTCTGACGCCCGCCAAAGCGGTGATGGCAAAAAGGCCTTCAGTCAGGTATTTGGCATCACGGTAACAGATTTTGCCGCACAGGTGCATATGATGCTTTATTGAGGATGGCTGGTAGATGTCCAATAGATTTTGTCATATTGATATAAGAATGGAGAAGAAAATGAGAGAGAACAATGCGTGCATCATCTGAGCAGCTAGCGATAATAAAAGCATCACAAAGCCTGCAACAAGGACAGGTCATGAAGATTGATGCCTGTGCCGGTTCGGGTAAGACGAGCACGCTAGTAGCTGTGGCCAATGCAAATCCGCAGAAGAGATACCTGTATCTGGCCTTCAATCGCAGTATTGCAGACAAGGCCAATCAGGTATTCCCTGCTAACACCAGGGCTATGACTATGCATAGCATGGCGTACAGGCATTTCTTCCGTAGTGGAACACGTCCTAGCCTATCGGCTATCAAGATAGATATGCTTCATGACTGCTTTCCCGGCAAGGAGAATTATGAGCTTTTCCTGTTGCTCAACCGGTATAAGGAATTCCTTATATCTGCTGCGTATGATTTTCCCAGCAACGGAGTAAAGAAGATTTTTGAGCTAGTGGCAGAGGGCAGACTGCCTATGCCTCATGATCACTACCTGAAGCTTTTCCAGATGCTTTCGCCGGAGGAACAGGGACTGAGCAGGATGTATGACTGCATCCTGGTTGATGAGAGTCAGGATTGCAATCCTGTGACGCTCAGCATCCTTAATCGGGCTTCATGCAGTCGGATCTTTGTTGGTGATTCACATCAGTCTATCTATGGATTTCGTGGGGCAATCAATGCGCTGGCAAGGCAGAAAGCAGATGTGGCGCTTCATCTGACCAATTCGTTCCGTGCCCGTCAGCCAATTCTGGACAGAGCGAATCTTTATATGAAGGTCTTCATGGACATGCTGTATGATGGACAGGTGCCGTATTATCCCATGAATTCCATGATCAATGAGGATAGGCTGAAGAATAAGCAGACAGCCTGCATTACCCGGACGAATTCGGCACTGGTGGATTTGATTGATGAATACCGGGAAAAGCCGGAGCGGGTTTATTTGGTCAAGAAGCCTGAGGACATATTCAAGACGGCTATCGCGGTCAAGGAATTCCTCTTTGACCGGCGTAATAACTTCGTGGGTGAATTCAAGTTCCTGAATCGCCTGCATGACAAGGAGGAACTGAAGGACTATGCTGAGAGCACCGCAGATGTGGAGATACTGTCAGCGATGAAGATTGCGGAGAATTACGAGGATGATTTGTATGAACTGCAAGATATTGCCCACCGCATGAACAAGCCGGAAGCACCTGTAGTATTGACCAACGCGCATACAAGCAAGGGATTGGAATGGCATACAGTTAAATTGATGGATGATTTTCCGGATCTGGGCTTCCTTTATACGCGTTGTCGGTTCAATCCGGCAAAGCTTAAATCTGGGATGAGCCATTTAGAGCAGCAGGATGAGCGGTTCAAGGATTTTATTCAGGAACTCAATCTCTATTATGTCGCGGTCACCAGAGCGCAAATCAAGCTGGTGGATATGACAGAGAATGCCGCGTATCAAAGCAAGGCGGCAATCCTTGAGCATTTGGATGAATGCGAGGCAGCGGTCAGAAAGGTGAGGGACAGGCGTAAGCTCCAAAAAGATAAGGCGCAGGAAAAGGCTTGGGAAGCGAAATCTGCCAACAGCTGCCACAAAACCACGGAACTTAGGAGATGGGAGAATGAGCGGGATACAGTCCTGGATCAAATGCGGAAAAACATCAGGGACTGCGCAGGTTCAGCGAATAACCTTAAGGAATTCAAGGACCTGCTCGCTCTTGGCGGCATATTGCTCCAGCAAAGGAACAATGGCTGGGCGTATGTAGATTTCTATGGCAGAGGAATTACGGACAAAAGACTGGGCAGGGAGTTTACCAAGGCGTCTATCATGAAACTATTGAATGGCTGATGCAACGTTTTCTGCAAGAGGTGGCATCTATGGAAAAATTCGACAGAATCTTGGTTTGTGGCGATATTCATGGTAAATGGGATAGATTTATGACGGCTTATAAAAAGGCCGCCTTTAATCCAGACAAAGACTTAATGGTGTTCCTGGGAGATTACCTTGATAGAGGTGAGCAACCGGTGCCTGTGATGGAATGGGTAATGGAACACTTCGGACAAAAGCAGATGATATTCCTGCGTGGCAATCATGAGCAGATGTTTTATAAGGCCATGAAGTCTAAGGATGAGCCTGGCAATCTGTTGTCGTTCCTATTTGGATCACCTAAGGCTCAGTGGCTCAATAATGGTGGCGATGTAACCGATTCAGAAATCAAAAAGACGGGCAGGGGTGAGGCTCTGATTGATAACTGGTTGAAGCTGATAGAGCAAATGCCGCTATATGCAGAAATTGATGTAAATGGCAAGGCCTATTGGCTCATGCATGCGGATTGTGATCCGGATGTCCCACTAGCTGAGCAGGAAACAAAAACATTGCTGTGGACTCGAAGTTTAGCGACGCATCCGCAGCTCCATCAAGGGGAGCAGACGATCGTTCTTGGGCATACCCCGGTGCAGGCTTTGGGTTATAAGGCAGCGCCTCAGTGGCTCCAAAATGGCAGGCTTGTGCTTATGGATACTGGGAGCTTCATGGAAAATGGCTGTGTGTCCTGTGCAGATTTATTAAGCAGAGATGTATATCAATCTTCTGAAGGAATATAATAACGAATCTAGCGTTCATTGCACTCTGTTGGCATACTATCTATCGGGGATTTAGAAGAAAATTTACATAAAAATGTGATAAAATGATAGTAGCTGGGAATCCAGCTGTATAATTTGCAATCAAGATCGATGAGGTGCAGTGAATGAGTAGTAAACGGTGGAAATCTTACGATATGGTAATAAATGGTCTGCCACAGCGGGTAAAGTACAACGAAGATACGGTAAATGATTTGTTCATTCCACTTTTGAAGAAGCTGACGGAAATAAAGAAACGAGAACAGCGGAAGGTTATGGCATTCGTTGCCGCACCACCGGCAACGGGGAAATCCACTCTGCTGAATTTTTTGGAGCAGCTATCCAAGGCTAATGAAGAGCTTGGAGAGATTCAGTCTTTGGGAATGGATGGATTCCACTACCCGAACAGCTATCTGGAAACGCATTATCTGGAACGTGCAGGTGAAAAAATCACACTGAAGTCCATAAAAGGGGCACCGGAAACATTCGATGCCGAAAGACTGCGTATAAAGATTGATGAGGCAAAGCGGCAAGCATCACGTTGGCCGATATATGACCGTAGAATTCATGATGTGGTAGAGGATGCTTTGGTGGTAAATGGCAATATCCTGCTGGTGGAAGGAAACTGGCTGCTGCTGGATGAACCGCGCTGGCAAAATCTGCATGAACTGGCAGATTATACCCTGTGCATCCAAGTGGCACCGGAACTACTGAAAAACCGCCTGATACAGCGGAAAATCCAAGGCGGCCTATCCAAAGAGGATGCGGAAAGATTCTATGAGACCAGTGACCGCCTGAATGTAGAGCGCATTGCAGGACATACAGTCCCCGCAGATGAAACATGGCAGATGCTGGAAGATGGGGACTTTGCTGAACTGAAGTAAAGTTTAGGCTGGAAGAAATGCGGAAGCTGGAATCACAGCTGCTCGAAAGCATGTCATTATAGAAATGAAAAATTCATTGGAGGAAGGACAATAATGGATCATGAGTTGCGGTTAAAACGTGTGTATGAGCCATATGAGCTAGCGGATGGCTACAGGATACTGGTAGACAGATTATGGCCCAGAGGAATAAAGAAAGAAGCAGCTCATCTGGACGAATGGGCGAAAGAAATCACCCCCAGCACGGAGATTCGTCGCTTGTATCATCAGGGGGAGATGCCTTTTGAGGGCTTCTCACAGGCATATCTTGAGGAATTGGAATCTAATGAAGCTGCTGAGGATTTTGTTCACAACTGTAGTGAGCAGCTGAAAGTGCAGAATGTCACGTTAGTATATGCGGCGAAAAATGAGCAGGAAAATCATGCGCTGGTATGCAGGGAGTGGCTGAAGCGCAAAATAGAGGGAGGCAAAAATGCTACACGCTGAATTTTCGGAGCAGCTCATTGAGGAGGCGGGGGCATTTAAAATATCGTTATCGGCCATATGGAGAAGAGTCTGTAAGCTGAATGGCATGGAGGGATGGGCGTGAAAAAAGTCAGGATAACTGCCGTCAGGAAGGCCTGCTATAAGGATTTAATACAGCGGTATGAAAATCCAATTGAAAATGCCTGTTCAATCGAAGAAGGGCAGGTTTTTATTGCGGAGGGGTGGAAACGTCCGGAAGGCTTGTGTGAAAGTGCATGGGAATCCATGTCTGCTTTTGTAATGGCACTCTCCCATGGAGCAGAAGATTTCTATGAGGGATGGATGAAAAATCCCCGTTCGGCTATGATTTCATGCAATGATGGTTTTCGTCCTGTAAGTTTTTTGCTGGAAGCCTTGGATGAAGAGGCGGAGTAACAGGTAAGAAACATGATCCCCCTTGAAAACGATTAAAAAAAGGCCCTGGCTGGTATTTGGGGAGACTGATATGCTCCCTATTAGGTAGACAGAAGAAATAATAAAACTGTCTGCTTGATAGGGAGCATTTTATGTACAAGAAGAGATTATCACCCGAAGAGAAAATCCACTTCATTGAAAAGTATAAACGTGGAGAGGGCAGTTATGCCTCCATAGCCGCGGATGCAGGCGTTGACAGCAGATCCTTCAGGCAATGGGTTCGTAACTATGATGCTTG
>NZ_FNJQ01000026.1 GCF_900104055.1 Pseudoselenomonas ruminantium
TGCTGGCGGGTCATTTAGTGAAGTGGCGAAGAAGTATCCCCGCCTCCGCCCCACTACGCTGTAACAGATTTAGATTAAGCTCGCATTGACAAACTGCAATTTGCCAAAAGCCCGCTGACACGTTTCGTCAGCGGGCTTAAATTTTTCACATCCCCATCTTGGGATAGGACAATGTAATACTAATACACGAATGAATCAGAGGATATTCTCGCCATCAAGCACCGCTTCGGCGAGATTCTCCCCCTCATAACGCAACTTCAGGGAAAAATGCGGCCTCTCTTCTTCCATCAGCCGGAAGAAGATCTTATCCCCCTCCCAAAGGGGCAGGTCGTAGACTTTTTCCTTCTCGATCCATTCCAGCGTGCCCTCATTGCATTCCCCGATTGTGCCCTCGTATTCCGTGGCGGTGTAGAGGAACATGTATTCCGTCTGCCACCGGTCGGAAATAAAGGTGATGATGCCGCGCTGCCGGTAGTTTGTGAGCAATAGGCCTGTTTCTTCCCTGGCCTCCCGCAGCAGGCATTCTTCGGGACTTTCATCGGCTTCAAAGTGACCGCCGATGCCCACCCATTTATCCTTGTTGATATCGTGTTCTTTTTTTACCCGGTGCATCATCAGGTATTTGCCATCGCGTTCAATATAACACAGCGTAGTCAAATTACTTTTGGGCATATTCGGTTCCTTTCAACACTTCATTGAGGCTGCCCGTGCGGTAACCTTCCAAATCCAATGTCACATAGGCAAAGCCAAGTTCTTTGAGTCTATGCGCAACCTGCTCGTAATGGCCGCCCGCGATAAAGGCGGTGATATCCGCCGGCGGCAGTTCAATCCGGGCCAAGTCATGATGGCTGCGCACCCGCACTTGCCAAAAGCCTGACTCATGAAGAAAGTTTTCTGCCGCTTCCACACGCTCTAGTTTGTTCGCCGTGATTTCCTCACCATAGGGGATGCGGGAAGCCAGACAGGCCGCCGACGGCTTAGCAGCTGTCCTAAGCCCTAATTCTGCCGACAGAGCACGCACATCAGCCTTCGTAAAGCCCGCCTCCTTCAAGGGGCTCAAAACGCCCAATTCCTTCACCGCTTTGGCCCCAGGGCGGTAATCTCCTTGATCATCCACATTGGTACCATCCAAAAGGTGCACGATGCCCGCACTGCCAGCAATTTCCCGCAATTTCCCGAAAACCAGCCGCTTGCAGAAATAGCAGCGGTCAGCCGGATTGGTACGCACATCATAATAGAGCAGCGGCTCCAGCACAGCCAACTCATGGCGCACGCCTTCCTGCCGGCAAAACGCCTGCGCTTCGCGGACATCAGCAGCCGGTACGAAAGCACTCTCGGCCGTAATGGCCAGCACCCGTTCCGCGCCCAATACATCCCGAGCCACTTTCAGCAGCAGCGTGGAATCCACGCCCCCCGAAAAGGCCACGGCCACCTGCCCATAAGTGGTAAACAGGGCTTTTAGCTTTTCTGTCTTGCGCTGTAATATTTCATCCATCATAAATTCTCACCACTTTCCTGCCAAAAATGAAAATCTGGCGATACCTCCAGCAAATCCGTCGCCATATTTCCCGTCGTCCAGAGCTGATAGCGGCCATCTGTGATCGCGCCTTCAATGCCATCCTGCCCGCGCAGGAAACGCGCTCCCTGCTCCGGCCCTAAGACGAACACCGCCGTGGTCAGGATATCCGTGAGCATGCCGCCATCTTTCACACGATCTGCCGCCACGATCGTCACGCTCATGGCCCCGCTCATGGCCGGCCAGCCGGTGCGTGGATCGAGGATATGATGATAGCGCGTGCCATTTGCCTCGAAGAAACGCTCATAGTCCCCGGAGGTGGAGAGCGCTTCATTCTCCAGCGGCAGGATGGCCATCTTCTCCTGTGCATCCTCCTTGCGCGGATGACGCAGCCCGATGCGCCAGGGCTGCCCCTCCTGATTCACCCCGAGCGCATACATGGAGCTGGAACCTAGATTGATCAGGCCATCCTTGATGCCATAGCGGGCATAGATCTTGCGTACCTCATCCACGGCAAAGCCCTTGGCGATGCCGCCCAGGTCCACGCCCATGCCCTTCTGCACGAGCCGGGCACTATGCGTGCCCTCGTTCAGTTCCAACTTCTGCCAGCCCACCTTTTTCTGCGCCTCGGAAAGTTCCGCCGGCGTGGGCACCTTGGCATGGTCCGTGCCGATTCCCCATAGATCCACCAAGGGCTTCGTGGTCACATCAAAGGCCCCGTTGGTCTTGCGGGCATAGTCCTGCGCTACCGCCAGCATCTTATAGGTTTCCGGCTGCAAAGGCACCCATTTGCCCGTGCCGGCATTTTGGGACAGCTTGCTCACATCGCTGTCCGGCACATTGGGATTCACCATATTGTCGATGTTCCTGATCCTTGCCATGCTCTCATCGATGGCAGCCTGGGCATCCTCACCACGGGCCGTGAGTGTCACCGCCGTATCGAGGACGATATCGCTCCTCTTTACGTCAGACTGCTCCCCGCAGCCGGCACAAAGGCACAGTACGAGGAGCAGTATACAAGAACGAACTATTCTTTTGACGAGCATTCCAATCCACTCCCTTTAGGACTGGATTACCGGACTTGCCTCTCCCAGCTCACCAGCCAAATCATGATTTGTCATGGCGCAAACGCTGGCATCGGACCAGACATTTTCTGCTGTCTCTATCATATCAATAATGGTGTAGATTGGCAAGATAACTCCCATCAAGCCGATAGGTGCGCCCATGGAGCTCATGAGCGAAAGCGTCAGGAAATAGCAGCCCATCGGTACGCCCGCATTGCCGATAGCCGCCAGCACCGCGATAAACACCCAGGCAATCATCGTGCCCAGCGTGAGTTCAAAGCCCGCATTCTGCATCACGAACAGGGAAGTCACGAGGATAAACGCCGCGCAGCCATTCATATTGATGGTCGTGCAGATGGGCAACACGAAACGAGAAACCTTGGGATTGACCTTGAGATTGTTCTCGGCCGAAGCCAGCGTCACCGGCAGCGTACCAGCAGAGCTCTTGGTAAACAGTGCCACCGCAATGGCCGGAGACATCTTGCGGAACACATCCAGCGGATTGAGACCGCGCACGAGCAGGAACAACGGCAGTACAATGAACATCTGAATGAAGTTACCGCCCATGACTACGGCCACATACTGACTCAAAGCGCCCACGATCACACCGGCTTCAATCTGCGCCGACAGTTGTCCGGCAAAGGCCAGGATGCCCACAGGCAGTGCCCAGAGGATTGCCCGGATCAGGGTGAACAGCAACTCCTGTAAACCATGCAGACCTTTCAGCAATACTTCACGGTTTTCCGTCTTGGGCATAAAGGCCAGAGCCAAACCAACGGAAGCGGCAATCAGCATGACCGAAAGCACATTGCCCGCCAGGAACGGCTGCAGAACATTGTTCGGGATGACCGAGAGGATATGGTCATAGTAAGTGACCTTGCCCACCTTGTCCAAGGGCACCGCCGAAGCGCCCGCCCCGACGATTTCAGCAGGCAGGTTGCCCGGAGCAACCAGGATATAGAGTACCAGCCCCACAGCAGCCGCTGCCAGGGTGGTCAGAAAAGTGTAGCTCACCGCATGGGCAAAGATGCGCCCCGTCTCCTTCTGTCCTCCGAGCGCCGCCAATGTCGTGATGACCGCCAAAGCAATGGTCGGCACAGCTATGAACTGGAACAAACGCGTGAATACCGTCGCAATGAAATTGAACAGCTCATTGAGCGGTGCAATGCCCAAAAAGCCTAAAAAGCCGCCCACAATCAGCGCGCCGAACCACAGCACGAGCTGCTTGCGGCTGGCCTTGGGGTTATGCGCCCGCAGGGCTTCTTCCCGGGCCTCGGCCACGGATTTCTTTTCCTCTGCCATAATGATTCCTTCTTTCTCCAATCGGATGGTATAATGATAAATAAAACCTAGCGGATTAATATGTTTTACATTTTAACACATATTTTACTTTTTTCAAGAGCAAAATGTAACTTTTATCAAGAACTTCCTTGCTATTTTTCGTTATAATTGAACAAAAATCCTGCTCGACGGCAGGATTTTCTAATCACTAAAGCGAATGAATATAAATAATTATCCGAAATATGAGATTACATCTGTTGCTGACAAGGAAGTGATGCTATGAATATGAAACTGCATGGCGATAAAATCGCCTACTTCTTCATCGCCTTTGCGGTGTACCTGCTGATCCGCGCATTCTCCACCCACCTGACGACTCCCATCATCAATGTGCTGCTCTATGTCTCCATAGCCTCATCACTCCTGGCCAGCAACGTCCCCCGCGTCATGGATATTCCCCTGCACTATGCCTATCCCGTAAAATGCGTGGAGTACTTCACCTTCGGCGTGTCCATCGTCTGCTTTATCGCCCTATGCCTGCGGCATATGTGGATCTAAGCGAAATATTCACAAATTCAGGCAATCCCCCACATACAAACTAATCAACACAGTTCCTTTCTGCCTTCCCCATTCGGGAAGGCTTTTTTCACCTCATTTTCTAAAAAATACTGTACACCTGGAAAACGCTCCTATATAATGTTATAATCAAACAGTTCAATGAAGTATAATCATTGTTGGAAAAAGTTAGGAGGCGCTAAAATGGATAAAGATATGATTCAAAAAAAATTAACTCAAGGAATACGCACAGCCTTTGAAAACAGAGCCCTCCCTTCAGACATTGATTATCGGCCACAATTCATCTTCAACGATTTTCGCAAAGGCCGCAAAGTTCTAGCCTCATTAGAACGTGAATTGCTACACTGTGATTCTTTTGCTATCAGCGTAGCATTTATCACAAAAAGCGGCCTGACACCACTCCTTCCCATTTTCAAAGAATTAGAACGACGAAACATTCGCGGCAAAATCATTACCACTGACTATTTGTTCTTTAGCGATCCTGCAGCATTAGAGCAGTTACAAGCATTCAACAATATTGAATTACGTCTGTACCGTTGTGATTCACAAGTTGGATTCCATACTAAGGGCTATATTTTTCGTCGTGATGATATCTACCACATCATTGTTGGCAGTTCCAATCTTACGGCCAATGCCCTCACGCGCAATGAAGAGTGGAATACACAACTAATATCAAAAGAAAAAGGCGAATACACTTACTCGTTAATAACACGCTTCCAGCAACTATGGAATGACGAAAAATGTATAGATTACCAAAAGGTATGTTATGAATATCAAATTGCATACGAACAAAACAAACGCAGGACCATTGAACATACCTTTTCTCCGTCTATTGCCACCAGTTACGATACTACTGATGATTATTTCGGCGAGGAATACGTTGCAGAAGATTCCACCATTTCATACAGTACAAATCATAAGCCATCTCCGTTAACCCCCAACGTCATGCAGAATGAGTTTGTCAGCAATATGCGGGAATTGCAGGCTAACGGTGCCAAACGAGCATTGCTAATCTCAGCTACAGGAACCGGCAAGACTTATGCCTCTGCTTTTGCCGTCAAAGATTTTGCTCCACAGCGATTGTTATTCATCGTTCATCGCGAGCAAATTGCCAAACAAGCCTTAAAAAGCTACCGTAAGGTTATCGGTTCCGACGTAAGCATGGGATTATTATCTGGCACTGCCAAAGATACTAATGCTGATTATATTTTTTCCACCATGCAAACGATATCAAAAGAAAATGTCTACACACAATTTTCGCCAAATGAATTTGACTATATTGTCATCGACGAAGTCCATCGTGCTGGAGCTGAAAGTTACCAACGAATCTTCAACTACTTCCAGCCTAAATTATATTTAGGCATGACGGCTACACCAGATCGCAGTGACGGCTATGACATCTATAAGCTATTTGATTACAATATTGCCTATGAGATTCGTTTACAGCAAGCATTAGAAGAGGATATGCTATGCCCCTTCCATTACTTTGGCATTACTGACCTGCAATTAGTTGATCATCCCGAAATCGACGATGATAATTTGGCAAACTTTTCGCGTCTAACCAGTGATGAACGCGTAGAACATATCCTCAAAGAAGCCGCCTTTTATGGTTTTAGCGGCAAACGGGTAAAAGGACTTATTTTCTGCAGCCGCAATGATGAGGCAGAAGAACTTTCGCGTAAATTCAATCATCAAGGACTTCGTACACTTAATCTATCCGGCAGTAACAACCAAGCCCAACGTGAAGAAGCCATTGAACGCCTTGTTTCCGATGACCGTGAAGACTATCTGGAATATATCTTCACCGTGGATATCTTTAATGAAGGCGTCGATGTACCAGAAATCAATCAGGTCATTATGTTACGACCTACACAAAGCCCGATTGTCTTTATCCAACAGCTAGGCCGCGGTTTGCGCAAAAATGCCGATAAGGAATATGTTGTCATTCTAGATTTTATCGGCAACTATCTGGGAAATAACTTCATGATTCCCATGGCACTGGCTGGCGACCGCAGTTACAACAAGGACAACATCCGCCGTTGCTTACTCGAGGGCTCACGAATCATTCCCGGCGCCTCCACGATACACTTTGATGAAATTGCCAAAAAACGCATCTTCCAATCGATAGATGCTACCAATATTAGCGACTTGCGCAGAATCAAAGAAAGCTACCAAAATCTAAAAAATAAATTGGGGCATATTCCCAAGCTTATGGATTTTGACCGTTATGGAGAAATGGATGTAATCTGTATCTTCCAAAACAAGGTTCTGGGCTCCTATCACGCCTTTCTCAAAAAATATGATAAAAACGATTACCATATAAAATTCAACAGCACAGAAGAAATGTTCCTAAAGTTCATCTCAACGAAATGGGCCGAAGGAAAGCGTCCTCACGAACTGGAACTTTTATATATTCTTCTCACCCAGCCAACAAATGTATTCGAACAATTAGAAGAGCGCTTAAAATACAGATGGCAAATAAAATTCAAACCCAACACCATCCCCAATCTCATCAACATCATGACGGCAAATTTCATAACTGGTACAGGTGCAAAGTCCGTTAGTCATTGCATTTTTCTGCAACAGCATAATGAGGATTACATCATTTCTGATATTTTTTCAGAGTGCATAGCCAATGAGCAATTTAAACAAGCCGTTACTGAATTAGTAAAATTTGGCCTGCATCGCTATAAAACAAATTATAGCAATCCTTACAAAGACAGTGGCTTCCAACTATATCAGAAATACGAATACGAAGATGTTTGCCGCATTCTAAATTGGAATCAGAACATTGTCCCTTTAAATATTGGTGGTTACAAATATGATGACACCACCAAGACATTCCCGGTATTCATTAATTATGATAAGAGTGATGATATCCAGGACTCTATCAATTATCATGACCGCTTCATCAACAACTCTCAGCTTATCTCTTTATCAAAAAACAAGCGCACATTACAATCACCAGAAATTGAACGCTTTATCCAGGCTAAATCCCAAGGCATTGACGTAGATTTGTTCGTGCGTAAAAATAAAGATGATAACATTGCTAAAAGTTTTTACTACCTTGGGCGTATGACCATGGACCATGGAGAAGAAGTAAAAATGCAAGGTTCTGGTGATGATGCGGTAGAGATGTTTTGGAATCTTGATGTCAGTGTTCGTGAAGATATTTATGACTATATAACGAGTGAAAATGCTTAATAGGAGATATGTATGAAAACGATAAATGTAGTGGCCGCCGTAATTCAAAAAGATGACAAAATTCTAGCCACCCAGCGTGGCTATGGCGAATTCAAGGATGGCTGGGAATTTCCCGGTGGTAAGATCGAAACCGGTGAAACACCTGCCGAAGCCTTAATAAGAGAAATCAAAGAAGAACTCAATGCCGACATAAAGGTTAAGCATGAACTCGGCGTGGTGGAGTATGATTACCCTAACTTTCATCTGAATATGCAATGTTTCCTATGCTCTCTTGTCTCTGATGAATTAACCCTCCTGGAACACGAAGCAATGAAATGGCTAACTGCCGCCACCATGGATAAAATTGACTGGCTTCCCGCAGATGTAGAGATGGCCAAAAAAGTTCAAAAACTGTTACAGTCATCATTATAAAACTTCCAATGGCAAAAGCCCCGCAAACTCGTTAATTTGCGGGGCTTTTGCCTATATTTCAAATATATCTTTCGTCTGTATCTCCAAATCATCATAAAGACTTATCTTCAGCGACACATGGATTTCTGCTTTTTCTGCTTCGTTCATATGTTCCATATCATCGGACGTGACATTATGAGCTTGCATCATCCATTCCTCCTTCTCCAGAAACTCCTCTTATCATTTATGATAGCACCTGAGATACTCGTTTTCAACCAGAAAGCCCCGCGCAAATTTGCGCGGGGCTTTTGGGAATGAATATATAATGGAATGTGTATGTAGACTACTACTGGACTTATCTTAGGCGAAAAGACCAACAGCGTAGCCGGCAATGCCAAGGGCGAAGAGCCCCAGGATGATAACCAGAGGATTAACACCCTTTTTCAACAGATACATGCAAGCGAATGTCATGAGCAGCGGAACGATGCCAGGCATCAGGCTGTCCAAGAGGCTCTGAACCGTGGTGACCACCTGTTCGCCCTGGCTGTTCGTGTAAGAAGACAGTACCAAGGGCATATTAACGGTCGTCCATTTGGCCACGAGGGCGCCCATGACGAGAAGACCGAGTACGGAGGAACCTTCGGTGAGGTAGCGCATGCGGTTGCCGCCTACTTCGTTGACGAGTTCCGTACCTTTATCATAGCCGTACATTACGCCGTACCAGTTGGTCAGCAGGCGAATCACGTTGAAGGCGATGAAGAAGATCAGCGGGCCGACGATGCTGCCCGTGAGAGCCACACCAGCACCGAGAGCAGCCAGCACCGGACGCAGCGTGCCCCAGAAAATCGGATCGCCTACACCGGCCAGAGGACCGATCAGACCTACTTTGACGCCAGAGAGGGTGTCCTCACCGATATCGGCGCCGTTGGCCTTTTTCTCTTCCATAGCGGCAATGATACCCATGATCGGGGTTGCCAGGAACGGCTGGGTGTTGAAGAATTCCAGATGGCGTTTCAGGGAACGCTTGTATTCTTCGGGATCATCTTTATAGAGCTTCTTGAGTGCCGGAATCAAGGACACGCAGAAGCCGATAGCCTGCATACGCTCGAAGTTGAAGGAGCCGAGCAGGAAGTTGGAACGAATGAAAATCGATACGAGATCGCCTTTTGTGAGCTGTTTTTCCATGAGTCGTGCCTCCTATTACATCAGATCGGAATCGTCGATTGCATCCAGCGGATCGGAAGAGCCGCCAGCGCCAGCACCGTTCAGTTCACGCTGCAGGCCACGGATGTGGAAGTAAGCAGCGATGAGGCCGATAGCACCGAAACCGATCAGGTTGACGTTCGTGAATACGGCAATCAGGAAGCCCAGGAAGAAATACGGCATCAGAGATTTGGCGTTCATCATGTTGATGACCATCGCATAACCGACAACGACGATGAAACCACCGGAAACCTGCAGGCCGCGGGTGATTACTTCCGGAATGGAAGCCAGCATGGAGTTGACCGTGTCCGTACCAGCAACAGCGGCGACGATAGCAGCCGGAACGGCTACGCGGATGCCCTGCAGCAGCAGGCCGCCGATATGGCACATCTCAATGCCGAAAGCGTTGCCTTCGAGCGCGAATTTATCGGCTAAATGCTGGAAGAATACCGTAATCGTACGCACGAAGATCGTGAGCACCTGGCCAGCAGCGGCGAGAGGTACGGCCAAAGCGATACCAGCACCGATGGACTGGTGGCCGACGATTACGAGGATTGCCGAAACGACAGAAGCCAGAGCCGCATCCGGTGCCATGGCTGCACCGACGTTCATCCAGCCCAGAGCCAGCATTTCCAGAGTACCACCTAAGATAATACCAGTCGTCATATCACCGAGGACAAGACCAACTAACGTGCAGGCAACCAGCGGACGATGGAACTGCGCTTCATCGAGCACACTTCCCATACCGGCAATGGCGGCCACAACGATGAGCAAAATAAATTGTACACTCGTCATAATATAATTTCCCCCTAAAGTTTTCTCTATGAGTCCCTAAACGGATCAGGCAAGACCTTTTGCCTTCAGAGCCGACATCAAATCCCCTTTCGGCTCGCTGGCCAGTTTGCGGATTTCCACTTCGATGCCCATTTCCTGCAGCTCGAGCAGGGCTTTGACATCATCCGGGTTGACCGCAACCGCACTGGAAATCAGCGTATCGCCGTCTTTGTAAGTCATACCGCCCAGGTTTACGGACTTGAACGGAATGCCACCCTTCACAGCACGGACCACATCGGCCGGCTTCGTGAACAGGAACAACGTCTTGAACGAATCATACTTCGGGTTCTTATAAGCTTCGCAGGCCTTCTCCACAGGCACGACGTAAGCTTTGATTCCCGGAGGAGCAACCTGCAGCAGGAGCTTCTTTCTCATCGTGTCCTGCGCGACTTCATCACTGCAGCACATGATACGGTTGCAGCCCGTTACCTTCGTCCAAACAGTAGCGACCTGACCATGAATCAGACGGTCATCAATACGGCAAAATGCGATTTCCATAATTCATTCCCCTTTCGGAATCATTCTCTCGCACCTTTCCCTAGCGGCGCAAGAATGTTAAGCTTTGTTTTTTTCTGACAATAAGAATTATAAGGGAAAATCCGACCAAAGTCAGCTGAAATCTGTCACATATTGTCAAAAAACCTCATGACATTTGTCACAGGAAACGTTTACCTCTATAAAAAAAAGAAATAACGCTTTTCTTCCCCGTATTTTTTCCTATATAATGAGGACGAAACAAATGCAAAGGAGTGACCACTATGCGCCTGTTGAAGGCCATGCAGGAAAAGGAGCGTTTTTCCTGCACCGAAGAGAATATCGTGGATTACATCCTGGCCCATCCCGCCCAGATTGCGGAGATGACCACCCGGGAGCTGGCCGAGAAGACCTATACCAGTCCCGCTGCCATCTTCCGCCTGTGCCAGAAGCTAGGGCTCAAGGGTTATAATGAATTCAAGATCAAGTTCACGAGCGAGATCAACCGCACCCTGCCCTGCGGTTCCCATATCATGCGCCGCCCCATCACCGACAAGGACAGTACCTCGGATATCGTGCGCAAGATTGCCCAGCTCGAAGTCGAAGCCATCGAGGAGACGAAAAACGAAATGGACCTGCACCAGTTAGAGCGCATTGCCGCGCTGCTGGACAAGTCCACAATCATCGATATCTATGCTTATGACCAGAATTACTCGCTGGCCCAAATGGCGGTCTATAATTTCCTGCAGATCCAGCGCATGGCCGTGGCCCATAATTCCCTGAACAGCCAGCTTTCCGCTGCCCTTTGCTCCGACCAGACACATATCGCCTTCATCATCAGCCGTTCAGGGCTGAATCAGCGCCTGATCCGCACGGCCAAGATCCTCAAGAAGCGCAATGTGCCCACGGTACTCCTGTCCACCAGCCGCCAGACCGAGCTGGCCAGCCTCTGTCCGGAGTTCCTCTACGTGGCCAATACCATCGACTATCTGGACCTCGGCGGCAATATCTTCAGCGTGGGCGTGCGTTACTATTTCGACGTGCTGATCAGCATGCTGCTCTCCCATCACTTCCAGGAAGTCGAAGACTTCTATGTGGAATTCGAGAATTACTTAGGTCATGCCGAGGATAAGAACCGGCTTTGGTAAAGGCCTGATGACTCAGCCCTGCCAGCGGGGAAAGAGCTCTGCCTCCACGCCGAGCTGGTCGCAGATCTTGCCCACCAGCATGTCCACCAGTTCGGCAATGGTCTGCGGCCGGTGGTAGAACCCCGGCGCGGCGGGCACGATCTTCACGCCCAGCTGCGCCAGCTTCAGCAGGTTTTCCAGATGGATGGCGTGCATGGGGGTTTCCCGGGGCACGAGTACCAATTTGCGCCCTTCCTTGAGCATGACATCTGCCGCCCGCGTCAACAGGTTATCCGACAGGCTATGGGCAATGCTGGCCACGGTCTTCATGGAGCAGGGCAGGACCGCCATGGCATCCACCTGGAAGGAGCCGCTGGCAATGGCCGCGCCCACATTGGCATTATCGTAGAGCATATCCACTCTGGCCTGCAGGTCAGAGTGCGTGACCTTGCATTCATATTCCAGCACCTGCCAGCCGCTGTCCGTGACAACCGCATGCACTTCATGCCCCGCTTCTTTCAATACATCAATGAGGCGCAGGGCATAGATGCTGCCGCTGGCACCGGTTATTCCTACAACTATCTTCATCTTGTTTTGCCTCTTTCCTATATATCCTTCTATAATTATAGCAAAGGCCTCCACTCCGCGGCAAATAATAGAAACCGGAACAATGTTTCACTTGTTTCGGCTTTTTTTGTCTTTTTCCGAAACAAGCCCCCGCAATAGTCTGAATCTATTGAACCGCCACGCAAGTGATGTTATAGTAAGTTTGTCTTAAGTCAAGATTGCATTTATATCACATGAGCAAAGGAGTTATCAAAATGAACAAACAGGAACTGTTCGATAAGTTCATCGAGTTCATGGGGCGCTTCGCGGAAATCCGTGCTGTAGCCGCCCTGCGCGATGGCTTTATCATGACCACCCCCTTTACCATTTGCGGTTCGGTATTTTTGCTTTTGGCCAACCTGCCGATTCCTGGCTACGCCGAATTCATGGCTGGCATCTTCGGACCGGAATGGACGGCTCCCTTGAACGCCGTTTCCGGCGCGACCTTCAGTGTACTTGCTTTCATCGCCGTTCTGGCCATCACCTATAAATATGTAGAAGCGGAAGGCTGCGATGCCATCATGGCCTCGATTCTCGCGCTCTCCACTTTCCTGATCGTCCTGCCGCCCACGGTCACGGCCACTGGCGGTGCTGTTGTGGATAACATCATCCCCAAGGCCTGGGCAGGCAGCAATGGCGTCATCACCGCCATCCTCGTGAGCTTCGTGGTTTCCTGGGTATTCTGCTACTGCGAGAAGAACCACATCGGCATCAAGATGCCGCCCGCCGTTCCCGGCGGTGTGGCCAAGGCCTTCGAAGCACTGACGCCGGGCATGGTGCTCTTCACCCTCGGGGCAGCAGTTTACGGCCTCTGCCATTTCCTGGGTGCCACGACCTTCCCGGAACTCATCTTCAAGATCGTACAGACGCCGTTGCAAGGCCTGTCTGATACCCTGATCGGCGGTTCCATCATCGCTGCCCTCCAGAGCATCCTGTTCTGGGCCGGCATCCATGGACCGAACGTTGTGGGCGGCGTGGTCAACCCGATCCTCATCGCCAACTCCCTCGACAACCAGCATATCATCGACATGGGTATGCAGCTGGCTGGCAACCCCGATGCCAAGATCATCACCTGCCAGATCAACGACGTGTTCATCAAATCCGGCGGCTGCGGCCTGACCATCGGCCTTTTGCTTGCCAGCTGGCTCTCGGCCAAATCTTCCCAGATGAAGTCCATCACGAAACTGGCCTCCGTGCCGGGCCTCTTCAATATCAACGAGCCGATTATCTTTGGCCTGCCGATTGTCTTCAACCCGTACCTTTTAGTACCGTTTATCCTCGTGCCGCTGCTGGCGCTGATCATCACCTATGCGTCCATAGCTATAGGCTTCATGAATCCCTTCAGCGCCGTCCAGGTTCCCTGGACCACGCCGCCCATCATCGCCGGTCTGCTCTTGAATGGCTGGCAGGGTGCCGTAGTGCAGATCATCATCATCGCCATGAGCACCGCCGTCTACTTCCCGTTCGTCCGCGCCCAGGACAAAGCCATGCTGGCTGAGGAGCAGGGCGAAGGCAGCGATGGTAAGCAGCATGACGATAGCGAAGAGTCCGGCGAGCCCGCTTTGCACCACTAAAAAAAGCCTTCCCCTTGAGCCACCTCATCCACCGCTATGCGGTCCCCCTTCCCCTCAAGGGGAAGGCAGAAAACAAAATTTTTGCAGGAATTGTTTTAATTAACGTCTAATTAGATATATTTAGGCCCATATTTTTGAAAGGATGATTATCATGAAAAAAATCACGTTACTCTGTGCCGCAGGTATGAGCACCAGCATGCTGGTTAAAGCCATGCAGAAGGCTGCCGCTGACGAGAACTTCGAATGTGAGATTGCCGCATACCCGACTTCTGAAGCCAAGGACAAAGCCGCTGGTTCCGATGTGATCCTGCTCGGCCCCCAGGTGCGTTTTCAGAAGAACAAGATTGCCGAAATCCTGCCGGGCATTCCCGTGGAAGCCATCGACATGCGCATGTACGGCCGTATGGATGGCGCCGGCGTCCTCAAATTCGCCCGCGAGAAAATGAACGCCTGATTATTAGTACCAGTCCGAAAGGTGGATTTACCCTTGGAAGAATTAGAACTCATTGCCTTTAAGATCATTTCCGGTGTCGGCGCTGCCCGCAGCTCCTACATCGAAGCCATTCAGGCCGCCAAGGCTGGCGACTACGAACGGGCAGAAAAGCTCATCGCCGAAGGGGATGAAAGCTTTGTCGAAGGGCACGATGCCCATGCAGGTCTTCTCACACGCGAGGCCAACGAAGGCCAGGGCAGCACCGTATCGCTGCTGATCCTGCACGCGGAAGACCAGCTCATGAGCGCAGAGGGCTTCAAGACCATTGCGCAGGAATTCATCGATGCCTATAAGCGCATCGACAAACTCGAAGCAAAACTGAAATAATATCGCATACTACATCTTTTCACGGAGGTTATCACTATGGGTTTTCCAAAAGGTTTCTTATGGGGTGGCGCGGTGGCTGCCCATCAGTTAGAGGGTGGCTGGCAGGAAGGCGGCAAGGGCGTCAGCGTGGCTGATGTCATGACCGCCGGTCGCCATGGCGTCCCCCGGGAGATTACGGATGGCGTGCTCCCCGGCAAGAACTACCCCAATCATGAAGCCATTGATTTCTACCATCATTACAAAGAAGATCTGGCCCTGCTTGCCGAAATGGGGTTCAAATGCTTCCGCACCAGCATTGCCTGGACGCGCATCTTCCCCAACGGGGATGAGACGGAGCCCAACGAAGCAGGCCTGAAATTCTACGATGACCTCTTTGATGAGATGCTCAAATACGGTATTGAACCGGTGGTAACCCTGTCCCATTTCGAGATGCCCTACCATCTGGTCACGGAATACGGCGGCTGGCGCAGCCGCAAGCTCGTAGACTTCTTCGTCCGCTTTGCGGTAACCTGCTTCAAACGCTACAAGAACAAGGTCAAGTTCTGGATGACCTTCAACGAGATCAACAACCAGCGGGAGGTCAACGTGCCCTTTACCGCCTTTACCAACAGCGGCATCCTCTATGGCGAGGATGAGGACAAGTACGCCACGCTCTATCAGGTGGCCCATCACGAGTTCATCGCTTCGGCCAAGGCCGTCATCGAAGGCCACAAGATCAACCCGGACTTCAAGATTGGCTGCATGCTGGCCATGGGCCCGGTCTATCCGGAAAGCTGCCGTCCCGGCGACCAGATTGCCTCCCTCAAGGAAATGGACAAGAGCTTCTTCTTCGGCGATGTACAGGCCCGGGGCCACTACCCCTCTTACATCATCAAGCTCTGGGAAAACAAGGGCTACCACATCAAGATGGAAGACGGGGACCTGGATCTCCTGCAGCAGGGCAAGGTGGATTACTTCGCCTTCAGCTACTACATGAGCAATGTGACCACCTCTGTCGAGGAAAACAAGCAAAGCCTGCAGGGCGGCTTTGCCACGGGCGTGAAGAATCCTTATATCACCGAATCCGACTGGGGCTGGCCCATCGATCCCGAAGGCCTGCGCTATATGCTGAACGTCCTGCAGGAGCGCTATGAACTGCCCCTGATGATCGTAGAAAACGGCATCGGCCTGCACGAAACCGCCCCGGCCGAAGGCGAAATCCAGGACGATGCCCGCATCGACTACTTCCGCGCCCATATCACGGAAATGAAAAAAGCCATCGACGAAGACGGCGTGGACCTTTGGGGCTACTGCCCCTGGGGCCCCATCGATCTCGTATCGGCCGGTACTGGCGAGATGGAGAAACGCTACGGCTTCATCTATGTGGACAAGGATAACGAAGGCAACGGCACACTCAAACGTGCCCGCAAGAAATCCTTCCACTGGTACAAAAAAGTCATCGCCAGCAACGGCGAGGATTTGGACTAAGCCAAAAGATTCCATATGTAAAAATAAGACCCCCTGCGAGGAATATATGTCACCTCCTCGCAGGGGGTCTTTTAGCTTAAAGCTGCTGTCAATCTCATTTCCCTAATAATTTATTCCACCACAGTAACTATCTGACCATCCTTGATGGTGAACTGTACGAGTTTGGACAATGCACTGTCACCGGCAGGTGTCATGAATTCAAAACAGTATCCATAGACACCATCGCCCATGTTCTCTTCCGCCAATGTCGGCTGATCGCCAATGGTGAAGGTATCCACTTCCACCTGCGTAAAATCTTCATCATCCCCGGAAATGGTCATGCCATAGTGCAGGGTGGTAATCTGATCGCCGGCTTTAAGACGGATCAGATTGCGGTCCCCCATGCCTTGATTGTCAATTCCCTTGCGGGCACCGATGATATGGTATTTTTTATCCGCAAAGGTATAGGTTACCTGCAAATTACATTCCACACCGTTTAGTTTGATGGGCACCGAATAGATATTGTATCCATCCTCCTCTGCTGTGATTTCCACATACACAGGATGACCATCCAGCATGGGCCAGGTTCCCTGGAAATTATCCTTGAAAATTCCCCTTTCCCAGTCCGCATTGATATCAGCATCACTGCCTAAATAAAGAATGATATCCTCATCAGCATCCATATAGACTAACTGGCAATGGACGCTGGACAGCATATTCATCTGCTCTTTGGTCAGCTTCACAAAGGAATCGCCATGCGCATCCACATCCACAACTATATCCTCCAGCGTCTCCACTTTGAATAATTTTTGCTGTATTTTCTGCTGTGGAATCTGCAAACCGGTGTCCCCTTGTACCGTGCCAGCCAGCAAGGCCTCGCCCTCCTTGGGCATCCGGCCATATATCAGATAATGATAGAGGCATTTCTGCGCTAAGGGTGCCGCCTGTTGCGCCGCATAGTTGGCAAAAGTCTCCGCATTGCCATCATAGGAATAGAATCCCGAAAGTCCCTGTCCCTTATTGCGGTAATCCCCCTGCACCTTGTAGATTACAGCCTGATTGACAGCCTGCACCAGCTGATCAGCTGTGTTGGGCAGGAGTTTGACTGCCTTTTTCGCAAAATCCCCCAGGTCCACCATATTGGCATAGCCCTGATAGCGGGTATTGCCGCCATAATTTTCCGCCTGTTTGGCTCCACGCCCGAAGGCCGCAAAGAATCCATACGGATTTGATCTGGCCTGCCGCAGGGCTTCCAAGCCAAAGGCCTCATAGGCGGTCCGCAGTTCGGGAACTTTTCCCAAATCAACCACAGACATGGTGGCAGCTTCTTCCGTACCGTAATCCCGGCAGCCCTTCATATAGGTATCACAGATGACCTGCCCCAAAGCTGCACCTCCCATAGCGGGATTTTTCGCCAACGCCCCCACCCAGCCGGCATAATTCCAGCCATTGCCCGGCTCCAGTTCCTCAGAAGCCGTCATATAGCGGCCAATCCCCTGCAGGGTATTGGCCACATCATATGCCGCCATCAGACAGGCATCAAAACCGATCAGTTCAAAGGGGGGATTATCATTTACCGCCGGATGAACAGACGTAAACGCGTCCCGGATATCATTAAGGCTCAGGGTATTTCCCGTACGTTCATCCTTGCAGACGCCAGCAGCACTGCCTCCACCATGATCCCAAAATACAAATACCCGATGGTCAGCCGTGAAATTATCCCTGCCATACCGCAGAAATGCTGCTAGCGTATCCTTATTCCCCATATCGGCATCCGCAGCTTTTTCCAGCTCATGCAGTCCATCCTTATCATACAGATACCGGCCAATAACACCCTCGTCCACAGTATTGTTATGCCAGGTTTCTGTGCCGCCAGTCTGAATCAGGACTTTCACATTCGCAGGCAGATCAACCTGCTGCAATTCCTTCAGATCAGCGCTGGCCGCTCCCATCTCCGATTCCAAATCCGTGCCGCATAGATACCAATAAACCAGCCAGGTATCCTCAGCCCGATAAGCATTGGCAAACAATGGCGCCTTCGCCCCTTCATCGTCCTCATCATCCAGACAACCTGCCAATAGCAATATCATGGCAAAAATCGCCATCAGCAGCAAAGCCAGCTGTCGGATTTTCCTCACCCATTGCATAACCTCACCTCATTCCCCAAAGCTCCTGCCACGCTTATTATATAAAAATATTTTTATATTCGTCAATATTATTAAATTTATCTGATTAATCCATCTTTATTTCTTCAAAAAAAGGAGACACCCGCAGGCATCTCCTGTAAACCTATTTAAATTCGTTCCTGTGCCAGCCCAGCCAGTTTCGCCTCCAACGCCGCCAGCTTCGGCTTCTGCCGGAGCTTCTCTGCATCATAGGTAATCAGCAGCGAACCGGTCAACGTATTTATCACGGCCGTTTCCACCCCGGTAAAGGATTTGATATAATCTTCCAAATCCCTCTGCCACTGAGGATTGGCGGCGAGCAGGCTGCTGCGCAGGCGCACGCGGCCCGGCACATAGGCATCCACCTGCAAGCTTTCCAGCAAGGCCTGCATGGGTTCCACCGTCCCGGCTTCCTTATTCCGGCAACAAGTCGTCAGCTTCCTGGCATCGGCCTGCATCTTCTTATGATGCTGCCAGCCATGCCAGATGGACAGGGCCGCCCAGGCCACACCGAAACCGGCATGGAGATTCTTGCCGGCAAAGAGCGTGGCCAGCGTGCCCACGGAAGCCAC
This sequence comes from Pseudoselenomonas ruminantium, assembly GCF_900104055.1. GTDB lineage: Bacteria > Bacillota > Negativicutes > Selenomonadales > Selenomonadaceae > Selenomonas_A > Selenomonas_A ruminantium_C. The sequence goes on from NZ_FNJQ01000026.1 coordinate 18,850, forward strand.
GGTCATCGGCAAACCAAGGGGTAAATTCTTCCAGTCGTTCTGCATATTATCCCTCTTTTCGCATCAGGCTGCCCGACGGTTATTGCGGGCAAAGAAGCCGGACTTATTGTTGTTCAGGATGCGGCAGCTGTTGAGCACCACAGCCAGCGTAGCGGTGTTATGGATGACCGCCGCCCAGAGCGGGCTGATCTTGCCCAAAGCGCCCAAAAGCATAGCCGAGGAATTGACAAGGATCGTCGCCATGAAGTTCTGATGCACCAGATCCATGGTACGGCGTCCCAGCTGCAGGGTTTCAATCAAGCGTTCCGGATCTTCCGAATGGATGGTCACAGCCGAGGATTCAGCCGCAATATCCGTCTGCCGCCCGCCTAAGGAGACACCCACATCGGAGAAGGCCAGCGCCGGCGCATCGTTGATGCCGTCGCCCACCATCATGACCGTACCGCGCTGTTTGAGCTTGTTCACATAATGGCTCTTGTCCTCCGGCAGGATCTCTGCATGATAGGAGTCAATGTCCATGCTATGGGCTACTTCAGCCGCTACAGCCTTGCTGTCACCCGTGAGCATGACGATCTCGTCCACACCATGACGGCGCATCTGATTGAGCGTCTTCTTCATCTTAGGACGGATGGGATCTTCGATGCCAATCACGCCGATCAGCTGCTTGTCCCGGGCCACATAGAGAAGGTTCTTGAAAGCCAGTCCTTCGGCCAGCCCCTCTTTGTCCTCAATACCCTTTTCCCGCAGGAATTTAGCGCTGCCGACACGGATCAGGCCGCCCTTGTAATTTTCGAAATCGGGCACTTCGGCCTGCATGCCGCGGGCCACGATGGTTTTCGAAGACTTATGCTGCGGAGAAGTCCATTCTTTCTCCTCCACATATTTCTGGATGGCCACGGCCAACGGATGGACGGAATGCTGCTCGGCCGAGGATGCCAAGAGGATCATTTCCTTTTCCTCCACGCCCTTGGCCGTCTTGATAAAGGCAATCTGCGGCACACCGACCGTCAGCGTTCCGGTCTTGTCGAGGACCACCGTATCCGTTTCGGCCAGCGCTTCGATATAGTTGCCGCCCTTGACGAGGATGCCGCGTTTAGCCGCCGCGCCGATGGCTGCCGACATGGCCGTAGCCGTAGACAGCTTGAGGCCGCAGGAGAAGTCGATGAACAGGAGATTCAGCACCCGCTGCCAATCACGAGTTGCCCCGTAGACGATGCCTGCGCCGATAAAGGAAACCGGCACGAGGAAGTTAGCCATCTTATCGGCAAAATTCTGCACCGGCGCCTTGCGGTTCTGGGCTTCCTCCACCAGATGGACGATATGCGCCAGGGAGGTGTCCTTGCCGACCTTCTCCACCTTGATGATGAGTTCCCCGGCTTCCACCACGCTGCCGGCATATACGGGTGAGTCCGCATGCTTCATGGCCGGATTGGATTCGCCGGTGATGGAGGCCTGATTAACGGCAGCGTCGCCGCTCACCACCCGGCCATCCACGACAATCTTCTCACCAGTATGGGCGGCGATGGTATCGCCAACCTTGACCTGTTCCACGGGCACCTTGCGTTCCGTGCCGCCTTCTACCAGCCATACATAGCGCTGGTCGAGGGACAAGAGCCCCGAGATATGGGTGCGAGCCTTTTCTGCGGCATAGCTCGTGAGCATTTCTGCACCATTGGACAGGGCCAAAAGCGTCAGGCTGGACTCAGGCTTGCCGGCCAGTACAGAGGCAATCACGGCCGTAGCCGTCAGCGTATCGGCATTGGGCTGATGGTCTTTGACCACGCCGCTCACGCCGTTCTGGATGAACTTGCGGGCAATGCCCAGCACGAGCAGGCTGCGCATGATCTTCGTACCCACGAACAGCTGCGGCGAAGTGCGCTTCAGGACTTCCATAGCCGCAAAGCCAGCCAGGGAAATCACCGCATCGCGGCGGTATTCAGCCAGCCGTTCTGCCGGCGTGATGGCCGCCTCCTGCAGACGCTTGACCGTCTCGATCAGCATCTTCTGGATTTCCTGCAGCTGGAACGCCGTCATCTGACGTTTATACCAGATATGGACCTTGCGTTCGTCCACCGTGACCGCCACGATATTGCGGTTGCGGCGGATCTTGGCGGCCAGCTTTGCCCGTTCTTCACGGTTCAGTGCCGCCTGCAAATGAAAATAACAATTTCCGTACATCATACGGTGCGCCATCCTCTCATCAGAGTAACCGCCCACCAGAGCATCTGCGAACCGGAAGGATACTGACCGGTCAGCAACATCTTCCGCAGACCTCTGAGCAGGAATAACAGGGAAGCCAAAGAACTCATATCGAACCAGCCACAGGTGTGGTCCTTGATCCACTGGCTGAAAGCCCGGGCCGTATTGCGAATGCTGCGGGTAATGGAGCCGGCATGTGCCTCACTGGCCACGCTTTTCGCCTGGCAGCCCTCGCCCGGCAGCGCTTTGCCACCAAAGAACTTGCGGTCGAGCCATTTGGCCAGCTGATCGATATGGGCATCGTCCGCCTCGTCAAAGGTCAGCAGGATACTGCCACTGGCAGCATTCACGCTGACGGATTTCACATAGCTGAGTTTGGCCAGCTGCTCTTCGAGCAGGGCCGCCAGCTGCAGGGAAATCTTGCCCGCGCGATAACGGCGGCGCCCCGGCAGGCTCGAAACCAACTTGAAGCCGACAGCCGGAGCAGCGGCCACAGCAACTTTCTTCATTCTGCCCATGGGCAGGGCACGGCCGTGGCCGACCATTTTCGGTGCAGAGCTGCCGCCCAGAGCCTGGCGGATGCTCTTGCCGATAGCTGCCCCCATCATAAAACCAGATACATAAGACATTCGTTATTTCCTCCTTGCATGCGTCATAATATATTCTTCCACCTTGCGCAAATCTGCATTCTGGCGGAGTCTTTCCGGCGTATAAAGGATCAGTATGGAACCCGATGTTACATTGGTCTGCACGCTGTCAATCTCGGCAAAGCTGCCCAGCTGGCTCTGAATCTGTGCTTCCAGTTCGGTGTTGCCAATCAGATTGTTGCTGTAGAGCCGCACCCGCCCCGGCAGATAGGATGAAATGTCCACAGAACGGATGAATAGATCCAAGGTATTGGTGGGGATCTGAAAATTCCCGATTAAACTCAAAACTTTTCCTCCTCGTACTAGAAAAGACTGCCGCATAAAAGAGCGGCAGTCTCTTTTCGTTCAAAAACGATTATTTAGCCTTCTTAGCTTCCTGCGCAGCGATGAGGTCTTCAAGTTCCTCTTTCTGACGCTGCAGTTCAGCCATCGGCAGTTCAGCAGCGGGAGCAGCCTGCTGCATAGCAGCCAGCTGAGCTTCACGCTCCTGCATGAAACGATAACCAAAGATACCAGCAACGGCACCTACAGCCAGACCAATCCAAAAATCTGTCTTCTGAAACATCGAATCCATCCTCCTTAAACATATTCATTCATAAACGAGTGAGACTCGCTTATTCACACTTCAATAGGGTATCCATCTTCCCCATTCTGCCGTTGGAGAACGAAATGATAATGAAGAATATTATCAATTTCACCCATAATCATAGCAGAATTGAGAGTCTTTGTCAACGCAAGACTTACCCCTGCACCCTTATTATACAAGGGCTCACAATAAATTGTCAATCAATTCACTAAAAACAGGAACAATTATTAATCACATTGAACTGCTATCAAGATATAGACTTGACGGCAGGTGCATATTTTGCGGGCGGAACGACTGCTCCGCTGGCTGGCAAAAAGACCACACCAGACGCAGCGATGTCAATGCGCCGTGGTGACCGGCGCATGTAACTAAACACATCGCATCCTCATGCCAACCATTCAGTGCAGCCCGCAAAATATGTACCTGCCGTCAGCAGTTAATTATCTTATTTATTCTCTACTTTGTATGCCACCGCATACATCGTCGGCAATACCAGCAGCGTCAAGATTGTCGCTACCAAAAGTCCGCTGGAAATCGCCACGGCCATCGGCCCCCAGAAGGTGCTGGCCATCAGCGGGATCATGCCCAGGATGGCCGCCGCTGCCGTCAGCATGATGGGGCGGAATCGGAGGATTGCCGAATCCACCACCGCATCATAGGGCGTTTCCCCCTCGGCGATATGCTTCTTGATCTGATCGATCAGGATGACCGAGTTGCGGATGATCATGCCGAACAGCGCCAGGATGCCGAGTTCGGCCACAAAGCCCATAGCCGAATCGGTGATGAGCATGCCCCAGACCACACCAATCAAGCCTAAAGGCGCAGTCAAGAGCGTCAGCAGCATCTGCTTGGCGCTGTCCAGCTGGAACATCAAGAGCGTCATGATCACAAAGACCATGGCCGGTATCGGCACCAACAGGTACCCCAAAGAGTTGTTGCTGTCCTCCAGCGCCCCTGCCGGCTCAATGCTGCAGCCCAAAGGCAGGTCCTTGCGCAGTTCCTCAGTCGCCTCATAGGCCTTTTTCGTCGCGTCATTGGCAGTACCGCTATGGATATCCGCCTGCACGGTAATGGTAGGCATCAGGTTACGGCGCTTGATGAAACCATCCTCTGCGCCATAGGAAATCTTGGCAATCTGCTCAAGCGGTACATAGCCCGCACTGCCCAGATAGATGGGCAGGCTACCCAGCTTGCCCAGATCACTGCGGTCCGCCACGGAGAGGCGCAAGGTAATCGCCAGGGTACGGTCACCCGTATAGAACTGCGCCGCCGTTGCTCCGGTGACCTCCGTGTAGATCATCTGCTTGACCGACTGTGCACTCAAGCCAAGGCTTTTGAGCTTATCCTGATCCAACTCTAACTTGACCACTTTGCTCTTGTCATTCCAATCCAGATTGACATTGTAGTTATTGCTGTCCGCAGCCACAATATCTGCCACCTTATGGGCCAGTTCCTTGGTCTGAGCCGTGCTATAGCCCGTCACCCGGAGCATCACCGGATAGTCTGCCGGCGGACCGGTCTGGATGTACTGGAGCTTGGCCCGCACATCGGAAAACTCCTCATTGAAAGCCTTGTTAAGCTCCGCCGCCAGTTTTTCCCGGGCCTCCACGTCTTTGGCCACCATGACAAAATGGCTCACATTGTCCGCATCAGCCTTGGGATCTACTGTCAGCACGAAGCGCGGCGTATAGCGCCCCACATAGCAGGCGTAGTTCTCCAACAGATCCTCATGGGACTGCAGGAAAACCGACATCCTGTCTGCCACGGCCTGCGAAGCCTCCAAGGATGAGCCTTCCGGTAATTTCAGCTCCATCAGCACCTCTGGGCGTGTGGAGGTTGGGAAGAATTCCTGCCGGATATGCGGCATCATCACGAGTGACAGGATGAAAAGGGCCAACGTGCCGCCCAGTACCGCCCGCCGATGGGTGAGAAAGGCACGCAGTATCTTGCGGAATTCCACATAGAAGCGGCTCTGATAGGGATTGATTTCCCCCGTCTCATCCGTTTTCGGCTTCACCCGGATCATATAGGTGCCCAAGAGCGGTGCCACCATCACGGACACGATCCACGAGAGCACCAGCGCCATACCGATGACCGGGAACAGAGCACTGCAGAACTCACTGGCCATCCCCTGGGAAAAGGCCACGGGAATGAAGCCCGCGCAGGTGATGAGCGTTCCGGTCAGCATGGGTTTTGCCGTAGCCTTGAAGGCAAAGCAGGCTGCATCGAAGCGGCTAAGGCCTGCTTCGAGCTTCACGCTCATCATCTCAACGGCGATGATGGCATCATCCACGAGCAGTCCCAGCGCAATGATCAGCGAACCCAAAGATACTTTATGCAGGTCAATGCCCAGCACATACATGCAGATGAACACGCCGCAAAGCACGAGCGGGATACAGCAGGCTACCACCATCCCCGTACGCCAGCCCAGCGACATGAAGCTGACCGCCAGCACAATCACGATGGCTTCCATCAAGGTCTTGATGAACTCATTGATGGAGGAACGCACCACATCCGACTGATTGGCCACCTGACGTATTTCCAGTCCGGCAGGCAGGTCTGCCTGCACCGCCGCGATCTGTTTTTTCAGGTTCTCACCCAGCGCGAGGATATTGCCGCCATCCTCCATGGACACGGCAATCCCCACCGCCGGTTCCCCATCAAAGAACATCTTCGTATCAGCCGGATCACTGAACTTGCGGGTTACTTTGGCAATATCTCCCAGCCGGAAGTTGCGGCCGCCGGCACTGATAGGGGTTTCCTCAATGGCCTTGACATCCTCGAACTGGCCGGACAAGCGCAGGTAGACATTGGACGATTCCGTGTCCACCTTGGCTGCGGCTGTCATTTCGTTCTGTGTCTTGAGAGCATTCGAGATGACCTGCGGGCTGATACCAAGCTCACTGAGCTTCATGGTATCGAGTTCCACATAGATCTTTTCCTGCTGCTCGCCGATCAGTTCCACCTTCTGCACACTGGGTACGTTCAAGAGCAGACGCCTGGTCTTCTCGGCATACTGCCGCAGTTCCTCATAGTCATAGCCCTCACCGGTGACGGCATAGATGGTGCCATAGACATCATCGAAGCGGTCGTTATAGTAAGGACCATAGACGCCTTCTGGCAGGTCCTTCTTGATATCCTCACAGAAATTGCGCACATCCCGCCATGTCGGCCGGATATCGGCCTTAGGGATGGTATCATCCAATTTGACATAGATAACCGTCTGACCGGGACGGTTCTCGCTCTTGATTTCCTTCAGATGCGGCGTATCCTGCAGGCGCTTTTCCAACTTGTCCGTGACCTGCTCCTGCATTTCCTCCGCCGTAGCTCCCGGCCAGGCTGCCGTTACCACCATCTGCCGGATGGTAAACTGGGGATCTTCCATGCGCCCGAGCTGAAAATAAGACAGGATGCCGCCGATGGCGGTAATGATGATGAAATACCACACGAGCGTGCGGTTCTTCAAGGAGACTTCCGTAAGATTCCGCATCAATCCGCCTCCGTCCGCACTGTCTGCCCCTCATGGAGCTTATGGACACCAGCCGTGACCACGAGGTCCCCTGCGGCAAGGCCGCTTACCCGCACCTTGTCATCGCCGAGGTTTTCCACCGTCACAGCCTTAGCCGTAAGCTGGTTGCCGTCGCCGACCACCCATACCTGCGGGGTATCGCCATCCTGGAAGACCGCAGCCAGCGGCAGGACAGCACCTTCCGCTGCTTCGCCAGCTGCGGTTCCCTTGATGGAAACATTGGCCGTCATGCCCAGCTGCATGCCTTCCGGCGGCTGTGGGATGGCCACCCGGACCTTATAGGTGCGAGTGGTTGCATCGGCCATGGGCGAGATTTCCCGGATGCTGCCGTCAGCCCGGCCTTTAAGCGCCCAGAAATTCACCGACACCGGCATGCCCAGGCTCAGTTCGCTGACCTTGTTTTCCGGCACGGAAATCTCCACTTCCATTTCTCCGGTCTGCACCAATGTCAGTACGGTCTGGCCGGCCGCTACGACCTGCCCTTCCTCAGCCGAAACAGCGGATACCACGCCATTGGCACCAGCAATGAGATTCGTATAGCCTAAGGCATTATGCCCCTGATTCTGCTGGGCCAAAGCGCTGCGATAGGCAGCAAAGGCCGCATCATAATTGGTCTGATACTGGTCGAGCGTCGCCTTGGACACAGCGTTTTCCTGATAGAGCTGGCTGTAGCGTTCCAGATTTTTCTCAGCCAGATCCAACTGCGCACGGGCCGACGCTACCTGAGCGTCCCCCTGATTGGACTGCTGCTGCACATCGCGGGCATCGATGACCATGAGCACATCGCCAGCCCGGACGCGGCTGCCCGCCTGCACATTGCGGGCGAGTATCTGTCCGCCCACCTGGAAGGACATATTCGTCTCATGACGCCCTTTCACCGTACCGGCGTAATCACCGCTTTCTACATTGGCCCCTACGCCAGCCTGCTGCGTCTTGACCAGCACCGGCTTTTCCGCGGCCTGTTCCTGCTTGCCGCAGCCCGTGACCAACAAGGCCAACGCCAGCAGCGCAGCCGTTAAAACCTTAAAGTTTTTCACGCACGGCGCCCCCTGTCGGCAAATGCTTGGCCAGCTCCACCAGGTCGGCATCGCAGGCTTTCTCGACCAGCTTATGGAAGCCTTCAAAGAGCTCCTTGACTTCCGCCTTGTCCATGTCCTCCACCAGATAATCCACCCAGCCCTGGATGACATTGCGCAGGAATTCATGCTGCTCGCGGCCAAAGTCCGTCAGATAGATGTGGCGGATGCGGCGGTCACCGGCATCAGCCTCGCGGTAGATAAAGCCCTTGTCCACCAGCAGGTTGATCGTGCGTGTTACCACAGCCTTGTCCAGATAAAGCATCGCCGCCAGATCATCCTGTTTGGCCCCTTCATGGTCATAGATGCGGATCAGCATGATGTACTCGGAAAAGGTCAGCCCAAACTTCTGGCAGGCCTCCACCACAAACAGCTGCGACCGACGATGCAGGATTGAAAACCAGCGCCCCCAATTTACATATTCATCCATCTCAAATTCCTCCCCCTATTTATGAAAACCATCTTATGTTAAGTTGATTACATCAAACAATTTTAACGCAAAATGCGCACAAAGTCAATATTCCTCACTTTTTTCTGATAATTGTCACGTCATTTTTCCTTTTCCTTATTCTGCCTTCCGTGTATAATGGAAGGGAAGTCTTTTACAAAGGGGGAATAGCTATGACCTGCCCACGTGTCGGCCATATCGATTTTCTGAACGTACTGCCTCTTTCCTACAGCTACAACCATGGCGCCGCCCAAGGCCTTTCCATCACCCGCGGCGTGCCCGCCATTCTCAATAACGACCTGATCAACGGGCGTCTGGATATGAGCAACTGCTCCTCCATCGTCTACGCCCGCCACAGCGAAAAGCTCGTGATCCTGCCGGATGTCTGCGTCAGCACGGACGGTGCCGTGCAGAGCATCCTGCTGATTTCCAAGAAGCCCATCCATGAGCTCCGCGATGACAAGATCATCCTGACCGCCAAGAGCGCTACCTCCCATTGCCTGCTCAAGATCATCCTGCGCAGCCATGGCGCCATCCCCAACTATTATGTACGTCATGTGGCGCCAGAGTCTCCCATACCTGAAGACGCCACCGCCTCCCTGTTGATCGGTGACGATGCCCTTTGGTGCTACCATCATCAGGAAGAAGGCCTCTACTACTACGATCTGGGCAAAGAATGGCAGGAACTCACGGGCAAGAAGATGGTCTATGCCCTCTGGGTGGTGAACAAGGATTTCGCCGAAAACTCCCCGGAAATGCTGCAGCTCATCTACGACCGGGTACACAAGTCTTTCCAGCGATATCCGGAAAACAAGGAGACGGTCATAAACTCCATCCTGAAGGATAAGCCCTTCACCTATGAGCAGCTCGACAGCTACCTCTATAACACCATAAAATGGGATTTGAGCGAAGAATATATCGAAGGCCTCAGGACCTTCTATCAGATGGCCCACAATATGAACCTGATCGAACATATCCCCGAACTGAATTTTGCCAAAGTGCGGCGTAACTAAGCCAAAAGCAGGACTAAAGTCCTGCTTTTTTAATGAAATTTTTCATTATTTTTAAGTGCCCTTTAATACCGCCTTGCTATAATACAAACTGTTTTCATTTTCATTTTATTTTCATGTTTCCTAAGGAGGTTACAATGAGTACGTTAAGTATGAACTGGAAAAATTTCCTTTCCACCGAAGAAGACCGCTGCAATAAGTATATGCTGTTCCTGCTGGTCTTCAATCTCGTCAATTTCGCTGCCGATGCCGCATTGGTTGTCCCGGATGCCTCACTGGATTTCCTGGTCCTGCCCTTGTCCTTGGTGCAGATCGTATTCTCCCTGGCCCTGCTTGTGCTGACCATTTACATCTATTATAAGAACAAGGTCTGGCACTTCATGCTCCGCCTCTTGCCCTGTTCATTGGTTTGCCTGATTCTGCTGGGCATTCTCCAGGCCGTGATCAGCCCCGCGATGCTGGCACTTTGGGTAATCGCCTCCATCTATGTCAACCGCAAATACTTCAAACCCTTTGCCAATTATCAGAATTACATCTTCCGCTATTTCCTGAGCCTGATTCTGATGATTTTTGCCGGAGTTATCATGTTCTATACTGCTCTCAATGGAACTTCCGATAGCGCCATGTCCTTAACACTGTTCATTGGCCTGATTGAGGGCTTAGCTATTATAGCACTGTTCTGGCAGCTGATGTCCAAGGAAATTGCCAATGGCAAAACCTTCTATGAAACCCTGCGCATCCTGGCTCTGCTCCCGGTTGCCTTTGCCTTCCTGCTGACAGGTCTGCTGACCATCGTCCCCGTAAGATTCTTCGCCGCAGAACACCTCTTCGGCGAAGAAGGACATGACTATCTGGCTATGCCAGAAGCAAATACCACCGCATAATATTGTAGTCAATAAAAGTGCCTGCAAGAAAACAAACAACGTTTTCTCGCAGGCACTTTTCTATGTATGGATATTATTGAAGGGACAATCCCGTTTTCAACCACCGATTACATTTGTTTACTTCACATATCCCATCAGCCCCGGCAACCAGAGCGACAGTTCCGGAATATAGGTTACCAGCAGAAGCGCGATAACCAAGGCTGCAAAGAAGGGCAGCAGCCACCGGACAACGGACTCCAGTTCCACGCCGCCAACCTTCACCCCGACAAACAGTGTCGTGCCCACCGGCGGGGTGATGGTCCCGATGCACAGATTAAAGATCATGAAGATGCCGAAATGAATGGGGTTGATTCCCATCGCCATACACACGGGCAGGAAGATGGGGGTAAAGATCAGGCAAGCCGGCGTCATATCCATGAAGGTCCCCACCACCAACAAAATAACATTGATGAAGAGCAGGATCAGGAAATGGCTATCCGTCAAGCCCAACAGACCAGCCGAAACGGCCTCAGGTATATTGGTGAACGCCATAACCCAGGACATGATGCTGGACGTGCCGATCAGGAAGATAATGATGCCGGTCATCTCTGCACTTTCCTCAAAGATGTGCGGCAGATCCTGGACACTAATGGAACGATAGCAGAACATCGACAACAGCAGGCTGTAAACAACCGCCACCACCGAGCCTTCCGTAGCCGTGAAGACGCCAGTAATGATGCCGCCAATAACCACCACCAATAACAACAGGCAGGGAATCGCATCGGCCATCACTTTCCATGCTTCCTTCGAGGCAAACACATGCTCGGCCCGATAGCCGTGTTGACGAGCCAGGATATAGGCCACACTCATGCAGGCCAATCCCCAGAGCAGCCCTGGGATATACCCAGCCATGAAAAGAGCCGCCACTGAAGTACCACCGCTGACCAGCGAATAGGTAATCATCACATTGCTGGGTGGAATCAACAGCCCCGAAGGCGCCGACGAGATGTTGGTCGCTGCCGAAAAACTCGGTTCATAGCCCTCATCCTTCTCAATCGGGGCAATCATCGAACCCATAGCCGAAGCCGCCGCCGTTCCCGAACCGGATATGGAACCGAACATCATATTCGCCACCACATTGGTCTGAGCCAGCGCTCCCGGCGTCTGGCCCGTAAACAGTTTGGCCAGATTGATCAAGCGAACCGCGATGCCGCCCCGGTTCATGATATTGCCCGCCAGGATGAAGAACGGAATGGCGAGCAGGGAAAAAATCGAAATCCCGGAAAATATCCGCTGTGCTCCGGTCAGTACCGCTACATCAAAGTTCAAGACCGGCAGGATGGCCAGAATGGATGCGATGGCCAGTGCCATCGCAATGGGCATCCCCACTACCAGCAGCACCACCAATGCCAACAGAATAATGATCCCGGAAAGAATTGCCACACTCATACATACGCCTCATTTCTGCACAAGATTATCTGCTGCCCTGCATATTCTCTTTCCATAGGTCCATGATATTGCAAACACCATAAATACTGATCAACATCCCTGTCAGGGGTACAACGGCATAAACAGCTCCCATGGGTATGCCCAGCGATGCTGTTTTCTGCGACATCGTGAGTTCCATGATAGTCAACCCGCCATAGAGCAATACCACCAGCGCTACGGCCACGACCATGATTTCAATGCATATTTCCAGCCATTTCCGCTCCTGTCCCTGGAGACGGTCTGCAAATACCGAAACCCGCAAATGTTCCCGCTTGCCAAAGACCAGCGCCGATACCAGCAAAGCCATCCAAGCAAACGTATAAGTCAGCAGTTCTTCCGATACCGTACTCGGACTATTGAACAGATAACGGGTAACGATCTGATAAGTCCCAATACAGACAATCGCCGCAAACATAGCACTGCATATCACGGACAAGCTCTTATCCAACACACTGCGTATCTTCTTTATGCCATTCATTCTTTCGCCCCCGTATCCCTTGCATTGATTGTTTGAATATGCTCGTAAATGTCTCGGATATTCGGATTCTTAGCCAGCATCTCCTTATGCAGTTCCAGGACCTGCGCGCGGAACGGTGTCATATCCACATTGACAAAGGTCACGCCCATTTCCTCCTGCGCTATCTTTTTGGCGTTCTCCACCTCTTTATCCCAGGCTTCCAATTCCACATCCGTAGACAATCTGGCTGCCTCGGCAAATACCTCCTGTTCTTCCGGACTCAACGACTGCAGAAAACGCAGATTAGCCATAAGCACATCCGGTATCATCTGATGATTCGTATAGCTGTAATACTTCGCGACCTCGCCATGTTTATTATTGGTGATGGCCAGTTCGTTGTTCTCAGCCCCATCGATAACCCCCTGCTGGATTGCGGTGTAAACTTCACCAAAGGCCATCGGGGTTGCTGCCGCGCCGAAGGCATTGACCATCGCAATGCTGGCCGGAGACTGCTGCACGCGCAGTTTCATGCCCTGCATATCCTCAGGCTTTTCGATTTTCTCCTTCGCATAGAAACTGCGAATGCCTGCATTATACCAGGTCATCACGCGAAAACCAGCCTCATCCGTGGATGTATATATCTTCTTCATATACTCCTCATCCCGCATCGTATCAAAATAAGCTTTTTGCGAGGCAAACAGATAGGGCATACTGAACACTTCATAGACACTGGCAATGGTTTCCACATTTGGACAACCCACTACGATGAAATCAATCGCACCGGTCTGCGTCAGCTCAATGGCTTTTTTCTGTCCCCCTAGCAGCTCATTGGGAAAAATCTGCACTTCAAACTTATCGCCCAGCTTTTCCTCCACGTGCTTCTTGAAGGCCAACAAGCCGATATGCTCCGGATGTTTCTCTGACTGCGAATGAGCAATCCTGACAATCCGCTTGCCATTCCCAATGGTATTACCAGCCGGAATAATCAGAAAACAAATAAGCCCCACAAGCAGCAATAAACTCAGCTTACTTTTCCACCCCATGCTTGAACCACACCTTTCTGTACTTTAAGCTGATTTGTAATTACTATCTATTATTTTATTCTGCTTTATTTCTAATGTAAATGTATTTATAATATCTATGCTTGTGTTTATACTTTTATTGCCTTAAGTTTTCCTCATTGTTCTTGTGTTTATAATAGTTATTGTGATTATAAATACAACTTTCTATAAGCAAAAGGCGCTGTGTTCATGTTTTTCATGACACAGCGCCTTGTCTGTTATGGAATCTTTAGGGGAAAAATGAACTTAGGAGAATTTTCTTAGAGCACGCCGCAGCTGGAAGCTACCAGATAGGCGATGAGGCCGCCGCAGAGCGGTGCCACAACGGGAATCCAGGCATAGCCCCAGTCGGAGCTGCCTTTGCCGGCAATCGGCAGGATGGCATGCGCAATGCGCGGGCCAAGGTCACGGGCGGGGTTCATGGCATAACCCGTGGGGCCGCCCAGGGAAAGGCCAAGAGCCAGGATCAGGATACCAACGATGTAGGGGCCATAGCCCGGAACAAGAGCACCAACCGGTTTGGAGAAAATCATCCAGATGACGAACATCAGGAAGAAGGTAGCAATCGTTTCGCAGATGAAGTTGGCTGCCGGATTGCGGATAGCCGGGCCGGTAGCGAAAACACCGAGCTTGGCTGCCGGATCTTCCGTTTCAGCCCAATGCGGCAGATAAGCCAGCCATACGATAGCAGCACCAACGATACCACCGAGCAGCTGCACGATGGAAGTCATCAGGAACTGGTTAAAAGTATAGATGCCAGCCATCATCTTGGCCAGCGTAACAGCTGGGTTCAGGTCACCCTGCGGCGCACCAAGCGTCGTCGCGGTGAATACACCCAACGTAACGGCAAATGCCCAGCCGAAGGCTATGCAGATCCACCCGCCGCCCTGGCCTTTGGATTTGGTCAGTGTCATGTTCGCACAGACGCCGCAACCAAAAACGAGCAGCACCATTGTGCCCATGAACTCACCCAACAAGTTTTCCGTACCTGTTACCATGATAATCCCTCTTTCTTATAATGAATTATAGCTATATAGCAGGTGGGTGGGCATGCCCGCCCACCTTTACTATCTGCTTAACAAGCCTTCCCAGTTTTATTCTTCTTCATCCAGCCAATTCATGGAATGTTTGACGGCTTTGCGCCAGCCCTTGTAGAGGCGATCTGCTTCCGTCTTTTCCATCTGGGATTCGAAGCGGGAATCGAGCTTCCAACTGCTCTTGAGTTCTTCCTTGTTCGTCCAGACACCAACAGCCAGACCAGCCAGGTAAGCAGCGCCCAGAGCCGTGGTTTCCGTGATCTGCGGACGGTCAACGGGAACCCCCAGTAGGTCAGACTGGAACTGCATGAGCAGGTTGTTGGCTACGGCACCACCGTCCACCTTGAGGGCGGAGAGCTTTTCGCCGGAGTCAGCTTCCATAGCTTCCAGGACATCACGTGTCTGATAAGCCAGGGATTCGAGCGTTGCACGGACGATATGGGCTTTCGTCGTGCCGCGGGTGATGCCGATGATGGCACCGCGGGCATTCATATCCCAGTACGGAGCGCCGAGCCCCACGAAAGCCGGTACGACATAGACGCCGCCGTTGTCCTTGACCTTCTTGGCCACCCATTCAGAGTCCGGAGCGGAATCCACCATGCGCACGCCATCGCGCAGCCACTGGATAGCGGAACCAGCTACGAAGATGGAACCTTCGAGTGCGTATTCCACTTTGCCATCGAGGCCCCAGGCAATGGTCGTTACGAGGCCGTTCTTGGATTTATGGATTTCCGTACCCGTGTTCATGAGCATGAAGCAGCCAGTACCATAGGTATTCTTAGCCATGCCCGGCTCGAAGCAGTTCTGGCCAAAGAGAGCAGCCTGCTGGTCACCGGCAGCACCGGCTACCGGAATCGGTGCGCCGAGGATGGACGGAATGGTTTCGCCGTATACGCAGGAAGACGGTTTTACTTCCGGCAGCATGGATTTGGGCACATCGAGGTAACCCAGGAGTGCGTCATCCCATTTGAGCTCGTTGATGTTGTAGAGCATCGTGCGGGAAGCATTGGAGTAATCCGTGACATGAGCCTTGCCGCCCGTGAGCTTCCAGATCAGCCAGGTATCGATCGTACCGAAGAGCAGGTCGCCCTTTTCTGCCTTTTCGCGGGCACCTTCCACCTTATCGAGGATCCATTTGATTTTCGTGGCGGAGAAATAAGCGTCAATCAGAAGACCAGTCTTATCCTTGACCTCATCCACAAGGCCTTTTTTCTTGAGGTCTTCCGCAATGGGCGCCGTCTGGCGGGACTGCCAGACGATGGCATTGTACACAGGACGCCCCGTGTTCTTATCCCACACTACCGTCGTTTCGCGCTGGTTGGTGATACCGATTGCTGCGATATCGCTGGCTACGAGGCCGGACTGCTCGAGAGCTTCCTTCATGACCGTAGTCATGGAGCTCCAGATCTCATCCGCATCGTGCTCAACCCAGCCCGGTTCCGGGAAGTACTGGGTGAATTCCTTCTGGGAAACGCCGACGATCTTCGAGTTCTTGTCGAAAATGATCGCGCGATTGCTCGTCGTACCTGCATCCAAAGCCATTACATAATTCTTTGCCATTGTGAAACCCCTCTACTTTCTTGTGAAGTCAATCAAGACTCAGATTAAGATTAAGAAATCCATAATAACCTTTAATAGTCCCCGACGATCTTCTGTGCCAGGTCCAGGATCTTGACGGCATCAATGCCGGCATAGAGATCCTTGGGAATAACCGCTGACTTGACGTTAGGATACCTGACCTGCAGCTCCGGCAGTTCAAATGCCGACTGGGGAGCCAGCAGCATGACATCAGCAAACTGGGATGCCTCCTTGACTTCCTGAATGGGATAGAACGTCACCGAGCAGGGATACCCCAGCCTTGCCGCCTCATGCTCCATACGGCGCACCAGCATATTGGTGGACACACCAGCAGAACAGATCAGTACAATTCTCCGAATCATCGAAAATCCTCCCTCCTATTTACCATAAGCTTTAGCTAATATCTCAACGGGGTGACAGGTCCTGGCCTGCGTCCCATGTTGGATCTGTAACCTACAAGTGCCGCAGTCACAGATGACTTCGTCACACTTAGCATCCTCGATGCGGGCGAAGAGCTTTTCGCCAATCTTCATGGAGATAGCATATTTATCGCCCTTGAAGCCGTAGTTGCCGCTCATGCCGCAGCAGCCGGCATCGGCCTGTTCCACGGTCACACCGGGAACCTGTGCCAGGATCTTCGCTGCGGGGACACCGAAGCCCTGACTCTTGAGGTGGCAGGGGACATGATACATGAGCTTTTCGCCCACCTGCTGGAAACTTGTATTGAGCTCGTCTTTTTCCGCGAGAATCTCCAGGAATTCAAAGGCGTCATAGACGTTTTCGCCCGCCTCATGCATCTTTTCCTCGTTGAAGAGTTCATGATATTCCTGCTTGAGCATCAGCGAGCAGCTCGTGCAGCAGGCAATCACCGGAATGCCCTGCCGCTTCCATTCGAGGATGCGGCTGACATTGTTCTCCGCATGTTCATGGGCTTCAGCGAGGTAGCCCGTGACCACCATCGGCGAACCACAGCAGTTGAATTTCTCATCCACGAGAACCTCATAGCCATTGGCGTTCATGACCTTGACAAAGGCCACGCCCACCTGCGGTTCATTCTGATTGATAAAGCAGCCCGGGAAGAACACAACCTTTTTCTGACTTTGCGGCTGTTTGATTCCCTTGAACAGCTGCATGAAGCTGTCCGAAGCATACGCCGGCATATTGCGCTCGCCAGCCATCCCCATCGCTCCGAACACGCCGAGTGCCTTACCGATGCTCATGCCCAGATTGGCAAAGGCAGCGCCAAAGGGCAGGGCACGGACAAGTTTAGCCATGCGCTCGCCATGGGCCAGCATATCGTCGCGCCGGGAATGCTCATGCGTCTCGTAGTATTTGGCCCGCTGCAGCATATTCAGCGTGGATACGGCCACCCCCGAGGGGCAGGCACGGTCACAGCTCTTGCAGTTGGAGCAGAAATCCAGGCTCTCTTCAAAATCCTCCTGGGAAAAATGCATGCGGCTATGGGCGGGGCCCACGAGTTTCGGACCGCGGTAGCTCTTTTCCGCTTCCATCACCGGGCAGCTCGACATGCAGGAAGTACAGGACAGGCAATGGTCGGCTGTTGAACGTGCCGTTTCCATCTCTTCAATTTTCTTACTGATATCACGCATCGCCAAAGTCTCTCCTTCCTCACATCAATGCGGCTTTATAAGCCGAAGCTAACGCCACACCGTTGCCGGAATGCTCAAAGCAGAAATCATAACCGCCGAGGCTATTGCCTACAACATAGACATTTTCATAAACCAGCTGATTATTCTCATCCACCGGCCGCAGGTCGTTATCCGTGCGTACACCGGTCTTGGCAAAGCCCTGCGGCTTGTCGGAGAACAGCTCGGCATTGCTCCAGTTTTCCTCGCCAGCTTCAATATAGACCGGCAGGTCAAAGATCATTTCTCTAGGGTGCTCAAACTCCCGCACCGTGATGCCGCCGCTGTAGAGACCGCCGGTAGCGAGGATGAATTTATCCGCATAGTAGGTCTTTTCGCGGACGGAAGCCTTGGCTGTCACGCCCGTGACCTTCCTGCCCTCGCTGATTGCGCGCAGGACCTTGGTATCTTCCACGATTTCCACATTCAGGTCCCTGAGCGCCCGCTTGAGCATGGCTTGCAAGCGCAGACCGTTGACCGACGGCGGCAGGCAGGTGGTCTCGATGAGCTCGGCGCCGAGCTGCTCATGCAGGTACGCCGCACATTCCTGACCTTTCGTGCCGAGCACCTGCGGTACGAGGAACACCGTATTGTCGGATTTTACATGAGGCTTCAACTGTTCCACGACGGAATCACGTCCCTCCTGGCTGTCGAGCCAGCGGGCCACATCGATTGTCGTGATATCACGGCCGCCCAGGAGCGGCGTATCCACTTCCACGATAGGGAACTTCGTCTGCCCCTGCAGGGAATGCTGCAAATTATCCTGCAGGATATTGCCATAGAAGTCCTTGAGCCCCTTGATGCCCACGATCACGATGTTTTCCTCGCCATGCAGGCTCGTGCCATCGAGGCAGTGCGGTGCCAGGCAGGTGGGCTTCATCGTGCCCACAGCCGTGGGAACCAGCAGCTGATGGTCCAAAGAGCCACGGTACGGAAAACCGTAATCCCGCGTGAAATCCAGGAAGTAGTTCACAGCCTTTTCCACCGTTTCCATGCCGATCTTGCTGTAAGGATGCTCGGCCGGCAGGCTTTTGATGGCTTCTTTGGGACATTCTACATAATCGTGTTTTTCGTCATAGCCTAATACGTCAATGACACCACTATTCAAGGAAAGCGAACCCGAACCACAGGTGAGCAGGGTTACTTTTTTTCGCTGATTGGCACTGACCAGGGCCGCCATCAGGCCGGCAAGGCCGCTGCCAATTACCAGGGTATCCGCATGTTTCATTCCGTCTTGCCTCCATTCACATGAAAGGACAGTTCATATAGAGCCCGTGTCATTTCCGTTTCCCGCAGCGTTCTGCCGACGAGCACCGGACGGATGCCCTTCCAGCGCCCTTGCAGGAATTCCTTCATGCGAGTAAGTGTTTCCGCCGCTCTTTTCTGCCGGCCATACTGGGCAAAGAGCCCGGCCGAGCGCAGGGCACAGAAGTTGCCCTGGCAGGTGCCCATACCCACGCGGGTACGGCGGCGGATATCGTTGATCTGATAGCAGGAATCCTCCTGCGCGATTTCTTCGAATTCGGCCAGCGTGACATTCTCGCATTCGCAGACCAGTTCCCGCTTTTCCGGGGATTCTGCCAGCCGCTTCACCACTTTGGCAAAGCGTTCCGGCCCTAAGCGGGTAGCAGCCAGATCCGTGCCATAGGCCGGGAAGTACTTGCGGGCTGCCTTCTTGGCATCCTCGCTGACTTCCGGCACCAGCGGTTCTTCGGCAGTACGGCAGGGAGCCGTATTGCCCAGCTTGGCGCAGACCTTGTCGGCCATCTTCTCGGCCATCAGGCGGTAGGTCGTGAACTTGCCGCCCACGATGGTGAACATGCCCTTGAGGCCGTCATCTTCATGGTCGACGATGGCAAACCCGCGGGATGCGCCACGCCCTTTCACGCCTCCGGGCGGAATATAGAGCGGACGGGAACCGGCGAATGCACGCAGCATGCGGTAGTCACGCAGATGCTCAAAAGTCTTCTCACCAATCGCGAGCAGATTCTCTACTTCCTCGCGGGAAGTGCTGGTATCCTCAGGATCCGGGATGCTCATGGACGAGGTGCCCAGGATCGTGATGGAACCATGCGGCACGAAGATATCGCCATCGGAGGATTTATGCAGGCGGTTGACCACATGGTTGGTCAGCCGCTGATTGAAGGCCAAGAGCGTTCCCTTGTCCGGCTGTACCCCGACTTCCAGACCAGCCAGTGCGGCGACCTTGCCGGCCCAGCCGCCGGCAGCATTGATGGCAATCTCACACTCGATGAATTCTTCCTCACCGGTTATGGTATTTCGTACTTTCACGCCTTTGAGCTGCCCACTTTCCTGCTCAATGCCGATGACCTCGCGGTAGGTCAGGCTGCGGCCGCCATAACGTTTGGCGGACTCGACATTCTGCCAGCTCATGCGGAAACCATCAATGGCGGCATCCGGTACGAGATAAGCCGACTCCACATTCTTCGAGAGCAGCGGCTCCAGGCGGAACGCTTCTTCCCGGGTAATCGGCGTGGCTTCGATTCCACTCTCCGCACAGCCTTTCACCCAGGCTTCTTCATAGGCCGGATCGTCAATGTCGAGCCTTACGAACATGCCTCCGGTCGTCTCCACGCAGGATTTGCCGATCCTGCGCAGGATCTGGTTTTCAATGATGCACTCCCGGGCGGCCTCCTGATCTTTTACCGCATAGCGGCCACCGCTGTGCAGCAACCCATGATAGCGGGAACTGGCGCCATTCACCAGGTCGCATTTCTCAACCAGCAGCGTATCCACGCCGCGCATGGAAAGGTCGCGCAGGATGCCCACGCCTGTGGCTCCACCGCCTATCACAACGACCGTTGCTTTTTCCATCGTACTCTCATCCTCTCCGGAATAATACACATTGCGAGTTCTTGACTCTTTATTATCATGATTGAAAATATAACGACTATTTTGTTAATAAATAATCTTCAATCGATAATATCTATAAGGACAACGAGCATAAACACCGAATTTCATTTCGTTAGTTATTTCGTTATTTTCACATAACATTAGTATTTCGTTTTTGTGCTCGTTTTAAACACTATATTTCGTTTACATGACTATACTACAACAGAATTCCATATTAGTCAATACGAAATATGATTTTTATTTATTATTTTTTATCGTTATTTTTATTGATAATATGTTTTCCCGCTTTTCTTTCCAGAAGGGCTTTTCTTTTTGGGCACATGATTGTAGAATAAGAGCAGAGATTTCCACGACAAGGAAAGGATTCAAGCTTATGAGCAGAGAAGACTATATCAAAGCCCTGATCAAGTCCCACGGCTACACCATGAAGGACTTCGCCAAGATAATCAACATGCCCTATACCACGCTCCTGTCCATCCTCAACGGCTCCATCGGCGGCGCTGCCATGGACAACGTGCTGAAAATCTGTGGCGCTCTCAACATCCGCATTGAGGAACTCAACAATCTGGCTGCGAATGTCGAAACCGAAAAGCCCGCCGCCCAGGAACCGGCAGGCATCGATCCCCAGCTGCTGAAGCTGCTGCAGAAACTCCCTGTAGAGAAGCAGGTAGCCCTGAAGCTCTTGTTAGCTGACAAGTAATACATCATACGAATAAAAAGTCAGCCTTCGGTCTTTTACCGAAGGCTGACTTTCTTGCTATTCACTTTTGCGATTCACTTACCCCAGACCTGCGCCATGAATTCATCATATACTTCTTCGAGATGCTGCACCAACACGCTCAGCATCAGCTGGATCATCTTGCTGTCAAAGGTTTCATCTACGAAGGGCAGGCAGATGTCGAGATAGACCTTGCCATCCTCATGGACGTAATACTTAAAACTCTTATAACGTGCATTGAGGCCGTTCAGGTACTCCTTGATGCGGGGCTTCTTATCCTCCGGCAGACCGCTGATGATTTGCGTGCGGATCACCGTGAAGATGCTGGTATCGATCAGGATGGCCATCGGCAGGATCTGCCCCCGGGCTTCGATACGGGAGCGGAAGAGCACTGTGGCATAGTCATCATCCATGGATTCCGTGCTGAAGACATTGATGTTGTTCTCGATCAGGAATTCCTGGAACTTGACCGCCTTCTCATTGTTCTCCACGCTCTTCTTGGCTTTCTTGGGCATCTTTTACCTCCTCAAAAGGCAAAATAACGACAGGCATTGTTATAGCTGATATCCTCCACCAATTTCCCCAATACCTTCATATCTGCCGGATACTCGCCGTTCTCCACCAGATTGCCGATGAAATTGCAGAGGATCCGGCGATAGTACTCGTGGCGGGAGAAGGACAAGAGCGAACGGGAATCCGTCGGCGCGCCGATGGTATTGCCCAGCACCGAGATGCTGGCCAGCGTCCGCAGCTGGGACTCGATTCCCGCTTTGTTATTGTTGAACCACCAGGCCGCTCCCTGCTGCACCTTACCGAGGACCTCGGTCCCCGTGAACGCCGGCAGCAGCGAAGCAATGACGGCATTGTCCCCCGGATTCAGGGATGAGATGATCGTGCGCGGCAGGCAGCCCTCCTTGTCCAACGTATCCAGGAACTTAGCCAGCGCCGGAGCGCAGTTATTCTTGTCCACCGCATCAAAGCCGCTGTCATGCCCCAGGATCTCGAACTGCCGGGAATTCACATCCCGCAGCGCCGAATAGTGCAGCTGCATCACCCAGCCCCGGCGGGCATATTCCCTGCCCAGGAACAGCAGGATTGCCGTCTTGTACTGCTCCATGGCCAGTTTGGACGGACTACCCTTGCCATTGATGACCTTGCCCACCACATCATCGAGCTCATACTCCTTGGCCGGAGCAAAGACCATATACGGCAGGGCATGGTCTGCAATCTGGCAACCATTGGCCTCGAAATAATCCAGCCGCTTCAACAGGGCATCCCGGATATCCTGCATGGTGGATATATCATCCATATCCGTGACTTCGCCCAGCTCATAACGCATATAGTTATCCCAGCCCTCTTCCTCGATATTGAGGATGGGATCGGCCCGGAACGTGGGCAGGACCTTGGCCGGGCAGATGCCCTCTTCCTTGATCTTCTTATGCCATTTCAAATCCGAGACCGGATCATCCGTGGTGCAGAGGACCTGTACATTGGACTGGCGGATGATTCCATGCGCCCGCATGTCCGCAGACTGCAGCCGCTCATTGCATATATCCCAGATCTTCTCCGCATTCTCCCCATTGAGCACGAGATCGCAGTCAAAATAGCGCTTGAGCTCCAAATGTGTCCAATGGTACAGCGGGTTGCCGATGGCCCGGGGCAGGCTCTCGGCAAAGTACTGGAATTTTTCTCGCGAAGATACCTCCGTGCTGGACACGCAGCCTTCCGCCACGCCATTGCTGCGTAGCAGGCGCCATTTATAGGTATCATTGCCCAGCCAGGCCTGCGCGATATTGCGGAATTCCCGGTTCTCGGCGATTTCCCGGGGATTCACATGACAGTGATAGTCATAGATGGGCATGGGAGCAGCATGTTCATGGTAGAGTGTTTTAGCCGTTTCCGTCTCCAAGAGAAAATCCTTATCCATAAATTCTTTCATAAAAAACCCCTCCCATACCAGCATCAGGCCTTGCTGCCCAAAGTGGTCTTATAGTAAAGCGCTACGCATACTATGGCAAAGAGAATACCCACCGGATAGGAAATGCTGGTGGATAGCTGCAAGCCTTCCGGTGCCTGCAGGATGTAGGTGCAGGAAACAGCCGACATGAACGTTGCGGGTACGAACGGAATCCTCCAGGCCCCGGAACCCGGTTTCGTACGATAGAGATAAACCGCACCGGTCCAGAGCACGATCATGGCCAGCGTCTGATTCGTCCAGGAGAAATAACGCCAGATGATGTTGAAGTCCATCTGGGACAGGATACCGCCGACAGCCAGCAGGGGCACAGCAAACATCAGTCGCTTGGCTGCCTGATCCTGATTGATGCCAAACCAGTCAGCCAGCGTCAGACGGGCAGAACGGAAAGCCGTATCACCAGAGGTGATCGGGCAGGCAATAACGCCGAGCATCGCGAGGACTGCGCCCACACCGGAGCCCATAAAGCCCACGCAGATATCATAAACAACCGTACCAGCGCCGCCAGCCTTCATGGCTGCAGCCAGACCGCCCGTGCCATCATAGAACGTGACACCAGCAGCAGCCCAGATCAGGGCAATGATGCCTTCGGAAACCATCGCACCATAGAATACCGGACGGCCTAAACGCTCATCCTTCAGGCAGCGGGCCATGATTGGCGACTGCGTGGAATGGAAGCCGGAGATTGCGCCGCAGGCCACCGTGATGAACATCAGCGGCCAGATTGGCATCTTTTCCGGACCAGCCGGATGCAGGTTCTGCAAGGTCAGTTCCGGCATGGTATGACCGCCTACGCCGAAGAGCATGCCGCCCATGATGCCCAAGGCCATCACGATAAGGCAGATACCGAACAGCGGATAGAAGCGGGCAATGAGCTTATCGATTGGCAGCAGCGTGGCCAGGAAATAATAGCCCAGCACACAGGGCAGTACGATCGTAACAGCTACGCCAGTCAGCTTGGCCAAAAGACCTGCCGGCCCCGTCATGAATACAGTACCGACGAGCACGAGCAGCACGACGGAGAACACGCGCATGATCATCAGCATCGTGGGCCCCATATGGTGGCCGACCACCTCGGAGATACTCTTGCCATCCTCGCGCAAGGAAATCATGCCTGACAGGTAGTCATGGACTGCACCGGCGAAAATCGTACCGAAGACAATCCAGAGATAGACGCTTGGCCCCCAGATAGCACCACCCAAAGCACCAAAGATAGGACCAAGGCCGGCAATGTTCAGCAGTTGGATCAGGAATACCTTCCATGTGGGCAGCGGGATATAGTCAACCCCATCATTGTGGACCAATGCCGGTGTCTGCGCATCGGTGGGACCGAACACATTATCCACGATCTTACCATAAACGAAATAGCCCCCGATCAGGGCACACAAAGCCACCAAGAATGTAACCATGAATCGTCACCTCATTTTAGCAAATTTAGAATAATTGCGAAAACTTTTCCTAGTAAATCTTCAACTGCCCTCCTTTATGCTGGAATATTATTTGTGCTATACTAAGTTGTATTCGCAATTCAGGACAAAAATCCTGCCCTTTTTTTAAATTTATCACTATTTACAAGGAGGCCTTCATGGAAATCCTATTATTCTTGCTGCTCGGTCTGTGCGTAGGCACATTTGGTACGCTGGTGGGTATCGGCGGCGGCCTGATCTGCGTGCCCATCTTCATCCTGTTCCTGTCTGCGGGCACAGATCATCCGTACTTTGAAACAGCGGCGCAGATCACGGGCACCTCCCTGGTCATCGTCATGGCCAATGCCCTGTCCGGCACCATCGCCTATATCCGGCAGAAGCGCGTATACTTCAAGGCAGCTGTGCCCTTTGCTATCGCCACCCTGCCCGGCGCCTTCTTCGGCTCCTATATCGTCGACCAATTCAATCAGCCCATGCTGAACTTCTACTTCGGCATCTTCCTGCTGTTCATGGCCGCCATCATGTATATCAACAGCCGGCGCAAACCGCCGGTGGACGTGGACGGTCTGCCGCCCGGCTTCACCTATAACAAATGGATTGGTATCCTCTCCAGCTTCGGCGTGGGTTTCCTCTCCAGTATCTTCGGCATCGGCGGCGGCGTCATCCATGTGCCCCTGATGATCTACCTCTTAGGTTTCCCGGTACATATGGCCACGGCCACCTCCCACTTCGTACTGGCCTGCTCCTCCGCCTTTGGCGTGGTCTCCCACTTCATGCTCGACCACATCATCTGGGTGCCCGCCATCTGCATATCCATCGGTGCCGCCATCGGGGCCCAGCTCGGTGCAAAGATCTCCAAGAAGACCAAATCCAAGGTCATCCTGGCCCTGCTCTCCCTGGCCATGTTTGCGCTGGGCTGCCGCCTGATCCTCATGGGCAGCGCCCAATAAGACCATATACAACGACAAAAACCACCCTGACGGGTGGTTTTTTGCTGTTATCACATAAACCTCATCGCTTCAGACTTGGCCAGTTCGTCACAGCGTTCATTCTGGGCGACGCCCACATGGCCTTTCACCCAGTGAAAACGCACCTTCTGGCGAGCAAAAGCCGCGTCGAGCTGCTGCCATAGGTCCTGATTCTTCACCGGCGTCCCGGCAGCGGTCACCCAGCCCTTGCGCTTCCAGCCCGCCAGCCAGTTCTTGGTAAAGGCGTTCTTGAGATACTGGCTGTCGGTATAGAGGTCGATGACCGAACCGGGACGGGCGAAGGTCAGCGCCTTCAATGCCGCCGTAAGTTCCATGCGGTTGTTGGTCGTGCTGGCCTCACCGGCATGCAGTTCCGTAAGCTTTCCCTCGATCTGGTCGGCAATCACGGCCGCCCAGCCGCCGGGACCATCGGGATTGCGCAGGCAGGAACCATCGGTATAGATGATATAATCCGGTGCATCGTCAAACTGCGCAGCCACCTCCGGCTGCGGCGCGGCCTTGGCTTGCGGCGCACCGCCGCCATAGGGCGGTACATAATCCAGATTCAGCCACTTATTGGCCTCATTGGGATCGGTAAATCCCTTGTAGCGCGCACCGGGGAAGCCATCCACCTGCGCCTTGCACTCGGCCCAGCTGGTGAAAATGCCCGTCTGCCGGCCATTGCGCACGGCATATACTTTTTTTGCTGCCATAAAAAACTCCTTTAATGCAAAAGCTGCCGCCCCCAAAGGGGCGACAGCCTATTCTATTCCATGCTTAAAATATATCCTTGGCCAGCACGATGGTCTCATCGCGGTTCGGACCGACGGAGACGATGCCCAGCTTGATGCCGGTCACTTCTGCCATGCGTTCGAGGTATTTTCTCGCATTTTCCGGCAGGTCTTCGTACTTGCGCACCTTACTGATATCAGTGTTCCAGCCCTCGAAGGTCTCGTAGACCGGTTCAACCTCAGCCAGCACCTTGAGGCTGGCCGGGATCTCGTTGAGGATTTCGCCCTTGTACTTGTAGGCCACGCACATCTTGATTTCCTCGAAGTTGTCGAGGATGTCGAGACGCGTAACAGCCATGTAGTCGATACCGGAAATCAGACCGGCATAACGCACTACGCAGGCATCGAGCCAGCCCGTGCGACGGGGACGCCCCGTAACGACGCCGTATTCATGGCCTTCTTCACGGATCTTCTCGCCGATAGCATTGAGCTGCTCCGTCGGGAAGGGACCTTCGCCGACGCGGGTGCAGTAAGCCTTGACGATACCTACGACCTTGTCGATCTTATTGGGAGCTACGCCAGCACCTACACCAACGCCGCCGGAAATCGGATGGGAAGCCGTAACATACGGATAGGTACCATAGTCGATGTCGAGCATCGTAGCCTGTGCGCCTTCGAAGAGGATTTTGCGGCCTTCCTTGATTTCGTCATTCAGGAGCGCAATCGTATCGCAGACATAGGGACGCAGGCGCTCTGCATAGCTCAGGTATTCCTTGAGGATCTCATCATAGGACAGCGGCTCATGGTCGTAGAGAAGCTGGAGCTCTTTGTTCTTGATTTCGAGGTTTTCCTTGAGGCGCTTGGCGAATTCTTCCTCGTCCATCAAATCGCAGACGCGGATGCCAATGCGGTTGTCGCGGTCCATGTAGCAGGGGCCGATACCGCGTTTCGTGGTGCCGATCTTGTTGTCGCCGCGGGCTTCGTCGCCAATACCATCCATCAGACGGTGATACGGCAGCACCACATGGGCACGGTTGGAAATGCGGATGCCGGACAGGTCAACGCCTCTTTCAGCCAGACCATCCATTTCCTCGAGCATGACCATGGGATCAAAAGCCACGCCATTGCCTACGATGCAATGGGAACCCTTGAACAGGATGCCGGACGGCATCAGGCGCAGCTTATAAGCCTCGCCGTCTACCATGACCGTATGGCCGGCGTTGCTGCCGCCCTGAAAGCGTACCACCGTATCGGCCTGCTGGGCCAGATAATCGACGATTTTCCCCTTGCCTTCATCGCCCCACTGGGTACCGGTTACTACTACTGTTGACATATGTCTCTCTCCTTAATGACCTGATTCACACAAAATCAAAGTCCGAAACGTTCAAAAATCATATCGACATGACGCAGGAAATACTTGTAATCGAAGCAATCATCGATTTCTTCCTTCGTCAGGTACTTCGTGATGTCCGGATCATTTTCCACGCTCGTGCGGAAATCCTGACCTTCCATCCAGCGCTTCATGGCGTTGCGCTGCACCCACTTGTAAGCATCTTCACGCAGCACGCCCTTGCTGACAACGCTCAGCATGATGCGCTGGCTGTAGATGAGGCCGCCCGTGCGTTCCATATCGTGAAGCATCTTGTCCGGATAAACCAGCAGCTTATCGATGATGTTCGTGAGCTTGCGGGTGCAATAGTCCACGTTGATCGTGCTATCCGGCAGAATCACACGCTCAACGGAGGAATGGGAGATATCGCGCTCATGCCAGAGCGTGATATCCTCGAGTGCTGCCACGGCGTTGCCGCGTACGAGGCGGGCCATGCCAGAGATGCGTTCGCAGTTGATGGGGTTGCGCTTATGCGGCATAGCGGAAGAACCCTTCTGCCCCGGGGAGAAATACTCTTCGGCCTCGCGGATATCCGTGCGCTGCAGGTTGCGGACTTCCGTAGCGATTTTTTCCAGCGTGCTGGAAACGATAGCCAAAGTCGTCACGAACTCAGCATGGCGGTCACGCTGGATAACCTGCGTTGCCAGCGGCACTGGCGTAAGATTCAGTTTTTTGGCTACACGCTGCTCGATTTCCGGATCGATGTTGGAATACGTGCCCACAGCACCGGAAAGCTTGCAGACCGAAACGCTCTTCTTGGCATGCTCGACGCGGTCGATATCGCGTTCGATCTCTGCGCTCCAGAGAGCCATCTTGAGACCAAATGTCATGGGCTCAGCATGGATGCCATGCGTACGGCCAATGCAGGGCGTATGTTTGAATTCCACGGCGCGGCGGCGCAGGACCTCACGGAACTTGCGCAGGTCATCGAGGATGATATCCGCAGCATCCCGCATCATCATGCAGTAAGCGGTGTCCTTCACGTCGCTCGACGTCAGGCCCTTATGCACATACTTGGAATCTTCACCAACATTTTCGGCAACGTTGGTCAGGAAGGCAATGATGTCATGATGCGTCACGGATTCGATCTCCAGGATGCGCTTCACATCGAATTTTGCCTTGGCACGAATGTTCTTCGCAGCCTCGACGGGAATCTCGCCCAGCTCTGCCATAACGTCGCAGGCAGCCAGCTCAACATTCAGGATCTGCTGCCATTCGTTCTCGATAGACCAAAGATGGCCCATCTCCGGGTTGGTGTAGCGTTCAATCATTAGTGAATTCCTCCTCAGGATTCTTGCGGCATCTCTGCACCGCGGAAGTGAAAACACGAAAATAAAACTCAAATTGACTGCCCCGCCACCTGCGGACCTCAGCCTCATTTTGAGTTTGGAGAAAGTTCTTTAGTTTCCCTTTCTTATGATAGCAAAAGCAGGGACAAGTGTCAATAAAGGGACGATTAGTTTACAAAAAAATAACCAGCCAAGCAATATCTGACTGGTTATCTGTAAATCACAAAAACCGACGCACTTCGTCCGCATGATAACAGCTTTCTTCAACAAAATCCTGCAGATACTCTGGGAAGATGCCTTCCATTTCGCAAAGCCGCCGTAATCGCATGATGTTTTCCTGCCTCTCTACGTCATATTCGATGCGATGCAGGATGCGGGCCAGTTCCTTGCGCACCCCCGGACTGTATAACCCCTTGAGATTGGCGACTTTGGCCGTGCTCACGGCGGCCCGGAACAGGTAGCGGCTGATGGAAAGTTCATGGTTGATATTGGCATAGCCTTTTGCCTCCCAGTCAAGCGCCCTGCTTTCATCCTCGTCTTTTTCCGCGGGGATGAAGTCGATTTCCTTGAACAGGGTATCATCGAGCAGTCGCACCATCTCGCTTTTGGCATAGAGGTGTTTTTCCCGCACGGGAAACTCCCCGGCCTGCAGGGACGCCAGTACGCCATGGTAGCGTACATTGAGGAAATCCCCGTAGAAGACGCCGGTGTCCGTAAGCTTGCGGCTGATGTCCATCAAAGTATCATAGGGCTCATAGGCCAGTGTCAGCAGGTTTTCCGCCAGAACCGCATCGAAGCTGCCATTGGGGAACGGCAGTCTTTCCCGACGGATATCCATAAAATGCCACGCAATATCCAGCCCCGCAAAATCAGACAACCTTGCGGCTTCCTCGATTTCTGTGAACACCGTCAAACGGGCATTCGGATAAAGGGCGGCAATCTTTTCCACATAGGGCAGGCTTTCAATGATCAACCAGCGCAATGGCGCCGGCCCGCCGCTCAGGAAGCACGTCAGATCCTGCTTCATAGGGCAAAATCCCCCTTCCGTCCCCATAAATCAACGCACCCCCGCCAAAAGGCAGCAGCATATCGCTGCCGGTCGCACAGGGGGCTATGCTCGATTTCCCAGCGCAGATTTTCCTGTGTGGCGGCCAGGAATGACCAGTCAGCTGCCAGCTGCAATGCTGTCTTCACATAGTCACGCGATGACTCGGCAATCCATTCCCCATAGCCGGCCGCCGTGAGCAGGCTGGCCCCAAAGCGGGCACTATGATGATCCCCCCGCAAGGTCACCACAGGCACGCCCATATAGAGAGCCGTCGCCGTCATCGCACCGCCATTATAAGGAAAGGTATCCAGCATGATATCGATTTCCTGATAGGCTTCCAGATATTGATCCGTGCCGATCCGTACCTCCACCCGCTCCATGGGCAGGCCGGCTTTTTCCAGCCGCTTTTCCAGGGCCTGCCGCCGTTCCGGCAGCCGCGTGGTGTCCTGATAGACGAAACGGGCCTCACTCTGGATTTCGAGGATTTCCCGCCAAAGGGCCAGCACCTCAGGATTGAGCTTCATGCCATTCTGGAAAGCGCCGAAAGTCAAAGACTGCTTCTGCCGGGGCTGCCGCCGGACCTTGGCCATCGCAGGACTGGGCGTAAAGCAAAAGGCCTGCGGCAGATACAGGAGTTCCTCACTGAAAAATGAGCAGTCCTCCTCGGACGGATCAAGGATGGCATCCGTAAGCAGCCCATCCACGGCTGCCAGTCCCGTGGTATCAAAATAGCCGATGGCGCTGAGCTGTACTGGCGCAGGCTTTTTCGCCAGCACCATCAGCGTCAGTCCGCCCGCCGTATGGCCGCAGAGATCTATCAATATATCAATCTCATCCCAGCGGATGGCCTCAGCCATTTCCTGCAGGTTCTTCCCGGCCAGACAGCGGTAGATCAGGCCACTGCCCTGCAGGCGATGGGTAAAGGCATCTTCCTCATCCTCGAGCGCATAGAGATAGGTATCGGCATAACGCACATCCAGCCCCGTCACCAGCGCTTCATAGAACCGAGCCGCCGCACTGTCGCAGAAGTCGCCAGCAATAAAACCGATACGCAGGCGGCTATGGGGCACGATCTGCCGCGGCGGCAGGCTTTCCTCATCGCGGTAAAGCTGCTGATAGAATTTATGCTGCTGCCAAAGATCCGCCGCATTGAGTCCCGGCAGATAGTGCAGCGCAAAGAGATAATTGGAATAATGCTGCCGCTGGCTGCGCAGGAAGCGGTCGCACTGCGCCGCATTGCTGTAAGCCGCCGCCGCCCCTTCCGCATCGGCCAGGTCATGGAACACAGCCCCATAGAGTTCATGGAGCCGCCATTCCTCTTCCGCGGGCACGCTGCCCCGCAAGCCATCCAGCCTTGACCGGGCTGCCTGCGTCCTGCCCCGTTGCAAAAACTCGATGATTTCCTGCCACTGTGCCTCCATGCCCTCACCTCATTTCCTCAGACCTTCCCTCAAGCCTTGAGACGAAAATACGCGATTTCCGGTGGGCAGCCAATGCGGAAAGGCAGCCAGCTTCCATTGCCGCAATGCACATAGCCAAGGCTGCTGCCAATCTTCACCAGACCACGGTTGTATTTGTACATGGGCAGGATGGCATAGCCAAAGAAGCCAAACTGCCCGCCATGGGTATGACCAGTCAGGATCAAGGGAATTCCCTTTTCCGCCCCGTTGTCGATAAACTCCGGATGATGTGCCAGCAGTATCGTATTGCCCAGTTCCGCCTCAGGGATATTCTTTATAGCTTTCTGTGTCAAAGCCGCCTTTTCCTGCAAAAAACTTTCGTCATCCCGGGCAAAGGAAAATTCTGCCCCGGCCAGCCAAAGGTCCGTACCAGCCACCTTCTCGGCCCGCCCGACCAATGTATGGACGCGGGTGCCCTGCAGGAGCTTTGCCGTACGTCCCCAGTTGCGATAGTGCTCATGATTGCCAATGCAGAAGTAGATTCCCTTGGGAAACAGTCCGGTTGCCTCATCAAGGATCTGCACCGCCTGCGGGTTCAACGCCACATCATCAAAGAGGTCGCCGGTGACCACCAGAATATCCGGTTCATCCGCCGCCACCAGCTGCAAAAGCCGGCGCAAATCCTCCGGCGAAAAGAACCTCCCCAGATGCACATCGCTGATCTGAGCCACGCAAAGCCCTGCCCCTGCCGGCAGCGTGACATCATAATAACGTTTCACCTGCTGCTTGCGCTCATACCCATAGGCATAGCTGCTCCCGGCTGCCATCACGGCCGGATAGAGTGCCGCCCCCTTCAGGAAGCGGCGCTTGTCCCGGTCCACCGGAATCCGCCGGTATATATAGCAGACCAGCCCCGCCGGCACGAATATAAATACAAGCGCCATAAAAGAAAAAACTAATGCCCAAAACAAAAAAATTCCCCCAAACGAAAAAAAGAGAACCGGCCAGGCCGATTCCGACATACATAATTATGAGAGCACAATAAAATTGTCAACGTAAAAATTATGATTACATTATGCTAAGCCGCGCAGGTGAGCATTCTCCGCCTGTCTTTCCCTGTAATACCAGCGGATAGAATTGCCAATGGCGCAACGAATAGCATCCAGCTCCCCAGCCAGTGCCAGTTTACGCAATTTCGCCACATCGAAGCCATTGACTGACAAGTAACTTGCAGAAAGGAAACCTCCTCGTTTTAATTGTTTGCGAAAAATCGCGCTGTCACGACGGTCCATCTCTATGTTCTTGATAGCCATATAAACAACCCCCCATAATCCCCTATGAAGTATATTTACATGCTCTCTGCGTTGCATCTATATTATAACATATTTATGTAAACCTGTATACCTGTTTTGTTTCTTTTTTCACAATTCTTGTAAGTGTGGTGAATTTTTGTTATTATTACTTTGATGTGATTATTATTTATTAGGAGGTCTTTCGATGCTAACAGCACAAACTAAAGAGTATCCACTGTCAGCGGAGCTACAGGCTAAAATCGATTTAGTCCTGGAATCTCACGATAACGATCCCACGCAGATTGTGGGCATACTGCTGGAAGTGCAGGATTTGAACGAACGTCATTATGTGCCGGAACCGACCGCATATTATCTGGCCGACCGGCTGGGCATCCCCGTAACCAATGTATTCGACTGCCTGAGTTTTTACAGTGAGCTGTCAGCAACGCCCCGGGCCAAATACCCGATCCAGGTCTGCTCCTCACCAGCCTGCCGGGTAAACCGCATCGATACGGAAAGACTCCTGTCCACGCTGCAGGACCTGCTCGACATCAAGATTGGTGAAATCACCTACGATGGCCGCTTCACCCTGGAGCGCACCACCTGCTACGGCGCCTGTGACCGTGCGCCTTCCGTGCGCATCAACGGCCATGTCTACGACCATCTGGACAGCACCGAGAAGATCGAAGCCCTGCTGCGGTCGCTGAAGTGAGGAGGCTGAATGTATGAGCACACAAGTAAGATTCCTGACCAAGAACTTCGGCGCCTATGACACGAGCTCCATCGGCGCCTATATGAATATCGGCGGCTTCAAGGCCCTGCGCAAGGCCGTCACCATGGATCCCGAGGATATCTGCACCATGCTATCGGACGCCAAGATCCGCGGCCGCGGCGGCGCTGAATACCCCTTAGGGCGCAAATGGAGCCAGGCCCGCGCCGTGAAGGGCGAGAACAAGGTGATCATCTGCAACGCGGACGAAGGAGAGACCACCACGTTCAAAGACCGGGAACTCATCAAGAACGATCCCTTCAATCTCATTGAAGCCATGATTATCGCCGGTTTCGTCTGCGGCGCCACCGATGGCTACATCTATATGCGGGCCGAATATGCCTGCTACCGCCCGCTTCTGCTCAACGCCATCCGCCAGGCCAAGAACTATGGCTTCTTAGGCGAAAATATCCTCGGCAAGGGCTTTGACTTCAATATCCACCTCTATTCCGGCGGCGGCGCCTATGTCTGCGGCGAAGGCACGGCGCTCATCCGCTCCATCGAGGGCAAGGCCGGCCGGCCCCGCATGAAACCGCCCTTCATCAAGGTCAGCGGCGTCTTTGCCCGCCCCACCTGCCTGAACAACGTGGAAAGCCTTTCGCTCGTTCCCCATCTGCTGCTCGACCAGGACACCTATATGAACTGCGGCATTGGCGAATCCATCGGCACGAAACTCGTGAGCGTGGCCGGCAATGTCAACAATCCCGGCGTCTTCGAGATTCCCTTCGGCACCACCGTCCGGGATATCATCTACAACCTCGCCGGCGGCATCCAGCATGACCGCGAGATCCAGCTGATCCAGTTCGGCGGCGCTTCGGGCAAAGTTTCCGATGCCAGCATTCTGGACACGCCCTACACCTACGATGACTTGCGTGCAGCTGGCGTCATGGTCGGTTCTGGCGGCATGCTGGTCATCGACAAACGCACGAGCGTTCTGGACTTCCTGCGCATGAATCAGGAATTCTTCTCGGAAGAGAGCTGCGGCCAGTGCACGCCCTGCCGCGAAGGCAACCTCCACATCAAGATTATTCTGGACAAGCTGGCCAAGGGAGAAGCCACGGAGCAGGACATCAAGACCATGAGCACCATCGCCAAGGTCATGAGCATGTCGTCCCTCTGCGGTCTGGGTGAAACGGCTCAGAACACCCTGCAATCAGCCATGAAGAAATTCCCGGAAGTATTTGCCATCGGAGGTACCAAAGCATGAGCGAAAAGAACGAAAGCCAGGAAATGGTGAAACTCACCATCAACAATATCCCTATTGAAGTGCCCAAGGGCACAAAAATCATGCAGGCAGCGCAGACTATCGGCATCGATATCCCGCATCTCTGCTATCATGAAGACCAGCGCATCAAGGCGCACTGCCGCTTGTGCTCAGTCGAAGTCACGGGCAAAAAGCGCCTGCTGGCGGCCTGTTCCACAGAAGTCTGGGAAGGTATGGACGTGCATACGGATACCCAGATTGTACGAGACACGCAGGTTTCCATCCTCCAGCTTATGCTAGCCAACCATCATAAGGACTGCCTGAGCTGCCCCCGCAACCAGAACTGCGACCTGCAGCGCCTCTGCAGCCGCTTCAATATCTTGGAATCCAACCTGCCCAGCGTAGTCAAGGAAGAGCCGCGCATCGAGACCAATCCGTCCATCGTGCGCGATCCCTCCAAGTGCATCCGCTGCGGCAGATGTATAAGAGCCTGCAAGGACGTACAGGGCATTGCCGCGCTGACCTATGCAGGACGCAGCAGCGATATCGTCGTAACGACCGCGTTCAACAAGCCTATGGAGGCTACCGACTGCATCCTCTGCGGCCAGTGCAGCCTCGTCTGCCCCACGGGCGCCATCGTCGAAAAAGACGATACCCAGAAAGTGCTCGATGCCCTGCAGGATACGACAAAACATGTGATCGTACAGGTCGCTCCCTCGGTGCGCGTGGCCCTTGGCGACGCCTTTGGCCTCGAACCGGGTGCCATCGTGACCGGACAGATGGTCACGGCCCTGAAACTCTTGGGCTTTGACAAGGTCTTTGATACAAACTTCGGTGCTGACCTCACGATCATGGAAGAGGGGCATGAATTCCTCGACCGCCTCAATAACGGCGGCGTGCTGCCCATGATGACCTCCTGCAGCCCGGGCTGGGTAAACTATATGGAGAAACATTTCCCCTCCTGCATCGACCATCTTTCCTCGGCCAAGTCCCCCATGAGCATGTTCGGCGCGATTGCCAAGACCTACTATGCAAAACAGGCCGGACTCAAGCCACAGGAAATCGTCACGGTTTCCATCATGCCCTGTACGGCGAAGAAATTCGAAGCCGCCCGCCCGGAAATGGGCCGTGATGGCTATCAGGATGTGGACATCGTGCTCACGACGCGCGAACTCATCAAGCTCATCAAATACGTGGGCCTGTCCATCGGCAAGCTGCCTGAAAACGACTTTGACAGCCCACTGGGCCTTGCTTCCGGTGCCGGTGCCATCTTCGGCGCAACCGGTGGTGTCATGGAAGCAGCTCTGCGCACAGTCTACGAAAAAGTCACGGGCAAAACGCTGGACAAAGTGGAATTTATGGATGTACGTGGCTTCGATGGCATCAAGGAAGCTGTCGTCCACCTGCCGGGCCGGGATGTGCGCATCGCTGTCGCCCATACCCTCAAAAACGCCCGCAAGATCATGGAACAGGTCAAGAAAGGCACAAGCCCCTATGATTTCATCGAGATCATGGCCTGCCCCGGCGGCTGCATCGGCGGTGGCGGTCAGCCTATTGGCACCACCAACGCCGTCCGCCAGAAACGCATTGCAGCCCTCTACGAGATAGACCGCACCCTGCCCATCCGCAAATCCCATGAAAATCCTGACATCCAGACACTCTATCAGGATTTCCTGGGCGAACCGCTAAGCGAAAAAGCCCACGAACTGCTGCATACCCACTACCACAAAGTGGATAAACCGTATAACTTCAACTGAATCATTGTTATTAAGGGGATGTGAAAACTCCCCTCAATAACGGAAAACGTCCGTTGACCCCAAAAGTCAGCGGACGTTTTATATAAATTGCAGTTTATCGGGGAGTTCGTGCTGAAGGTATCCCGTTTATACGTTGTCAGGGGTTCACGGGGGAGTACTTTTGCTGTTTCCGCTAAACGTCCCTCCCTGTCAAGTTAGAGCTATTTAGCGGGATGCGCCGGGCAGGCCAGCGGCGCGTCTTTCAGCGTGC
>NZ_FNJQ01000002.1:0-88703 GCF_900104055.1 Pseudoselenomonas ruminantium
CGAGGACTGCGAATTTTGTAATTTTTACAGACATCCAACAGACTCCCTTCACCATTCAAGTAGGAAAGAACCGCTTTTGTCTTCACTTCTGCTGTATAAGTACGATTCTTCTCATATGGCAGGAATGCAGCTTCCCCTTCAGCCTCGTACTGCTTAATCCATCGCTGAATGGAGGCAAGACTTACCTCTAGCTCACGAGCTGCGGCTCGTTGTCCAATTTTTCCAGCTAAGTATTTGCGGATAGTTTTTAATTTATCTTTCGCTGACACTTTTGACTTGTGTAACATAAAAAATACTCCCCCCAATGATGACAGTTTAATTTTTTTACTGTCTCTCATAAGGGGAGCATATCAAATTTGACTGGTCAATCGTGTATCTGAAATTAAGGAGTAAAGAAGATGAAAAAGCTGACCTTTGTATGTTATCCCCGTTGCACAACCTGCCAGAAGGCACAGAAATGGCTGATGGAGAAGGGGATTGCCATTGATGTCCGGGACATAAAGAAAAACAACCCCACAGAAGCAGAACTGCGTAAGTGGCATCAGCTAAGCGGCCTGCCCTTGAAGCGCTTATTCAACACCAGCGGCCTGAAGTACAAGGAACTGGGCCTGAAGGACAAATTGCCCGCCATGAGCGAGGACGAGCAGTATAAGCTGCTGTCTACAGATGGCATGTTGGTAAAGCGGCCAATATTAGTTGGTGATGATGTAGTATTGGTAGGCTTCAAGGAAAATGAGTGGTTAGCAGTGGAATAAGCAAAATGGAAATGAGACAGAGTCCTTTACAAAGCCAATTCTAAAAGGTATACTTTTACATATGGCATTTTTTGAAATCGAAGTCTATTAGAAGATACCATTTTTAACACGAGCACAAAAATTTACAAAGTCAGGAGCTGTGAGGATGTGGACACATGATGAGGCACTATCTTCACAGCATCTTATTTTTATGCCACAGAGGGAAGGATTTTTGCAATGAAGACTGTTATAGAAGCATGCAGGCCGCATCAGGGGCTTATTGATGGAACTCTAAATTTGGAAGTTTTTACTGCAGCTTTGGGGCCAGTAATTGATTTCTATCATAAAAAGGGTAAATCCAATATTGATAGAGTATATACTGATGCGGAGATGTTTTTTCGTGATGCAACTTATCCTACTGATGGCTTGAAACGAATATTAGACAATGTTTTTCGGCGTATCGCTGGTGACATGACGGCTGGTTCTGTGATGAAACTGGAAACTGCCTTCGGTGGTGGTAAGACTCATTCGCTTATTTCCTGTGTTCATATTGCGTATCGTGGTCGAGAGTTGGAACCTGTTACGAAGGGCATTATTGACAGTGATTATTTGCCTGAACCCGGTACAGTAAGTGTAGTTGGTATCGCAGGTGACGAATTACCTGTAAGAAAAACACAGGGGGATAAACTCAGTCCATACACGATTTGGGGTGAGATGGCTCTGCAGCTCGGTGGGGAAAAACTTTATCGGGAAGTGCAAGCAGAGGCGGAAGATTATGCAGCTCCGGGGAGCGAATTCTTTGAAAAGGTGTTGGGCAATCGCAAGGTTATCCTGATGTTTGATGAATTAGCTCAATATGCTGCCCGGTTGGAAGTTGTAATGCCAGGGCATGGATCTGATCAGTTAAGTGCTTTTCTTATGTCCTTAAATAATCATGCACAAAATCATCCAGGAATTGCGGTGATTGTGACTTTAGCCAGCGCCAGTGATGCGTTTGCTAAACAGACAGAGGCGCTTTCACAGAAGCTGAATGAAATTATAGGTAAAAACAAGTTTACAAAAGAGGATGCAGGGGCAATTGCACAGCGTGCAAATAAAAGTGTAATCAGTGTTGTCAATCGCAATGTCAAGGTGGAGACACCTGTGCAGGCCAGTGAAATTGCGCCTATACTGGCTAAGAGATTATTTACTAGCATAGATATGTCAGCTGCAGAGGAAGTAAGTCGTGCCTATGGGGATATGTATGTCAAGAATGCCTCATTATTGCCAGAAGAGGCTAATATGGCAAATTTTGCGCAGAGAATGGTGGAAAATTATCCGTTTCACCCAACGTTCATTGACTTCCTTAACAACAGGTTATCGTTAGCGGAAAATTTTCAAGGCACTCGAGGTGTATTGCGTGTGCTTGCCTTGACAATCCGGGATATTTGGCAGAAAAAATTGCCGATAAGTCTCATCCATACCTGTAACATAGATATGCGCAATGCAGCTACAGTCAATGAAATCTTAGGCAGGACGGGCAGTGCTGACTTGAAAACGGCACTTAATACAGACATAGGTTCCGTAGAAACAACTAGTCTTGGTAGTGGCCTAAGTCAGGCAGAGCGTGCTGATAGGAAAAATCCCCATCCGGATGGGCTTCCGATGTATGAACTGACTTGGAAAACGGTATTCCTTAATAGCCTGGTAGCCAGAGGCGAAGGAAAGACGGCGAAAGCATTCGGCATCAATCAGCAGGATGCACTATTTATGATTAGTTCTCCTGTTTTGCCACCTGCTCAGGTTGATATCGCCTTGGAAGAAATCAGTAATAGTGCCTTCTATTTGCGTTGTGAAGATGGCAAATATTTTGCGCATCAGGATCCTACGCTCAACAGTGTCTTGGCTCAGATCCGGGAAAATGTAAATAGTAAGCGGATTCAGCAGAAGTTAAAGAGTTTGGCAGGTTCCCTATTGTCAGATAATCATTTGTTTTCGATTCAGCAGGATGTACGTCAGCCACAGGATATTCCGGATAACAATACTAAGCCTGCTGTGGCCGTGGTGGCATTGGACGCTCAGGAAATAGATCCAATGAAACTGTTGCAGGAAAAGGGGGATGGTATGCCCCGATTGCATCAGAATATGGTAGTTATGCTGATTCCCAGTACGGTAAAGGTTCTACTGGATAATAGCAGTCAAAATTTGTTTGGTACGGAAAACGATAATAGTCATTCTCTAAGCTATGTGGAGGATTTAGCTCGGCAGGTTATTGCAATTAATGATCTTAAAGATAGGCCAACTGCCTATGGCATCAATGCACATAAACTGGAAGATCCCGAATTTGTGGAGACAAGCAGGGAACGTGAAATGGCGTTGACAATGGAAGTAGCGGCGATGTATAACAAGCTCTACTTTGCTAATGGAACGCAAATAGAATGTCGGGAACTTAGAACTGCGGCTGGTGATTCTGGGGCAACGATTCTCAATCAGGTGGCGCAAACACTGATTGCGTCTAATAAAATGATTCATAAAGAAGCCGGTGGATTTAATGCTACGGATTTGAAGTCCTTACAGAAGATGTTTTTTGCGAATGGGGATCGTATATCTGTAACAGATGTCAAAAATTGTTTCTATAGGCATCGCATGTGGCCGATGTTGGCGAATACAGCTGATTTGGATCGTTTGTTACGTGAAGGCGTGCAAAAAGGTACATGGATAGTTTATGCTATGGGAGATAGCAGCGAAGAACTGCCACATGAAATATATACGCAGGAACAGTTGGTGGATATGAATGCAGATCTTTTGCAGGGCAAATATTCACTTATGACCATAGAGGGGGCGAAACAGCGCCATTGGTTGGAAAAGGATCGTGTACCAGCTGAAAAGATTCAAGCCAAAATAAAGGAAATTTTGGATGTTAGTGGTGCAGCGCCTGTTAGTGACCTTCAGGAGGCCGTAAAAGCAAGCTATGCCAATGCAAAAGATGAGCAGATAATAGAAGGCGTCCGGGAAGTGATGAAAACCGCAGGTTATAGTGCCTATGTGGGAGATGTAAACCAGCAGGACAAACCGGAGAACATGATTGACAGCTATAGTGCGCAATTCCATGATATACAACTTACCGATATTATCATCACACAACGGGAAAAAAGTGAGCGTGGTTGGTTGCAAAACGCAGCAGGTGCGGGCTTTTTGGAAAATATGAGTGATAATGAACGTGCCAATAAACTATACAAGGTATTGAATAATATTAGTGGCTGGTACAATCGTGGTAAGGCGCATCAGGATATTGAGGAACTGGAATTCACGGATTTGCGTCTGCCTAGTGGTGCTACCATGCGTATCTGCTTTAATAATCTGACTCCGATGGATATCAAAAAGCTGGATGAGCTTTTTCTGGATATTCTGGGTGTGGCCAAGGTATCAGATAATACATGCGGCTATATCACGATTCAAGATACTTCGGATGATGAGGATGAACTTATCAAAGAACTTAAAAAGCAAGGAGAATAAGATGTCAGACCTCAGCAAGCGACAAGCGGAAATCATAAGGACGGTAGAGCCTTTATTAAAATCTTCCCCTTGGGTTATGCGGATTACGGTAAGAAAGGATTATACGGGGCCAGTTTTGGTCCTTTCTGAACGTTACAGCACAGAAAAAAAGACAGAGAAGTTGCGGGAGTATGGTTGTATCTATAATGGAGCTTTGCGTTATTGTCGCAAGGCGATACAGATAATGTTATCTGAAGTAACAGATGAAGCAGGTCGCAGCTTGGGTTTGGATGAATTGATTGATGATAAAATTGTTTATCGAGGCAACCTGCCGCTCAATGAAACCATTGGAGCGAAGTTGGCGTTATTGGCCAAGCTTCATCCGCAGGTACGCCGGGCAGATAGACTGGAGCTGATGGCGTGGCGTATCGAGCGCTTCACTCGGGAAGAAACGCTTTATTGGCTTACGAAGGTCAGTGTTCCCACCTATGGCAGACGAGGTATAGAGTGGGCAAAATCTGGACTGAGGCTCATGCTGGCCGGACGGCAGGATGATAAAAAAGTTATTCAGGACATATTGGACAAGATTCGCAAATAATAAGTTTTAGGGAGAGACGGCTATGGAATATCAGCAGAAACTAATCGAGGGAAAATTCCCGTGCCAACAGGTAGGGGCGGAGACCAATAGAGAATTAGCAGTAGGTAAGCAGCCACCGGTACAAAGGCTACATGTCTGGTGGGCACGTCGTCCTCTTACTCCCAGCCGGGCAGCAGTGTTGGGAAGCATTTTGCCAGCAGATACCAATCCTGAGGTGTTTTTGAAGGATTTAGGGATAGTTAAGAAACAGGCTGTAATAGGTAATAAGCGTTGGACTCTGGTGGGAAAAAATCTGGAGCTTATTGAACGAGATGGAAATAGTGAGTATATTCTTGTTACTGAAAAATTAACAAAGGCTATAGCTAAAGAAAATCGTAGAAGGGATATTGTCCGTGAAAAACTTTTCAAGGTGGCTATGGATAATCCTTTGCTAAGAAGAGATGAGACTTATAAAAAATGGCTCGAAGATGTAGAGAATTTAACGTTGAATATGTTGGCTACGTCGTATGATGTGAAAACAGTTGCTGCAAATCCAGCTGCAACCAATGAAAGGTTGAATCTTGCTTCATCTCAGGTAGTAAGGGAATCTTTGGGAAATGAGATAAGGTTAGATGATGAAGACCGTTATGGGTATAGTAGAGCATATAGTACCTATGTAGAACCGTTAGCTGATAATGATATTTGCATATTGGATCCGACTGCAGGTGGTGGGTCAATTCCATTTGAGGCACTTCGTTTGGGGGGTAAAGTAATTGCAAATGATCTTAATCCTGTCGCGACAGGGATTCAGTATGCTACGTTGAGATATCCAAGTATTTATGGAATGGAATTGTTGCCCTACTTAGAAAAATATGGCGATATATTATGTAACAAGGTAAGGAAAGAAATCGGAGATTTTTTTAAGAACCCAGTAGATTCACAAAATGACGCATATCTATATTGTCGTGAAATAACATGCCCTCATTGCGGAGAACGCGCGCCACTTTTAAATTCATTTGCCTTGGCCAAGAAAAAAGATGGCTGGATGGTCGTGCCGAAGATTGAGGGCATAACTGGACATAAGAAAGTTCGGTTTGTTCCTGTGCGGCTTGTAAATGGCAAGGGGCCGAATGGGGAAAATCCTGAAGAAGGAACGGTAAAAAAGGGAACAGGCCGTTGTTTGCATTGTGGACAGGCGATTGACAGTGAGGAAATCAAGCGTCAGGCCAGAGGTGAATCTGATTATGGCACCTGGCAGGATAAGCTTTACTGCGTGGTTGGTGTTCGCCTTCAGCCCAAGAAGGACAAGGCCGGTAATATTATGCGTTATGCCAGCGGTGCCCATAAAGGAGAAATCCGTACAGAGAAGGTAACATTTTTCCGGGAACCAACCGAGGCTGACTTTGCTGCTCTGCAGCGAGCGGAGGAAAAGCTAAAGGAGAATTGGAACCGTTGGGAGGATATGGATCTTATTCCTACGGAGAAAATTCCTGAGATGAATGATAATCGCCCTCGTATCTATGGGATGGAACGTTGGTGCGATATGTTCACTGCTCGCCAGTTGCTGGGCCATCTTACTGCTATGGAAACCTTGCGAGATATGAGCAGGGAGATACTTGCGGTAGAAGGCCAGAATAAGGGGACGGCTATTGTCCATTACTTGCAGTATATGATTGATAAATGCCTGGACTATAATAGCCGACAAACTCGTTGGGAATACACTCGTAGTGTTGTTAAAGGAACTTTTGGCCGTCATGATTTTTCCTTGAAGTGGACGTTTGGTGAGCTTATATATGGTGGCGAAAATTCAGGGCTGGCTTGGGGGAAAAGTCAGGTTTTAGATGCCTATAAGGGAATTTGCGGTTTATTGGAAGGTAGCAAAGCAAAACCGGCCGAGGTATTGCATGGTTCTGCGGCTAATTTATCTGTAGAAGATAAGACTGTGGATATTATATGTGTCGATCCCCCATACTATAACAATGTGCAATATGCCGAGCTTTCGGATTATTTTTATGTGTGGCAGAAACGTACTTTCGGTGAATTGTATCCTGATATTTTTAATCGTCGCCTGACAAATAAGAGGGACGAGGCTGTGGCAAATCCAGTGCGTGATGGTTCTGCTAAGGAGGCTAATGCTGTATATGAACAGCGTATGGGCGAGATTTTTGCTGAATGTCGTCGTGTCCTCAAAGATGATGGTATTTTGACAATGATGTTTACCCATAAAACTCAGGACGCTTGGGAAACATTGACTCGTTCGTTAGTGCTTAATGGGTGGAATATAGCATCTACTTTCCCTGTAGAATCCGAAGGCTCAAACTCAATGCACCAAAAAGATATGGCTGCTGCAGCTACTTCAATATTCATAGCTTGCCGCAAGCGTGACATGACAGAGCGGGAGCCTGCCATTTGGACAGGCTTTGGCGGTACTGGTGTCCGTCAGCTTATTCATAAGGCAGTGGAGCAGAGTTTGCAGGAATTTGCCGTGCTGAAACTGAACGCTGTTGATGAAATGGTGGCCAGCTATGGCAGTGCCTTGAAAGTCCTCTCGGAACATTGGCCAGTTATGGACGGAGATGAATTGGTTTCTCCGACTACAGCCATGCGGGAGGCCAGTACAGTGGTGGCGCAATATCAGATGAGTCGTATCAGCGGTGGACAGATGTCGATAAATGACCTCAAGCCGGAGGCGGGGATTGCGCTGACCATGCTGGGAATCTATGGGACAGGCTCTTTTGCTTATGATGATGCACTCAGCCTTTCTAAGTCTTTGAATATTCGTCTTGAAAACAAGGTAGGCGGCTATCACGAAGAAGATGCCATGATTGGTATCAATGATGAATCTGGCAGCCGCAGCAGACGGGATGATGAGGAAGAAGGTTACTATGCCCCTGTAGTAAAGAAGGGTAGCAAGCTGCGGTTGGTGCTTCCTGAGGAACGCAACCATCGTCGGCTGGCTAATCCTCAGCAAGAATGGGATATCGTGCAGGGCATGATTATGGCCTATCGTGAAGGTGATATTCCTGTGGCCAGAGCCTACTTGCAGAAACATGGTGCTGGCAGTGAGAACAAGCTGTTTAACATTCTGCAGATCTGGGCAGATAACTGTGGCAGCGAAGACCTGCGCAAAGAAACGCAGAGACTTATCTTTGGCTTGAAGGCATAAGATTTTCTTGACATTTTTGTATGGTCAAGTCTATAATATATGCAGAGCGATTCGGGAATCGGTGTTC
The DNA here is from genome assembly GCF_900104055.1 of Pseudoselenomonas ruminantium. Lineage (GTDB taxonomy): Bacteria > Bacillota > Negativicutes > Selenomonadales > Selenomonadaceae > Selenomonas_A > Selenomonas_A ruminantium_C. The sequence continues at coordinate 8,019 of NZ_FNJQ01000002.1, forward strand.
GTAGCCGTACCCCCGGACAAACGATAGCCCCCTTTGCTTATGGCATGGGGGGCTATTCGTATGTAAAGGAGCAATAGGTATGAATAAACCCTTTAGAACGGTAGATGAGCAAATAGCTATTTTAGAAAGTCGTAACATCATTGTAAGCAATAAAAAATTTGCAAAACAGGTCTTGACATATGAAAACTATTATTATGTAGTGAATGGATATAAGACACCGTTTATAAGCTCTACTAATAATGTGGATGCTTATAAGCCAGGGACATCTTTTTATGAAATAGTGGCGCTTTACTCTTTTGACCGCAGGCTTAGGGAACTGTTATTGCCAGAATTGTTACGCATAGAGCACTGTGTAAAAGCTATGATTATTGATGTGTTTTCGAGGCAGCATGGTGAGGATCATACCACATATTTGCGTCCTGAAGCTTTTAATGCTAGAGGGTTTAGTAATTTTAAGCGTGTCAATGCACTTATTTTCGATTTACTGAAGCTTATTGATAAACAACGGAGACACCATAATGCTATTCAGCATTACATGGATAAATATGGTTCTGTTCCGTTGTGGGTACTATCCAAAGTTATGACTTTTGGTAAAATCAATTCCTTTTATGCTTGTATGTGCAAGGAGGATAAGGAAAAGGTAGCAGGTGCGTTTCATTTATCTTCGTTAGAATTTAAGTCTCTAATTGACTTCATCGCTGTATTTAGAAATAAATGTGCACATGGTGAGCGTGTATATTGTCATATAAGGGATCAAAAAAGACCTACGCCGATAAATAATCTTCCATTGCATGAATTATTAGATATTCCACGTAATGAAAAAGGTTATAAGTATGGTACACAGGATATTTTGGCCTTGTTGATTGCTATGAAGTATTTTTTGCAACCTACACGTTATAAGAATCTGATTCATCATATCGATTATGACTTAAACAAGAAGTTGAATTATCGCTTAAAATCAATAAGTTGTGATGATATACGTAAGATTATGGGATTGGAAAGTGATTGGCAGAGTTTGTCCGTGATGACATTACCAACAGAAGATTGAAAGGCGGTTTAGCATATATGGCAGATTTTACTGATTATCCTTGGCAGGTGAATTATCAGACATCTTCAATAAACGATGATGGTAGTGCTGTGGATATTTTGCGTGACTTCTACATACCGGCTTTAAAGCGGGCAGAAAAATATGACAGAGTAGCTGGGTACTTTCGTTCAACTTCCTTGGCAGCCGCTTCAGAAGGATATACCGCTTTCCTGGACAACCAAGGAGAAATGAGACTTATCGTCGGTGCGGATATGGCACTTGCGGATGTAGAAGCAATTCTAGCTGGGGATAAGACACGATTTGATAATGCATTGCTTAGTGAACTGGAAAATAGTGAGACTTGGCCAGAAAATGTTAAGGCAGGGGTGTCTCTTTTAGCGTATATGGTGGCAAGTGGGCGCTTGGAGGTAAAGGTTGCTTTTCGTAAGCATAGCCGGACTGGAAAAGCACTTTCTGTAGAGGCTAGGGAGGATGGATATGTTCATGAGAAATGGTTTATCATGGACGATAGCAATGGGAATAGCATACGAGGATCTGGCTCACTTAACGAGTCTAGGCAGGCACTGGAGCTTAATGCAGAAAATGTAGATGTAAATTGTTCCTGGGAAGGTGGCCGTGAATTACAGCGTGTCAACAAGGCCAAGGCAGATTTTAACCGGCTGTGGAAAAATGAAAATCCCCATATGGAGGTAATGTCTCTGCCTAAGGCGGTGAAGGAAAAACTGGTAAAGCTCCGCAATCTTAAAGGGCAGTTGACAGAAATCGATGGCACAAGTGCAGCGCATACCAGCAATTTATTAGAGCCGAGCCTTGAAGAATTACTTAAATTTGCTGTGCTGAGGGATGCTCCTCGTATGCCGGGGGGAATATATATTGGTATGTATTCTGCGCCAGTAGAGCCTTGGCCGCATCAGGAAATGGTAAGTCGGCATTTGGTGGAGAGTTGGCCTTATTCCTATATGCTATGTGATGAAGTCGGTTTGGGAAAGACAATTGAGTCGGCTTTGGCCATCCGAAGCTTGCTGCTCGCTGGCAGAATAAAGCGGGTACTGATTGCTGCACCTGCCAGTCTTACATCGCAGTGGCAACGGGAACTGGCAGAGAAAGCTATGTTGGATTTTTATAGCAGCAAGTCTAAGGCGGGGCAGAGTGGAAAAATCCTACATAGAAATTTAGAGGAGAGTGAATACACAGATCAAGATCTTTATGAACCTGAATTAAACATTGTTTCCACAGGGCTGGCCAGCCGTAAGGAACGAAGAACTATGCTGCGACATACAAAAATGGCTGATGTGATACTGGTAGATGAGGCACATTATGCCAGACGCTCCAATACGCAGAAAGGATATATGGAAGAGCCAAAGTACGGCAAGCTTTATGATTGTATTGAAAAAGGTTTTTCTCCCAAAACGAAAAGTTTGTGGCTGGCTACGGCAACCCCCATGCAGATAGATCCGATTGAGGTATATGATCTGACAAAGCTTATGGGAAGAACGGCATATTTCCGTTATGAACCTTATTTGTTAGAGCAATATTATGAAATGCTTTCCAAAATTGCACAAGGAAAAAATTTGAATACAGATGATTGGCGCTTGTTGGGGAGAAGCTATGCGGCTTTGGAAGCCACAGATCCTTATTTATTGCGTCTTTTGGACAAGACAGTAGTAAATGGCAAAAATAGACGAGCCTTGCAAACTTTAGTTATGCGTGAACCAAGAGGCAGTGATGCTAAAGAAGTATTAAAACCATTGTTTGCTGCGGCACCATTGTCCAGGGTAATGATGCGTCATACTAGAAAGCTACTGGAAGAGTACAAAAAGCATGGTAAATTGAAAAGTAATTTGGCTAAACGTCATGTATTGCCATTGGATATTATTGCTTTTAGTTCGCAGGAGAATTATTTCTATGGTCAGCTGGAAGCATATTGTGTTGGCCTTATGCAGCAGATTCATGCTCATAAGGCTGATTCAAAACAAATGATGGCTTTTTATTTGAATTTTCTCCAGCTCCGTTTTGCTTCAAGTTTATATGCAATACAGCAGACACTCATCAGGCGATTGAAGCGAGTAAAGGCAACACTGAAATGTGCGGCGTATGAATTTTCCTCTCAAGATGAATTGCAGGAGTGTTTGAGTGAGATGGAATATGACGGAGAAGATACGGATGAGGATGATATTGGAGAAATATCAGTAGATGCACTGTTGAAGGATCGATCTCATGATGATTTAGTATGGGAACAGGAACGTTTGGAAGAAATGCTGGCCCAGCTTAACTCTATGTCACAGACAACACCAACGAAAATACAGGAGTTGTTGGGGGTGTTATCTCAGAGGCGTATTGCGGGTAGTAACAATCGCATGAAACAGACAGTTGTATTTACGCGATTCTTTGACAGCTTGTATAGTATTCTGTCATTCTTAGATGCCAGGGCTCCTGGCCTTCACGTAGGTGTGTATTCGGGGAAGGAAACAAAATGGTATGATGAAGAAGCTGGGCGGTATTGCCGGGCATCCCGTGAGGAGATAAAGAACCTTTTTTTGGCTGAGAAAAGAGATGTGCTTCTTTGTACCGATGCTGCAGCTGAAGGTTTGAACTTACAGACAGCGGATATGCTTATAAATTTTGATATGGGCTGGAATCCTATGAAAATTGAGCAGCGTATTGGTCGTATAGATCGTATTGGGCAGAAGCACAGGGATATATCAGTTCTTAATATGTGCTATAAAGGCAGCACGGAAGAAATTGTTTATGGTAGGTTGGCCACCCGATTGAAAAAAGCGGGACAGATTGTGGGCGAACAGCAGGTGCCTTTACTGCCTATTGAACCGCAGGATTTCGTTGATTTGCATTCAGGGAAAATTGACGAAAAACAATTAGAAAAAATTGCTAGGGAGCGGCTGAAGAAACAAAAAGAAAATGCCAAGAAGATGGAGATGAGTGCTGAGGATCAGTATGAGATATATCGGAAAGAGCACATATTGATGTTGCAAAAGAAGCAACCAGCGAAAGTGGAAGATTTGCAAAAGGCCATCATGGATTCAGCATATTTGCATTCACTGGGGCTGATGACAAGAGATCTTGCTGATGGTTGGGTACTAGAAATGCCATCGGCAGACAAAATAGAAGGTTGGTGTGGAACTACCAATAGGAATATGGCATCTGCAGGACACCCTTTCATTACTTGGGGAAATAAGTCTATTGATAACATACTTAATAACATGTCTGAAAGACTTGAGAAGTATGATGGTTATGTACGTCGTATCAGCGTTCCATTAGCAGGCAGCGAGGCAGTAGGTTACTTAGTGGCTACTGATGAAGAACCGGTACTGGTTACTTCATATGAGATGCTTGCTGGATTGGGTGTGGCTAAGGTGCTACTTACGGAGGATGATGTAGAAAAAGCTAAAGAAAAGCTTATTAATATGGTAGCTGATGAACAGATACATTATGAACAAAGGGAACAGGCTAGACAGATAAATGAAGAATATGCTTCGATGCAGCGGGAGTTGATCAAATATGTTGCAAAGGGGATGTTGCAAAAAACAGGGGAAGAATTAGCTTTACAGGCAATTAGAAAGCTGGAGGAGCATCCACGTAAGACATATACGTTGCAACTTCCTGAAAGAATGCAGGCATATCGTAATAGAACGTTGTTTACAGTTAGTTCCTCAGGCGGCAAGGTTTACATCTGTACAACACCTGTTCTTAATGAAGCAGCAGTGGCATTGTGTCATCGGGTATCTAACAGGTTGTTGTCTAATCATAAAAAGAAAAAAGATCAGACATGTCAAGACCTTATAGATGGTCTGTTTCATTCGAGAAAGTAAAGTTGCTGGAGATACAAATTTATAAATACAGATTCAACCGATAATAATGTGTTTTTTCCTGTCTGTCGACAATCAACAAGTCGGCAGGCAGTTTTTTTAGGTGGGTATAGATGGTGTTTTCGCTTTTATGCAGGGCTTGGGTAATATCCGTCATGGCAATGCCGTTAGGAGCGAAGATGGTGGCCTGCAGCAGCAGGTCACAGAGGGAAAGTGTAGTCTTGTTGGTAAGACCAAGCAGGGACAGCTGGGTAGCAGCTTTGCAATAATGTTGATATTTATCTTGCAGGCTGTTGGTGGTATGGATGATAGCAGTTTGTGTGAATTCCAGCATGCCGATGATGAAAGGAGTCAGGTCGCCACGGTTGATGTCAGAGTCGGTAATGGTAAAAAATTCATAGTATGTCTTTCGCTGGGATTTCAACAGCACGGATAGTTGCAGGGCCACGGCCGGATGCAGCCTTTGGGCAAGGAAATAGGCCGTGATGAAGCGGGAGAGGCGGCCATTGCCGTCATAGAAGGGATGAATATAACCGAAAAAGTAATGGAAGATGGCCACCCGGATAAATATGGGAATGGTGTGGTCGTTCAGAATTGCCAAGGCTGTATCCATATGACAGATGATTTCATCTTCGGGGAAAATGCCACGATGAACAGTCTTTTGGGAAGCGGATACGATATCCACACTGCTTTTGCGGAAGATTTTGCCGTCGGGGAGATTGTGAGGATTGTCCCGGTTGATTTCATCAGCCATCAGTTCATCGAAAAGCTGGCGGATGTCCTGACTGCAGTTCAGTACCAGCTGTTCGCCACGGATGATTTGTTCGTATTTGTCTACCAGACTGCCTAAGCGGTAATTGCTGCGGGCAGAAGTTGGGAGATTCAGGGCAGTCAGTATTTCTTTGCGGGTGCTGCGGACGCCCTCGATGTCGTTGGTGGATTTTATCTCTTCAATGAGACTGGCACGCAGATAATGAGGCATGGCAAAGGCTGGAAGCTTATGAGCAATGTCAAGGAAGCTGCGGAAGGCGCTCATGATCTTATCCTGTAGAACAGCGATTTTCTCTGTATAGCAAAAGAATGCAGGATTGCTGCGGGAGCGGCCATATTGCTTGATGGACAGAGAGAGCTTTCGGGCGGAAGGACTGTTTAGCCTTTGTTGATAGGTGTCTTCCCATTCCTGGTTGCGTTTGTAATATATATGATGCAGTGATTCATAATCCATGATTAAACCCTCCAAAAGTTTTATTTTTGAGGAGATAAAATTTTTCAACCTCAAAAATCGCGAAAATTGAGGTTGTATAAATTATAGCATAGATTCCACGACAAACAAGCAAAACATAAATCAAGGACACATGTCCTAAAAATCATTGACAGGTCAAAAAAATCTCGTTATTATGGAATAGTCGGAAGGGAACTTTTCACAGTTCCGCAACAACTTTATATTTTTATGGGAGACGATATAACTCATGAAAACCTACAAACCTTTCAAATCTGGTAAAGTCCGTGAAGTCTATGAGGCTGATGGCAGCATCATCATGGTGGCAACAGACCGTATTTCGGCTTTTGACCACATCCTGAAGAACAAGATCACGGACAAGGGCGCGGTCCTGACCCAGATGTCCCGCTTCTGGTTTGATTTCACCAAAGACATCATTCCAAACCACATGCTTTCAGTGGACAATGCGGATATGCCGGAATTTTTCCAGCAGGAGGAGTTTAAGGGCAACAGCATGAAGTGCAAGAAACTGCACATGATTCCGATGGAATGCATCGTGCGCGGCTATATCACGGGCAGTGGCTGGGAAAGCTACAAGGAAAACGGTACCATCTGCGGCATCGAGCTGCCGGAAGGCCTCAAGGAGTCCCAGAAGCTGCCGGAACCGATCTTCACCCCGAGCACGAAGGCAGAACTTGGTGACCACGATGAGAACGTCTCCCTGGAACAGGGCGCAAAGGTTTTGGAAAAGGAATTCCCAGGCCATGGCATGGAATATGCGGAAAAGATTCGCGATTACACGATTGCCATCTACAAGAAGTGTGCAGAATATGCACTGACGAAGGGCATCATTATTGCCGATACGAAGTTTGAATTTGGCGTGGATGAAGAAGGCAATATCGTATTGGGCGATGAGGTGCTGACGCCGGATAGCTCCCGCTTCTGGCCGCTGGAAGGTTATGAAGCAGGCAAGAGCCAGCCGTCTTATGATAAGCAGTTCGTGCGTGATTGGCTGAAGGCTAATCCGGACAGCGACTTCAATTTGCCGCAGGAGATTATTGATAAGACTATCGCAAAATACAAGGAAGCTTACGAAGTTTTGACGGGTAAGACGTTTACCCGCTAAGTTCGAGGCGATACTTTTCTTTGGCGCAAAGAAAAGTACCCAAAAGAAAACGCGGACTGAAATCACATCACGTGATTTACGTCCGCCTGCGCCCTTCCTTGGGCGCTGGGCAACGGGTACGCTTTATCTTTTCGAGGTATCCTCGCAGTTCCCTTTGGGGAAGGTGACACGCGCAGCGTGATGGATGAGGTGTAAGAACGTAGGTTATTTTTTATATAATTGTGGGAAGGAGAATTTACTTTAATGAAAGCAGCAATCATTATGGGCAGCGATTCGGATTGGCCAATCCTGAAGCCGGCGGCGGATATTTTGAAGCAGTTTGGCATTGAGGCTGAGGTTGTGGTGGCTTCTGCTCATCGTACGCCGGCCAAGGTGCGGGATTTTGTACTGTCTGCACCGGAGAAGGGGATTTCTGTCTTTATTGTGGCGGCAGGTGCGGCTGCGCATCTGGCAGGTGTGGTGGCCAGCTATACCATTCTGCCGGTTATTGGTGTGCCCATCAACGCAACGGCTCTCAATGGTATGGATGCCCTGTTGAGCACGGTGCAGATGCCCTCTGGCGTGCCGGTGGCTACGATGGCCATCAATGGTGCCAAGAATGCGGCGATTTTTGCCGTGCAGATTTTTGCGGTGGGCAATGAGGAGCTTGCCGGTAAACTTGCGGCATATCGCGAAAAAATGGTCGAAGAAGTGGAAAAGAAAGCAGCCCGTGTCGCTGCGCAGCTTTGATGCGCACGGCAGTGGACTGTTTTTTAGTAGAAAAAAAGTGAGAGATTAACATAACCATGTATGAAAATGGCTATAACTTAGAACCGAAATGGAAAGAGGAGTGCGGTGTTTACGGGGTGTTTTCCCACACCGAAGATGTGTCGGGGCTGACTTACCTGGGGCTTTATGCCCTGCAGCACCGCGGTCAGGAAAGTGCGGGCATCGCCATCACGGATGGTGCCTGGATGGACGTGACCAGAGGCATGGGGCTGGTCAATGAGGTGTTCCGCCATCAGGTGCCCCATATGGAAAATCAGTGCATTGCCATCGGCCATGTGCGTTATTCCACTACGGGCTCGAGCCTGCTCTGCAACACTCAGCCTTTGATGGTCAACTATGCGGGCGGCAAGATTGCCTTGGCGCATAACGGCAACCTGACCAATGCCGCAGAGATTCGTCATGAACTGGAGCAGCAGGGGACGATCTTCCAGACTTCCATTGACTCCGAAGTCTTCGTGAACCTCATTGCCCGCAGCCGGGCCGAAACCGTGGAAGAAAAAATCATCGAAAGCCTGAAGAAAATCAAAGGCGCTTACTGCCTGACCATCATGACAGAGGACAAGCTTATCGGCGCCCGCGATCCGCAGGGCTTCCGTCCCTTGTGCCTGGGTAAGACCGAGGAAGGCAGCTATATCCTGTCTTCGGAAAGCTGCGGCCTCGATGTGGCCGGTGCCGAGTTCGTCCGCGATATTGCGCCGGGCGAGATGGTGGTCATTGATGACAGCGGCGTGAAGTCCTATCCTTTCGCGATGGATGAGAAGAAGGCTTCCTGCATTTTCGAATACATTTACTTTGCCCGTCCGGATTCCGTGATTGATGGTCAGAGCGTCCATGATGCCCGCTTTATGATGGGCCGGGTGCTGGCCCGCGAGTCCCAGTTCAAGGGCGACATCGTGATTTCCGTGCCGGACTCCGGTACGACGGCAGCCACGGGTTATGCTTATGAGTCCGGGATTCCCTTTGTGGAAGGCCTCATCAAGAACCGCTACATTGGCCGTACCTTTATCCAGCCCACGCAGAAGAAGCGCGATACCAGCGTGAAGCTCAAGCTCAACGCCATCCGCTCCGTGGTGCAGGGCAAGTCGGTCATTATGGTGGATGATAGTATCGTACGTGGTACTACCAGTGGCAAGATCGTCAAGATGCTGCGGCAGGCCGGGGCAAAAGAGGTGCATATGTGCATCAGCAGCCCGCCCATTGGCTATCCCTGCTTCTATGGCATTGACACTTCCGTGCGCAAGGAACTCATTGCGGCTACCAAGACGGTGGAGGAAATCCGTCAGTTTATCGGTGCGGACAGCCTGCACTTCCTGTCCCTGGAAGGTCTGAAATCCTGTGTATCGGCAGTCAATGCAGACGATATGTGCTACGCCTGCTTCAACAGTGCGTACCCCATCGCCGAGGGGGAAAAGCCCGCCGGCGACAGCAAATATGTGTTTGAACAGCGCAAAGCAAAGTGAGGAACAAGAGGACAATGACGGAAAAACTTACCTATAAAGATGCCGGTGTGGATATTGATGCGGGCAATCGTTCCGTAGAGCTCATCAAGAACAGCGTCCGGGCAACCTATCGCCCGGAAGTGCTCGGCGATCTGGGCGGCTTTGGCGGCCTGTTTGCCTTGAACAGCGGCAAGTACAAGGAACCAGTGCTGGTATCCGGTACGGACGGCGTGGGCACGAAACTCAAGCTGGCCTTCATGCTGGACAAGCATGATACCATCGGTCAGGATGCCGTGGCCATGTGCGTCAACGACATTCTGGTGCAGGGCGCAGAACCCCTGTTCTTCCTCGATTATCTGGCCGTGGGCAAGCTGCTGCCGGAACAGGTAGCCGATGTGGTCACCGGTGTAGCGGGCGCCTGCAAGGAGTCCGGCTGTGCCCTGATTGGCGGCGAGACTGCGGAAATGAACGGCTTCTATCCCGAAGGGGAATACGATATCGCCGGCTTTGCCGTAGGTGTCGTGGAAAAGAGCAAGCTGATCACCAGTGCCAAGGTAAAAGAGGGCGATGTGATTCTCGGCCTGCCGTCCTCCGGTGTGCATTCCAACGGCTATTCCCTCGTGCGCCGTATCGTATTTGACCACAAGGGCTTCAAGGGCGACGAATACATGGAAGAACTCGGCAAGACCATCGGCGAGGAACTTTTGACGCCGACGCGCCTGTATCCGAAATCCTGCCTGCCGCTGATTGAGAAATTCGACATCCATGGCATGGTGCATATCACGGGCGGCGGTTTCTACGAGAATATTCCCCGCGCTCTGCCGGAAGACTTGGCCGTGGAAATCGACACGAGCAAATGGGAAATGCCTGCCATCTTCCATCTCCTGCAGCAGTGGGGCAATGTGGATTGGCCGGAAATGTACCGCACCTTCAATATGGGCATCGGCATGATCCTGATCGTGTCTGCGGAAGAAGCAGAAGCCGTCAAGGCGCATTTGCAGGATGCTGACGAAACGGTCTATGAGATCGGCAAAGTAGTAAAAGGCAACCATGATGTAACTTTGCAGGGCGGTGTGTTCGTTGGCTAAGGAAAAATTAGGTGTTCTTTGTTCCGGCCGCGGCACGGATCTGCAGTCCATCATCGATGCCATTGAGGCAGGGCAGGTTCCTGCCGAGATTGCCATCGTGCTGGCGGATAAGGAAGCCTATGCTTTGGAACGGGCCAGAAAGGCCGGCATCGAGGCGGTCTGTGTAGACCGTAAGCAGTTCGACGGCCGGGAGCCCTTTGAGCGGGCGTTGATTGAAAAGCTTGAAGCCGCAGGTGTCACGCTTGTGGTGCTGGCAGGCTTTATGCGGATTCTGACACCGTATTTCGTGGGGCATTTTGCCGGACGCATCATGAATATCCATCCGGCGCTGCTGCCGAGCTTCCCCGGTGCTCATGCCCATCGTGATGTGCTGGCCTATGGCGTGAAAGTCAGCGGCTGTACGGTGCACTTCGTCGATGAAGGCACGGATTCCGGCCCCATCATCATGCAGGCGGCTGTGCCCGTGTTGGATGATGATACGGAGGAAACTTTGGGTGCCAGGGTGCTCAAAGAGGAACACCGGATTTATCCCGAATGTATCCGGCTCTACTGCGAAGGCAAGTTGCAGGTAGATGGCCGTAAAGTGACGATTTTAGAGTGAGGAGTAGAATAAATGCAGATTAAGCGTGCCCTGATCAGTGTATCCAATAAAGAAGGCGTAGTTGAGTTCGCCCGCCAGCTCCATGAAGCTGGTGTGGAAATCATCTCCACGGGCGGCACCATGAAAGCCATCAAGGAAGCCGGCATTCCCGTGACCTATGTCAGCGATGTGACAGGCTTCCCGGAAATCATGGACGGCCGTGTGAAAACCCTGAACCCCTATATCCATGGCGGCATCCTGGCTGTGCGCGATAATGCCGAACATGTGGCGCAGATGGAAAAGCATGGTATCAAGGGCATTGACCTCGTAGCCGTCAATCTCTATCCCTTCAAGGAAACCATTGCCAAACCGGATGTCACTCTGGCAGAGGCGATTGAGAACATCGATATCGGCGGCCCGGCTATGGTGCGCGCTTCGGCCAAGAACTTCAAGTTCGTCACCATCGTCACCAATCCGGCCAAATATGATGAAGTCATTGCCCAGATCAAGGAAAATGGCGGCGTAAATGACCGTACCCGCATGGAACTGGCTCAGGAAGCCTTTGCGCATACGGCGGCTTATGACGATATGATTCAGGACTATCTGGCGAAACAACTGGCAAAATAAGGGGCGGAAGCATGAATATTTTAGTAATCGGCGGCGGCGGCCGGGAACACACTCTGGCGTGGAAGCTCTCCCAGTCGCCCAAGGCAGACAAGATTTACGCTCTCCCGGGCAATCCCGGCATGGCCGATGTGGCCATGTGCGTGGAGGGCATCAGTATTACGGATAATGAAGCCATCGTGGCTTTTGCCCAGAAGCAGGATATCGGCCTGGTGGTCGTCGGCCCGGAAGTGCCGCTGACCAATGGCCTCGTAGATGCAGTCAATAAGGCTGGCATCAAAGCTTTCGGCCCGACGCAGGCAGCTGCCCAGATTGAAGGTTCCAAGGCATTTTCCAAGTCCCTGATGAAAAAATACGGGATTCCCACGGCTAAGTACGAAGTGTTCACCGAGGCAGAGGCGGCCCGGGAGTACATTCGCAAAGAGGGCGCTCCGATTGTCATCAAGGCTGACGGCCTGGCCGCCGGCAAGGGCGTTATCGTAGCCATGACCGAAGAAGAGGCTTTGCAGGCCATTGCCGATATCATGGAAGACAAGGAATTCGGCAATGCCGGTTCCCGCGTGGTCATCGAAGAATTTATGGAAGGCGAAGAGGCTTCGCTGCTGTGCTTTACCGATGGCAAAACCATCAGCCCCATGATCAGCTCCCAGGACCACAAGCGCGCCTATGATGGCGACAAGGGCCCCAATACGGGCGGCATGGGTACCTATGCGCCGGCGCCAGTCATGACGGAAGCCATGGTGCAGGAAAGTTATGACAAGATCCTCGTGCCGACCATCAAGGCCATGGAGCAGGAAGGCAAAACCTATAAAGGCTGCCTCTATGCTGGCCTGATGATTACAAAGGAAGGCCCCAAGGTTGTGGAATTCAATGCCCGCTTCGGCGATCCCGAAACCCAGGTGGTCCTGCCCTTGCTGGAAAGCGACCTGGTGGAAATCATGCTCGCCTGTGCGGACGGCACTTTGGCGGAGCAGCAGATTGACTGGTCAAAAGAGGCGGCAGTCTGCGTGGTCATGGCTGCGGGCGGTTATCCGAAAGCCTATCGCAAGGGTGATGCCATCACGGGGCTGGAAGATGCCAAGGCTGCAGGCGCATTGGTGTTCCATGCCGGGACTGCCCATAAGGACGGTCAGGTGGTAACCGATGGCGGCCGTGTGCTCGGCGTCGTAGCCAAGGCCGAAAACGTGCGGGCGGCAGTGGATAAGGCTTATGCCGGCGTAGAGAAAATCTCCTTCAAGGATGCATTCTATCGCAAGGATATCGCTCATCGTGCCCTGGAACGTTAAGTATACAGAGATTCGATATTTACAAGCTGACAGAAGTCTATTATAATACTACACATAGACGTCAACGAGGGACGCTCTTCTGCGTGATTCATAGCAGAAGAGTTTTCTTATGCGTAAAACGATAAAAAGGGATGTGAGACTATGGATTTTGCAACGTTGATGGCGGACATCAATAACTTCGTCTGGGGACCGGTTATGTTGGGATTGCTGGTGGGCACGGGCGTATTCCTGACCGTCCGTTTGAAATTCCTGCCCTGGCGTAATCTTGTGTATGCTATCCGCATGATTTTCCGTCATAGGGATGAACATGAGGGAGATATTTCGCCGTTCCAGTCGTTGATGACGGCGCTTTCGGCCACTGTGGGTACCGGTAACATTGTCGGTGTGGCTACCGCTATGGTGCTTGGCGGCCCCGGTGCTCTGGTCTGGATGTGGATCAGCGCGGCTTTTGGCCTGTCCACGAAATACGCGGAGTCGGTACTGGCGGTCAAATACCGTGAGACGAATTCCGTCGGCGAGATGTCCGGCGGCCCCATGTACGCAATGCGTCATGGCATCAAGAATAAATTCGTTGGCCGTACACTGGCGTTCCTGTTTGCCCTGTTCGTGGTCCTGTCGTCCTTTGGCATCGGCAATATGACGCAGGCCAATTCCATTGCGGCGGCCCTGTCTTCAAGTTATGCAGTGCCTGCCTGGCTGACGGGCGGCGTGATTGCTTTCTTTGCGATGGTGGTGCTGATTCGTGGCATCCGCAGTATTGGTAAGGTGTCGAGCGTTGTGGTGCCGGGCATGGCGGCGTTTTACTTCGTAGCGGCCACTATCGTGATCATCGCCAATATCGAGGCCGTGCCCGCGGGGATTGTGGAAATGTTCCGCATGGCTTTCTCCTTTGATTCTGTGGCCGGTGGTGTCGGCGGCTCCATCGTGGCTACCATGCTGACCTCCATGCGCTGGGGCGTGGCCCGTGGCGTGTTCTCCAATGAGGCCGGCCTTGGCTCGGCGCCCATTGCGGCAGCTGCTGCCCGTACCGACCATGCTTCCCGTCAGGGATATGTCAATATGACCGGTACGTTCTTTGATACCATGATCGTCTGCATGCTGACCGGTTTGGTTATCGCATCTTCCGGTATGCTCGGGGCCACGAACCCGGCCACGGGCGAGCTGCTCTCCGGTGCGGAACTTACGATTGCGGCCTTCAGCACGGTTTTCGGCGACTATGGCAAGCTGATCATCTCCATTTCCTTAAGCTTGTTTGCATTCTCTACGATTCTGGGTTGGGAATACTACGGCGAAAAGGCCTTGGAGTATTTGATCAAGACACGCCCGGTCATCATGGGCTACCGCATCCTGTTCAGTCTCGTGACCTTTGTGGGTGCGACGACGGCACTCGAAGTGGTCTGGAACTTCTCCGATACCATGAATGGCCTGATGGCAATCCCTAACCTTATCTGCCTCTTGTGGCTCAATAAGGATATTGCCGACGAATGCTTTGAATTCCAGCGCGAAGTCGTGGTGAAGGAAAAGCAAGGGGAAGTCGTGGATATGAACTGCGGATCTTAATAATACATATCAGTACAAAGGCGCCCGCCCCGCTGGTAATACTTTCCTTCACTTTGACAAGCTTGTCAAACGTTACGGAAAGCATCACCAGCGGGGCGGGCTTTGTATATCCTTATTCAGTTAGCGAACCACATCGTCTTTTTCCAGGTCGAATTCCAAATGGCTCGTGGTATTGCTCTTGCCACGATGAACCCATAGCACATGTCCATCAAAGATGACGATATGCGTTTCCCAGTTATACTGCATATTGTCTCCATGAATCACGAGCCCGGGCCGTTCCACGCCACAGCGGTTGCCGAAGAACCAGACCGTATTGCCGGAAAGCTCGGCATAGAGGGCATCGCCCGTGAAAGTGAGTTCCCCTTCGGTGATGGTTGCCCGTCCGTCTGCCCAAACCTGTAGGGTGTTGGCATTGACTTTGGCATTGTTGGCGGCGATGGTGCGTCCTGCACATTGAATGCGCACATTGCCTGTGAGCTGGTAAAGTCCGCTCTCTTCATTATAGCTAGTGCGGTCAGCGCTGATAACAGGCTGGTACCTGCTTTTGGCCATATCGGTGTTTATCGTATGGCCGGGGGTGCCAGCTTCGCTGAGGCCGGGGGCTATAAACATCAGGGAGATGATCAGTAACAGGGAAATGCGTATTTTCATCATCGGTGCCGCTCCTTTACAGATTTTCTTATCTCTATTTTACCCTAAAATAGGGATTTTGGCAAAAATGTCTGCGGAAACATACATCCATGCCAAATTTCTTGTCTTAATTTCTTATTTTATGGTAAAATGATAACTATGCGAGAAATTTTAAACCCCTTAGACATTTAAACCAGGGGCAAAAGTGATTGTATCGATTTCATACAGCTATTGGAGGTTTTTTTTTGGCTGCGATTACTTATGAATTAGTGAAAAAGGACGAGGCCACCGGAGCTCGTGCTGGTATTATCCATACACCGCATGGCAGTTTCCCGACACCGATTTTCATGCCTGTGGGCACGCAGGCATCGGTCAAGGGCGTTTCGCCAGACGAACTGAAGGATTTGGGGGCAGGGATCATCCTCTCCAATACCTATCATCTGTTCCTGCGTCCGGGCATGGAACTGGTCAAGGAAGCTGGCGGCCTGCATAAGTTCATGCACTGGGATGGCGCAATCCTCACGGACAGCGGCGGATTCCAGGTGTTCTCGCTCGGCGATCTGCGCAAGATCACCGAGGAAGGTGTAACCTTCCGTTCTCATATTGATGGCTCGAAGAAGTTCCTGTCGCCGGAAGTTTCCATGGAAGTGCAGATGTGTCTGGGCTCCGATATTGTTATGGCTTTTGACGAATGTGTGCCGTATCCGGCTGACCATGACTATGCCAAGCAGTCCACGGAGCGCACGCTGCGCTGGGCACAGCGCTGCAAGGACGCCATGACGGCGCCGAATCAGGGCTTGTTCGGTATCGTGCAGGGCGGCATGTACAAGGACCTGCGCAAATGGCATGCCAAAGAGATGGTGGAGATGGACTTCCCGGGCTACGCCGTGGGCGGCCTGTCCGTAGGCGAACCGCCGGAACTTATGTATGAGATGTTGGAGTATTCCACGTCTCTGCTGCCGGAAAACAAGCCCCGCTATCTGATGGGCGTGGGTACGCCTGACCATTTGGTGGAAGGTGTGATGCGCGGTATCGATATGTTCGACTGCGTCTATCCGACTCGCGTGGCCCGCAATGGCATGGCCATGACCTGGACGGGACGCCTGGTGATGAAGAATGCCAACCTGACGCATGACCATCATGTGATTGAGGAAGGCTGCGGCTGCTATGCTTGCCGCAACGGTTACACCCGTGCTTATATCCGTCATCTGGTACGGGCAGGCGAGATCTTCGGCCTGCGCCTGCTGTCCCTGCATAATCTCTACTTCCTGGAAGAGTTTGTGCGCCGCATGCGCCAGTCGATTATTGACGGCAAGTTTACGCAGTTCCGCAGTGATTTTTTGGCCAACTATAAACGCTAATTTAAAGAAGAGGTGCTTACTATGACTCCGGAAACCATGACAGCTTTGGGCACTTGGGGCCCTATCTTTGTGATGATTGCCATTTTCTATTTTCTGCTGTACCGCCCGCAGAAGGCGGCCCAGAAACGCCGGCTGAGCATGCTGGACACGCTGGAAAAGGGCAATAAGGTAATGACCATCGGTGGTATCTATGGTACAATCGTGGGACTGGAAGAGAAAGTGATCAAGCTGAAGATTGCGGAGAACACCGTGATCGAGGTTTCCCGGGCTTCCATCAATGCCAATATCACCCAGGACAAGCAGGCCTGAGATGGCAGGGGAGATAAACGGCCCGCAGGCTGAGAAAAAGGCGCTGCGGTCAGAAATCCTGGCCAAACGGCGGGCGCTTACAGCAGCTTACCGCCAAAAGGCCAGCACGCGCATTATTGATGTATTCTGTGCCCTGCCGGATTTCAAAGAACCGCGCAAGGTCATGTGCTATGCCTCGATGGCAGATGAAGTGCAGATCCTGCCGTTGGTTCAGAAATGGCTGGAGGCAGGGGTTACGGTAACCATGCCCCGGGTTATCCGCAAGGGAGAGATGGAGGCTGTGACAGTGCCTTCGCTGGACGCCCTTGTGGAAGGGGAATATGGAATCCTTACTCCTGATCCGGCTAAGTGTCAGGTCGTTGCGCCAGAGGAGCTCGATTTGATTATCGTGCCCGGGGTGGCGTTTGACACTCGTGGGGAACGACTTGGCATGGGCGCGGGGTTCTATGATGCATATATGGCGAAGGCCATTAAGGCGAAGAGGATTGCGCTGGCTTATTCGTGCCAGCTGGTGTCTTCCGTGCCTATGGAAGAGCATGACGCTCTGGTGCATAAAATAATTACCGAGCAAGGGATATATAACTGCTTATTGGGGTGATTTTGTATGGAAGTTAAGATTGGCATGGCGAAGACTTCTAAATATGCAACGGAAGTCTGTGGTGATACCTGCGATATCGTGGAGCGTCCTCATGGGGGGATCTCGGCGATCATTGCGGATGGGCAGGGCAATGGGCTCGCGGCCCATCATACCAGCAGCTGGGTGGTGAACAAGGCGACGCAGTTGATTTCCGACGGAGCACGTGACGGGGCAGTGGCCCGGGCGGTGCATGACTACCTTTATGCCATGAAGGATAAGAAGGTATCCTGCACGCTGACGGTGGTCAGTGCTGACCTCGATACAGAAACGGCCGTGATCAGCCGCAATTCCAACTGCCCCGTGATCATCAGGACGCCGGAGTATGAGACGGTCTATGATGAGAATGTGGAGCCGATTGGCGTCAACCGGCATATGAAGCCATTGATGTATGAGGTGCCGCTGACGGCGGGCATGATTATCGTGTCCTATACGGATGGCATTGCCCATGCTGGGCGGAAACGTCTGGGACATCCGGCGGATTTCGAGAAGATCATGGAGATCGTCCGCAAGAATGAAGCAGAGGATGCCGCGTTCATCGCCAAGAGCATCATGGATTATGCGCTGGAGCTGGATGCGGATAAAGCATCGGATGATATGACGGTGCTTGTTATGGGAGTTACGGATGGTTCACCGTCCAGCCCCAAGATTGAACAGCTTGAGGTAACATATCCATATTAAGTTAAAACGATATACCATTACTACTTTATCTATGTAAACTGGATAGGAGTGATTGTCTTGAAGATTGCGATTGTAGGAGTTTGTGCTTCGGGGAAGACTACGCTGGTTGCCGGACTTAAGGCGGCTGGCTATGATGCTTATAATGTTGCGCAGGAACATTCCGGGATTCATGATTTTTGGGCGAAGCGCCATCCAGATATTTTGGTGATGATTGATGCCACCATGCCCGCTATCCATAAGCGGCGGGTTGTCTATTGGGATGAAAGCAGGCTGGAGGTGCAGCATAAGCGACTGGCAGATGCCAAGGCGCATGCCGACCTCTATATCCAGACGGACCAATACAACGCGCAGCAGGTGCGGGACAAGGTCATCAACTTCATTCAGGAATATAGAAAACGAAAGACAAAAGGGGATGAACTCTCTTGAGAAAGAACAATCTCATGAAGCTGATTGTCTGTGTCGTCGCCATCATTGGCATTTTCCTGGCCTTTGTAAAGCCGCTGGCTTTCTCGATTCGTCAGGGCCTCGATCTGCAGGGCGGTACCCATGTGGTGCTCGAAGCAGAGGACACAGATATTGCAAAAGTAAATGATGACGCCATGAACCGTGTGGTCACGATCATGGAAAAGCGCGTCAACTCTTTGGGCCTTACGGAGCCGATTATTCAGCGCGAAGGTGAGCGCCGGGTGATCATCGAACTGCCGGGCGTCAAAGATCCGGATGCGGCCATCAAGACCATCGGCAAGACTGCTATGCTGGAATTCAAGGATGAAGAAGGCAATACCGTGCTCACGGGTACGGACCTGAAGGATGCCCAGGCGGCAACCAATCAGCAGAGCGGCCAGAACGTGGTCAATCTGGAATTCTCCGATGAAGGTGCACAGAAGTTTGCCGACCTCACGACGAAAAACGTCGGCCGCACGATTGCCATCCTGCTGGACGGCGAAGTGCTGACGGCGCCGAATGTCCGCGAGCCGATTCTCGGCGGCAAGGCGGAAATCACGGGGCAGAAGACGCTGGAAGAAGCGCAGAACCTGGCTGTCGTGCTCCGAAGCGGTGCCCTGCCGGTCAAAGTCAACATCATCGAAACCCGTACGGTTGGCCCGACGCTTGGTCAGGACTCCAAGGATAAATCCGTCTTTGCCTTTGCTGTCGGCATTGGTGCGGTATTGATCTTCATGCTGCTGTTCTACCGCCTGTCCGGTTTTATCGCTGACGTGGCGTTGATGGCTTATACGGTAGTGCTGCTGGCGTTGCTGTACCTGCTCGATGCTACGCTGACTCTGCCTGGTGTAGCTGGTATCATCTTGTCCATCGGTATGGCCGTAGATGCTAACGTGCTGATTTTCGAGCACTTCAAGGAAGAATATCAGATTCAGGGCAAGACTCTGCGTCTGTCCATGGATGCAGGCTTCAAACGTGCGTTCACGACCATCTTTGACTCCAATATCACGACGATTATCGCCGCCGGTGTGCTGTTCTTCTTAGGCACAGGCACGATTCGCGGCTTTGCCATCACCCTTGGCTTGGGCACGATGCTGTCCATGTTGACGGCTATCACGCTTTCGCAGTATCTGCTGAAGCTCATGATCAATTCCAAGATTTCGGAAAATCCCGGTGCATATGGTGCTAACGGCTATATGCTGTGGAAAAAGGAGGACTTGAAGCATGAACAAGCTTGATATTGCCGGACGCTCCAAACTCTGGTTTGCCATTTCCAGCATCATCATCGTCGCCGGACTCATCTGCATGTTTACCCGGGGCTTTAACTTCGGTATCGACTTCACGGGCGGTACGATTATCGATCTGAAATTTGAACGCCCGGTGGCTATCGCTGAGGTGCGTACGAGTCTTGCTAAGTTTGGCCTCGAAGGTTCTCAGATCCAGCTGACCGGCGCAGAATCCGGAGTGACCGAAGCAGAAAATGTCATGATCCGTACAACGGACATGGAAGAGGAACAGCGCAAGGATGTCATGGCGGCCATCAAGACCGATGTGGGCAATTATGATGTGCTGCGCGAGGAAAAAGTCGGTGCCACGATTGGCGGCGAGCTGATTACCAATGCCGTATTGGCCCTTGTGGTTTCCTGGGCGCTGATCATTGCCTATGTAGCGTACCGCTTTGAATGGCGCTTTGGCGTGGCCGCGGTATTGGCCCTCGTTCACGATATCCTCATCGTGCTGGCGGTGTTCTCCTTCACGGGACGGCAGATCGATTCTTCGTTCATTGCAGCGCTGCTGACGATTGTTGGTTATTCCATCAACGATACCATCGTTATCTTTGACCGCATCCGAGAGAACCTCAAGCTGCATTTCCGCCGTGGCGGCGATGTGAACCATCTGGTCAACACTTCCGTATTCCAGACGCTCACGCGCTCTCTGTACACGGTGTTCACGGTTATGTTCACGACGTTTGCCCTGTATTTCTTCGGCGGCGAAACGACGAAGGACTTCGCCTTTGCCCTGCTGATCGGTTTCGGCAGCGGCTGTTATTCGTCCATCTTCATCGCCAGCCCGCTCTGGGTGGCACTCCGTAAGATGGGGGACAAGAAAAAGGTTGTGGCCAGTGCGGCTGCAGCCAAATAATACGATATGCTAAGACGCCCGGTGGGCTGGTAATATTTTTTCTCCGCTTAGACGTAAGCCGTCAAACGTTGCGGAAAAACATCACCAACCCGCCGGGCTTATTGTGTTGTAATGGACTTTGGCTGGACATACTGTTTGATTTTACAGCGAATAAAATTAGTTGTTTGGCAGGAATTGGCAGACACGCTGGAGAACTTACCAACGTAGATATATTTATGGAAAGGGAAAAGGAGGTTTAGTATGTTCAAACGTATATTGATAGCCTTTGCTGTTGCAGTATCACTGATGTTCACCGTGGTGCCGGATGGCTGTGCGGAGGCAGATTCGGTTTATATGGGGACATACAGTGATGGTACGAATGCCTATCTCTTGACGGAAAGTGTATATCTGAAGAGCAGAAGCCCATACACTTTCGATTGCACCATCGTCTACTCGGGAGTCAGCCTGTATTACTCTTTTTATCCCGTGAATGGCAGCCCGTATTACCGTAATTCTGAAGGGTATGAGGGCTATGTTTTTGGGGGCCAGTCGCCGGTGGCTTCGAATATCTATCAATATGTGGTGAATCACTGGTAAAATTCTACAGACAAAAAATGCGGTCCCTGACGTGGGGACCGCATTAATTATTTAGTTGGCCATAACGCTTTGCGCCATGGCTTTCATGGTTTCAATTGCCCGATACCGGTTGGAGTAATGTTCTGTCATGATCACGAGGATTATGGCTCTGCCGTTTTGATAGATAATGCCGCCGTCATCATAGAGCCCGCCCAGTTCGCCGGTTTTATGCGCGATAACAGCCCCAGGAAGTGCTGCAGGGAAACATTCGGTGTCGGTCTGTCCTTTTAGATAGGAAAGCATGATCTCATCCTGTTCGTAACCGACACATTCGTGGTTATAGATGCGCTGAAAAATATTTCCCAAATCGGTTACCGAGGTGTAATTGTCCCGTCCTGCATTTACAGCAGCAAAATCCATCATCTTTCTGGCCAGAGTGGTATCATTGTAGCCGTTGCGCCGGATATAGGCGTTGATGTCATCCATCCCGAGTAAATCGATGATAAGATTGGTGGCGGTATTGTCACTTTCGGTTATCATCAGGCGCAGGACGGTATCCAGCGGCAGGACGGTTCCGCTGGCATAGCCGCAGAGTACGCCGGCACCGCCGACCTTGTCCTTGCTATGGAGAGTTATGCCTGTATTCAGGGCAAGCTGCCCATCACGGACTTTTTCCATAGCATCTGCCAGCAGGAAGACTTTGATCATACTGGCGGAGCGCATGGGCTCGGATTGGTATATATATGGTTCACGGCTTTCCTGAGGATAAGCGGCGTAGAGTGAGTAGCGCGTGCTGTCGGCATTGGATAAGCCTGTAATCGCCTCGGCCAATGCCGTGTTGCTGTTATCTGCATTGGCATGAGCCTCGGGCAGACTTGCAGGCAGCGACGCGGTCTCCTTTGTTAGCAGGCTGGGAAGGATAAACAGCGCCAGCATGATAATTCCTGCGGGTAAGATAAACTTAGGGAAAATGACTTTTTTGCTTCTCATAGTAACACGCCCTTCTTGTTGATATATCTGATTCCTATTGTAACAGATAAGGAAGGATTTTGACTTAGCAATGCTAATTATTCGGCATGAGCTTGATGATTCCTGCTGAAAGTTGCAAAAAAATGTCTTTTGAAAAATTTCAAAATTTATGTTAAAATAATAGCAATGGCTTCCTGGATCGTTATTATTTCTTCTTGATAATGGGGGTGGGTGCTTGTTACAAATCGGTGATAAGGTGGTCTATCCAATGCATGGTGCCGGCATCATTGCCGGCATTGAGAAGTGTGAGGTTTTGGGTGAGGGCAGGTCATACTATGTTCTGCAGATGCCGCTCGGGGATATGAAGGTGATGATTCCTGCGGATAAGGCAGACCATATTGGCCTCAGGGATGTGATTCCGGAAGAACGGGTGGACGAAGTGCGGGATGTGCTTGAGGATGAGCCGGACCGCCTGCTGGGCACCTGGAACCGGCGGTATCATACGAATCTGGAACGGCTGAAGTCCGGGGATATTTGCGATGCGGCGGCTGTAACCCGCAATCTTGTGGTGCAGGAACGGGAACGGCGCATATCAGCAGGCGAGCGCAGGCTTTTAGATCTGGCCCGTCAGATCGTGGTCAGTGAACTCGTATATGCCTGCGATAAGAGTCCGGCAGAAGTAGAGGACTGGATGGATGATATCCTGGCGGCTAATGGAAGCAAGTGAATAAGGGGCAGGTAGTTGCAACTATCTGCCTTTTTTATCGTTGACAGTGGCAGGTGAAATTTACTATACTTAAAGTTATGCAAGTAAATATCATAGGAAGGAGGTGATCTGATGTTAGACCGAGTTTTGCGTTTCTTCATTATCCTGTTGTTCGCGATTGCGGGCGGGGCACTTCTCAATATGGCCACGCCGTTTCTGACCTTTTTTATCAGCACTGAGATCCTGGAAACAGAGATGGGCTTTTTCAAGCTGTCCATTGCTGGTTTCCTGAGCATTCTCTTTGGGGCCGCCCTGGGCGCAGCCTCTGGTTTTCTCTTATCTCCTTTTTTCATCCGCAAACTCAAGGGCTTTGCCGTGTTTGTGGAGGCACAGCTAAACAAGATGCCGACGCATGACGTGATAGCTGGTGCCATTGGTTTACTTATCGGACTCATTATTGCAAATCTGCTGGGGTATGCTTTCTCGAAGATTCCTGTGGTAGGGGAGTATATCCCGGTCGTGTTCAGCATCGTGCTGGGCTATCTTGGCATTCATATCATGATAAAAAAGCGCTCGGAGCTCGTGAGCATCTTTGACTTCATTCCGAAGTTCATGAAGGAATTGGTCAAGATCCGGGAGGCCAAGCAGGCGGCAGCGCCGAAACTAGCGGCGGCTGAAACTGGTGAGCAGCCTTGTTATAAGCTGCTGGATACCAGCGTCATCATCGATGGGCGCATTGCCGATATTTGCGAAACGGGCTTTTTGGAAGGCACGCTGTTGATTCCAGTGTTCGTGCTGGAAGAACTCCAGCATATCGCCGATTCGGCCGATGCCTTGAAGCGGGTACGCGGCCGCCGGGGGTTGGATATCCTGCAGAAAATCCGCAAGGAATCCCGCATGAAGGTGGAAATCACCGAGGTGGATTTCGAGGATATCCCTGAAGTGGATTCCAAACTCGTGCAGTTGGCACAGCAGGTGGGGGGCAAGATCATCACCAATGATTTCAACCTCAACAAAGTAGCGCAGCTGCGGGGCGTGGAAGTCCTGAACATCAATGCTCTGTCCAATGCCGTGAAACCTGTGGTCATCCCTGGGGAAACCATGCAGGTGGCGATTGTCAAATCCGGCAAGGAGGCAGGCCAGGGCGTGGCCTATCTCGAAGACGGCACCATGATTGTCGTGGAAAACGGCAACCATTACATGGGCGAGACCATTGAGGTGGAAGTGACGTCTGCCCTGCAGACAGCGGCAGGCCGAATGATTTTTGCCAAGCCGAAAAATTAAGTATGTGGTTAAGCCTTCCCCTCGGAGGGAAGGCTTAATTTCTTAGGAGTTGATTTCATGGTCAGTGTTATTTTCCCGGCCGCTGGGCAGGGAAAACGAATGCAGGCTGGTATAAATAAAGTGCTCTTGACTTTAGCGGGAGAGCCTATATTGGTGCGCACCTTAAAGACGTTCGCCGCGGTGGAAGAAGTGGGAGAGCTTATCGTGGTAGTCGCTGCTGATGAAGTGGCGACAGTGGAAACGCAGCTGCGCAAGGTACGCGGGCTGAAGCCTTTGCAGGTGGTGGCCGGCGGCAGCGAGCGCCAGTATTCCATCTACAATGGGCTGCAGAAGGTGGCCCAAGATGCTGATGTGGTGCTGGTGCATGATGCGGCCCGGCCCATGGTGACGGCCAAGACCATTCAGGCAGTTATCGATACGGCTCGCACTAAGGGCGGCGCCATTGCGGCAGTGCCCGCCAAGAACACCATCAAGGTGGTGGATGCTGACGGACTGGTGGTGGATACGCCGCCGCGCAGCACCCTTTGGGAAGTGCAGACGCCGCAGGGCTTCCGCAAGGAAATCCTGCTCGAGGCCAATGAGGCGGCCATTGCCGATGATTTCCTGGGCACGGATGATGCGAGTCTCGTAGAGCGCATCGGTGTTCCTGTGGCCGTGGTGCAGAGTGATTACCGCAATATCAAGGTGACCACGCCGGAAGACCTGCTGATTGCTGAAGCCTTCCTGAAATGTACGGCTGAGGATGAAGCACGGAGCCTGCAGGCAGCGGCCGCTGAGGCGCGCGAAGCGTGGTTGAAGGAGGCAAAATCATGACAAGATTTGGCATGGGCTATGATGTCCATCGTCTGGTGGAAGGACGCAAGCTCATTATCGGGGGCGTGGAAATCCCCCATACGTTAGGCCTGTTGGGCCATTCCGATGCAGATGTATTGCTCCATGCGGTGGCAGATGCCCTGCTCGGCGCGGCAGCTTTGGGCGATATCGGCCGTCATTTCCCCGATACAGATCCGCAGTTCAAGGGCGCTGACAGCATGAAGCTGCTGGCGCATGTGGCGGAACTGATCAAGGAAAAAGGCTATGTGACGGGCAACGTGGATGCGACCATCGTGGCCCAGAAGCCCAAGATGAAGGATTTTATCCCGCAGATGAACGCAAATATCGCTCGTGTGCTCGGGATTGAACTAGACCAGGTAAATGTCAAGGCCACCACTGAGGAAAAGCTCGGCTTTACCGGCAGTGAGGAAGGTATCTCCGCCTATGCGGTGGCAGGTATCGAAAAGGTCTGACCAGGAGGAATCTCAATGTTAAAAGTATACAATACCATGACACGCAGCAAAGAAGAGTTCAAACCCTTGAAAGAGGGGGAGGCCAGCATCTACTGCTGCGGCGTCACGCCTTATAACCATCCCCATATCGGCAATGCCCGTCCGTTCGTGACCTGGGATGTGATTCGCCGTTACCTTGCCCACAAAGGCTACAAGGTACGCTATATCCAGAACTTCACGGATGTGGATGACAAGATCATCCGCACGGCCAACGAAGAAGGCGTGAAGTGGAGCGATATTTCCGGCCGTTATATTGACGCATACTTCAAGGCCATGGATGCCCTGAACGTCAAGCGGGCGGATATCTATCCCCGGGTAAGTGAAACGATCCCTGACATCATCGCTATGGTGCAGAAGCTCGTGGACAAGGGCTATGCCTATGCCGTGGATAATGGGGATGTATTCTACCGCGTGGAAAAATTTGCGGGCTATGGCAAACTCAGTGGCCGCAAGCTCGAAGACATGCAGGCCGGTGCCCGCATTGATGTCGATGAGCGCAAGGAACATCCGATGGACTTTGCCCTCTGGAAGGCCGCTAAGCCCGGCGAACCGAGCTGGGACAGCCCCTGGGGCAAAGGCCGTCCGGGCTGGCATATCGAGTGCTCCACCATGTCCCTGAAATATTTGGGTGAGAAGTTCGACTTCCATGGCGGCGGCAGCGACCTGATCTTCCCGCATCATGAAAATGAGATTGCCCAGAGTCAGGCCTGCATCGGGGACGAGCACAGCTTTGCCCAGTATTGGCTGCACAATGGCTTCATCACCATCCATAACGAGAAGATGTCCAAGTCCAAGAACAACTTCTTTACGGTGAAGGATATTTTGGCTGAGTACCCGGGTGAGGTGGTGCGCTTCTTCATCCTGCAGACGCATTACAGAAGCCCGCTGGATTTCAGCGACGAGCGCCTCAAGGAAGCGCAGACGAGCCTGAACCGTCTGGCCCAGTCCAAGGGCTTTATGGATGAACTGCTGGCCAAATCCGGCCAGAGCGATACGGCCAAGGAATTGGCAGACAAAGCTGCCGGCTATGTCAAGGAATTCCATGAAGCCATGGATGATGACTTCAATACGGCCCTGGCCATCAGTCAGATCTTTGCCTTGTCCAAGGACATCAACATTTACTATCAGGATGTCATGAACAAGGGCACGGCTTTCGACAGCGAAAACTTTGCCAAGGTGGCAGCGGCTTACAAGCTTATGACGAGCATTATCGGCATCTTCGAACAGGCAGAGGCTGCGGATGATGAACTGGCCAACAAGCTCATGGATCTCATCATCAATATCCGTCAGGATGCCCGCAAGGAAAAGAACTGGGGCCTGGCTGACAAGATCCGCGATGAACTGAAGGAAGCCGGGGTAATCCTTGAGGATACGCCCAATGGGGTACGGTGGAAAAAGGCATGAAGTTTGACCATTTTAAGATGCTCGTCGAGATGATGTTTCAGCCGGATGGCGACGGGGGCATTTTGCAGCGTTATCAGGATGTGGATGTAAAGCAGCTCAACCCTTTGGTATTGGCCTATGTGGGGGATGCCTACTTCCATCTCTTTATGCGTACGCGTCTGCTCTCCTATGAGCAGGCCAAGGTGCAGGCACTCCACTCCTTCAGCGCCCAGATGGTTTCGGCGGTCTGGCAGGCCAAGGCCTATCAGGGCATTGAGGGAGCACTCACCGAGGAGGAGAAAGCCATCTACCGCCGGGGCCGCAATGCCAAGAGCCATGCGCCGCGCAGTGCGTCCGTGGCCGAATATCATGCCAGCACCGGCTTTGAGGCCCTGCTCGGCAGCCTCTATCTTTCCGAGCAGCATGAACGGCTCTACGAGATTGCGGAAATGTCCTTCCAGATTATCTCGCAGGCCATGATGAAGGAAATACGGGAGAAGAATTAACGAATGATCAAGGTAAAATTACTGAACTATACGCCGGAGCCGGAGCGGGCTGTGGCGATGGCCGCAAGGCTCTGCTACTCGGCTAGTGGTGCCGAGGAATTGGCGGAAAAACTGAGTGACGAAAAGGTGAAGGAAATGGTGCGCCGTATGGTGGCTTTGGGCCATGGCTCCACTTTGGAACACGCCAGCTTCACTTTCGGCATTGAAGGCGTGAGCCGCGTGCTGACGCATCAGCTCGTGCGTCACCGCATCGCTTCCTATGACCAGCAGTCCCAGCGCTATGTGGCAGCTCATGGCTTCCAGTACATCACGCCGCCATCCATTGCCGAAAAGCCCGAGGCTCTGGCCAAATATGAGACGCTGCTCGAAGAAATCCGCAAGACTTATGACGAGCTTACGGAAATGGGCGTGCCCAAGGAAGATGCCCGCTATGTGCTGGCCAATGCCACGGAGACGAAAATCCTCGTGACCATGAATGCCCGCAGCCTCATGCACTTCTTCAACCTGCGCTGCTGCAACCGGGCTCAGTGGGAAATCCGCGAGATGGCCTACAAGATGCTGGCCGAGGCCAAGAAAGTTGCGCCGACGCTGTTCTTCAATGCAGGGGCCAGTTGCGTCAACACAGGGCGCTGTCCGGAAGGTGCCATGACCTGCGGCAAGCTCAGCGAGATGCTGAAACTGCGGGAGAAGGAATAAGATTATGCGAAACGACAATAAAAAGGAAACGACGCGTGCCAAAAGACGCGATAACCAGAAAAATGCGCGGGGCGGAGTGCGCAAGAATGTTCCAGCTGAGCGTTCCAGCCGGGAAAAACTGACGCGTCAAAAATTGACAAGTCAGGCTTTTGCGCACGAAGTCCGGGAATCCCGGAGCGTGCAGGATGTACGGGAACTGCCCGAAGACGTGCTGATTGGCCGCAATGCCGTGACCGAAGCCCTGCGCGCCGGCCGTGGCATCAACAAGATCCTGCTGGCCGACGGCGACCGGGAAGGGCAGGTCAGTGAAATCGTGGCGCTGGCCAAGGAGCGCGGCATTGTCCTGCAGTTCGTGGAGCGCGGCAAGATTGAGTCTGTAGCGTCCGGCTTGCGCCATCAGGGCGTGTTGGCCTATGTGGCCCCGGTAGCCTATGCCGAACTCGACGATATCCTGGCCAAGGCCGAAGCAGCTGGGCAGCCGCCTTTCCTGCTGTTGCTGGATGAATTGGAAGATCCGCATAATCTCGGCGCACTCCTGCGTACGGCCGATGCTACGGGCGTACATGGCGTGCTGATCCCGAAGCGCCGCAGTGTGCCCCTTACGGCCACTGTGGCCAAGACTTCTGCCGGTGCTGTGGAATATGTGCCCGTCGCTCGTATCGGCAATATTTCCCAGACCTTGAAAGCGCTCAAGGAAAAAGGCTTCTGGGTGGCTGGTGCCGATATGGATGGCAGCCAGAATTACTATGAAGCTGACCTGACTGGCCCGCTGGTCCTCGTGGTAGGCAGCGAGGGCAAGGGTATGGGGCGTCTGACCAAAGAGCAGTGTGATTTCATCGTGAAGATGCCGATGGTGGGCAAGATCAATTCGCTCAATGCTTCCGTAGCTGGTTCCATCCTGATGTATGAATCCATGCGTCAGCGTTTGGCAAAGAAAAGTTGATACTTTACAACAAATATTGCTTAAGGGGACTAAAGTCCTATGACCTTCCTTGACTATTACCTTGTAATAGGGGTATAATCAAAACGTATTAGGGGATTGCAAGAATGAAAACTGGGGAAGTTTTCAGTAAAGGGGAACGTGCGATGGAAGCAGAACAAACTACAGAAGATTTATTTGTAGAAGAAATCTACAGTGAATTCGCCAAACTCACGGACGAGGAGATACTGCTGGCCATCAAGGATAGCAACGACAAGGCCGCGTTGGATTATTTGATCAACAAATATCGTAATTTCGTGCGCGCTAAAGCTCGTTCCTATTTCTTGATTGGGGCAGATCGTGAAGACATCATTCAGGAAGGCATGATTGGCTTTTACAAAGCGATACGGGATTTTCGCAATGATAAGCTGTCCTCCTTCCGGGCTTTTGCGGAATTGTGTGTCACACGGCAGATCATCACGGCTATCAAGACCGCAACGAGGCAAAAGCATATTCCACTCAACTCTTATATCTCGCTGAACAAGCCCATCTATGATGAGGATTCGGATCGAACCCTATTGGATGTCCTTTCCGGGGCCAAGGTAACGGATCCGGAAGAACTGGTCATCAGCCGGGAAGAGTTTGTGGATATCGAAAAGAAGATGGAAGAGATCCTCTCCGATTTGGAATGGAAGGTCCTCATGAGCTATCTTGATGGCAAGAGCTATCAGGAGATTGCCGAAGACCTGCACCGCCATGTGAAATCCATTGACAACGCTTTGCAGCGCGTAAAGCGGAAGCTGGAGAAATACATGGAAAAACGCGGGGATGAACTCGACGTAACCACCATCTACCGGGGGCTTAGCTCCATTAACCGCCGCCTGCGCGGCATTGATGAAGACGATTATCTGCGTTGAAATCATTTATAAGAATTGTAGGATTGACCGGTCAATTTTGACCGGTCAGTTTTTTTGTAACAAGAACAAACAATACTGTCTATGACAAATTACATTGAATGGCAAAAATATCTATGCTATAATTTTATTCGTGATATCTCCGAGCCAAGTGATCTAAGGCAGGGCGCATTGCTATGATGCTTGGCCGGAACGGGATTCCGTTCCCGGGTGCAGGGAGAAATCCTTACACCTTCCGCAATTTGAAAAGGAGTGGTAGAAATGAGAAAAATTTTTGCGCTGGTGATGTCTGTGGTGATGATGCTGGCCTTAGGCTGTGGCAGTGAACAGGCTAAGCCGGAGAAAAAGGCTGAGCCCGTGGAACTGCATGTGGCAGCGGCGGCCAGCCTGACGGATGTGATGCAGGAAATAGCGGCAAACTACGAGAAGGAACATCCAAATGTGAAGATCACCTTCAATTTCGGCAGTTCCGGTGCTTTGCAGCAGGCCATCCAGAACGGTGGTCAGACGGATTTGTTCTTCTCGGCGGCGCAGAAGCAGATGAACGCACTGGAAAAGGATGGATTGCTGGCTGATGGGACCCGCAGGGACTTATTGGTCAATGAAGTGGTGCTGATCGTACCGCGTGAGGGCGGCAAGGCAATCACGGATTTCCAGCAGCTGACAGGCGCAGATATCCGGCATATCGCCTTGGGCGAGCCCAAGGGCGTGCCGGTGGGGCAGTATGCTGAGGAAGTATTCACGAAATTAGGCCTTCTTGAGTCCATCAAGGGCAAGGCAGTCTATGGTTCGGATGTGCGGCAGGTGCTTTCCTGGGTGGAATCCGGTGATGCTGATTGCGGTGTGGTCTATGCAACCGATGCAGCCGTGTCCAAAAAGGTCAAAGTCGCAGCCAAGGCACCGGCGGATACCCATAAGCCGATTATCTATCCGGCAGCTGCCCTGAAGGAATCCAAGCATCTGGCTGAAGCTAAGGATTTTTTGGCGTATGCTGCTAATGATGCAAATAAGAAGCTCTTTGAAAAATATGGTTTTGAAGTGAAGTAAGAGGTAGATCATGGAACTGTCACCGCTTTTGATTACCCTGCAGACGGCAGGCGCAGCAACGGTAGCAACGTTCTTCATCGGCATTGGCCTGGCCCTGATGGTGGTGCGCCTGAAGCGCTTTCAGGGACTGGCTGATGCCGTTATTACGTTGCCGATGGTTTTGCCGCCTACCGTTGTCGGTTTTTTCCTGTTATTGTTGTTTGGCAAGCGCAGCCTGATTGGCCGTTTTTTGCTGCAATTCGATATTACACTGGTTTTCACCTGGAAAGCGGCGGTTATCGCGGCCATCGTGGTATCCTTGCCGTTGATGTACCGCACGGCCCGCGGGGCCTTTGAGCAGATCGATCCGCATATCATCCATGCTGCCCGCACCTTGGGCGTATCGGACTGGCGGATCTTCTGGCATATCCTGCTGCCCAATGCCAGGGCAGGGATATTAGCCGGATTGGTGCTTTCCTTTACGCGGGCGTTGGGCGAGTTTGGCGCGACCATCATGTTTGCGGGCAATATCCCCGGTGTCACGCAGACCATGAGCACGGCCATCTATGCAGCGGTGCAGGCCAACGACTATGATCTGGCCGGGGAGTGGGCTATCATCATCGTGGCGTTCTCGCTGTTTTTCGTTGTGCTCATGAACTGGTGGATTGCCCGCAAGGCAAAAGGAGTGGCCGTATGGAATTGAGCGTGAAGATTGAAAAGAAGCTGAGGAACTTCACCCTGCGGGCGGATTTTTCGGCTAAGGATGAGGTCTTTGCCTTGTTGGGGGCTTCGGGCTGTGGCAAGAGCATGACGCTCAAATGTATTGCGGGCATCGAAACACCGGACAGGGGGCGCATTGTGCTGAATGGCCGGGTGCTCTTCGACAGTGAGGCGGGCATCAATCTGAAACCGCAGGCGCGCAAGGTCGGCTATCTCTTTCAGAATTATGCCCTGTTTCCCAATATGACCATTGCCGAAAATATCGCCTTTGTGGCCAGCGGGGACAAGGCTGAAAAAAAGCGCAAGGTGCAGGCGAATCTGGCAAGGTTCAAGCTGACGGAAGTGGCGCAGGCCTATCCCCACGAACTATCCGGTGGCCAGCAGCAGCGTGCGGCCTTTGCCCGCATCCTGGCCGCTGATGTGGAACTGCTGCTGTTGGATGAACCCTTCGCTGCCCTGGACAGCTATCTGAAATGGCAGCTGGAAATGGAACTGGGCGATGTGCTCGCGGATTACGATGGCGCTGCCCTGCTGGTCTCTCATGACCGGGGCGAGGTCTATCGCCTGGCCGACCGCATCGCCGTGATCGACCAGGGGCAGATGGAGGCGGTGCACACAAAGCATGGCCTGTTCCAAGATCCTGCGACATTAGCGGCAACTTTGCTGACCGGCTGCAAGAATATATCTGCTGTGAAACGGATTGCCCCGGATAGGATACTGGCTGTTGACTGGCAGCTGGAACTGCAGGTGGCCGGTGCGGTGTCCGAGGATGTCCGTTTTGCTGGTATTCGTGCCCATTATATGGAAGTGGCCGCCGGCCCGGGCGAAAACACCTATGCCATGGAGGTAATCAAGGTGGTTGAAGATGTTTTTTCCTATTTAATTATGCTGCGCCGGCAGGGGACCGAGGCCAGGCCCCTGCGTCTGGAACTGGCAAAGGATGAATGGCAAAAAATAAAAAATCCCACAACTCTTTATCTGCGCCTGCCTGCGGCGAAGCTCATGCTGATGGAGCACTGAAACGTGATATTTGATATTGCACAACGGGCGGGAATTTGCTACAATATATACCGTTACGACAAGTATTAACCACAATATATAGAGGGGGCGTACGGAAATACCGCAAATATAGTGGTATCCATAATTTATGAATCTGAAAACAGTTACGAAGCGTTCCGGCCATACAGTGCCATACAATCGCGAGAAAATCTATAACGCCATTGCCGGCGCCAATAACGACGGCGGTAAAAAAATGACGGAAAAGGATATCGATGAAGTCACCAGCCAGGTGGAGTGGGATATCCAGAACCGCGAAAACGTCAGCGTGGAAGAAATCCAGGATATCGTTGAACAGGAACTCATGAAATATGACTTCTACGATATCGCCAAGAAATACATCACCTACCGTCAGAAGCATGCCGAGCGCCGTATCGCGCAGAAACATCTGATGTCCTCTTATAAGGATATCTTCTTTGCCGATGCCGTGGATGTGGACTCCAAGCGCGACAACGCCAATATCAACACCGATGCTTCCATGGGCATCATGCTGAAGCTGGGCGCCGAAGGGGCCAAGCATTTTGTGGATAACTATGTGCTGACCGATGAATTCCGCGAGGCCGACAAGGAGAACTGGATTCATATCCATGACAAGGATTTCTCCCTGATCACCTTCAACTGCTGCCAGATTGACCTGTTGAAGCTCTTCAAGGGCGGCTTCTCCACGGGGCATGGCTTCCTGCGTGAGCCGAATTCCATCCGCTCCTATGCATCTCTGGCTGCGATTGCCATCCAGTCCAACCAGAATGATATGTTCGGCGGCCAGTCCATCAATGCCTTCGACTATGCGATGGCTGATGGTGTGCGCAAGTCTTTCCGCAAGGCCGTGATTTCCGAGGCACATAAGGCCTTGATGTACCAGTTCGACACCCATGATTTCGGTACGGAAAAGGAATTCAAGACGCACTTCAAACCGGCCATGGATTTCGCTGCTTGCAGCTATACGGAATCCCAGGAAGATCCCCGGGCTGTTGAATCCGTAGAGGCCATCAAGAAGGCGCTGGAAACGGTGCTTAGCGAAACTTACCAGCTGCCCACTGAGGAAGCAGAACGTCTGGCCCGCAATATTTACCGCATGGCCTGCGCCGATGTGGTGGAGGAAACCCATCAGGCCATGGAAGCGATGATCCACAACTTCAACACGCTCCATAGCCGTGCCGGTGCGCAGGTGCCCTTCAGCTCCCTGAACTACGGCATGGACACGAGCCCTGAAGGGCGGCTGGCCACCCGTGAGGTGCTCAATGCCATCTGGGCAGGCCTGGGCAACGGCGAAACGCCGATTTTCCCGATTTCCGTGTTCCAGCTCAAGGCTGGTGTCAACTACAATCCCGAAGATCCAAATTACGACCTGTTCCAGCAGGCCTGTGAGACCAGTGCCAAGCGCCTGTTCCCGAACTTCGTGAACATCGATGCTCCTTACAATCTCCAGTATTACAAGCCCGGTGACTATAATTCCACCGTGGCAACCATGGGCTGCCGCACGCGTGTCATGAGCAATGTCAATGGTCCGGAAGAATCCGGAAGCCGCGGCAACTTTGCTTTCACGACGCTGAACCTGCCGAAATTTGCCCTCGAAGCCAAAGGCGATATGGACAAATTCTGGCAGCTGCTGGATAAGTACATCGACATCAGCCATGACTACATCCTGGCCCGTCTCGATGTCATTGCTGAAAAGCATGTCTACAACTACCCGTTCCTGATGGGGCAGGGTGTCTGGATGGACAGCGAGAAGCTCAAAGCCGACGACAGCATCAAGGACGTGCTGAAGCATGCTTCCTATTCCATCGGCTTCTGCGGCCTGGCTGAATGCCTCAAGGCCCTGGTCGGCAAACATCACGGCGAAAGTGAAGAAGCCCAGCAGCTGGGGCTCAAGATCGTGGGCCATATCCGTGAGCGCGTGGATCAGTACACTGCTGACGAGCATATGAACTGGACCTGCTTCGGCACTCCGGCAGAATCCACTGCCGGCCAGTTCCAGCGTTCCAACCGCAAGACCTACGGCGTGATCGAGGGCATCACGGACCGGGATTACATGACCAACTCCAGCCATGTGCCCGTTTACTATCCCATCAAGGCCATCGACAAGATCCGCATCGAAGCGCCTTACCATGCTTTGGAGAATGCCGGCCATATCGCCTATATCGAAATGGACGGCGATCCCACGAAGAACGTCAAAGCCTTCGAGCGTCTCGTTCGTGCCATGCACGATGCCGACATGGGTTACTTCTCCATCAACCACCCCGTGGACCGCGATCCTGTCTGCGGCTATACCGGTTTGATTGAAAACGAATGCCCCCACTGCCACCGCAGGGAAGTAGAGAGCGGCCGCTTCACCATCAAACGCATGAAGTAAATAAGATTTTCCTGACTGCTCAGTTTATCGGAAAGATAGACTGAGCAGTTTTTAGATAAATGAAGATAATTTTTTTATTTTATCCGACCTATGGCAAAAATATTCTAATTGCGCTATAATGTTACACTGTAGTGTAATATAGTAAGGAAGGCTGTAAAGTGAAAGAATTACTAAAGAAAATGCATATCTGGATGGACGAGTACATGCATCGCTTTGTTACGGATGACGAAGAAGTCATGCAGGGCATCCGGATCAAGATGGAGCATACCGGCTATGTTACGGCTATTGCCCGGGAGCTTGCGCAGCATTTGCAGCTCAGTGAGCATGATGTGCAGCTGGCGGAAATCATGGGGCTCTTTCATGATGTAGGGCGGTTCCGGCAGTACAGCATCTATAAGACTTTCAATGATGCGCAGTCGGAAGACCATGCGGATCTGGGACTGAAGGTGCTGGCCGAGGAAATGCCGTATATGGCCGACCTGTCGGCGGAAGATGCTGAGCTCGTGCGCTATGCGATAAAGTATCATAATAAGAAGGAAATCCCCGCTGACGCTGCAGGCAAGAAACTGCTCTTTGCGCGGCTCTTGCGTGATGCGGACAAGCTGGATATCTATCGGGTCTTGTCGCCGTTCCTGGACCCGGATAAGGCCGATCAGGCGCCAAAATTCATCCGGGCAGATGCCAGCCAGCTGATCAGTCCGGACTTTATGGTGGCTTTTAAGGAAGGCCAGCAGGCGGATTATCATATGCTGAAAACTCTGGGGGACCGCAAGTTGGTGCGCCTGTTGTGGGTTTATGATGTGAATTTTGCCTGGACACTGCAGAAGATGGTGGAACGTGGTTATATCCAGAAGGTTATCGACCATCTGCCGGAGCAGGAAGGCGTTGACGTGGGCGTAAAGCGCATGTGGAATTATATTGAAGAAAAATGTGCGGCTGCGGATGTAATCTGACCGCCTTTTAGAAGGAGAGAATATCATGGCAGAGAATACGACAATCGCCAATAACTTTGTGCAGAATGCGATTGAGGAAGACCAGAAGAATGGGAAATACACGGAAGGAATCCATACCCGTTTCCCACCTGAACCAAACGGCTATCTGCATATCGGTCATGCCAAGTCTATTTGCCTGAACTTTGGTCTGGCAGAATACAACCATGGCCTTTGCAACCTGCGTTTTGACGATACGAATCCGACGAAGGAAGACACGGAATATGTGGACTCCATTCAGGAAGATATTCGCTGGCTGGGCTTCAGCTGGCAGAAGCGCATGTTCTATGCGTCCGATTACTTCGACAAACTTTATGACTATGCCGTGGAGCTCATCAAAAAAGGTCTGGCCTATGTGGATGATTTGACGGCTGAGCAGATCAAGGAATACCGCGGCACGCTGACCGAGCCGGGCAAGGAAAGCCCTTACCGCAACCGCAGCGTGGAGGAAAACCTCGACTTGTTCGCCCGCATGAAGGCCGGGGAATTTGCCGATGGGGAAAAGGTGCTGCGCGCCAAGATTGATATGGCTTCGCCGAATATGGTGATGCGCGATACGGTCATCTACCGCATTGCCCATGCGCATCATCATCGCACGGGAGACAAATGGTGCATCTATCCGATGTATGACTTTGCGCATCCGCTGTCCGATGCCATCGAGGGCATCACGCATTCCGTCTGCACGTTGGAGTTCGAGGAACATCGTCCGTTCTATGACTGGCTGCTGGAAAATCTGGACTTTGATGTGAACACGCGTCCCCGTCAGATCGAGTTTGCCCGCCTGAACCTCACGAACACCGTGACGAGCAAGCGCAAACTGCGTCAGCTCGTGGAAGAGGGGCATGTGCGCGGTTGGGACGATCCCCGTATGCCGACCATCTCCGGCTTGCGCCGCCGCGGCTTCACGCCGGCAGCCCTGCGCAAGTTCTGTGAGGAAATCGGTGTGGCCAAGGGCAACAGCCTCGTGGATGTCGCGATGCTGGAATCCTGCGTGCGCGCGGACCTCAACGAAAATGCGGACCGCATCATGGCGGTACTGCGCCCGCTGAAGGTCGTGATCACGAACTATCCGGAGGATCAGGAAGAGTGGCTGCTGGCAGACAACAATCCGATTCATGGCGGCCATCGCTTCGTACCGTTCTCCCGTGAGCTCTATATCGAGCAGGATGATTTCATGGAAGAGGCACCGAAGAAGTTCTTCCGTCTGAAGCCGGGTGGGGAAGTGCGTCTCAAGCATGCTTACATCATCAAATGTGAGGAAGTCATCAAAGATGAAGCCGGCAATGTGGTGGAACTGCGCTGCACGGCTGACCTCGAATCCAAGACCGGCGGTGCTACGGCCGGCCGCAAGATCAAAGGTACCATCCATTGGGTAGCCGCCAAGACGGCTGTGCCCGCCGAAGTACGGCTCTATGATTATTTGCTGGAAACCGATGAGAACGGGAACCTGCCCGCTGACTTTATCGGTGCTCTCAATAAAAATTCCTTGGAAGTCATTGAAAATGCCTTAGTGGAACCCAGCGTGAAGCTGCAGGCAGCAGGCAAGCATTATCAGTTCCTGCGCACAGGCTATTTCGTGATTGACCCGGATACCACGCCGGACAAGCTGGTTTTCAACCGCGTGGTCGGCCTCAAAGATACCTGGGCTAAGGAAAAGAACAAATAATCCTACAGAGAAAGAAGTGAAGATACTTTGGAAAGCAGTACAATGATTGCAATCGTTATCTTCGTGGCAGCTTATGCCCTGATTATCTCCGAGAAGGTACACCGTACCATCGTGGGTATCTTTGGCGCCATGCTGATGATCCTCTTCGGCATCATCAGCCAGGAGACGGCAATCCATCACATTGACTTTAATACATTGGGCCTGCTGATGGGCATGATGATTATCGTCAATATCACGAGTGAAACGGGCCTGTTCAATTTCCTGGCCATCTGGGCGGCCAAGAAAGTCAAGGCCAAGCCGGTAGCCCTGCTGGTGGCTTTGTCCGCCATCACGGCTGTATGCTCGGCCTTGCTCGATAACGTGACCACGGTGCTTCTCACCGTGCCCATCACGTTCAGCATCACATCGCAGCTGAAAGTAGATGTGAAGCCCTATCTGATGGCGCAGATCATTTCCTCCAATATCGGCGGTACGGCTACCCTTATCGGTGACCCGCCGAACATCATGATCGGCAGTGCCGTGGGGCTGAGCTTTATGGATTTTCTCCAGAACATGACGCTGGTATCCGTGGTCATCTTCATCGTGGTGCAGGCGGTGCTCGTGGCAATCTATGGCAGTAAGCTCAAGACTACGCCGGAGCTGCAGGATAAGGTCATGCGGCTCAATGCCAAGAGCCAGATTGCGGACAAGGCGCTGCTGAAAAAATGCCTGGCCGTTATCTTCTTCACCATCACCCTGTTCACTTTGCATGGTGCCCTGGGGCTCGAAACGGCTACGGCAGCTCTTACTGGTGCGGGCCTGCTGCTGCTGATTACTTACACGCGCAATGAGGCTATGATTGCCAAGGTGCTCTCCAAGGTAGAGTGGCTGGCCATCTTCTTCTTTGCCGGTCTGTTCGTGCTGGTTGGCGCGCTGGTGGAGACAGGCGTCATCAAGGCGATGGCGGCAGAGGCACTGACTGTGACCAATGGCAATGTGCCCATGACGGCGATGTTGATTCTTTGGATGAGTGCTTTCGCTTCGGCCTTTATCGATAACATTCCTTTTGTGGCTACGTTGATTCCGTTGATTCAGGATATGGGGCAGATGGGCCTTAGCAACCTCGAACCCATGTGGTGGAGTTTGGCATTGGGCGCCTGCTTGGGCGGCAATGGTACCCTGATCGGTGCTTCCGCTAACGTTGTCGTGGCTTCTTTGGCCGCACAGCATGGCAAGCAGATCTCCTTCATCGGCTTTATGAAGGTTGCCTTCCCGGTGATGATCCTGACCATTATCCTGGCCAATATCTACATCTGGATCTGGCATCTGTAATCTTTTGGAAAAAAATTAAAAAAAGCCCTTTACAAGGTGCGTCCAATGTAGTATTATATTACTTGTTCGGGACGTAGCGCAGTTTGGTAGCGCGCTTCCTTGGGGTGGAAGAGGTCGTGGGTTCAAATCCCGTCGTTCCGACCATTTAGTAAATTCGAGAGCTGTTCTTTGGAACAGCTCTTTTCTTTTAATGAATCAGGTAAGGAGAAAGCATCAATGAGTATTTTGAACGTTTCCCATTTATCCCACAGCTATGGCGGCCGGGAGATTTTTGAGGACGTTAGTTTCCGTCTGCTGAAGGGCGAGCATGTAGCGCTCGTCGGGGCCAATGGTGAGGGCAAGTCCACGTTTCTTTCCATTATCACCGGTCAGTTGACGCCGGATGCCGGTACCGTTGAATGGGCGCGCCGGGTGAAGGTAGGTTACTTAGACCAGCATGCGGTCCTGAAACCGGGCATGACCATCCGTGATACCCTGCGCACGGCCTTTGATGATATGGTGAAGGCGGAGCAGGAAATGCTGGCAGCCTACGACAAGATGGGGGATGCCACGCCGGAGGAAATGGATGCGCTGATGCGGGATGTGGGCGATATCCAGGATATGCTCGAGGCTGGCAGCTACTATACCATTGATGCGCGCATCGAGGAAGTGGCCGGCGGTTTGGGGCTTAGGGATATTGGCCTCGATAAACAGGTGGATGAACTCTCCGGCGGTCAGCGCACAAAGGTCCTGCTGACGAAGCTGCTGCTGCAGAACCCTGAGATCTTGATTCTCGACGAGCCCACCAACTATCTGGACGTGGAGCATATCAACTGGCTCCGGAATTATCTTGTGAACTATGAGAATGCATTTATCCTCGTGTCCCATGACGTGCCGTTCCTCAATGCCGTGACCAACGTGATCTATCATGTGGACAATCTGCATCTCGACCGCTATACGGGCAGCTATGAGAAGTTTGAGGAAATGGCAGCCCTAAAGCGCCGTCAGGAAGAAGCAGCCTACGAGCGCCAGCAGGCGGAAATCAAGAAGGAGCAGGACTTTATCCAGCGCAACAAGGCAAGAGTGGCTACCCGCGGCATGGCCAACAGCCGCCAGAAGAAGCTGGACAAGATGGAAGTGCTCACGAAGCGTCAGGAGAAGCCGAAACCGCATTTCAACTTCCAGTCTGACCGCACGCCTTCCCGTTTCGTGATTGAAGCCAAACGCCTGGTGCTGGGCTATGATACGGCGCTCACGAGCCCTGTGGATATCCAGATCGAGCGCGGCAAGAAGATTGCCATCCGCGGTACGAATGGTCTGGGTAAGTCCACCCTGCTCAAGACGCTGCTCGGGATGATCAAGCCTATCAGCGGCAAGATTGAGCAGGGCGAGTTTGTCAGCGTGGGCTACTTCGAACAGGAGAGCGCTGCAGGCAATCAGAACACGGCCCTGGAAGAAGTTTGGCAGGAATATCCCGGCATGACCAATTTTGAAGTGCGGGCGGCGCTGGCTTCCTGTGGCCTGACCAATGACCATATCACGACCAAGATGCTGGCCCTGTCGGGCGGTGAGGCAGCCAAGGTGCGTCTCTGCAAGATCATGCAGAAGCCCGTGAACCTGCTGGTGCTGGACGAGCCGACCAACCATCTGGATGTGGAGGCCAAGAAGGAACTCAAGCGCGCCATCAAGGAATACAAGGGCACTGTACTTCTCGTTTCCCATGAACCGGATTTCTACGAGGATTTCGTGGATTCGGTCTGGAATATCGAGCGCTGGACGACGAAAATTATTTGATTATAGTGGCCTGTGACACAGCAGGAAAAAATACGCTGATAGAGAATTTACACAGTAGAGATTCCTATCAGCGATTTTTTGTGCCCAAACAAGGACGGTGGAAAAGATGCTTCTGGGACGAAAGCTTCATATAAAAGAAATTATTAGATTTTTGCTAATATTTATGGTGATAGTGGGCGTATGCCAGCTGCCGATGCAGACGGCTGTATCGATGGAATTTTTCCCGCATCGTCAGACCGTACGGGTGGGCTTTTATCGCATGTCCGGTTACCATGCCATTGCTCCGGATGGACACCGCTATGGGTATGGCTATGATTATCTGCATCTGATCAGCCGTTACATGGACTGGCGTTATGAATATATAGGCTATGAAAAAGGCTGGCTGGATATGTTCGCGATGCTGGATTCAGGCGAGATCGACCTGATCACGGCTGCGCAGAAGACGCCGGAACGGGCGGTAAAATATATCTTTTCGGATAAGCCCATGGCGTATAGCTCCTTGATGATGACGACGCTGGAATCGAACAAGAAGTACCATCCTGGCAGTCCGGCGACCTATGATGGCATGCGGGTGGGGCTGCTGAAAGGGAATATGCGCAGTGTGGAGTTCATCAAGTTTGCGGAGGAAAATGGTTTCAGTTATACGCCGGTGTATTATGACAGCATAACCAAGGAAGAGGACGGTCTGCGGAGCGGTGAGGTGGATGCCATTGTCACCAGCAGCAAGCGGATCCTGCATGATGAGAAGATTTTGGAACTGCGGAGTCCTACGCCCTTGTATGCCGTTTCGACACCGGATAAAAAAGACATCATCAAGGCTATCGATATTGCCCAATATAAATTGTCCA
The DNA here is from genome assembly GCF_900104055.1 of Pseudoselenomonas ruminantium. GTDB lineage: Bacteria > Bacillota > Negativicutes > Selenomonadales > Selenomonadaceae > Selenomonas_A > Selenomonas_A ruminantium_C. Next base: position 49,781 of record NZ_FNJQ01000002.1, read on the forward strand.
GCCTTGATCCGGGCTGGGAAGTGGCCTTGTCCAGCCGTTACTATGCTGATGTGTCCGGCCGGATGATGGCCTTGTCACCGGACAGTCAGGCCTTTTTGCAGGGCCTCAAGGATTCCGGGAGGGTATTCCGTGTCGTCATGATGCCGAATGCCAATCCTTATGCCTATTTTGATAAGAATGGCAGGGCACAGGGCATCCTGCCGGATATTTTTGCCTTGATTGCCAAGACGGCCGGCATCCGTTATGAAATCATACCTGCGGCCAATCAGGCAGAATATGAGCGTCTCTTACAGGATGAGAAGACGGATATTATACTGGGGATGAGCGCGAACTTCTATGAAGCGGAAAAGGTGGACTATAAGCTGACGCAGGCAATCCTGCGTTCCTCGATTGTCCAGTTGTCGCTGAAAAATAAAGATGTCGAAGGCAAGATCGGCATGACCGCTAATCTGAAACGGAAACTGACCATGGTCGGGCGTTTGCCGGAAAACGCAACCCGGCAGAATTATGATACCCCCGAGGAAGCTGTGGCAGCCCTCAAAGCCGGGAAATGTTCCAGCGTTTATATGCTGGAGCTTATCGGGGAGAAGTATGTCAACATGAACAAGCATAACAGCTTGCGCATCAGCATTGTCCCCAATCAGAATCTGGATATGCGTCTGGGAATCCGGGCTGCCTACGACCACCGGCTCTTTGAAGTGCTGTCAGCAGCAATGCCGCCGATTGGTTCGCCTGCGGTACAGAATATCATCTATCGGCATACGGCGATACATGCCCGGGAAATGACCTGGGAAGAAATGATTTACAGTTATCCGTTGCAATTCATTTTGCTGGCCATCCTGTTGGTCATGCTGGCTGGTCTGGCCATGGTTACACTGATCCGCAATAATGCCGCCCGTCAGGACGAAAAGCGGCGTCAGGAAGTGGATGCGGTGATGAGTTACGTATGCCGGCTCAACGAGATGGTGGTGAAGGTCGATCTGCGCACCAGTACGGCTACCGAGTACCATATTGACCGGGATGGCCGTGTCTTCGTGGATATCCTGCCCCATAGCATTGAACGCTACACGAATTATCTGCATCCTGATGATAAGGTGAAATTCATGGAGGGCGGCCAGTATTGGAATGAAATGCATAATGCCTTCCAGGAAAAGCGTATTTACTACTGTGAGGTGCGCAAACAGTCAGAGGGCGGTATATACCGCTTCTTTTCCTGCCGTTTCCAGCCTTATTTCCAGAAAGGCGAGCTGGTGGGGTTCTATTTTTACCGGCAGGATATCGATGATGAACGGCGGCAGGAAATCAGCCAAAGGGAAGCACTGACCAATGCGTTGGAAATGGCCCGTCATGCCAGTGAGGCCAAGGGGGATTTCCTCTCCCGGATGAGCCATGAGATCCGCACACCGCTCAATGCCATTATCGGTTACTTGATGTTGGGTTCCCAGGAAAATAACACGGAGGAAGATCTGCGTCAGGTCATCGGCAAGAGCCAGATTGCTGCGCATCATCTGCTGGGGCTGATCAATGATATCCTGGACCTGTCATCCATTGAGCAGGGCAAGCTGCAGCTGGCACAGGACGAATTCTCGTTGAAGGATATGGTGGCGGAGATCCAGGCTATCTTCAATGGGCAGTTGCAGCAGAAGAATATAACGCTGAATATTGATGAACAGGGAGTACAGCATTTCTGCCTGAAGGGCGATTACATGCGCATCAAGCAGGTGCTCATGAATATCTTCTCCAATGCGGTGAAATTCACGCCGGATGAGGGCACGATAAGCCTGGTCATGAAACAGGTCCTGCGGCCGAACAATGTGTTCATCACGACCTTTGAGATCACGGACTCCGGCATTGGCATGAGCAAGGAATACCTCGACAATATCTTCAAACCCTTCGAGCAGGAAAGTGCCAAGGTAGCACGGCGCTATGGCGGCAGCGGTCTGGGGCTGGCCATCAGCCAGAATCTGGTCAAGATGATGCAGGGCTCCATCGAGGTGCGCAGCACGCAGGGCGTCGGAACCAGCTTCTATGTCTCCCTGCCGTTGCAGGCGGTGAAGGAGCTGACGGAGGAAGCCGAAGAAAAAGCGGCAGAAGTGATTTCCTTCGCTGGGATACGCCTGCTGCTCGTGGAAGATAACGAAATGAACCGGGAGATTGCCGAGACCATCCTGGAACAGCATGGTTTTGTCATCGATACGGCGGTTGACGGTCAGGATGCGGTGGATAAATTCACTGCCGAGCCCGCTGGCACCTACAAGGCCATCCTGATGGATGTGCAGATGCCGGTCCTCGATGGCTATGGTGCGACCAAGGCTATCCGCCGCAGCAGCCATCCGGAGGCGGAGACGATTCCCATCATTGCGGTGACCGCCGATGTCTTCACCGATGATGTGGCCAGAGTCATGGCCTGCGGCATGAACGACTATCTGAGCAAGCCCATCGATTTTGACAAATTGCTGGCCAAGCTGCGGAAATATATGTAAACGAAAAAGTTGACCAGTCAAAAATTGACTGGTCAACTTAAAGCCTATGTGATTATCAGCCGAAATAACGATCTAGCAGGCCTTTGAAGCCGCGGCCATGACGGGCTTCATCCTTGCACATCTCGTGAACCGTATCATGAACGGCATCGAGATTGAGTTGTTTAGCCAGCGTAGCCAGCTCCTTCTTGCCAGCGCAGGCACCGTGTTCGGCATCTACACGCATGGTCAGGTTCTTCTTCGTGCTGTTGGTCAGGACTTCGCCGAGCAGTTCCGCAAATTTTGCTGCGTGTTCGGCTTCTTCCCAAGCATAGCGCTTGAAAGCTTCGGCGATTTCCGGATAACCTTCGCGGTCAGCCTGACGGCTCATAGCCAGATACATGCCAACTTCTGAGCATTCGCCCGTGAAGTTCTGGCGCAGGCCTTCGAGGATGCGGGGATCTACATCCTTGGCCGTACCTACATGATGTTCATCGGCGTAGTTCATTTCACCGCTCTGTTCCACAAACTTGGAGGCAGGCGCTTTACAGATCGGACATACATCCGGTGCTGCATCGCCTTCATGAACATAACCGCAAACCGTACAAACAAATTTCTTCATAATATAAACCTCCTAAAATATATTGCACATTGATGATACTCAATTATATGGTGTGCTCATCACCATGCCTTAATTATAGGGGACAGTGGGCAAAAGATAAATGACTATATTTAGCTGTTTAAATAAAATAACTCATAAATTCTTGCGATTATAGCTATTTTCTACGAATTACATAGTTTATTAAGATTATTATCAACGGATAATGATTATAGATTACTGCGCCCAAATTTATATGGTAAAATGGGCATAATAGTGTTACAATGAAAAAGATAATGTTTAATTCTTATACAAGGAGAAAGGAAACTATGTTTACCTGTATGACAAGTTCTCCCGAGGAAACTGGTCACCTAGCCGAGCTGGTGGGGCAGAAGATTCGGGAAGGAACCGTGCTTTGCCTGGAGGGCGACTTAGGGGCGGGCAAGACTTTGTTCGTGCAAAGTTTGGCCAGAACCCTGGGCGTCGAGGGAGATGTGACGAGTCCGACATTCAATCTGATGAATGTATATGAAGGGATTTGCCGCATTTACCATTTTGACCTCTACCGGCTGGAAACAGAAGAAGAACTGGATGATATCGGCTTTTATGAATACACGGAGGAGCCGGAGGGAATCGTGGTCATTGAATGGCCGGATAAGTTCCCGGAATCGCTGCCAGATGATTACATTGAAGTGAGGATTCGCAAGTTAGGCGAAGACAGCAATGAACGGCAGATTGATTTTTCCAGTATCGGCGAGAAGAATCAGGAGTTTATAAAGGAGTTGGAAGACTTTGTCCATACTGGCCATTGATACAGCTACGCAGGTTTCGAGCGTGGCGGTGGCTAAGGAGAGGCGGCTGCTTTCCGAGCTGACCATGCAAGGCAAGCTCACGCATTCGGAAACGCTGCTTCCCCATATTGAAAGTGCATTGAAGATGGCCGCAACGGCCAAAGAAGATCTAGAGGGGATTGCCATCAGCATTGGCCCGGGTTCCTTCACGGGATTGCGTATTGGGCTCGCGGCGGCCAAGGCCATGAGCTATGCCCTGAACATTCCCCTGGTGGGCGTGTCGACCTTGAAGGCGCTGGCCTATCAGTTGCCTGTGCCGGGCGTGCGCCTCATGTGCCTGCTCGATGCCCAGAAAGGCAATGCCTATGTCGAAAGTTATCGCTGGGAGCAGGATGAACTGCAGGTTGTGGAAACCGTCAGGGTGGCAAAAATCAGCGATATCGTTGCTGCCGCTGGTAAGCTTGATGAGCAGGTAATTCTCTTAGGGGATGCCGTGCAGAAGAAGATTGCGGGCAAGCTGGAATTGCCCGCAAATGTCCGCGTGGCGATGCCGCATCTGGTGATGCCGCGGGCGGCTTGTGTGGCGATGCTGGGACAACGCGAACTGGCGGCTGGCCATGTGGATAATGTGATGGACTTAGAGCCGGTCTATATCCGCCGTAGTGAGGCGGAAGTGCTCTGGGAAAAACGCCATCCGGAAGAAGCCAAGGCCACGAAGCCAACGGAAGAAATGTAAGTGAATCAGATTAGCGTATAAGAATGCGAGGAGATGTAATGGACGCTGTTCCTTTAGATAGTACCAATACGGAGCAAATCGAATTTCGGGAGATGGCTCCCGAGGATGCCGATGCGGTGGAAATCGTGGAAAAGGCTTGCTTTGCCATTCCTTGGTCAAGGGAGTCCTTCTGGAAGGAAGCCCAGAATGAGAACACTTTGTATCTGCTGGCTTTGGATGGTGAACGGGTTATCGGCTACGTGGGCTGCTGGATTTCCTATGAGGAGGCGCAGGTCACCAATGTGGCCATCCTACCGGCTTACCGGGGCAGGCGTATCGGTACCCGGATGTTCGGTGAGCTGATCGACCGCATCAAGGAAAAGGGCGTTACGGCGCTCACCTTGGAGGTGCGTCCCACCAATGCGCCGGCGTTGGCACTTTACAAGGGCTATGGCTTCAAGGAAGCGGGCCGTCGTCCGAAATACTATCAGGATAACGGCGAAGATGCCATCATCATGTGGAATACGAAACTTTGATTGTAAATAAAGGTGACGAGTAGTTTTTATGGAGAAGAAAAAGGAAGAACTGCTGACGCTGGCGATTGAGTCCAGCTGCGATGAGACTTCGGCAGCAGTTTTGCGGGGCGGACGGGAGATACTCTCTAACATCATCTCCACGCAGATTCCCATTCATCAGAAATTTGGCGGGGTGGTTCCGGAAATCGCCTCCCGCAAACATATCGTGAATATCATGCCGGTGATTGACGAGTGCCTGCGCGAAGCGAAGGTGGAACTCAAGGATATCGACCAAGTTGCCGTGACCTATGGGCCGGGGTTGGTCGGTGCGCTGCTTGTGGGTGTATCGGCGGCAAAATCGCTGGCGTTCTCGTTGGGCAAGCCGTTGATTGGCGTCAATCATCTGGAGGGACATATCTTTGCTAACTTCCTGGCCACGCCGAATCTGGAGCCGCCGTTTATGGCGCTCGTGGTATCCGGCGGGCATACGGCACTCGTGGATGTGCAGGGCTATAATCGCTTCCGCATGATGGGGCAGACGCGCGATGATGCGGCGGGCGAAGCCTTCGACAAGATTGCCCGAGTGATGGGCCTGCCGTATCCTGGCGGCCCGCGTATCGATGCACTGGCCAAAGAGGGCAATCCCATGGCCATTGATTTCCCGCAGGCATTGACGGAGAAGGGCAATTATGAGTTCAGCTTCAGCGGTCTCAAGTCGGCCGTGCTCAACTACATCAATAGCGAGAAGATGAAGGGGCATGAGCTCAACAAGGCCGATATTGCGGCTTCCTTCCAGCGTTCGGTGATTGAAGTGCTGGTGGGCAAGGCCTTCCAGGCCGTCAAAGAGGCGGGCCGTGATACGCTGGTATTGGCCGGTGGTGTGGCTGCCAACAGCGGTTTGGAAGCACGGCTCCGCGAAGAAGCCGAAAAACGCGGCGTACGCTTCCTCTATCCGAGCAAGATCCTGTGTACCGATAATGCAGCCATGATTGGCTGCCGTGGGTACTATCAGGCACTCGACGGCGGGTACAGCGATTTGTATCTCAATGCTGTGCCGGGGCTTAGTTTGACAGATAAGTAAATAAGTTACGTTCCAATGGCGGAACAGAGATATTTTTCACGCTGTTAAGATGTGGGGAAGGAATATCTCTGTTCCGTTGTGCTATATTTTAGAGGATATTATGAATAAAGATTTTTTGCTAACCAACAAACAAAAGAATATGCTCGACCGCTTAAAGCAGATTCTGCCATTCGTGGCCGACTTGTCCCATGGGCACACGACCATCTATATTCAGGAGGAAGCGGGCAGAAAGCTTCGTCTGCTTGCCCATGCCAATCCGCATACGGTCTATATGCAGACGGCAACGGAACTGGACGAAACAGTCGTGGATGCGATTTCCGAACCGTTGGTCACCGAAGGCTTCCAATCCTCGCAGTTCGTCCATGGCAAGCGGGAGCAGGACTATGGGCACTTTATCGATATGTATGTATTCCCCATCGTGGATAATAATCAGGTCATTGCCGTGATCAGCATCGAAGTGGACAAGGAACATCTGAATATCGATGATTTCTCTCAGCTGATCCGGACGACGCGGGACGTGCTGGATTATGCGGTCAAGGATGTGGATCTCGCACCATTTATTCCCTTGTCGGCCAGTGATGGCATCATCATCACGGATCAGTTCAGCCGCATCATCTTTGCCAGTGCGGCGGCACAGCGAATCTATCGGGTGCTTGGCGTGGGCAGTCTCAAGGGCTGTCATCTGTTTGACCGGCAATTGACGCGTCATGTGACACGGGAGGCCTTTGAGCGGGAGCGGCCCTGGCAGAAGGAGCTTACGGCGGGCGGCTTGTACCTGATCCGGCGGCAGATCGATCTGCAGGCTGGGGGGACGCTTTTGCGGCGGATCGTGGTGCTCTCGGATCTGACGGAAGTCCGGGCCAAGGAGCAGGAAATCCGCATCAAGTCGGCGGTAATCCAGGAAATCCATCATCGTGTCAAGAACAACCTGCAGACGGTGGCCAGCCTGCTGCGCTTGCAGGCTCGGCGCAGCGGTTCGGAAGAAGTGAAGTCAGCTTTGTCGGAAAGCGTCAATCGGGTGCTTTCCATTGCGGCCGTGCATGATTTCCTCTCCCGTCAGCAGGACGAGAGCATGGATCTGCAGCAGGTGATGACGGAGATCTTTGCACAGGTCAGGGCCAGCATGGTGGCGACGGATTTTGAGCTGCGGCAGGAATTTTGCGGCGAGTCCGTGAACCTGCCGCCGAAATACGCCAGCTCACTGGCGCTGGTGCTCAATGAACTCATCATCAATGCTGTGGAACATGCCTTTGCCGGACGGCAGGCGGGACTGGTCGGTTTGCAGGTGGAACTGGCCGATGAGTTGAAGCTGGATTTCTATGATGATGGTTGTGGCCTGCCGGAAGATTTTTCCACGCAAAAGCGCCGCTCGCTGGGGCTCTCCATCATTCGCACCTTGATTGAAGGAGACTTGGGGGGCAGCTTCCGGCTGGAAAATGATGCGAGCGGCCGGGGAACCCATGCTTATATCGTATTGCCGAAGCCGGAATTGAGAGGACAGGTTGTAGCTAGTTTGGAGGAATGAGTTATGCAGGGGAAGAATAAGTCATTGCGTGTAGTCATTGCCGATAATGAATCCATTATCCGTCTGGATATCCGGGAAATGCTCGAAGATGCCGGCCATGAGGTGGTGGGGGAAGCCATCAATGGACGCAAGGCGGTGGAACTCACGCGCCAGCACCATCCGGATCTCGTGCTCATGGATATCAAGATGCCGGAGATGGACGGTATCACAGCGGCCAGGAAGATCTACGAGACCAAGATTGCGCCGGTGATTCTGCTCACGGCGTTCAGTCAGGCCGATATCGTGGAGAAAGCCAAGGATTCCGGCGTATTAGGGTATCTCGTGAAACCCGTGCAGGAAAGCCAGCTGTTCCCTGCCATTGAGATTGCATTGTCCCGTTGGCAGGAGATGCAGGGGTTAGAAGATGAGCTGGAAAAGCTCAAGGATTCCCTCGAATCCCGCAAACTCATCGACCGGGCCAAGGGCATCATCATGGCAGCGCACAAGCTTGGCGAACAGGAGGCCTATCGCCGCATCCAGCAATACGCTATGCAGAAGCGGGTGCCCATCAAGGATGTGGCCCAGTCCATCATCAAAGCCGCCGGAGGAAAAGCCTGATGGAAGCGGCCCTGACAGATGTGCAGGACACACTGTTTTCCCTGCAGGATAATAAGTATCGGGATTTTCAGGCGAAACTGATTCCCACAGTGCCCCAGGAAAATATTATCGGTGTGCGGACACCGGCTTTGCGGCAGCTGGCCAGGAAGATCTATCAGGCAGGGCAGGAGAAAAGCTTTTTGTCTGCTCTGCCGCATCGTTACTTCGAGGAAAATCAGATGCATGCGTTCATCATCAGCCTGCTGCCGGATTATGAGCAATGCGCAGCTGCAGTCGGAGTGTTTTTGCCCTATGTGGATAACTGGGCGACTTGCGACCAGATGTCGCCGAAGGTGTTCAGGAAGCACCGGCAGGAGCTGGCAGTGCAGATAAAAGAATGGCTGGCCGCGGAGCCCGTGTATGGCAGGCGGTTTGCCATCAAGATGCTGATGGATCATTTCCTCGATGAGGATTTTTCGCCGGCGTATATGGAGCTGGTGGCAGAGTTGCGTTCCAATGAATATTACATCAACATGATGATTGCCTGGTATTTTGCCACGGCGCTGGCCAAACAGCCGGAAGCGGCCATGCCGTTCATAGAGGGGAAGCGGCTGGCTGACTGGACGCATAACAAGGCCATCCAGAAGGCCTGCGAGAGCCGCCGTATCAGTCCGGAGATGAAGGTGGCCTTACGGAAATTAAAAATTTGCTGATTGTGATTGCAGAAAGATAAGAGGGCGGTTGACGCTCTCTTTTATTTGTAGTAAACTTGTCTAATGAGTGTTTAGAAGCAGATTGGGGAGGTATCGGCGTGGCCGAAAAGATTGATATATTGGGTGTCAGAGTAGATCCTGTCACGATGACTCAAGCGGTAGCTCAGGTTGAGGGCTACATGGATGAGAAGAAGAATGTCCTGATTGCCACGGCGAATGCCGAAATGATCATGCGGGCAACCCATGATACGGAGCTGAAAGACATCTTGAATGCAGCGGCGCTGGTTGTGCCGGACGGTGCCGGTACCGTGTGGGCAGCACACCATCTGGGCTATGAGATGCCAGAGCGCGTGGCCGGTTATGATCTGGCCCAGGAACTGATGCGCATTGCTCCGTCCAAGAAGCAGCGCGTGTTCTTCTTCGGTTCCGCGCCTGGCGTGGCAGAAAAAGCCAAGGCCAAGGCGGAAGCGCTTTATCCCGGGATTGAGATCGTGGGTACCCGTGATGGTTACTTCAAACCCGAGGATGAGCCGGCCATCATCGAGGAAATCAAGGCGGCCAAGCCGGATCTGTTGCTGGCAGCGCTTGGTGTGCCCAAGCAGGAAAAATGGCTCTATGCGCATCTGCAGGAATTGAATGTACCGGTATCTATTGGTGTAGGTGGTACGCTGGATGTTATGGCGGGCGTGATGAAGCGTGCTCCGTACTGGATGCAGAAGGCCAAGCTGGAATGGCTGTTCCGCGGCCTGTTGCAGCCCAAACGGGCTGGCCGCTTGATGGCACTGCCGAAGTTCGTGTTGAAAGTGCATGGCTATAAATCCCGCCGTGCGTAATCTTATGTTTTATAATCAGGAGGTGGGGGCTTGACTCCTATTATTTCCGAGGGCTATCCTTTCATTGGTGCCTGCTTTTTCCTGGCACTGCTGGTGGGGTTCTCCATCAGTCCGTATGCAGCGGTGATTCCCCTCGTGCTGATGTTTTACTTTTGTTATTTCTTCCGCAATCCCAAGCGGGAAATCACGCAGGATGAAGATGTGATCCTCTCTCCGGCAGATGGTACGGTCACGGATATCGTGCCCATGGAGACGGATGAATTCGTCAAAGAACCCTGCAACAAGGTCATTATCTTCATGTCCGTGTTCAATGTGCATGTGAACCGCAGTCCGATCCGCGGGAAAATCAAGCTGCAGAAGTATTTCTGCGGCCGCTTCCGTCCTGCCTATAAGGATACAGTGGGCTTCGAGAACGAGCACCATGTATTGGGGATTGAGAATGAGCGCATCCGCATCAGCGTGAAGCAGATTGCGGGTATCCTGGCGCGCCGTATCGTGTCCTTCGTGACGCTCGATGACGAGATGCAGCAGGGCGAGCTCTATGGTATGATAAAATTCGGTTCCTGCCTGGAAGTTGTTATGCCGAAGAATGTAGAGATCACCGTGACCAAGGGGCAGAAGGTTTCTGGCGGTTTGACTGTTTTGGGGAGGATTAAAGACTGATGGATTACAGACGTTTTTTACCGAATCTATGCACGTCCATGAACCTGGTGTTCGGCATGTGCTCCATACTGGCAACCTATGAAAAAGATTTTGTCTGGGCTTCGCTTTTCATCCTGCTGGCGTTGGTCGCTGATGGCCTTGACGGCCGCACGGCACGCTTCTTTGGCGTGTCCAGCGAGATGGGCAAGGAGATGGACTCTCTCTGTGACCTTGGTTCCTTCGGTATTGCGCCGGCATTCTTAGCCTGGGCCTTTGTGCTGCAGAATCATGGCCTGCTGGGCATGGCGGTCGTGATCATCTTCGCAGTCTGCGGCATGTGGCGTCTGGCACGCTTCAATGTCAACGCTGATGTGGTGCATGGTTACTTCATGGGCCTGGCCATTCCGGCGGGCGGCAATATCGTGGCGATGACCACGTTGCTCTTCGTGAGCCTGGGGGTTGATCCCATGAGCTTTGGCCTCGCTTATCCCATCATCATGGCCATCGTAGGCTATCTGATGGTCAGCCATGTGCATTACCCGAACTTCAAGGGGGACGGCGCGGAACCCATCTACATGGTGACGAAGATTTTTGCTTTGGTCATGTTTGCTGCCATCCTGTGGCTGGGGCGCGAAGCCTTGTTGCCGGCTGTAGCCGTAGCAGTATTCTGCACCTATGGGGCGGCTGGCATCCTCAATACAATAATTGCTTTGTTTGCAAAGGAAGGCTGATGATTTTTGACACATCCATTTGACATCATCATGGTGCCGATGCAGATTATGATTTTCCTCTTTACCTTGTACTTCTTCATCATTGGTTTCTGCGGCATGTGGCGGCGGAAAGAACACAAGGTAAAGACGCCGAAGAAAACCTTCGCACTGGTGGTGGCGGCACATAATGAGTCCGCCGTTATCGGCCAGCTGGTGGAAAACCTCGGCCAGCTCAACTACCCCAAGGATATGTACGATATCCATGTGGTAGCGGATAACTGCGACGACAATACCGCAGAGGTGGCGGCCAATGCCGGAGCCATCGTCCATGAGCGCACCCATCCGACGAAAAAGAGCAAGGGCTATGCCCTCGACTGGATGTTTGACCGCCTGTTCAAGATGGACAAGGAATACGATGCCGTCTGCGTCTTCGATGCGGACAACCTCGTGCATCCCCAGTTCCTGATGGAAATGAACAATCGCCTCTGCAAGGGCGATAAGGTTATCCAGTGCTATATGGATGCCAAGAACCCTTACGATACCTGGGTGGCCGGTACCTTTGCTATCGCGTTCTGGGTAATCTGCCATATCTCCCATCTGGCCAAGTCCAATATCGGCCTATCCGCCTGCCTGGGCGGCACGGGCATGTGCTTTGACATGGAAATCCTCAAGCGTCACGGCTGGCAGGCAACCTGCCTGACCGAGGATATGGAATTCACCATGAAGTGCATGGCCGAAGGCATCAAGACCAGCTGGGCTCATGATGCCATCATCTACGATGAGAAACCGCTGACCTTCAAGCAGTCCTGGAATCAGCGCCGCCGTTGGGCGCAGGGACAGTTCGATGTGGGTAACCGCTTCATTCCCAAGATGCTCAAAGCGGGTTGGAAGCACAAGGACATCCGCATGTGGGATGAATGTATCTATTTGATGCAGCCTCACTTCCTGATGATTTCGACCATCTTCATCATCATCAGCTACATCCAGCTGGCATTCCCACCTTTCTATACCAACATCTACAACTTCATGCCATCCCAGCTTATGACGGCAATCATGCTCGGTCAGTACATCCTGCCCATGATCATCCTGATCAAGATTCGGGCCAAATGGAAGTCCTGGCTTTACATGTTGCTCTATCCCGTGTTCATCTACTCCTGGATTCCCATAATCTTCCTGGGCTTCATCCATCGTAACGAACACGAATGGAGCCATACCAAGCATACGCGAGCTATGAGCATGAACGATATTGTGGGCAATGTGAAGAATACCAAAGATATTGTGAAGTAAATGTAAAGCCTTCCCATAGGGGAGGCTTTTTGAACATGAAAGGAAGTAAATATGTATACGTTAAAAGTCGAGGGCGCCTTTGAGGCAGCCCATCATGTGGCCGGTTATCCCGGCAAATGTGCGCGGCTGCATGGCCATAACTGGGTGGTGGAAGCCGTCGTCAAGGGGCGCGAGCTGGACGAGCTGGGCATGCTGGTGGACTTTAAGGTTATCAAGCAGACCTTGAAGGATACCTTGGAGCGTTTTGACCATCGTTACCTCAACGAACTGGAACCATTCAACAGCGGCGTGAATCCCACGGCGGAGAATCTGGCCCGCATCATCTTCGAGGAGCTGGCTGGTCATGAAATCTTCCAGCGGGACAGCCAACTGGCGGCCATCACCGTCTTCGAGTCGCCGAAATCCAGTGTGACTTATACGAGGGACTAAGCATGAAAGAAAATCTGATTGAAATCTTTTCCTCCATTCAGGGGGAGGGGAAATACGTGGGCTGCCGTCAGGTCTTCGTGCGCCTTGAGGGCTGCAATCTGGACTGCAGTTACTGTGATACGGAGAATGCGCCCGGCAGCCATCCTCAGTGCGAAGTGGAAACCTATGCGGGCAGCCGGGAGTTTGCCAAGTTGCCTAATCCCCGCTCGGCAGAACAGGTCGCCATGGAAATCAACCGTCTCTGCAAGGAAGTACCGCATCAGGCGGTAAGCTTCACGGGCGGTGAGCCCCTGCTGCATGCAGACTTTATCCGGGAAGTAGCCAAGGAAGTGGAAGTGCCCATCTTTATGGAAACCAACGGCACCTTGTACAAACAGCTGGAGAGTATCATCGATATCACGGATATCATCAGCATGGACATCAAGCTGCCCAGCATCGTGAGCCAGCCACAGTGGGAAGCGCATCGGAAGTTTATCGAAATCGCGAAAGCCAAAGATTTATATATCAAACTGGTGGTGGCAGATGAAACCACTGAGGAAGAATTCCGCAAGGCCATTGATTTGGTGGCGGAAACTGCCCCGGAAACGCTGTTCATCATCCAGCCGGTAACGCCTTACGGCGGCTGCAAGGCCGCCAGCCCGGAAAAAATCCTGATGTGCCAGAACTATGCGCTGACAAAACTCAAGGATGTACGGGTGATTCCTCAGACGCACAAAATGATCGGGCAGATTTGATTTTGCTTTCCGCCCGGCACTAAAATTTCATAAACCCTTACACGACAAGGCTCTACGGATATTTTCGCAGAGCCTTGTCGTGTGTTTTTTGGTGCAGGTTTGTCCAAGAGGCTGGCCAGCTCCATGCGCACGTAAATAACATCATTGTCAGTTGAAATAATCTTCAAAAAAAGCTTAATTTAACCAATATCTAATATTACTTTGTTAGCATGGGGGTGGAGGTGTTGAAATGGTAGCCCTGTTATTCCTGTTGTTCTTAATGTTGCTGTTCCTTGTATTTTGCCTTATCATTTTCTTTGGCTGGAAATTCGCCAGACGGACCTGGCCCCAACTGAGCCGGGTACAGACTGCGTTAATCATGACGGCTGTCATATTCACAGGTATAGCGGTCGTCATAGCAGCGATGATATATGAATTCTTTAACATACTCAGCCATCTTCCCCATGGCTGAGCTTCCGGATATTTCACCCCTATTGTCAATTGCGGAAATGCAGGGGATACGCTAAGATATATAAGAAACAGATGTAAAACTGAGGTGATTGCATTGGTAAAACTGACAGGCTATTACCAGCTGCCGGGCACATTGCCGCAGCCGGTGGATTTTGAGGACTTGTTCGACAAATCGTTCATGCGCAAGTATACAAACTACCGTACCTTCGAGAAATTCCTGCAAGGCGGCAAGTTCCACATCACGTCGCAACAATATTTTGAGGCCTTGCCCGAAGAACAGATGGACAAACATGTAATGAAGACCACACGCTTTAGCAGCTGGAAGGAAATGATTGACTTTGCGACGGATATCTATGCGCGGAGGCAGATGCAGCGATAAAGGAGAAGATTTTTGTGGCATCCAAGGCTTGCCGCGGCGGTCCACTGACTCGAAAGAGCCAACGGACCGCCTTTGTTGTGGGCTGTGTTATTTCATAGCCCTTCTTAAAGTCAAAACCGGATATCTCACAGTAAACGAATAGGCCAGAAAGGGGCGATGAAAAATGTCCAAGAAAATATTTATGATAGCAGCACTCTTCATAACCGCAGTTCTGGCTACGGTGGTATTTGCCTCTCCGTTTTGGGGGACGGAACAGGACAGACAAAGTGAAAGGGACGCCGCACAGGCAGCAAACAGCAGGCTGTGTGCCGTAGAGGAATCTGTCGAAAAGAATACACGGGAGGTTTCGGAAAACAAGAACCCCCATTACCACGGCCCCAAAACGGCCTGGGTTATAGAAGTATTCAAGGACTATGGTGATGAGAAGAAGTCGATGTGCAAGGAAACCGTGTCGAGTGATACCGCCGAGATAAAAGAAGACGGCAGTAAGGTATATCATACGGAACACTTTACCATCATACAGCCCCCATCGGTAATGCAGGAAACTATCATAAAGGCTGAAAACGCTCCTGCCTGCGAGGGAACTATCACAGGGGAATACAAAGTACATATGTCGGAGCACGTTCGCACGATTACTGTTCCCGAAAACAAGTCTGTTATTTACGTGACACTTACTATCGAGTATCGGGAGCCTGTTCCGGGCCAGAAATAGACTTTTTCGACAAGGGGTTGTTGTCGTGTGTTTTTAAGGGAGATTTAATCTCTTTGTGAGAATCGGATGGTACGATAATACCATAAACGGATCTATGTCTGAGGAGGCGGGTATTATGGATGGGAATCACCCGATGGCGTCATTGCTGAGTCTTGCTGTCATGATTTTTGTGTCAATGATCCTTCCGAAGTTTGGGAACGGAAACACGGATCATGATAGTGATGATAACAGTTATTATGATGACTATACAGGAGATTATGGCGGCAGCGACAGCAGCTGTGACAGTGATGGAAGTGACAGCTGTGACGATTGAAAATGGATAGAGGGAAAAGCCAAGCGGGCGGCTGACCGGTCAATTTGACTAGTCAGCCGCCCGCTTTATAGATAAGGTGATTTTCAAGATTTATTAAGCGTTCATAAGCGGGGATGGTTCTTTCTTGGCAGGAGCAGGTTCCCGGAATCTGTCTACGATGGTGGCGCAGGCAGCGTCGCCGGTGATGTTGACGGCAGTGCGCAGCATATCGAAGATACGGTCAACGCCAAAGAGAATGGGCAGGGCATCGATGGGGATGCCAGCGGAAACCAGTACGGCTACCACGAGGAGTGTCGGACCTGGGACGCCAGCCTGCCCCACAGCACCCAGCGTGCTGGTGATGATGATGGCGATGTACTGGGGCAGGGAAAGCTCCATGCCGTACATCTGGGCGATGAACGTGGCGGCCATGGCATAGTATGCGGCATTGCCGTTCATATTGATGGTGGCGCCTAGAGGCAGGGCAAAGGAGGTGGTTTCCTTCGATACGCCCAACTCTGTAGTGGCCGTGTTCATATTGAGCGGCAAGGTGGCGATGGAAGAGGCCGTGGAGAAGGCAAATATCTGTACCTTCCACATGCTCTTGAAGAATTGCTTATAGGTGGTGCAGCGAGAGAACATGGCGACACTGCCGCCAATCATGCCGTAGGTGACGATGGCCAGCACCACGACATAGAGGAGGATCAGATAGAGGATCTTCGTGAGCACGGCGTAACCGAAGGTGCCGGTGGCATCTGCCATCAGGCAGAATACGCCGACAGGAGCCACAAACATGATGCCCGTCATGACTTTGATGAATAATTCCGTCAGGTAGTTGAAGAAGTTCAGCACATAATTGCGTTTGTGCTCTTCCAGATACGTGGCGGCAAAGCCCATGAACAGAGCAAAGACGATGATCTGCAGGATATTGCCGTCAACCAGAGCCTGAAAAGGATTGGTGGGGACAAAACCGGTCACGGTCTCCCAGAAGCCGGGAATCTGCGTGCTTTCTTCCATATGTTCAACCGAAATGGCAGCTTCCGACAGCGTGGCCATTTCAATGCCCCGTCCTGGCTGGAAGATTTCGCTGGCGGCAAGGCCGAGTGCCACGGCTACGGCCGTCGTGATCCCATAGTAGGCAAAAGTCAAAAGGCCGATCTTACCGGCACTGCTGGATCTTCCCAGAGAGGCAGCTCCGCCAATCAGGGAAAAGAGCACCAGTGGTACGACTACCATCTTGATGAGCTGCATGAAGAGATTGCCCATGGGCGCCAGCATCTGCGCGTCTTTCCCCAGAACCAGGCCGGTGACGGCACCCAGGACGGTAGCCCCGATAATCCAAATCCCCAGCTTATCGAGGCTGCTGTGTTTCTTTTCTGACATAAATAACCCTCCCAAATTTTTCTCCAACCGTGTTACATAGAAAGCCGCATGCATACCCCGGAGGATATGGCATGCGGCTTCGTTGCACGATTTATGATGTTTACATTGTAACACTTTTTCATGTCTATGTCTACCATTGGTGGAGAAAAAATGTCGGTTTTAGTTCTGCAATAGACTCAGGAACCAGCCAGCCTGATGGTTGTTCTGGGCCAGCATGGTGAAGACCTCCTTGTCCTGGAGATGAAAAAATCCGAATCTTTCTTTTATTTTAGCGTAGTGCAATGATTTTGGGGAGGATTTTTTTTGTATACAGCGAAGTGAGGAGATAGGAGATGCAGGTTGGAGAGTGCTGGAAAAATTCCGGCCGAGGAGAGAGGGGAATATTATGAGTTTGAAGCAAAAATTTATGTTGCTGTCCGGGATTATGGGCCTGTTGATGGCTGTGGTGGCAATCACCGGATATATCATGGCCAGCAGGGAACTCCAACAAAGCGTGGACAGTGAACTGCGGACGACGGTTTCCCGAGAAGTGATGGACCTGGATGGCTGGCTGCGGGAAAAGCGCGCTTTTGGTGTGGCTACCACGAATTATATGACCAGCCTGAATGGCAATTACGATATCATGCACAAGAAGGAAACGCTGGGCACGACCATTTCGGATAAGGAAATCCTGGAAATGACCGGCGGTACGGAGGACGGCTGGTGGATGGGTTTCTACACCGGGGACAAGACCGGCAAGCGTGATCCCCGTCAGCGCCCTTGGTACAAAGAAGCCAAGGCGCAGGATAAGGTGCTCTTTACCGATGCTTATGTAGCAGCCAGCACGGGAAAATTGGTAGTATCGGTGGCTGCGCCGGTAAAGGCTGATGGACAGTTCATCGGTGCTACCTGTGTGGATATTGCGCTGGATGCTATCACCGAACAGGTCAATAAGATGAAGTATCATGGTGAAGGTGCCGGCGTTGTCATGGAGAAGAGCGGCAATATCCTGGCCACTTCCGGCGCCGGGGAGCAGATGAAAAACTTCAAGGACATTGAGGGCTGGGGAAATCATTTTGATGAAATCGTCAAGAATGGTGAAGGCTATTTTGAGACGACTATCAATGGTGAAGAACAGGTCTTTGCCTATCAGTCTGTGCCTTCTACGGGCTGGATCGTGGGCATTTCCGTACCTAGTTCTTTCGTATTTGCTTCCTTATGGAATCTGAAGGTGATTTTCCTGTGCCTTATCCTGGGTGGGCTCCTGGTGTCTGGGTTTGTCTGCCGGACCTTTGCCGGACAGATTACGGGACCGGTGGTGAAATTGGAAAACCATGCTTCGCAGATGGCCAATGGCAATCTGAAGCTGGAGCAGCTGCCAGTGGAATCTGCCGATGAGATCGGTGAGATGACGGCTGCTTTCAATACCATGAGCACGAATCTGCGTGCGCTCATCCATAAGATGGCCTCAACCAGTGAACAGGTAGCAGCGGCTTCGGAAGAATTGACGGCCAATGCCCAGCAGTCGGCAGAGGCATCCGTGCATGTAGCCGAAACCGTAGGCGAGGTTTCGATGAGCATGGAACAGCAACTGTCCGATATTGATGGCGCTAAGAAGAATGTGGATGACGTCTATGCCGATGTATCGGCCATGACGAAAAAGGCACATATGGTTTCGGATACTTCCAACCGTACGGCAGAAGCCGCATACAAGGGTTCTCAGCTCATGGAGAATGCGGTCAAGCGCATGGGCAATATCGAGCAGAGTGTTATCGCCTCGGCCGAAGTGGTGCAGAAGTTGGGTGAAAACAGCAATCAGATTGGGCAGATCGTGGAGGCAATCTCCTCGATTGCCGAGCAGACGAACCTGTTGTCGCTCAATGCTGCTATCGAAGCAGCCCGTGCTGGCGAGCATGGCCGTGGCTTTGCCGTGGTGGCCGAGGAAGTGCGCAAGCTGGCCTCGGAATCCCAGGATTCGGCAGAGCAGATCAAGCAGCGTATCACGTCCATTCAGCAGGATACGGCAGAAGCTGTGAAAGCGATGCGGGCAGGGACGGAAGAAGTAAAATCCGGCACGGCGGCGATTCGTGAAGTGGGCGAGCAGTTTGAAGGCATCCTCACCATGGTCGATGGCATCAAGCAGCAGATGGATGAAATCAATACTTCGGTGAATCTGGTTGCCGAGGGCACAGGGAATATCGTATCGGCGGTGGATTCCATTGATGGCATAAGCCGGAAGACGTCGGAACATACCCATACCATTTCGGCAGCGGCCCAGGAACAATCCGCATCCAATGAAGAGATTGCCGCAGCATCCCAGGCGTTGGCGAATATGGCAACGGATATGCAGACGGCAATCGGCCAGTTCAAACTGTAACAAAGGGATAGAAATAATGTAATTGGCGTGATGGTATAGGAGAGATATCATGGAATATAAGATTGGACGCAGTCAGGCCGTGCCGGTGGACAATGCCATCAGTCAGGCCTGCCGGCAGATGTCACAGGCAAAGTTCGTTTGGTTTACGACTACGGTGGCTGCTTTTGCAGAGACCAGCAGGAAGATGCAGGAAAGGTTTCCGCACAGCATTGTAATGGGAACTACTTCCATTGCCGCGTTCTCTGATGCGGGGATTTTTCATGATACCCTAGAGGTCCTGGCAATCGAAAATGGGATTGAATGTGTGGGCAATGTGCTGGAGGAGGCTGATCGCTGTCCGCTGAAGTATGTGGGGCGCGTTCAGGAGGCGGTCCGGCAGCTCGGTACGCATCGTGCCGATGATACCATCTGCCTGACAGCCACGAATGGCCTGATTTCCTGCGAGGAGTCTGTGCTGGCGGTGCTGAATTCCGTGCTGCGCAAGGAACATATTGCCGTCTTTGGCGGAACTGCCGGAGACAGGGGATTGGCAGAAAAGACCTTGGTGTCCCTGAATGGGCAGGTATATGACAAGGCCAGTGTATTTGTCCTGCTGCGCAACCTCGGTGGGAGAATCCATCTCTTCCGCGAAAATATCTATAAACCAATCTGTGAGCCCTTGACGGCTACGCAGGTGGATGCTTTCAATCGCAAAGTCATGGCCTATGATGGGCGTCCAGCCTCGGAAATGGAAGCGAAGATGCATGGCCTTTCCACTGCGCAGATGGACCGGAATTTCCTCGATAGCAATCCTGTAGGGCGGATCATTGGCAAGGATATGTACATCATTGCCAATGATGATCTGGATACAGACCGTCGTACCATGAAATACCATGCGCGGATCTACGAAAACGATCAGATTGTCATGCTGCAGCCGGATGACTATCGTCAAGTCAACCAGGAAACCATGCAGAAGATCAGGCAGGCAGTACCGCGTCCGTCCTTATCCATCATGGTCAATTGCCTGGCACGCACCCTGCTCTTTGAAGGCGACGGCTATGCGGATGAATTCTTCCGCAACATGGGCACCGTGCTCGGGGATTATATCGGCTGGGGTGGATATGGCGAGCAGATCTATGAACAGCATTTCAATCAGACGATGATTGCCGCTGTGTTTGAGTAAGGAGCGTATCATGGGAATCTTTGATTTCGGCAAAAAAAAGGAGCCGCTGTATAATCAGCGGGCTATGGATAAGAAGCCGCAGGCGGCAGCTGCAGCACAGCCGGTACGGTCCGGGGCGGTGACTGCTATGCCCGCAGGGCAGGCACAGGCAGATAAGCAGATTGCCTATGGCATCGATTATCTGGATGAGCGCATGAATGAGCTGACGCAGGCAGAGGCTGGCATCGCGGAGTATATCCGCAAGATGCAGGAAACATATGCCGGCATTGGTCAGATGAACGAGGATTTTACCTATCTTAATGCGCATTTCAATGATCTGGAAGATTATGCCCAGAATATCTCCACCATCATGGACAATTCAAGGTCAGTGGTCAGCGAAGCGGGCAACAGCGTCGGAGCATTGTCGGATAAGATGCAGGAGATAGAGGGGAAACTGGACGAGATCACAGCGGTCTTCCAGGAAGTGGAAGAAAAGTTTGCCAATATCAAGAAGATGTCAGAAGGCATTGAGGGCATCGCCACCCGTACCAATCTATTATCGCTCAATGCCTCCATTGAGGCGGCGCGGGCTGGTGAGGCAGGCCGTGGTTTCAGCATCGTGGCGGAGAACATTCGTGAGCTGGCGGCTTCCACGAAAGGGCTGGTCGAGGGAATCGATACGAATATCAATGCCCTGTATCAGTCCATCGGGGAGATGAGTCAGGCCATCGAGCAGACACGCCAGAAAACGATGGAGAATGCGGAGTTTGTCAGCCAGGTGCAGGCAAGTTTTGATGATGTCAGCAAGAGTACGGAGAGCGTAGGTGACTACAGCCATCGGATCGTGGATGGCATCCACAAAACCAGCAGCATGATGGAGTCGGTGGCTGATGGTGCTGGCTCCGTGAGCGGCCTGGTCACCTCGATGCGGCAGAATATCCATGGCTTGAAAGAGCTTATGAGCGAGAAGAATGTGATTGCCTGCAGCATGATTGACTTCCTGCGGCAGGTCAAGTGGCTGATTACAGAACGCCACTGAGAAAAATATAATATGGGGGATAACGAGAGTGAGGCTGACCGGTCAGGTCAGCCTCACTTTTTGCCGTCGTATGGACGAGCTGATAATAACTTTGATTGAGTATAAAAGAAAACAATCATAATATTGATATTATGTATACATAAAAAGACAGAAGGATTTGATTATTCATATGACGAATATGCATGATATAGCCTGGATTTCCGGTTTTGTAAAGGAGGATGCTGAAAATGGAAGCCCTGTATGCTGCGTTATTTCTTTTGCCACTGATTGTGGATATATGCATAGGTTATGATTCCTATATGTGCTCTCATAGCATATCAAAGGCTATGGCATGGTTCTTCGCAGGTTTGGGAGCGCAAATCTTGGTGGGGGTATCTATCCTATAGGGAATAAAGTCAATTGCTATGTTTTGGGAAAGTTATGATGATTGTTTTTGAATGTCGGGGCTGGCTATGAAGATGGAGACTTTATAGGTGCTCTGGTGTTTGGGAAATCAGAAATCCAGGCTATAAGTGAATTGGGTTAAGCTATAAAGAGAAGCAATCCTATTATATATGTAGGAAATTCATGCACTTCATGGTGATGGCCTTGGCATCGTCGTTCTTATGCTGGCAGAGATATTCCAGCGTGCAGACGTAGAGGAAGGCTGTGATGGGCACGAAGCGCCGGCCTTTGTGGAAATTGCCCCAGAGCAGGAGCTTTTGGTAGATCTTTTCCACATCGTCGATGGTCAGAGCGTATTTCCGGATGATCCGGCGCAGTTTGTAATCCTGCTGGCAGTAAGCATAGATTTCGGCCAGCAGTTTTTTATTGTGCAGGTCGTCCTGGTATTTTTCAATCAGGCGACTGTTCATATTGGAACGCTGGAGAGAGTGGCGCATTTCCAGCAGGAAGATGATGGATAGGATAGCTATCAGGAGCATAAAAAAGTAATACATGCTTGTCACCTCATTAATTTCTTTCTATGCTAGTTTAGCATAGTTTATGGCAAATTTCGAGGGTTTGACAATACGAAAGAAAACTGTTATGATTACTGTCATCTCGTTTTAGGGGATGAAAACGAGGGCATAAATATAATTTCTGTAAGGCTTTTGGGATTAGAAAAGGAGACAATTTATATGAAAAATCTTGAATGGTGTGACCTGGTTGAGCGTTTCTATGCTTTCAAGACGGTAGCTGACCGTCTGGGCTTCTATGTGCCGGAGACGGCTGGTATGGAAGCAAGCCTCTATGAGTGCCGTCCTTTTGCTGCTGATGTGGAAGTGGCAGGCAAGGTTCGCACGCTGCAGGAAGGCAAGGCGCCGCAGATCGACTTCATGGATTGGTCCAAGGCTGAGACGCCGGTATATGACGATAACGACGAACTGGCTCATGCTTAAGAGCGTTTGTCTTAAATTTGCTTAGCTTCACTATGGATAAGGCGCGCAATGTGTGGTATAATTCATACATTGCGTGCTTTTTCATTTTTGATGAGGCGGCAGAATATTTGGGGTATGGTATTCGTACCCATGATATATAGGCGGTGTTTCTCATTAGTAAGCAGGAAGTATCAACTGAAAATAAGTCCAGCAAGGGGGAGTCTTTCCTTAAAGGGACGTTTATCCTGACGGTGGCGGGCTTTGTGGTCAAGGTCATCGGTTCCTTGAACTGGATTTTCGTTTCCCGTATCCTGGGCGGTGAAGGTATCGGTCTTTATCAGATGGCTTTCCCAATTTATTTCTTTGCCATGACGGTGTCCCAGGCTGGTGTGCCTGTGGCGATTTCCATCATCACGGCAGAGCGGGTGGCCCTGAAGGATATCTATGGCGCCAAGCGGGTATTCCATATCTCCATGGCCTTGATGCTCGTGACTGGCCTGTTCTTTTCCTTTATGACCTATTTTGCGGCGGACTGGCTCATCGACTGGCAGTTTGTGCGCGATGCCCGTGCCTATAAATCCATCGTGGTACTGGCACCGACGGTGTTCTTCGTAACGCTTTTGGCCAGTTCCCGCGGTTATCTGCAGGGCTGGCAGCGTATGACGCCGACAGCGGTTTCGCAGATCGTGGAGCAGATTTTCCGCGTCATCACGATGATCCTGCTGGCAGAACTCTTGCTGCCCTGGGGGCTGGATTACGCGTCTGCCGGTGCTTCCTTAGGTGCATTGGCCGGGGCTGTAACGGGGCTTATGGTGCTCGTGTATTTCCACTGGAAGCTCGACAAGGATATTGAGCGGGATTACGGCCATGACCTGCAGCCGCTGCCGGGGACGGAAGCGGAGTCTGCCTGGTCCATCATCTCCCGCATCTTCAAGCTCTCCCTGCCGGTATCGGCGGCCAGCATCATGCTGCCGGTGGTTTCCAACCTCGACCTGATGATCGTACCCCAGCGCTTGGAAGTAGCCGGGTACAGCGTCAATGAGGCCACGGAGTTGTTCGGTTATCTGACGGGCATGGCGGTGCCGCTCGTCAACCTGTCCTGTATCATCACGGCTTCCATGGCCATGAGCATCGTGCCGGCCATCTCAGAGGCCCGGGCACTCAAGGATATGAAGCGCGTCTACAATCAGACGGCGGCTTCGGTGCGTATCTCCAACTTTGTCTGCTTCCCGGCCTTTGTCATCGTCTTTGTGCTGGCAACGCCAATCGCGTCCTTGATTTACAATGCGCCAGGCGCCGGTCCGGCTGTAATGATTTCGGCTGTGAGCATCATCCTGTTGGGGCTGCATCAGGTATCGACAGGTATTCTGCAGGGCCTTGGACATCCTACCATTCCGATGGTGAATATGATTCTGGCAGCAGTGGCCAAGGTCATCCTGAACTGGGAGCTTACGGCAATCCCCTGGCTGGGCATCATGGGTGCAGCCTGGGCGACGGCTGCGGATATGGGCGTGGCCGCCATCATCAACCTGATTTTCATCTATAAGTTCATCGGCTACCGCATGGAAATCCCGCAGCTTTTGAAGACCATCGTGGCGGCAGCGGTCATGGCGGCAGCGGTGTATTTCTTCTATGATTTCACCATGGCCTGGTGGCAGATTGGGGCAATTTCGACCTTTGGGGCGGTCATCTTCGGCTGTGCCGTTTATATTGCGGTGATGCTCGTAATTGGCGGTCTGAAAGAAGACGATCTGCAGCGCATGCCGATGATTGGCCGTGTAGGTATCAAATTCCTGCGCAGGATTGGCGTGTTCAAAGCGGAAGGAAAACAGGAGGCGTAAACATTGCAAAAACTGGTGTTGTTCTATAACCCGGTTTCGGGGCATGCAGCCTTTAAAAACAAATTGGACTGGATGGTTGAAGCCTTTCAGCAGCGGGGCATCCTGCTGCTCTTTTACCGGACGAAAAAAGAGGGCAATGAGGATTTTGTGGATTTCCTGCGGGAGGTAAAGCCGGATGGTGTTCTGGCCGCAGGTGGTGACGGCACTGTGCATGAGTGCGTCAATCTGCTGGTGAAGAACAAGATCGATTTGCCCATGGGCATTATCGGCAGCGGCACCTCCAATGACTTTGCGACCTATCTCAAGATCAATGAGGATATGGAAGCCTATTTTGATAAGATTGCTGCCGGTTCCTGCCGCCGCATGGACGTCGGCAAGGTCGGAGAGCAGTATTTCATCAACGTGGCCAGCGCCGGCATGATGGCCTGCATTGCCCACGAGGTTGACCGCCGGCTGAAGAATTCCCTGGGCAAGATGGCCTATTACCTCAAGGGCTTAGGGGAGATTCCGAAGTTCCGTTCTGTGCCGCTGAGCATTACGGCTGATGGTGTCAAACATGAACTGGAGGCCTTCCTGTTCGTGGTCATCAACAGTGCCGTGGTGGGCAGCATGAAGAATGTGGCCACGGGCATTTCCGTAGAAGATGGCAAGCTCGACCTTTTGGCTATCAAAAAATGCGGTGTCCATAAGCTTATGGCAATCACCGCGGATTTAGTGGCCGGTCGTCCGGTCAATGAAAAGGATGGCGTGGTGCATTTGCAGGCGAAGGATTTCCTGATTGAAACCGAGGGCGAACTGCCCAGTGATCTGGATGGTGAGGAAGGGCCGATGCTGCCCTTGAACATCGAAACCATCCCGCAGGCTATTGCCATCTATTGCTGAAGATGGGCGACTGCTGGAAGTCGTTGCGCTCGGTGGGTAGCTGACAGGTCAGATTTCGCAGTTCGGTGGCAATGGTATCCAAACTTAACATCTGTTCGAGAAGCGTGAGGCCATGGGCCTCGCGCCTTTTATTTGTCGTAAGGTACTGGCTGGTTTTTGTGATCAGGGGGATGCTGCTGTGCTCCTTGATGGGGCGCAGCAAGGTCTTGCCCCGAGGGCTAGCGGCCAGCAGCCGGGCATAGAGGGGCCCGGCTGCGGTGAAGGCCGCCATATCCGCTTTTGTCAGCCCCAGCAGCAGATAGAGCAGGGTACGGGCAATACGGCTGGAGGGGTAGCGTTTGCTGGTGACGGCCTGCGCGAGTTCCCGCCAGGTGGCTGCGGTCTTTGACCGGTCAAGGATGCGGTTTTCCAGCCCTTCGTTGATGCCATAGCAGCTTCGCAGTTCCGCCAGCTGACTGTTCAACAGTCTGACCTGCAGGGGCAGCAGCAGCCTGTCCATTTGCGGCAGCTGACTGGTCTGAAGCTGATCGATCGATTGGCAGGTGGCAGGGGGAAGGAAGTTGGCAGGAATGGCTTCCTGCTGGTAAAGGGCCTGCCGGATGGCGGTGGCGCTGGCCAGCGGTGCATGAAGGCTTTTTTCATGGTAACCGGCTCCCTGCCGCTGGATCAGCAACGGTTTCAGGGGGCTTTCCAGCTGGCGGAGGCTGCGCAGGTATTCCAGCGCCAGGATGTTGTTGGGCTGCTGCATGAGGTGGGCAGTGTCCTTATCGATAGCCAGCACCTGACTCAATGCCTGTGCATAGGACTGACCGGTGGTAATGGCTTCGTGAAGGGCCTGCTGGCTGGCAGGCGCATCCATCTGTGCAGCCAGCTGCTGGAGCCGGGCAAGGTCCGGGCTTTCTGCGCCGAAGGCCAGCTGCGTGACGATGCCCAGGCGCTGCAGCAGTGTCACGCCGCCCCGGGCAAAGTCCTGCGCACTGCGGCAGGCAAAGACGAAGGGCAGTTCCAGCACGAGGTCGCAGCCGCTCTCAACGGCACACTGCGCCCGCTGCCATTTATCCAAGATGGCGGCCTCACCCCGCTGGGTGAAACTGCCGCTCATAACTGCAATGATCAGGGAATCGTTTTGTTCCTGGATCTTTTCAATCTGATAGCGATGTCCCAGGTGAAAGGGATTGTATTCGGCAATGATGCCTGTGATTTCCATAAGCGAGCCTCCGCGATGATTTTCTTGTTTCAGTTTATCATGCTTTGCGCCGTTCGCATAGTGCTGCGATGAAGGATAGGGGGAAATTTGTCCTTGCCTTGTGTGTGGCTCTTTTTTCGGTTACAATAGTATGGTGTAAATCAGGTACGCAAGTGAAAAACGGGTGTGGGGCTTATGGAATTGATGGTGCGCGTGCCCGGTTCCTGCGGGGAATTGGTGCAGGGCTGGGCACATGGTGAGTATTTTTTGGGGACTTGTCCCATTGATCGCTATACGACGGTGCAGGTCGGAGAAAGGCTTTCTGATATCACAGGGCTGGGGGAAAAATCCCGGCGGGCTTTGGCGCTGACCTTGCAGGCGCTCGGAAGCAAGGAGTTTCCCTATGGCCTGAGGCTGTGTTCGCAGCTCCCGCAGGGCAAGGGCATGGCCTCTTCCAGCGCGGATATTGCCGCTGTGGTGGTGGCGGTGGCGGAAAGCTTACAGCAAAAATGGTCCCCGCAGTTCATCATGGATATCGCCACACAGATCGAACCCACGGACGGTATCTTCTGTCCGGGTATCGTGCTTATGGATCATATCCATGGGCAGGTGCTGGCGCACTATGACCACCTGCCGGCAATGCGCATTGCCATGTTCGATACCGGGGGCACGGTGAATACCTGCTCGTTTCATCAGGAGCGGTCCGAGAATAAGAGCCGGGGGACTGGCAGTGAAGGTTTGCTGGCAGCTTTCCAGCAGGCCATGGAACAGGGGCGGGCAGATTTGCTGGCTGAGGCGGCCACCCGCAGTGCCTTTGCGAATCAGGAACTGCTCTACAAGAAGGATTTGGCCAAAGTCTGGCGTCTGGGGAAGGATGCCGGAGCCTTGGGCATAAATGCTGCGCATAGCGGTACGGTGATCGGTTTGTTATGGAGCAGCGGCATAGAAGATACAGAGCTTCGCCGCCGGGCTGCGCTGATTGCCCGGCAGTCAGGGGTGCAATTCATGGACCTGGTCCATTTGTGTTCCGGAGGCGTGGAGGTTAAGAGATCATGAAGAAGCTTAAAGATATCCCGCGGCTGGTTATTGCGGCTACGCAGTCCGGTGCGGGGAAAACCACCATTGTTACGGGATTGTTGGCGGCCTTGCGGCAAAAAGGGCTGAAAGTTCAGTCCTTCAAGGCAGGTCCGGATTATATCGATCCGGGGTATCATGCGCTTGCCAGCGGCCGGCCAGCGCATAATCTGGACAGTTGGCTGACGCCGGCGGAAAAGCTGCCGGAAATCCTGACGGAGGAAGCGGCAGATGCCGATATAGCCATCATCGAAGGCGTAATGGGGCTCTATGATGGCGGGCGGCAGGGCATCAGCTCCACGGCTGAGATAGCCCGGCTGCTCAAGGCTCCAGTGCTGCTCGTGATCGATGCCAAGTCCATGGGGGCTTCGGCAGCGGCCATTGCCCAGGGGTTCCGCGCTTATGATCCGGAGGTGCAGCTGGTCGGGGTTATCCTGAACCGTCTGGGCTCTGCAACACATGAAGCCATGATCCGCGAAGCTATGGCCGGCATTGATATGGAAGTATTTGGTGCACTGCATCGGGATGAAACCCTGCATATGCCCGAACGCCATCTCGGCTTGCTGCCGGTGGAGGAAAATCAGGAACGGGAATTGATTGACCATATGGGGCGCGCGGTGGGCAGCAGCCTGGATCTGGACAAACTGCTGGCTTTGGCCCGCAGCGCAGTACCATTGCCGGTGGCTGCGGAGGAAAGCGCGCCCGGAGCTTATCGATGCCGCATCGGCATCGCCCGGGATGAGGCGTTTTCCTTTTATTATCCTGCCAGCATCAAGGTATTGGCGCAGTCGGGGGCAAAAATCGTACCCTTCAGCCCCCTGCACGATGAGGCTTTGCCGGATGTGGATGGACTCTTTATCGGCGGCGGCTTTCCGGAGATGTTTGCGGAGCAGCTGACGGCCAATGCGGCTTTGCGGTGCCAGATCCGTCAGCAGGCCGGGGCGGGAATGCCCATGCTGGCGGAGTGCGGCGGCTATATGTATCTGATGGAATCCCTGCAGGATTTTGCCGGCAAGGTTCATGAGATGGCCGGCGTGTTCGCTGGGCAGGCCGTGATGAAGGAAAAACTGCAGATGGTCGGCTATGTGGAAGCGGAACTGCAGCAGGATTCACTGCTCGGGAAGGCCGGTGTGAAGCTGAAAGGCCATGAATTCCATTTTTCGACTGAAAAAGAACCGGTGAGTCCGGCCAAGGCGCCGTTCGTCTTCCGGAAGCTGCGGAACAATCTTGAGTATCCGGCGGGGCAGCAGGTGCATCATGTTTTGGGCAGTTATCTGCATCTGCACTTTGCCGGCTGCTCGGAAGCGGCAGCATGTTTTGTGCAGCAATGCATTGCCTATGGGAAGAAGCGGGGGCATGATGATGGAGAGATTTGAGCACGGCGGCAATATTTATGCTGAGGCACCGGCGGGAGGCCGGTGGCTGGATTTTTCGGCCAATATCAACCCCTTGGGGCTGGCACCGGAGGTTAAAGAAGTCATTGCGCAGAATATCGAAGGTATCGTGCATTATCCGGACCCTGCGGCGCGGGAAATGAAAGCCGCGCTGGCACGCCATTACGGACTGCCGCAGGAGCAATTGCTTCTGGGCAATGGGGCCGCAGAACTCTTCTATCTGCTGCTGCATATGGTCAGGCCGAAACGGGTGGGCCTGCCGGTGCCGTCCTTCAGCGATTACCAGCGGGCGGCTGAGGCCGTGGGCGCAGAGGTGGTCTTTTCGCCCTTGCTGGCCGTTGAGGATTTTCAGGTGGATACGGACCGGCTGAAGGAGGAATTGGGAGAGGTGGACTGCATCTTCCTGGGTAACCCCAACAATCCTACCGGGAAAGTGTTGACCAGAGAGCAGCTCATGGCTTATCTGCCCTTCCTCAAGGAGCGAGGCATCTGGACGGTAGTAGATGAGTCCTTTTTGGATTTCCTGCCTGACGAAAAAGATTACAGCGTCCGGGATTTGGTTCGTACATACAGGCATCTGCTGGTGGTGCGTTCCCTGACGAAGTTCTATGCGATGCCGGGGCTCCGCCTGGGCTTTGCCAGCGGGCATGAATCGCTAATCGAGCGGCTGGAACGTGGCAAGGATGTCTGGAATGTCAACAGCCTGGCGCAGGCGGCAGGTGTTGCGGCTTTGGGGTTAAAGGAGTATCATAGTAAGAGCCGCAGGTTCGTGCAGCAGGAAAAGGACTGGCTGTATGCCAGACTCTGTGAGATTCGAGGGTTGAAACCCTTGCGGCCCAGTGTGAATTTTATCATGACAGATGTTTCCCAAACGGGGCTGACGAGCGCTGAACTTACGGCACGGATGCGTGCGCAGGGCGTGTTGGTGCGGGATTGTGCCAATTATGCGGGGCTTGAGGGCCAGCAGTACATTCGTCTGGCTGTGCGTACCCGTGAGGAAAATGAACAGATGCTGAAGGCATTGGAGGCAGTAGTTTGACAAAGGTAATATTTATTCGTCATGGACAGACGGAATGGAATATGAATGGACGCTATCAGGGACAGTCGGATGTGCAGCTTACCGTAGCGGGAAAAGAGCAGGCGGCAAAGCTGGCAGAACACTTTCCGGTAAAGGAGATTGACGCGGTCTATGCCAGTGACCTGAATCGTGCGATGGTTACGGCAGAGGCAGTGGCCGGCAGGTTCGGCCTGTCTGTGCAGGCCGAACCCGCCTTCCGGGAAATCAGCTTCGGGGAGTGGGAAGGCCTGACCTATGAACAGATTGTGGCCAAA
Organism: Pseudoselenomonas ruminantium; assembly: GCF_900104055.1. GTDB lineage: Bacteria > Bacillota > Negativicutes > Selenomonadales > Selenomonadaceae > Selenomonas_A > Selenomonas_A ruminantium_C. The sequence continues at coordinate 80,208 of NZ_FNJQ01000002.1, forward strand.
TGGCCGGAGGCGATGGGCAATTTCCTGCAGCATCCGGATATCCTGGAGATTCCTGGCGGGGAGACTTTTCCTGCCGTGCAGAAGCGTGCTGTAGCAAGGTTAGAGGAACTCGTTGCCAAGCATGAGGGACAGACCATTGCAATCGTGGCTCATGGCGCGGTATTGCGTACCCTGCTGACAGCGGCATTGCATATGCCCCTGCAGTACCTTTGGAGCATCCGGCAGTTCAATACGGCGGTGAATATCGTGCGTTATGATGCCGGCGCCAGCCCTACGGTGGAATTATTGAACAGCACGTCCCATCTGGGAAGTGAACAACCGCAGGGGCTTATATAAGGAATGGAAGGGAGGCATCCTTATGCATTTAGATGATAGATTACAGGCTTTGGCCGATTTTGTGCCGGTAAAGAGCCGTGTTGCCGATATCGGCACGGACCATGGTTATTTGGCTGTGGCCCTCATCAAGCAGGGCAAGTCGGATTTCGTGGTGGCCGGAGATCTGAACCGGGGGCCATATGAGGCGGCAAAGCGCACTGTCCATGAACATGCCATCAGCGAGGACGTCGTTTCCGTGCGCATTGGTGATGGCCTGGCCGTGCTGCAGCCTGGTGAAGTGGACACAGTCTGCATTGCCGGCATGGGCGGCATCCTGATGAATACCATCCTGGAAGCCCAGCCGGAAGTCACGGAACAGTTGACGACATTGGTGCTGCAGCCCATGAACGGTGCGCCGGAACTGCGGGAATGGCTCTATGACCATGCCTGGCATATCGTGGACGAGAACCTCGTCATTGACGATGGCCGCATCTACGAGATCATCAAGGCTGAGAAGGGCGTCCGTAAGAAACCTTCAGGGCTTGACCTGCTGGTCGGGCCGAAACTGTGGAAGAAGAAACCGCCTCTGCTTCGGCATCATATTGAAGCGCTGCTATTTCAGCAGCGGCGCATCTTAAGCGGTATGGAAAAGAGCGAACGGGCGAAAGGTGACCGGCGTTATGGCGTGATCAAGCGCCGGGTTAAGGCATTGGAGGAGCGGCTCAAATGGTGAAATGTCAGGTAGTCATGGATGCGCTGGAGCGCATTGCGCCCAAGCGGCTGGCGGAGGACTGGGATAATCCGGGCCTGCTGGTCGGGGCATTCAATCAGGATATCCGCAAGGTCCTCGTATGCCTCGATGTCAGTGATGGCGTGGTCAATCAGGCCATTCGCGAGGGGGCAGATTTGATTGTGGCCCATCATCCGCTGATTTTCAAGGGGCTCAAGAAGATTCGTACGGATCTGCCTTTGGGGGCACGTCTGCAGCAATTGCTGAGGCATGATATTGCCGTGGCGGCCGCCCATACCAATCTCGATATCGCCGTGGGCGGTGTCAATGATGTATTGGCGGAGAAGATAGGTTTGAGCAAATTATCCACCTTTGTGATTACCTCGCAGGAAGAGGATGGCACGATGGAAAGCCTGGGGCGTATCGGCAGCCTGCCCGCCCCCATGGCGGTGGAAGATTTTGCCGCGCAGATACGGGAAGCTCTGCCCGCTGAACACGTGCGCCTGGTTAATGCCGGCGCACGTCCGGTGCGCAAGGTGGCCCTTTGCAGCGGCAGCGGAGCGGAATTCATCCAGAAAGCGGCCTTTATGGGGGCCGATGCCTATGTGACGGGCGATGTGAAGTACCACGAAGCCCAGATGGCCGTAGAACTAGGCCTGCATGTGATCGATGCGGGGCATTTTGCCACGGAATTCCCGGTGGTGGAAGTCCTGCGTCAGCGCCTGGCAGAGGAACTGGCTGAGTACGATATGGAAGTCATTGCGGATACGGAGTCGCAGGATTTCTTTACGGTAATATAATCAAATAAAGTTTTAGGAATGAATATGTTGCGGAATGAGTTTACGAAACAGGCTCTGCGCTACCTGCAGATTACACTGGGGGCGCTGATTGTCTGTCTGGGGTTCAACCTCTTTATTATCCCGGCCCATCTGCTGACCGGCGGGATCAGCGGCGTGGCCCTGATTATCTACTATCTGACAGGCCTGCCGGTTGGTATGCAGAATATCGTCTACAACCTGCCAATCCTGTATCTGGCTTATCGGGTGTTTGGCCGGCTCTATGCCTGGGACACCATCGTGGGTACGGTGGTGCTGTCCTTGATCCTCGATGCCACCCATTTCATGGTGGATTGGAACGTCACGCAGGACGGCATGCTCAATGCCATCTTTGGCGGCGTGATGGCGGGCATCGGCTTTGGCATCATCTTCCGGGCCAATGCCAATACGGGCGGTCTTGATGTGGTCGGCGCTGTGGCCAAGAAGTTCTATTCGCTGGACATGGGGACCTGCATCTTCGTGATGAATTTCATCATCGTCATGGCCTCGGCCTGGATGTTCCGTATTGATGAAGCCCTGTATACGCTGGTATCCATCTATGTGACGGCCGAACTCACCAACCGTGTGGCGGCTGGTCTCAATCGGGAAAAGTCGATTTTCATCGTCTCGCCAGCGGCCGAGCAGATCTGTCAGGAAATCATGGAAAACGTCCATCGCGGGGTTACCTATCTCGAGGGCAAGGGCGGTTTTTCCCAGGAGCATAAGGAAGTCCTGTTCATCGTGGTCCGCCTGACACAGGTCAGCCGTGTCAAGGCTATCGTGGATCATTATGATCCGCAGGCATTCATGATTGTATCCGATACTTCCGAGGTGTCCGGCAAGGGCTTTACGCTGGCCTGCGAGACCTATCAGGATGCCCGGCGCAAATGGCTGGAAGAGCAGGAAAGACAAAGGGAAATTGCGAGTGGACAAATGTAACAAAGGTTGCGATTTTGTCTGAGGTAAGGTATAATACATCTAATTTGTGAAACGAAACAGGAGGAGATTAGCTTGGATAAGTATTCACCACAGGAGATAGAAAAGAAATGGCAGGACAAATGGGAAGCCGATTCTGCCTTTAAGACGGAGATGGACGAGAACCGTCCGAAGTATTACGCATTGGAGATGTTTCCGTATCCTTCGGGCAATCTGCATATGGGCCATGTCCGCAACTACTCCATCGGTGATGTGATGGCCCGCTACAAGACCATGGAAGGCTTCAATGTACTCCATCCCATGGGCTTTGACTCCTTTGGCATGCCGGCCGAGAACGCCGCTATCAAGAACAATGTAAAGCCCGCGGACTGGACGTTCTCCAATATCGAGAACATGAAGCGCCAGCAGCGTTCCATGGGCCTGTCCTACGATTGGGACCGCGAGGCCATCACCTGCACCCCGGAATACTACAAGTGGACGCAGTGGCTCTTCGAGCTCTTCTATAAAAAAGGCCTGGCTTATAAGAAAAAGGCTTCCGTCAACTGGTGCGATACCTGTGGCACGGTGCTGGCCAATGAGCAGGTTATCGACGGCAAATGCTGGCGCTGCGACTCCGAAGTCCAGAAGAAGGACCTGTCCCAGTGGTTCCTGAAGATCACGGACTATGCCGATGTGCTCCTCAAAGACCTCGACAAGCTCAAGGGCTGGCCGGAACGCGTCAAGACCATGCAGGACAACTGGATTGGCCGCAGTGAAGGTCTCGAATTCGAGATGCCTGTAGAAGGTATGGAGGAAAAGCTCTCCGTCTACACCACGCGTCCGGATACGGCCTATGGTATCACCTTCGTAGCCCTGGCTGCTGAAAATCCGCTGGTGGAGAAGATCTGCGAGAACAACCCGAAGGCTGCCGAAATCAAGGCCTTCTGCGACAAGGTCCGCAATCAGTCTGAAATGGAACGTACCTCCAGTGAATCCGAGAAGGAAGGTATCTTCACGGGCGTTTATGCCATCAACCCGTTCAATGGCAACAAGGCTCAGCTCTGGGTGACCAACTACGTGCTGGCTGACTACGGTACGGGTGCCGTTATGGGTGTGCCTTCCGGCGACCAGCGCGACTGGATGTTTGCCAAGAAGTACGACCTGCCCATCATCCTGACGCTGCAGCCGAAGGACAAGGAACTCAAGCTTGAGGAAATGGATGCCGCCTACACGGATAAGGACGGCGTGCTCGTCAACTCCGGCAAGTTCACGGGCATGGAAATCCACAAGGCCATGAGCGGCATCATCGACGAAGCCGAGGCACAGGGCTTTGGCAAGCGCAAGGTCAACTACCGTCTGCGCGACTGGCTGATTTCCCGTCAGCGTTATTGGGGCGCGCCGATTCCGGTTATCCACTGCCCGCACTGCGGCGAGGTGCTGGTGCCGGAGGAAGACCTGCCGGTAAGACTGCCGGAGGATGTTTCCTTCGATAGTGGCGCGCTGTCTCCACTGGCCACGAGCGAAGCTTTCGTCAACTGCAAGTGCCCGAAGTGCGGCGCTGATGCCAAGCGTGAAACGGATACCATGGATACCTTCATCTGCTCCTCCTGGTACTACCTGCGCTACACGGATCCGAAGAATGACCAGGTTCCGTTTGCTAAGGACAAGGTCAACTACTGGGCACCGGTTGACCAGTATATCGGTGGTATCGAGCATGCCATCCTGCATCTCCTGTATTCCCGCTTCTTTACGAAAGTGCTCCATGACGCTGGCCTCGTAGACTTTGATGAACCTTTCTCCAATCTGCTGACTCAGGGTATGGTCCTCAAAGACGGCTCCAAGATGAGCAAGTCCAAGGGCAACGTGGTGTCGCCAGAAGAGATCATCGCCAAGTACGGTGCCGATACGGCCCGCCTCTTCATCCTGTTCGCGGCTCCTGTGGACCGTGACCTCGAATGGAGCGACCAGGGCGTGGAAGGTGCGTTCCGCTTCTTAGGCCGTGTATGGCGTATCCTCGACCACTTCGAGGACATGGTCAAGGCTGGCCAGGACGAATACGATGTCACTGCCCTGACCAAGGAAGAGAAGGAACTGCGCCGCGTACTGCATGTGACCATCAAGAAGGTTACGGAAGACATCCGCGACCGTTTCATGTTCAACACGGCAATCTCCTCCATCATGGAACTGGTCAATGCCGCTTATGCGTTCCAGGACAAGGAACTCAATGCTGGCCTGGCCAGAGAGTTTGCTGGCAGCCTCGTGAAGATGCTGGCACCGTTCGCGCCGCATATCACCGAAGAACTCTGGCACAACCTCTTCGGCGAAGGCAGCGTGCATCAGCAGCAGTGGCCGAAGTATGAAGAAGAGGCTACGAAGCTGGCCGAGATTGAGATCGTGCTGCAGATCAACGGCAAGGTAAGAGACCGCATCACCCTGCCGGCCGATATCGACAAGACGGCTATGGAAGCTGCCGTCAAGGAACTGCCCCGTGCCAAGGAACTCACGGAAGGCAAGACCATTGTCAAGGTTATCTGCGTACCGAAGAAGCTCGTGAATATCGTAGTGAAATAAATTTGCATGAAAAAATCCGGGACCATTGTCAGGTTCCCGGATTTTTATTTAAGTTTCTGGTTATTTTCATCGATATATAGAATAGCACAAGGAGGTGCTGCTTTATCCAGCTAGGGAGGTGCAGGCTATGGATATGAGTATTGCCGCTATGTCGGTAAGCATGCATCAGAATCAGGCCATGCAGGACATGGGTGTGGCGATTCTCAAGCAGGCTATGGATACCACAGAGGTGGCTGCAGAGGAAATGCTGGCTGAACTGGCCGTAGATCCGAATCTGGGCAATATCGTGGATATCCAGGCATGACAAAGAGGGACTGCAATCGGTTGGCAGTCCCTCTTTTTGCATGTCCGGATAAAACAAAAAAGACCGCATAGATGCGGTCTGTAAAATTCAAATGGTGGAGACAAGGAGGATCGAACTCCTGACCTCTTGCATGCCATGCAAGCGCTCTCCCAGCTGAGCTATGCCCCCGTGATGTTCGCTCTCGCGTCATCAACGAGTATTAGTATACGGGATAATGCAATTATTGTCAACACCATTTTTAATTTTTTTTCAAATTTTTTTCAGCAGGGAAATATGATACAATGGATAATACAGAATGAAAGAGACAGTAAGGAGTTTTTTAGCAATGGAAAAACAGGATATCCCCAATCTGCAATGGTTCCCGGGACATATGAAGAAGGCCCAGCGGCTGATCGAGGAAAATCTGAAACTGGTGGATGTGGTCATCGAGCTTTTGGATGCGCGTATCCCTTTGAGCAGTGCCAATCCCATGCTGGCTGAGATCATCAAGGACAAGCCACGCATGATTGCGCTCAATAAATCGGATCTGGCGGACAGTGCCAGCACGAAGAAGTGGCTGGATTACTTCAAGGCACAGGGCGTACCTGCTGTGACCATCGATTCCATGAAGGGCAAGGGCATGAAACAGCTCGTGAAGGTGGCCGAAGACCTGGCCCGCCCCAAGACGGAGAAATTCGTCAGCAAGGGGGCAAAGCCGCGGGCGGCCCGCTGTATGATCCTGGGTATTCCCAACGTGGGCAAGTCCTCGCTGATCAATCGACTGGCAGGAGCGGTCAAGGCCAAGGCTGCCGATAAGCCCGGTGTGACGAGAGCCAAGCAGTGGATCAAGATCGGCACGAATTTGGACCTGCTGGATACGCCGGGCATTCTCTGGCCGAAGTTTGAAGATCAGACTGTCGGATTGAAACTGGCGTTCACGGGGGCCATCAATGATGATATCTATGACCGCGAACAGGTCACGGCGCTGCTTCTGGGTATCATGCGCCGGGATTATCCGGAACGCCTGGCTGAGCGTTTCAAGCTCAAGGAAGATGTGCCGGAAAACGGGCTGGAAATCTTAGAGCTCATCGGCCGCAAGCGCGGCTGTCTCGTCAAAGGCGGCGTGGTGGACCTGGAAAAGGCCCAGAACATCGTCCTGAATGAATTCCGGGCCGGGAAACTCGGCCTGGTGACCTTGGATGAAGTTCCCGCAGAAAATGGAGAAAAAAACATTGAATGATTTAAAGAAATATACGATAAAACAAGTAGAGGAGTTTTTTGCGCAGGGGCAGGTGGATGAAGAGTTCTTGGCTGCCTGCCAGCAGGATGGCCGCAAAGCTGTGGGCACATTGCTGCGCCGCTATCAGCGGGAACAGGCAGACAGGGAGCGCGTCGCTGCCCTGTATGAGTACGAGCGGCAGTTCTGGGCCAAAGGCTGTGAATTCGTGGCCGGGGTGGATGAAGCCGGCCGCGGCCCGCTGGCCGGTCCCGTGTCTGTGGCGGCGGTAATCCTGCCCCATGACCTGTATCTGCCCAAGATCAACGATTCCAAGAAGATTTCAGCCAAAGTTCGGGAAGAACTCTATGCTGAGATCATGGACAAGGCCATTGCGGTCAAGGCTGTGTTTGTGGATGCCAAGACCATCGACCGGGTGAATATCTATCAGGCCACCATCAATGGCATGTATGAGTCCATCTTCGGCCTGGCGCAGGAACCGCAGGCCGTGCTGATCGATGCGGTGAAGCTCGAGAATCTGAATATCCCTTCACAGTCCATCATCAAAGGCGATGCCAAGTCTGCTTCGATTGCGGCGGCTTCGATCATCGCCAAGGTCAACCGTGACCGGCTGATGGACGAGTATGATAAAGAGTATCCTGCGTATGGTTTTGCCCACCATAAGGGCTATGGCACGGCGGAACACATTGCGGCTTTACGGAAGTATGGCCCCTGTCCGATACATCGCCATTCCTTCGAGCCGGTTCGTTCCATGTCAGATCCGCAGTTCGAGATCCCCCTTTAAGCAGTCAATCAGTTTATAGCAAAGGTGTGATGGGAAATGCCAATGGAAGCCTCCATGAATGTGGGAATACGCCCAATAGACAGACCGCAGGCCCCCGGGGCTGCGGAGGGAATCGGCCGTCGTGGAGACGGTGGTGGCTCGTCGGCGGCATTCAGTCCCAAGACCAATGTGGCCATTCAGAATGCTGTGGATGATATGGCCGGAATCCTGGCCAGGATTTCCAGCAATCAGGCTGAGGCCGTGGAAAAAATGCCGGCAGATCTACAGAAGCTGATCCAGAATGTCATGAAACAGGCGTTCTCGCTGGAGGAAACATTGGCGCAGGGGTTGGGCAGCACTTTGGAGAGCCAGCGCTTTTCCATGGAACAGCTCAGCGCCTTTTCCCGCATGCTGATGCAGATGGGGAAACTCATTGATCGGGGCATGAATATGGAAGTCAGTGAAACCATGCAGGTATTGCTGACCAATCTGAAGAATATAGCAGGTACGGAGCAGGGATCTGCCCTCGAGCCGGTCCTGTTGACCAAGGCGGCCTTTGAGCTCCTGGATAACAAGCCTTTTACGGAACTGCCCAAGGAAGTCCAGCAGCTATTGCTCACGTTGCAGCCGCAGGGGATGGCACAGTCCCTGCAGAGCGGGGAAAGCAATTCCCTGGGGTTCCTGAAGCAGCTGGTGCAGTATTTTATGCCGCGCCCGGCAACGGAAGGGGAAACGGCAGGGGCTCAGAACCAGCCACAGTCCGCTAATGGCCAGCCGTCCGCGCAGCAGCAGACGGTACAAGGCCAGCCGCAGGCGGTAAACGGTCAGCCGTCAGCACCGCAGCAGATGGCGCAAGGCCAGCCGCAG